>JAFKHV010000117.1 GCA_017306715.1 Legionella sp. | reverse complement strand
CCCCGTGCGCTGGCGGCTCTATTGAATCAATTTTTTCATCTGGATTAGTACTAGAAACATCCGATGCTGTAGTAAAGTTATCTGAATCAGATGAAACATTCAGCTGCTCATCCGCAGGTTTATTCATTAGGCTAAAGGTATGGATGCGGGCAAATGCTTCAGAATTTATCCCATGACTGTTAAGAACGCAGGTGGTAACATTGCCAAGAATTGCAGAGAGGCTTTTACCGAATTTGTTTTTATGTGTATATTGCCAGTAGCAGCCAATATCCGCATAACCATAAACAGCTTCTAGGGTTGTGGGATTATAAAGCGCGGTTTTACATTTTTGTTGCTGCAGGTAAGAAGCGATCGCTAAAACGTCTTTTTCCGTGATGGCAATATTGTCACATTGCTCCTCAGCTATCCTTTCTTTAAGATCTTTGCGCTGTTGAGCGGAATTATAAATAACGTTAACCTTAGGGTAATGTTTTGCTATCCTGATTAAGGCTGAATAAAATAATTCATTATGGTTTTTATGATGGCCGAAATGGAACGTAGGAATGATTAAAAATTCACAATGCTCTTGGGTTGCTGCATGAAATAAACTATGAAGCATATTCGTTAAATACATTTCAGAATTGATTTCTTTATGTTTGGAGAAATTAAATTCAGGGGTTGAAAGCAGCCATAAGTTATCAGAAACGACTGTCCCTGCTTGTGGCAATCCAATAAAACGGGAAATTAATTCATTATTTTTTTTATTTTTTTTGATATGCGTGGTAAATGAGGTTAAAAAGCTTATCTCTTGAGCATGACACAGAGCACTGGATTGATATTTCATCTCTTCAGAGAAATCCAATATTGCATTCTCATCGTGATTAGATTTCGGCAATAAATTTTTAAACTGCTCTTCACTAAGACCTACATCGATGTTGAGGTAAATTTTACCGGTGTTTAACAAATGTTTGCATTTCTCTAAACTTAATGAAGCTGTATGACTAGGATTTGAAATGCTTGGGATAACCAGTTCCGTACTTTGTTGCGAATGCAAGTTACCAACGCTGCGTAAGCCCTCTTTTTCAACAGTAATATTTAGCTGCTGCATCAAACTGGTGATGGGCTTTTCTGCAAATGGGATATTATAAACAGCGGTCACATCTTTATTTTGTATCGGGTAGTGATCAGAGGGATTTCCAATTTGAGAATTTTTTTCAATTTCCTCAATTACTTTTTTTAGTTTTTCATTCATTGTGTAACTCCTTGTCCTATAAATGAACGTAATTAATTGCTAATTACTAAATCTAACCAGCAAAAGAGCAGGCTGCGCGCTAGAATACCTGAACGATTAAAATTATTCAAAGCGTTCGTAGTCAAGCAGTATTTCCAAGAAATAATCACCATAATGCTGTAACTTATGTTGACCGATGCCAGGAACTTCGAGCATTTCTTGACGATTTTGCGGCAGTAATTCAGTCATGGCCTGTAGTGTGGCATCACTAAATATCATGAAGGGTGGTTTGTTCTCTGCATCCGCCAGGCGTCGACGTAAAGCACGTAAGGCATTAAACAGAGGGCTGTCATTTACAGGGGAGCGTGCTATTTTGTATTTCTTTTTTTCTTCTCTAATTTCTTCAGGAGGTAAAGTCAAAGCGATACGGTCGCATCCTTTGAGCAAGGGAACTGCCTTTTCCGTGAGTTTTAACACGTTATAACGTGCATAATCTTGTATACAATAGTCTTTATGAATTAATTGCCAGGCTAAATGCTTCCAATAATGGGCAGATTTATCCCGTCCAATACCAAAAGTGCTGAGAAGATGATGTCCAAATTGTTGTATTTTCTCTGCCTGGCTGCCTCGTAAAACATCGATCGTATGTGTTAAACCAAAATTTTGTTGTAATCGATAGATGCAGGATAAAAACTTACGCGCATCTTCCGTGGCATCTTCGGTTTTTGGTGGTGAGTCACAAATGTCGCAGTATTGACATGCTTCTGGTGTCGGCTCATCAAAATAGCGTAGTAGTATTTGGCGTCGGCAATGTGCGGCTTCGGCAAAAGCCACCATATGGTTTAATTTACCCAGTTCAACGCGTTGTTGTTCAAGGCCAGGGTTATTATAAATCCAGGAGCGTAAGCGTCCACTATCAGTAGGATCGTACAGCAGTAATGCTTGTGATGCTAAACCATCACGACCGGCACGGCCGGTTTCCTGATAATAGCCTTCAATATTTTTAGGGAGATCATAATGAATGACAAAACGCACATTAGGTTTGTCAATGCCCATACCAAAGGCAATTGTTGCCACCACGATGTCGATGCGATCATGACGAAATAAATGCTGAACTTCCCGGCGTTCTTCATGCGGCAAGCCTGCATGGTAGGCACGTACATTAAAATTCAGTTGATGCAACTTATCGGCTACATATTCAACATTATTGCGTGTGCTGCAATAAATGATGCCAGATTGTTGCGTCACACCGCCTAAAAATTCTTTTATTTGCTTGACCGCATTGGTTTTAGCTAAGACCCGGTAATGAATATTGGGACGATTAAACGAGGCGATAAATTTTTTCGGTTGGTAATTTAAGCGTTTGACAATATCTTGGCGCGTTTGTTGATCTGCGGTAGCAGTTAAGGCGATGAGTGGAACTTCAGGGAAATGACTTTTAAGCACTCCCAAAGCGGCATATTCAGGACGAAAATCATGACCCCATTGCGAAATACAGTGGGCTTCGTCGATGGCGAACAATGCCAAATCACACTCTTGGAGGCGCTCGAGGAAGCTGCTGCTAACCAATCGCTCGGGGGCTACGTATAACAGGTCTAAATTTTTCTGATGTAATTGAGCAAGAACTTCCCGCGCCTCAACCGCTGATAGGGATGAATTGTAATAAGCGGCACGAATGCCCTGAGTTTTCAGTGCAGTTACTTGATCTTCCATCAGTGCAATTAAGGGAGAAACGACGATGGCAACTCCTGGACGCAGGAGTGCGGGTATTTGATAGCACAAAGATTTTCCGCCGCCAGTAGGCATGAGTACTAAGACATCATTTCCCGCAAGAATCTCCCGAATAATTTCTTCTTGGGGATGCCGAAAGGAATCAAAGCCAAAGTATTGTTTTAATGTGTGAAGAGCCTGTTCCATTGTGGCCGGAGGGGTGCTTGCCATATAA
Organism: Legionella sp.; assembly: GCA_017306715.1. Classification (GTDB taxonomy): domain Bacteria; phylum Pseudomonadota; class Gammaproteobacteria; order Legionellales; family Legionellaceae; genus Legionella. The sequence continues at coordinate 1,386 of JAFKHV010000117.1, read as the reverse complement.
ATCTTTTTCTTTTTGACCTCTTGAGGCGAATCATACCATTATGGTTTAGAAATAAAAGCATTCCCTTGAATATAAAAACGTAAGGGCGCTTGTGCCCATTCTTGGGCATAATGGACACCAATTCGTGGCCGCGCGATTAAAGTAAACGTTTCTTCAACCGATGGTGCAGCAATATAAAAGTTATCACTGAGAAGATCATGCGCGTTCAGTTGTTTATCGATATTCATTGCTCGTGATAAAAGACCGGGGCCTTGAGTACGCGCGGTGACATGAGCGATAGGCTCAAGAGCACGCAGTAAAACTGCAGAGCCGATACCCGCTGATTCGGTCACTACATTGGTACAATAATACATACCGTAGATCAGATACACATAAGCATAACCAGGTTCTCCATACATCACTGCAGTGCGGGGGGTTACACCTTTGGCGCTGTGACAAGCTAAGTCATGGGCGCCTAAATACGCCTCAACTTCAACAATACGAGCAATTTTTTCCCCATGAACCAAATATTTTCCTAAAAGTTCTTTGGCAACGGTTACGGTATCGCGCGCGTAAAATGCGCGTGGAAGCTTATTGAGCATAGACATCTAGAGTACAGAAAGGGTGGCATTCATAGTACATTAATAGTATTGTTATACCAAAAAATTTCTAAGGAAGGATGATGAATTTTGCCCTCTCGGAAGAGCATTTACAAATTCAAGATTTAGCCGCAACTTTTGCTCGCGAACAATTAGCGCCCTTTGCGGATTCTTGGGATGAACAGGCTTATTTCCCGGTCGATACTTTACGTGAAGCAGCCGCATTAGGCATGGCGGGTATTGTGGCTCGTGAAGATATTGGCGGCTCCCAACTAAGCCGTTTGCATGCAGCAATTTTATTTGAACAATTAGCGACTGGATGCATCAGCACCAGTGCTTATTTATCGATCCATAATATGGTGACTTCATTAATTGACCAATATGCCAGTGAACCTTTACGCGCTCATTGGGGGCCAAAACTTACCGCGATGGACGTTATCGCCAGTTATTGCCTCACCGAGCCTGAGGCGGGCTCGGATGCTGCTTCCTTAAAGACGCGTGCGACAAAAGAGGGTGATTATTATTTGGTCAATGGTGCCAAAGCATTTATCTCTGGAGCATCCGTCAGCGATGTTTATTTATGTATGGTGCGCACCAGTGATGAAGGGCATCGCGGAATTACCGCACTACTCATCGAGAAAAATACCCCAGGACTCAGTTTTGGCAAACTGGAAGAAAAAATGGGTTGGCGCAATCAGCCCACTTGTATGGTCTATTTTGAGAATTGTAAGGTACCCTTGGCAAATCGAGTCGGCGATGAAGGCATGGGATTTAAAATCGCTTTAAATGCTTTAAATGGCGGCCGCAT
>JAFKHV010000016.1 GCA_017306715.1 Legionella sp. | reverse complement strand
TGGAGTGCGCGTCAATGATTCTCTATGCTCTGGTTTTTTCACTTGCAGCGGTCGTATTTAATCTAACCCTGCCGCTCATGGCAGGTCTTTATATCGTGGATGCTTTGGGCGGAAGTACCTTTATGAGCTCTTACGGTGTCAGCTTTTTTTGTCTCGGAAATATGCTCGGCGTACCCTTAGGTAGGCCAGGAAGCACCCCTTTAAAGCCCATCACGTTATACACCGTGTGTCTAGGACTGATGATCCTGTTTACCTGGCAATGTGCTGTGGCCGAAGAATATGCAACTTTCAATTTTTTCCGCTTACTCGAGGGAATTGCGTCAGGACCTTTATATATTTTAATCAGCTATACCCTTATTCCTCATTTAGCACCTGATCGAGATAAAGCATTTATAAATTCCCTACTGCTTTTATGTTTTTCCTTAGGACCGGTGCTTGCTGCCACCTGGGGGGGATGGATTTCTTTCTATCATAATTGGCGGTTACTGTTCGTCTCACATATCATCTACTGTGCCTTGCTCATGACCTATATCGGTTACGGGTATCGCAAATTCCATTTTCCACCGCCCAAATTTAACTTAGATTGGGTGGGTTATATTTTTTATGTTGTGTCTGTGTTGTGTTTGGGTACAGCATTAGTCATGGGACAAGAACTTGATTGGTTACGCTCCCCGTTACTGCAAATGCTCTTTTTTATTGGCAGCGTGACTTTTATCTTATTAATTTGGCGTTGTTTAGTCAGTTCAAACCCATTAATCGATTTTTCATTGCTGCGTAAATTTTATTTTTGTTTGGCTCTTATCAATGTACTGCTCCTGTTTGCGATTTATTTTGGCATGATTGTCTTGCTGTCCTTATGGTTAAGACTATATATCAATTACAGTCCGGGTTGGGTAATTTTATCGATAGGGATAACGGTACTCGGTGCCTGGATACCGATATTGATACATTATAAAGGATACGACCCGCGTATTCCTCTTGCAGTGGCGCTGATATGTTTACTGATATCAAGTTACCATACGACTACTTTTAATGTACACATTAACTTTGAGCGGATTGCGATTTCTCGCATCCTTTCCGGTATTGGTTTGGCGCTTTTTTTAAGTCCACTATTTCGTTTATCAGTACAAACTTACCCCAGAAACAGGACCGCAGAGTGTCTTAATTTTTTTCATATCACGCGACTCATTGGATCGGGTGTGGGTATGGGACTTTTTGTGACTCTTTGGCATCGACGTCAGGTTTTTTATTATGAACGTCTTGGTAGTCGCCTCACCGAATTTTCGGCAACCACTCAGAATTTTTTACAGCAAGCACAACACGCACTCCCAGGAAAAAAAGCCTATGCCAAGCTTAGCTATTTTATCAGTAGGCAAGCGACGGCCTTGGCTCTTGAAGATTGTTTTTACTTAATGAGTTGGATGCTATTGATTTTACTCGTCCTTGTGATTTTTTCTTTTTTTATCGAAGCACCCAAGCTTATGGATAAAAAAGAATTCCCCAATGAGCCTGAGCTTAAATTAAACCGGATCCATTAAACATTCGTTGATTTTTTATGAACACAATAATATAAACAGGGTAAAACCAGTAATGTGAGAAACGTGGACGAAATAATACCCCCAATCACAACTGTTGCGAGAGGACGTTGAACCTCAGAGCCGGTTCCGGTGGCAAGAGCCATCGGAATAAACCCTAAGGAGGCGACTAACGCCGTCATCAACACGGGACGCAGGCGTCCACATGAACCCTGGATAATGGCATCGGTTAGTTTTTTACCCTGATGAAAGAGGGAATTGATAAAACTTATCATGACTAATCCATTGAGAACGGCTATTCCTGAAAGAGCGATAAATCCAACTCCCGCTGAAATCGATAGCGGCATACCCCGCATTGTCAAGGCCAAAATACCACCGGTTAACGCTAACGGAATACCAGAAAAAACCAATAAAGCATCGCGAACGGTGCCAAGACTGATAAAGAGCAGGATAAAAATTCCCAACAGTGTAACCGGCACAACCAAACGTAAGCGTTTGGAAGCAGATTGTAACTGCTCAAACTGACCACCCCAGCTGATCCAATAACCGCTCGCCAGATTGATGCGTTGCTCTATTCGCTCCCGTGCCTCGTTGACAAAAGAGCTTAAATCACGATTACGTACGTTTGCGGTCACGACTATTCTTCGTTTACCACTTTCACGGCTGATTTGATTTGGGCTCTCACTGCGGACAATCTTTGCTACTTCACTCAAAGGAATAAAATGATGATCACCGTCTCGAGCAGGGGGTAACGGAACAAAAATGTGCTTCAACACCTCTGAGCTGGTGCGCAGTTTTTCTGGTAACCGCACCACCAAATCAAATCGACGATCTCCTTCAAACAATTCGCCGCCCTTCTTGCCGCCAATAGCAATGATAATTGCTTCCTGGACTGCTCCCACCTGTAAGCCATACCGTGCCAACTGATCACGATTTAATTGTATGGTTCGTAAAGGTAATCCCTCTACTTGTTCCACTTTAACATCTGCAGCACCCGTAATATTTTTTAATTCTTCGCTAATCGCCTCGGCATATTGCTGTAACTGTTGCAGATTATCACCAAAAATTTTCACCCCAATATCACTGCGTACTCCTGAAATAAGTTCATTAAAACGCATCTGAATGGGTTGGGTGAATTCATAATTATTCCCGGGAATGCGACTAAGGGCTTGCTCCATCTCGGCAACTAATTTTTGCTTCGCTTTACGTGGTTGTGGCCACTGCGCGCGCGGTTTTAACATGATAAAGGTATCGGCAACGCTCGGTGGCATGGGATCGGTTGCCACTTCAGCAGTCCCGATTTTGGAAAAGACTTTCGCAACCTCAGGAAATTGCTTTAACCGCTGTTCAACTAAATTTTGCATCGCAATGGCCTGCGATAAACTGGTACCGGGTATTCTCATGGCATGCATGGCCATATCCCCCTCATCAAGGTTTGGGATAAATTCACCCCCAAGATTATAAGCTGCGACCGCGCTCATAAAAACTATGGTGAGGGCAGCGCTAAATACAACAAAATTTCGTTTTAAACCCATGTTTAAAATTTGCTGATATCTGCGATTAGTCCAACCCATGATAAAATTTACTTGTTCTTGCAGATGACCTCTTAAAAAAACAGCGATTGAGGCGGGCACAAAGGTTAATGAGAACAACATGGATGCCAGTAAGGCCATAATGACGGTCTGTGCCATCGGGGCAAACATAATTCCTTCGACACCAGTAAGACTTAAGATGGGCACATACACGATGGTAATGATGAATACCCCAAAAATACTGGGTTTAATCACCTCTGCGGAGGCTTCTGCAATCAGGTGCAAGCGCTCTTCTTGAGAAAGGGTCGCTTGTTTTTGCTGCTGTGCAGCGGCCAAATGCTTGATGCAATTCTCAACGATAATAACCGCTCCATCAACTATTAAGCCAAAATCCAAGGCACCTAAGCTCATTAAATTAGCACTAATTTTATTAACGACCATGCCACTGATGGTCATAAGCATCGATAGTGGAATCACTGCAGCGGTAATCAGTGCCGCACGAATATTACCGAGAAACAAAAATAAAATCACACAAACCAGCAGTGCCCCTTCCAACAAATTATTTTTAACTGTATTTATCGTCGCATTCACAAGTAAGGTGCGATTATAAACGGTGATTGCCTCCACCCCCGGGGGAAGATTTCGATTAATTTCTTGAAGCTTTGCTGCAACCTGTTGTGAAACAATACGACTATTTTCTCCCATGAGCATGAAGACTGTGCCTAAAACGACCTCTTCGCCATCCATAGTCGCAGCGCCGGTCCTTAGTTCTTTTCCTAAGCCAACATGGGCCACATCGCGAATACGCACCGGTGTGCCTTCGAAACTGGCAATAACTATGTTTTCAATGTCGGTCGTATTTTTTACTTGCCCAGGTACTCGCATGAGATTCTGCTCACCGTTATGTTCGATGTAACCTGCGCCCACGTTGGCATTATTTTGCTTTAACGATTCAACCACACTATTGAGACTTAAATGGTAGCGCACCAATTTAGCCGGATCCGGGGTCACATGAAATTGTTTTTCATAGCCACCAATGGTGTTCACCTCAGCAACCCCCTCCACCTGACGTAATTGCGGCTTGATAATCCAGTCCTGAATTGTCCTAAGCTCTGTGGATGAATGCTGTAAGGCTTTGGGAACATTGGGTTTATTGGTGACTACATACATAAAAATTTCACCAAGGCCTGTCGCCACAGGCCCTAATGAAATTTCCGCATCAGGCGGCAATCGATCTTTAACTTGCTGCAGACGCTCGTTAATTAATTGCCGTGCAAAGTAAATATTGGTTCCATCTTTAAAAACTACGGTTATTTGGGATAGGCCATAGCGCGATAAAGAGCGGTAGTAATCTAAATCAGGCAATCCACTGAGCGCAAGTTCAATCGGTAAGGTTATCCGCTGTTCCACCTCATATGGGGAGTAGCCGGATGCTTGGGTATTAATTTGCACCTGGACATTCGTTATGTCCGGTACTGCATCAATAGTCAACTGTTGGAAATTATAAATCCCAATTGCGGCAAGGGTTAGGGTAGCGAGCAACACAAACCAGCGGTAACGCAGTGAAAACTGGAGCACTCGAATTAGCATAACTTCCCCTTAATGTTCATGTTTTGCCTGATTTTTACCCAGCTCCGCCTTCAGATAAAAACTATTCTTACTTACATACTCCTGCCCCACGGACAAACCGGAAAGAATCTCTACCCATTCATTATCCTCAGCACCAGTAAGAACAGGTGTTGCTTCAAATTCGTCTCCGCGACGGACAAAAACCACTTTCTTATTGTCCATAATTTGTATCGCTGAGGGTTTAATTGCCCGAGGTACCTGCCGATTATGAATAATGATTGCACCATTAACATACATTCCAGGCAACCATTGACGCTGCTCATTACTAAGTAAGGTGCGGGCCAAAATAGTTTGGCTGTCTTCAATGCCTAACGGCGAGATATAGGAAATAGTGCTGCGAGCACAGGGGGTGCCTTCGTCACCGCTTACAATAATTTCCATTCCTGTTTTCACTAAGGGCGCATCTTTGCGGTATAAAGTAAAATCAGCCCAAACATCCGTTAAATTGGCAATTTCATAAAGTGCTTTGGTATTTTGTGTTAATTCGCCATTAGTGGCATTTTTTTGAACAATTGTGCCTTTGACTGGAGAATTGATAACATAATTTTGTAAACTTTCATTACTCTCGATGGTTGCCAGACGTTCACCTTGCTCCACCTCTTCACCTAATTTTTTAGTCATCGACTTAATAATACCAGGGTATCGTGCATAAATAGGCGCCATGGTGTCCCGATTTGGCGTAATCTTACCCACCGCATTTAAATGGGTTTGAATGGTCTGACTTTGCACCTTCAGGACTTCAATGCCCGTGGCCTGCTGCATAACGGGAGAAATTTCTACTCTGCCGGAAAAATACTCATGATTCCATTGATAATGCTGATTATCCAAACTTAGATTAACCTGCATATCAAAAGAATGTGGCTCTTCAATAACTTGATTACTTATAAGAAATTTTTTTTGGGGAAGAAATGAGATTTTTTCCTGACGTCCATCAAAACGCTTAAGGGTAATATCCAATGACACACGCTCCGGTTTGACAAGCTGTCCCTGACGATAGACATAGACTATAAAATGAGCGGGCATGTTTCGTTCATCCAGTTGCCATTCCAGGGCAACTTCCTTTTCCTCTAACCAATTTCCACCATGAGGACCATGTTCATCGGTGGCCACTGTTTTAGACCTATGCCAAAAAGCATAAGCGCTAAGCAAGATAAGACCTACAATTAAGATAACAACGAATGAGCCATGTTTTTTAGCAGATAATTTATTCATCGATTTCCCTGTTGCGGTTTCAGTCCCAAGAGCGCCGTAAGCTGGATGAGCGCTTTATGATAATCTGCATGGGCCTGTTGGTAATGACGTTCTTCATCATATAGAGTTGTTAAAGCCAACGTAAGCTCAAGGTAGGTATATCGCCCCATACGATAACCTTCTTGTGCTTGTTTGATTGATTGCCGAGCAAGCGGTAGCAATGATTGGCTGACTAAATCCACCTCATATAGGCTCTGTCGCGCCTGTAAAAGCAGCATGTATAAATTTTGACGCAGCTCCAGGCGTACACCTTGTAGCTCATGGGTTGTTTGAGTGTATTGGGCTTCAGCGGTTAGAATTTTACCCTGATTACGATCAAAAACCGGGGCTTGTGCGAAAGCCGACAAAACCGCAGCATTACTGCCATCATCCGAAAAATGACGCGCACCCGCTTGAATATTAAGATCAGGCCAAACTGCGCGTTTAACCGCAGTAATGGTTGCACGCTTAGCCTTTAATTGGAATTTCATCTGTATCAGTTGTGGACTATGCGCCATATTTTTCAATAAAAAAGGCCACTTTAAAGGAACATCAGGGAGACCTTCATCAATGAGTTGACCGTTAACTTGTGTGCCATTTCCTAATAACCGTGCTAGCTGCGCGCGCAAACTTAACATCTCCTGTACCGCTTTTTTCTCCTGAATCCTTGCTTCCCCTAATCGTACCTGTGCCAAACGCAAATCGAGTTGCGTACCAATACCCGCCTGAACTCGTTTGGTAATTTCCTCGACAATTGTCTGATTTAATTTTATGAGCTTCTCAGTTACCTCGTGCCATTGTCCGGCATATAATGCATCGACATAAGCCACCCCCACCTTACTGTAGAGATTCGCTTTTTGAACATTGATTTGGGCTAATGAGGTTAAATAATCACCATAAGTTGCTTTTTTCAAATAAGATAATCGATTACCCAATGGGATGGGCTGAGTAACCGAGAACGTCGTTTCCGCCGCTTCATAAGCTTTGTATAAGCCTGAACCGCCGAAGTCCTCAGCCGTGAGCGTTATTTGTGGATTGGGATATAATCCGCTTTGAATAAAGATCCCATGCATGGCCTTGGCGCGTTCTATCTCTGCCTGTAACTCAGGATTATATCGATATGCTAAAGTTAATGCCTCTTTGAATGTAAAGGATTTTGCTGCGTCAGCAGACCCAGTACACACCATACAGGCGATCAGGATAAGGATATAATAGGGCATTCGCAACCTTACTAATGAGTAAATTTACTCATTATAATCAATGACCAAAGAGTTTATCTTGCTGTAGTTACTTATTATAATCAAGTGATTGGGGGGTAATTTACTCAGGTATTATCGGTGGTAAACTCTATTCATCATATGTTTGTAATTACAGTATCTTTATAATGGACTTAAATGAATTATGAAGTACAAAAGACATCATTAATGTATGTCAATATGAATTAAATAGATTGAGATTTTTACTGAAACCCTATCGCGGGTTACAAAATGAGGGGAGCATTGAGTCCTCAGGTAGTTCCCTATTGGTATTCTACCTGAGAAGACCCTATCTGAGACTAGGCTTCGATATACTGACGCATTTTTTTCATGGCATTTTTTTCCAACTGCCGAACACGTTCAGCTGAGATTCCGTATTTTTCAGCTAGGTCATTTAGTGTCAATTTATCATCGGCTAACCAGCGATGTTGTAATATATCCTGGCTGCGTTCATCCAATTTTTCTAATGCGGTAAATAACTTCTCTTTTCCTAAGTCACCCGTATTTTCTTTCTCTAAAACTACAGCAGGGTCGTCATTAGGGTCGAATAAATAGCGCTCTGGAGCTGTGTAGTTTTCCTGCTCTTCACTATCTGACATATCAAAAGCAGTATCCATCGCATTTAACCGTTGCTCCATAACGCGAACATCCGCAGCAGAAACTCCGAGATCATTTGCTACCGCCTCTACTTCCTCTTTGGTATACCAGCCCAAACGATTTTTCATTTGGCGTAAATTAAAAAACAATTTGCGCTGCGCTTTCGTTGTTGCGACTTTTACAATACGCCAATTGCGCAAAACAAACTCATGGATTTCTGCTTTAATCCAATGCACTGCGAAGGAGACTAACCGTACTCCCATTTTAGGGTCAAAGCGTTTAACGGCTTTCATAAGGCCAACATTTCCCTCTTGAATCAAATCATTCAAAGGCAGGCCATAACCTAGATAACCTCTTGCGACACGCACAACATACCGTAAATGAGCTAATACTAAACGTCGTGCAGCCTCCAAGTCATTCTCAGCATGAAAACGCTCAGCACAGGAAAATTCTTCCTCCTGCGTAAGCATAGGTATTTGGTTTACTCGATGGATATAGGCATCAAGGCTACCAATAGGTAAATTCATTGCTGCTAATTGCAACTGCTGACTCATACTACTTCCTCTAGTGACAAGTTCATTAATTAAGAAATTATATTTGTGGTTCGATAGACGCCAGTTGCCTTCTAACTGAGAAACAGGCACCTAACCATCCTAGTATAATCGCAAATAATATAAGTAGCAAGATCTGTCTTATTGATAATAAATCAATCGAATAGCTCATATTATATACATATGCAAGCTGACTTACTGCGAAACTTAAGCTAAAAATAAAAATATTAACTAAAAACACCGCTAGTACTGCACCTATCACTCCATACCATATTCCGGTATAAAGAAAAGGACGCATAATAAATGAATTTTTTGCGCCAATCAGTTTCATGACCTGGATTTCCTCATGCCGCACTTGCAAGGCTAAAGTGAGCGTAGTCCCTATAACAAAAAGCACAGCAAAAGCAAGTAAAGCGAATAAAGCATGGGCAAAATGCATCACAAAACTTAATAAAGCGTCGAGTTTTTTGATCCAGTCCATATCCACTTTTACCTGTTCCACCCCAGATATACTGTGCAATTGCTCAAGAAGGGACTTCAGCGTCAAGGCATTACGGAGATTACTGTTGGGCTGCACACTGATTACGGCTGGGAGGGGATTTTGCGGCAAGTAGGCCATGATATCATGCATTTCCTCTTGTTGGCGTAGTTCGTCTAAACCCTCTTGTGGGCTAATGAGAGTTACTTTATCGATTCCTTTAATGGCTTGTACCCGATGAACGATGGCGTTTTGTTCAGCTTCACTAAGATTTAGTTGCAGATAAAGAGAAATTTGCCCCTGTCTTTGCCAATTATTCGCCAGGTTTTGTAAGTTATTTCCAAGTACCCAAAACAGAGCCGGTAAGGCTAAGGTAATTGCAATAACCAACGCGGTTGTTAAAGTAGATAAAGGTTGATTACATAAGTAATTTAAACTTTGAAATGCTGCCTGCAGATGATGTTCAAAGATAGGTCGTAATCTGCCTAACATGACAAACGTCCCCCTTTAAGCATCACGATTCGATGTTTCATTCGTGCAATTAAGGGCAAATCATGAGTGGCAATGAGGACAGTAACGCCAACCTGATTAAACTGTTCAAATAAAGACATAATTTCTGTCGCTAAACCTGGGTCAAGATTTCCTGTGGGCTCATCCGCAAGCAATACGGCGGGCTTATGCACCACTGCTCGAGCAATTCCAATACGCTGCTGTTCGCCGCTGGACAGGTGGGAAGGGAGCATTTTTTGCTTATGCAGCAGACCCACCATATCCAGCGCTGCGTGCACTCTTTTGGCAATAAGCACGTGCGAGATTCCCTGAATTTGCAAGGGTAAAGCCACATTCTCAAACACGGTACGCTCGTTTAAAAGATGAGGAGCTTGAAAGGTGATGCCCAATTGACTCCTATGAGCGGCGACATCCTTTCTTTTTAATTGATGCAGACGTAAACCATTGACGGTCAATTGTCCAGAAGTTGGCCACTCAAGCAGCGCGATGAGCTTTAATAATGTGCTCTTCCCAGCACCGGAATGACCGGTTAAAAATGCCATTTCCCCTTTTCCTAAGGAAAAGTTTACATTATTTAGTGCCTCATAACCTCCAGGATAGCGTTTACTAACTTGCTCGAAGTGAATCATGAGAAGAGTGCTTCCACAAATTGTTTGGCATCAAAGGGTCGTAAATCCTCAATACCTTCGCCCACCCCAATAAAGCGAAAAGGTATCTCCAGTTCGTTGGCAACTGCAAATAAAATCCCGCCTTTCGCGGTTCCATCAAGCTTGGTCATCGTAATTCCTGAAACCTGTATTGCGTCATGAAACTGTCGTGCCTGAACTAAAGCATTCTGACCAATACCCGCATCGAGAACCAGCATTGTTTCATGAGGCGCTTCTGGATTGAGTTTCTGTAAAACACGCTTAACTTTCTTTAACTCCTCCATCAGATTGTCCTGGGTGTGTAATCTTCCTGCAGTATCTGCGATGAGAATATCGATTTTACGTGCCTTTGCGGCCTGTAATGCGTCAAAAATAACGGAAGCGCTATCAGCACCTGTATGTTGCGCAATCACGGGGATTTCATTGCGCGCCCCCCAAGCCTGCAATTGTTCCACTGCTGCAGCACGGAAGGTATCTCCAGCCGCAAGCATGACTTTTTTCCCTTGCTGTTGAAATTGCTTAGCAAGTTTTCCAATGGTGGTTGTTTTACCCGCTCCATTCACACCGATCATCAAAATGACAAAGGGTGAACCATCCGCAGTTGTTGGCGATAAAGGCTTATTTTTACGCTCCAGGATTTCTTCTAGTTGCTCTTTAAGATTCTCAAATAATGCATCTCCATTATTAAGATGCTTTCGCTCCATGCTTTGGGTTAACTGTTTCAGGAGCAGTTGCGTGGTGTCTATACCAAGGTCTGCACTAACTAACAAAGATTCCAGTTCGTCAAGCAGATCTTGGTTGATTTCCTTCTTCCCCAAAAGCAATCGTGCAACACCCTCTCCGAGCTGAGTACGGGTTTTAGTCAAGCTTTTACGTAAGCGAGTGAAAAAATTTTCCTTAATATTGCGCTCTTCCAGAATGGATTCTTGCTCTTCTGTAACCCCAACTACAGGGGTTATACTCGCTTCTGAAGGAGCATTTTTTTCCTGAGTTTCTTCTTGGCTTCGTCTAAACCATTTAATCATCGTTGTATAAATATCCTAAAAAATGTAAAATCAAATCATCTTTTTTGCTATGAGGTTAATTTGTGCGCAAATTATTCATTACCGTGCTGCTGTTACTATCTTGCCAGACCTTCAGCCAAGTGCAAGAGTATAACTTGCAAAATGGATTAAAAATACTGATACAAGAAGATCATCGGGCTCCAATTGTTGTTTCCATGATTTGGTACAACGTCGGCTCCGCTGATGAACCTGGGGGGATTACCGGAGTGTCCCATGCAATTGAACATTTGATGTTTAAAGGCACCCCCCGTTATCCGTTAGGAGTATTTTCTAAAACCATCGCTGCAATTGGTGGTCAATCGAATGCATTCACCAATAACGATTATACCGCTTTTTATGAAAAAACTGCAGCGTCACAATTAGGTACGCTCCTGGAGCTGGAAGCGGATCGTATGCAAAATTTATTGCTCGACCCACAGGAGTTTTCTCGCGAAATCAAAGTAATTCAAGAGGAACGACGCTTGCGAACGGATGATAATCCACAAGCTTTGGCTTTTGAGCGATTTCTTGCCACAGCTCATTTAAGCGCTCCTTATCATCATCCGGTAATTGGGTGGATGCATGATTTGCAGCAAATGACCGTTAATGATGTAAAAAAATGGTACCAAACTTACTACGCACCGAATAATGCCACCTTAGTTATCGTTGGCGATGTCCAGGCAGATAAAGTCCATCAACTGGCACAAAAGTATTTCGGAGCAATCCCCGCGAGAAAAATTCCTAAACGTAAATCGTATCAAGAACCTCCATCACTTGGCCCCAAAGAGGTACGCATTGAAAATAATGTGAAGCTTCCTATTTTCATGGCAGGCTATCTTGTGCCTGGGATCACAACCGCAGACAAACCTTACGAACCTTATGCATTGGAGCTCATAGCCGGAATTCTTGATGCAGGTGAAAGTGCACGTTTTGCTAAAAAGCTTATTCGAGGCTCCCATATTGCCTCGGGTGCAAGCACTTACTATAACCTATACGCACGGTATCAGACTCAATTTATCGTTTACGGAGCACCTTCACAGCAAGGAACTTTAGCGAAACTGCAATCCGGTTTATTTGAAGAATTAGAAGACCTAAAAAAGAATCGTGTTTCCGAAAAAGAGTTACAACGCATCAAAAACCAAATTATTGCGCAAAAGGTGTATGAAAAAGACTCTATTTTCGGTCAAGCAAATGAAATTGGATTATTGGAAACAGTCGGGCTTGGTTGGAAGAAAGCAGAGCAATATACACAAGCAATCAATGAAATAACCCCTCAACAAATTCAAGACACGGCACGCCATTATTTTCAGGAACAAAATAGAACCATAGCAACATTAGTTCCCCGCTCGAAGGAATAAGACATGAATATATTCAAACACATAATGCTCGTGGGAATCCTCAGCTTCATCAACCATCAGGCATATACTGCAACGTTTAAAACGGAAAAGTGGCAAACAGCAAATGGCGTTCAGGTCATTTTTTACGCAGCCCCTGAAGTACCTATGCTGGATATCAGCCTCGCTTTTGCAGCAGGTTCAGCTTATGATGGCAATTTATACGGTTTAAGCGCCTTAACAAACCACTTGTTGAATCAAGGTAGTCATGGAAAAGACGCAGGAGTAATTGCTGAAGCACTTGCAGAGCATGGTGCACAGTTTAGTGCCGAGGTGAATCGCGATATGGCCATCCTCAACTTGCGCACTTTAGTAACGACCGATGCGTTAAAACAGTCGATTAATACTTTTGCTGAGATCATAAATTATCCCGACTTCACTCAGGAGGCTTTAACGCGTGAACGCAATCAATTACTCATTGCCATCGAACAAAGTAAAGAATCCCCAGAAGAAATCGCTGATTTGGATTTTTTCGCCACCTTGTATAAAAATCATCCTTACGCCCATCCAGTCTCCGGGACATCATCAACGCTTAAAACCATTACCAGGAGCCAGATTCGAAACTTTTATCACACCCATTACGTAGGAAAAAATGCCACTTTAGTATTAGTCGGTGCAATATCATCAGATAAAGCGCATCAAATTTCTAATACACTCACAAAGCATCTACCTTCAGGAACCGCAGCGGCACAAATCATGCCTGCCACACCATTGGCACAATCGGCGATGAAAAGTACTGATTTTCCCTCATCGCAAACCATGATTCGTTTGGGACAGGTAGGTATCGATCATCATAACCCTGATTATTTTCCACTCATGGTGGGTAACTATATACTAGGAGGAGGCTCACTCGTATCGAGACTCGCAGTTGAAATTCGGGAAAAGAGAGGGCTTACTTATGGGGTGGACAGTCAATTCACGCCTATGCATGGTGAGGGCCCATTTTTAATTAGCTTATCCACACGTACCGATCAAACGGATAAGGCATTAAACATCATCAAGAGTATTCTTCATGACTACGTCGCAACAGGCCCCAATGATCAAGAATTAGCAGCAGCTAAAAGTTATTTGACAGGCTCTTTTCCCTTATCTTTAGCCAGTAATCGCAGTATTGCGACATTACTTTTGCGCATGAATTTTTATCATCTTCCCGATGATTATCTAGACAATTATATTAAACAAATCAATGCAGTTACTAAAGAAGAAATACAACATGCATTTCATCAACAGATCAATCCAGATAAACTTCTTTTAGTTACGGTGGGCCAATCTTGAAACAGGAAATTCGCATTATTGGTGGTTTGTATCGGGGTAAAAAACTGCAGTTTCCCGTGCAGGAAGGTCTCCGTCCAACGCCTGACCGGGTACGAGAAACATTGTTTAACTGGCTTATGCCCTATATTCGAGGTGCACATTGCTTAGATGCCTTCGCCGGGAGTGGCGCATTAGGCTTTGAGGCTTATTCACGGGGAGCGGCATCTGTGCTTTTCCTTGAATATGCGACACCGGTGCTTGCTCAATTGAAAAAAAGCATCGCGCTATTCCCAGCCGTGGGTTTAGATGCCCTGCAGATAGATTCGCGAGAATACTTGTTAAAAGCCAATAAAAAATTTGACTTAATCTTTCTGGACCCCCCTTTCGCACAAAATTATTTAGAAGATTGCATTCAGGTAATTGCTCAGCGAAATTTATTGAATATAGGCGGCTTTTTATATACGGAATCAGCGCAGCCCCTGATGTTAGCACCCGAGTTTTGGCATCCTCACCGTGCGAAAAAGGCAGGACAGGTACATTACGCGCTCTGGCAATTGAACCATTCAGATTAATAGAATAGGTCTATGAATAATTCGATATCCTTGTAAAAAAAGTGAAGAGCACTCTGGTTTAAACTCAAGCGTGCAATTGAAAATTATCAGTAACTTTTCCTCATTCATCTTGACATTGAGGCTTGCTCCTGATTCAATCGAACCCATGTTATCAGACACAAAGATACTTGAATGAAAAACAAGCTGGCCTTGCTATTTATTGCTTCACTCCTGTTGACAGGATGCAAGTCTATGGCTGTTTTTAAAAAGCCTCCAGTAAATAACCCCAGCGATGATGCCACCATTAAACTGGCTGAAGCTGCTGTCTCGGTTAGTGATTCTATGCAAGAAATGGCTCGTATTGAAAAAGTAGTCGTTCCTCCTCACAAAGATAATACCCTCACCATTCCCAATGCATATAATTTACAGGCTCGTGCCAGTGTTGATTGGTCAGGTCCTATTGAAGAACTTACAGCACGGATTGCCAAGGCAGCTCATTATAAAGTACGTGTCCTAGGAAAGTCCCCCGCAGTTCCCGTCCTGGTTAGCATGACGGTGAAAGATCAGAGCCTAGCAGAGATCCTGCGCAACATCGATTATCAAGCAGGTATTCGTGCAAATATTCATGTATACACTAACAGTCAGGTCGTTGAACTACGCTATGCCAAAATGTATTCTTAGTCTTACTCTACTGGTTTTTACTTTACTTCTAGCCTGCACCAGAACTGCTTACATGGGCGATACTGATTCCCTGGCTGGCATACAGGCTATGGCCAACACGACAACAAAAGAAAGAACAAAAAAACAATCAGGGAAGTTTCGACAAATGGCTCTGAAAGAGACCGCTCTAAGCCTTGGTGCTCAGGCGGGATTAGCATGGCGCGCGAAAATTATCGATGAACAGCTCACCAAACAAAGCCGTACCCTGGATACAATTTACGATTTTAATTCACTTGTTCTGGAACATAATATTCTTCCGCCAGTCTTACTGGAGGGGCGAAATACCCTAAACCTGGCGGATGCCCAAAATATTCGTGTTGCTGATCGCACCTATAAAGTTGCAAAACAAGCACGATTTGTGACCACACCGCCCACTTGGCGTCAGTACTTGTGGTTAGATTATGTAAAACCTGAATACCCCAATCACACCCTACTTCCTAAAACTAAAGTAGAACGCGACGTTTGGTGTGTCTATACAGAAAAAGGATGGAAAAAAGGAGTGGATCAAGCTAATGTGATCCTTGAAGAAAACATTGCCCGAATTAAAGAAGATTTTACTGGAATGATTCTTTATCGTAAGCTATTAGCGATGAATATGGTATCTCCTCCTTATGTTTCCCATACAGACTTGGGCATCACAGGTGATGGTAATGAATTACGTATTGATGACCGCGTGTTACGAATCACTGTCTTACCGGCATTAAATACAAACAGTAACGAATGGCGGGCCGCTGTTGCTAAAGATGAGAATGCTTTAGAACAGTTCAAGAACATGGAAAAATTAGCGAATCAATCTAAAATAGTAATTACTGATAAGTCGTGGCAACCCACGGTAACACCGACCAATTGATTTGAGAGACCATGAACAATCCGTATTTGATGCCAGATGAACCGACGCGTTTTACACCATTGTTTATGGATAAAATGCTCGAACATACGGAGCGCTTAAACGCTTCCGATATAACTATTCAAACTGGTGAACCCATCTATGCCGAAGTCTATGGCAAACTTTTACGAATCACTAACCGTAAGCTCTCGAATACTGAACTGGGTGATTTAATCAACGCAATTTATGGTCCTAACGCCACTACCCAGCTTTTATCAGGAAGAGATATCGATACGCACTATGAATTTCGGCCCAATCGTGGCGTTCGTTATCGTTACCGGGTCAACGGAACCGCATGCCTTGTCGAGGGACATGACGCGATTCAAATTACTTTAAGAACAATTCCGACCACGCCCCCGCGTTTAGAAACCATGCATCTCCCCGATGATGTTATTGATGCAATCGCGCCACAAGAAGGAATTGTTTTTATTACCGGAGCCACAGGATCAGGTAAATCGACCTTACTCGCATCCCTTATTCGTGATTTAATTGAAAAAGAAGATTCAAACCGCAAAGTACTCACCTATGAGTCACCTATCGAATTTGTATACGATGAAATTGATACCATTTCATCCGTGGTAAGCCAATCAGAAATTCCCCGGCATTTGCCCAGTTTCGCCGATGGTGTCCGTAACGCCTTACGTAGAAAACCTCGATTAATCATGGTCGGAGAGTGTCGCGATGCAGAAACTATCAGTGCAGCACTTGAGGCGGCACTCACCGGACACCCAGTTTATACCACCTTGCATACTTCAGGGGTCGCAGAAACGATGCGTCGTCTGGTTACCTCATTTTCTGGTGAGGAACGCTTGGGACGTACCATTGATATTTTAGAAACCATTCGCTTATGTATCTGGCAAAAGCTTGTACCTACTGTAGACGAGAAGCGGGTAGCTTTGCGCGAATATCTCGTATTTGATGAGGAAGTTCGTGATATCCTCTTGGAAGGTGACCCTAATGAAGTGACTTCGGCAACGCGTCGTCTGGTACGTGAACGCGGTCAGTTAATGACTTGGGATGCAAAAAAGAAATTCGAAGAAGGAATCATCAGCGAACGTGTGTACAAGTTGATTATTGCAGGTGCTAAAGACTATCAACAATAGGCAGGGGATATATTATCAACGGTAATGCCTTACGTTATTTTAAGAGCGCTCAAGCGCTTTTCTTAAAGGTAAAACCTATAGAAGATATAAAAGGTTTTGCTCTGGAATTAGGAAAACGCACGTTTTATTTTTGCGGCGCCGAGCCCCCGTTAAATCCAACCACAAGCACAAAAATCGTTCAACATAAATACCTGGCGAATCGTTTCCTGGAACAAGCGGGCATTCCGGTACCTAAAGCTGTAATTATCACGCACGCAGAATTTATTAATGGCTCTTATCTAAAAGAAATTAATCACTTACGATTACCCTTGGTTGCTAAACCTTTACAAGATCAACGCGGTAATGGTGTTTTATGTAATATAAACACCTCTTCGGAGTTACAAGACTACTTAAATGAGGCTTTTACCCGTTATGAATTTATTATTATCGAAGAATTTCATGCGCATTTAAATTCGTATCGCGTGCTGGTTTTTAACCAAAAAATAATTGGCATTGTTTCGCGCTATCCAGCACATGTTCTGGGCAATGGTCAGGATAATATTGCGCAACTTATCCATAAAACCAATCAAGAGCGGCGATTAATCAATGAGTTTTTAGGACCCATTGTTCTTGATGCTGAAGCAAAGATTTGTTTAAACGAACAAGGTTTAAATTCTGACTATATACCGGCGGTTGGTGAGAAGGTCGCTTTAGGGTACACCAGTAATGCCACACGCGGCGGAACTTATGAAACCTATCACGGGAAAGTATGCCGTTACAATCGCCAATTAATGAGACAGGTAGCCAATGTTTTAGATTTAAAGTTGGTTGGTATCGACATTCAATGCGTTGATTTAAATACCCCGCTCATTCATCCTCATGGCGTCATCATCGAAGCAAATGAGGTGCCCAGTATTCGTATTCATGAATTACCCATGTATGGCAAACCCGTCCTGGTCACCCGTAAAATAATGCGTTGGTTCATTTACCGACACCCCTTAGCCTATCTATATTCACTATACTTTAATAAACGCACTGCTTTTTATATACGCAGTACATTATTGTTATTAGCTACCCTTCTGGGGCTGCTCATAATCAAGGGAATAAAATGAATCATGAGATAAAACTGCTGGATGTCTCTCTTCGCGACGGAGGGCATCGGAGTAATTTTCATTTTTCAGATAATCAACTGAAGACCATACTTGAGTTTCTCGACTGCGCCGCAGTCGATTACATCGAAATTGGTTATCGTAATGGCGCCCTAAATCCTATCCCAGATATTGGACGAGCCGGTTTATGTGATAACCAGTACATCCAATTCTGTCGAGAGCATGTATCCCAAACTCAAATCGCGATCATGGCTCATCCAGAAAACCTTATAATCGGCGATTTACAGCAATTAAAAGATTTAGGTGTTGATTTACTGCGATTATGCATCAGTAAAGGGAAACATGAACTTACTTTCCCCTTGCTTGAAATGGCGCATAAAATTGGATTAAAAACCTCATTAAACTTTATTCATATATCCTATTATGCTATTGAAGAATTGGAGGCGGTCGTTAGTAATTCCCTAAATTACCGTCCGGATATTATTTATTTTGCTGATTCGAATGGCAGTATGCTTCCTCCACGAGTTTATGATTTATTTTCTAATTTTTGTCAAAAATATGCAGCTGCATTTGGCTTTCATGCCCATGATAATCTTGGACTGGCGCAAACAAATTCAATAGCCGCAATGAATGCGGGAGCGCACTATGTTGATGCATCCCTTGCCGGAATGGGTAAAGGAACCGGAAATTTACGTATCGAATTTTTTGCATCCTACCTGGAGGCGATAAAGGTAGGGCAATATCATCTTTCCCAATTGTTGCACGCAGCCAACTATGTGCGTAAAGAACTTCAAATAGGTCAAGAACCGTTAACAATGGATGAATTTACTCGCGGTATTGCAGACTTATCCACTGCGGACTTAAAGCGCTACAAGGCTAAACAAATCAATCAAAAATAGGCAGGATATGATGAATAAAGAACGACTATTAGTCATAGGCCCTATCGCTCCTCAAGCCCAAGATATAAACCATATTTGCAGACCCCTACAATTTCTTGAACACCATTATCAAATCCATGCTATTGATCCCTTAACTGAAATAACTGAGACAGCACATCATCAATATTATCCATGCTGGCAACAATACCTGACACGGGAAGCGAAGAATTTTGCAGCGTTTATCGGTTTCTCTTTTGGCGGCATTATTCTGCAGCAAAATTTACCTACACTTGCAGCAATAAATAAACCCATACTCCTTTTTTCCACCCCCTCATATGTGAACAAAGCACTAAGCGAGAAGTTACTTGCGGTTATTGATTGTTGTAAGCATCAACACTTACTTCAAGCCCTACAGGCGCTATATAAACCAGTCTTTAGCCCAAACCCCATCCCCAAAGAACTTTTAAATACTCAGGTTATGAATGAAAAAGAAGCGTGCAGACGTTTAATCTGGGGATTGACCCAGGTACTTATGACCGACAGTCGTGACCTTCTTTTGCACACGCGACTAAACTATACTCATTTAATCGGTGCGCAGTCAGACCTGGTCAACAAAGAGAATGTCATTAAAGCGCCGACCATGAGTTTGCTGGAAATTCCTCATGCAGGAATGAGAGTTTTGCAAGATAATCCAGAATATTGTCAACCCATTATCTGGGAGGCATTGGGACATGAAATCGCGTAACCACTTAAAAATTGCACTCCTTCCAGGAGACGGTATCGGACCTGAAGTGCTTAACGCTGCGGTACCAATTTTTGATATACTCAATCTTCCAATTACCCTTCAATATGGAGCAATTGGCTGGCAATGCTGGAAACGTGAGGGCAATCCGATTCCTCCGGCAACATGGAAGCTCATTCAAGAGACCGATGCGGCTCTTTTAGGCGCCATTACCAGTAAACCATTACGAGAAGCAATTAAAGAATTATCTCCCTCTCTGCAAAAAGAGCCACCTGCTTATGTATCCCCTCTGATTCAATTGAGACAGCAATTAAATTTATATGCCAATGTACGGCCTTGTTTCGCATTATCCGGAGCGCCATTCGATTTCTGCATTGTTCGTGAAAATAGTGAAGGGTTATACGCCGGTTTTGATTTCCACCCTCTCCCTGCGGCTTGGCGAAAAGTGATTCAACACGATCCTCGCTGGGCGAACCTTGATGCACAGGAGTTGAGTGGCACCCTGCGTTTGCAAACTGCTCCGAACTTGCGACGCATTTATGAATTTGCTTTTAAATACGCAGAACAAAAAAATATCCAGCGCGTCACCCTAGCTGACAAACCAAACGTATTACGGGTAAGTAGCCATTTTGCGCGTGAAATTTTTGAAAAAACTGCAGCATCCTATCCGCACATTCAGGCGGATATAGTCAATGTGGATGCGCTCGCGCTCTGGTTGATTCGTCGTCCGCAACAATTTGGCGTGATTGTGGCGGAAAATATGTTTGGTGATATTCTTTCCGACGTCGGCGCAGGCGTTATGGGTGGATTAGGCTTTGCACCCAGCGCAAATATTGGTGCGCATTATTGCTATTTTGAACCCGTGCATGGAAGTGCACCTTTGCTGGCTCCAAACCGCGCGAATCCTTCCGCTATGTTTCTGAGTATTAGCCTGCTCCTGGAGCATTTTAATTTTACGCACCAAGCAGCAACAATTCGTGATGCAGTCACGCACGTGGTCCAAAGAAAAGAAAATGTAACTTATGATCTGGGCGGCAAAGCCTCTACCGAGGAAATGGCACATCAAATCATAGACACCTATACACGCCTTACCCGCACCTCAACTGCCCCTCACAAATACGGCCTAACAGCAATGCAAAAAAGTGAATTAGCCCTGCTTTGTACTAGTGAACTATCAGATGCTTTAGATGCTTGCGGCATCGAAGGCGCTTTACTTGATGTTAAGCCTGTTCAGCACGGTATAAAAATGTTTGGTCCCGCATTTACCGTCGAATTTATCCATGATGAATGCATTGGCAAAGAATTTAGAAATGCAGCCAACTATATTGATGAGGTACCCAAAGACTCGATATTGGTGATTGATAATAAAGGGAATATTGAGTGTACTGCCTGGGGGGCAATACTTACCCGAGCAGCCTTACAACATGGACTTGCAGGCACACTGTTAAACGGCGCAACGCGCGATAGTGCGTTCATTAGGGAAGCAAATTACCCCGTATTTAGTAAAGCTATTTACATGCGGTCAGGAAAAAATCGTATTCGTCTTGGGGCCATCCAACAACCCGTGTGTATCAACACGATCACCATAAATCCCGGAGATATCATTTTTGGTGATGATGATGGTGTTTTAGTCTTACCCGCACGTTTACTCGATGAGCTCATTGCTAAAGCTAAAAACATAAAACGCACGGAAAATTCCATCGCTCAAGCATTGGACCAAGGGGTCTCGCTTAAAAAGGCGCGCGCAGATTATCGTTATGACCAACCTTGGATTGGCACCCTCAATAACCAAGAGGACGATTAGCCAATAAAAAGCTCGTTTAAAAAATTTTGCAGTGTTCTCTCAGCACGCTTATTTGCAACTGGATTAAAATGCAACCCCATTTCCGTATCATTGGCGTGGGGATTAGTAAATGAATGAGCCGTATTCCCGTAAATATGGATTTGCCAATCTACTTTCTTTCGAGTCATTTCATTACCAAAATCGCGAACAGCCTCAGGTTTTACCAATGGATCGTCATAACCATGCAGCACTAATATTTTGGCTCTAATAGCAACGCTACTTTCTTCACGAGGAGCGTGTAATAATCCATGAACACTCACAACGCCTTTAATCGGTGCACCACTTCTTGCCAGATCAAGCACACAAAGCCCACCGAAACAATACCCAATGGCGGCAATACGTGTATTATCAACACCGGATACCTGACTGAGCGTAGTCAATGCCGCCTTAATTCTCTGCGTTAAAATGGTGCGATGTTCAAGAAGCGGAGTCATTAGACTGCGTTTTTTCGTTTTGTCCTCCACCACTTGAGCATCACCATACATATCCAATGCAAAACCGATGTAACCTTGTTGTGCCCAGTAGATAGCTCTCGCGCATGCATCGTCTCCCCGACCACCCCAATCATGAGCAATGAGTACCGCTGGGCGGGGATCCATGATCTTTTTTGGATAGGCAATAAATCCTCGGCAACATAGATCATTATCCCAATAGTCAAGTTCTGCAGTTTGCATAGTGCACCCTATTAATCAGCAAGTGAAATAAAAAAAGGCGTTTTCACGCCTTTTTTTTAGATAACTAGAGTTAGCCTGCCTCAGCAATTTTCATGACCATATTCGCTTTTTTCTGCTTATCGTCATCATCATCGCCGCCACCACCGCCGCTGCCACCTCCGCCGCCGTCGCCGCCTCCAGGCGTAGCCTCAGCACCGCCATCGCCACCACTAGCGCTGACATCACCACCACCGCCCATACCACCGGTTACGCCACGTATTTTATTCACACCTTTCATACCATAACCACCCAGTGTTTTTTCGATCTGACCCTGAGCTGCCTGAGTTTTATCTATACCTTGGCTTTGTTGGTCTTTCACTTCCCCAGCCCATTGCATGGCTTCTTGACCCGCACTTTCAGGAGTTCCACCAATCCATCGCAATACTTTGTCGGGTAACACCACAATTAGGGTAAATGCTTTAGTTACCAGAGTAAGGTACATCGTAGTATACGTTAGAATTGAGAAGAAGAAGGCATAAATACCAGCCCAATCCGAATAGCCTCCAGTTCCTGACGGCATGCTATCAGCACCCCAAGTAGCAGAGCTTGTGTTTTGCTGCTGAATAAAGGCGATTGCGGTATCGTAGCCTGAATTTAAAATCCATACCCCTACATAGGATAATGCAATCGCGGAAATATAGCCGATGATCATCATCGAGGGTCGTAGGAAGACGTTCATTAAAATCATTATCGCCGCCTCCCCTTTACCGAACGCATCATGTCCCTCAGGGTGAGTTACCCCCAGAGCAACAATTGGCGCGGCCACCATCGCCTCTATCACTGCGATGAGCCACGATAAAGCGCCAAAGGTGAAAATCATATAGGGCAAAATAGGCACATAGTAAGCCGTGGTAAAACCAATACTGGTCATAATACCCACCCAAGCGAGCAGTAATGGCATAGCCAAGGTCATTAATGCGAAGATGAAAATACCAAATACCGGAATTAGCGCACTGGTGACCGCCATGGTCAAGAGCATAATCCATAAG
Source organism: Legionella sp. (assembly GCA_017306715.1). GTDB lineage: Bacteria > Pseudomonadota > Gammaproteobacteria > Legionellales > Legionellaceae > Legionella. The sequence continues at coordinate 56,120 of JAFKHV010000016.1, read as the reverse complement.
TTACCGGAGAAATTGATATACTGTACGCCCATATTCGCTAGAGCGACCACAGGATTCGTGCCAGGCTCTGAGAGCACCCTCACCCCTTGAGTGAAGATATCGGACATACCACTTAAAGGAATCATCAAAAATGCCATAATTACCTGATGGATCACCTGACCAAATATCATAATCAAGGTATTGTAGATAAAGAGAAAGATTACATTATAGAAGAGGTTGCCTAGCAGCGCTCCCAAGCAAAAATCAAAGAAACCAATGGTTACTTTACCGCACTCAAAATTTTGCGGCTTGAGAGTATACAACGAGGTATCCACAGAAAAGTTAATTGCATTGGCAAAAGTGAGCGGTCTTAATCCAGGCTGGCCGGGTAACTGCACCATCACTGAATTATTGGCAAATCCATAAACTGTTGAGGATTGTTGACCATCAATAACGTTACGCTGGGGATTACTTGCCATAGAAGGCTTATTCATCGCGTTGGGGCTAACGTATAAAGCGCCATCGATTAAAGCTTCCACTTGAGCAAGAGGGGTGCGATTACCACCAAACCAGGTACATAAAGTAGCAAACTCACCATTACAACTGTTGTTATCACCGAACGGTGAGACAATGCGTGTGGCATCAAACACACTTTGCTCTAATCCTGTATTGGAATCGGTAGTTGCTGAATTCTGCGTCGCACTACCCTGAATTTTTACCAGGTTAAAGAAGTAGGCTCCTGCCATAATCCAGCCTTGCGATGATGCCGTGTTAATAAAAGCACGCTCATTGGCCGCATTATTTGCATCGTTCATTTGCGTCAAGAGATTAAGCGTAGGCATCATGATTGCATTGTAATCATTGATTGCATTGATAAATTCTGTACCACTGAATAAAGTCCCTCCTCCGGAGCTACCAGAAGCTGCACCCCATCCGGTACAAAAGAGAAGCAGTGTACTACAAACAGTCGAGTTTCGCGTGTAAGGTACGCCAAATTGTTGATTCGCGATATCTCTTATAAAGGGCGTGTTGCTGTTGTTGTTATTATTTCGCGAAGACAATGCAGGGGCATTACCGACTATAGATTGCGCAACTGAAGATAAATTAACATACATTTGCTGAATCGCGATTGCTCGTGACATTTGGGCTGTGGATAGCTCAGCAGGAGTAAGCCTTACTCCGTTTATATTGGTTGTAGAGCCCACGGTTGAAGTTGCATTTGATAATTTAAAAGCACTCATACCCACAAACTGATTATCTGAGGTTAGAGCCAAGCTGCGCAAACTATTCCATTTAATCGTACCGCAGATACCGTTTAAAAAGTTATAGGGTGAGCCGCTGTCCAGATTGGGCATGGGCACAGAAAATGAACTTGCTGTAGGATTGTTGCTTTGAACTGTAACCGCATTTACTGAACCAATAAAATCTGGGACGGTGCTATTGCAAAATTTAGCCATAGTCGTATTGGGTGTTCCGGAACACGGACCAGATTCTTTGGCTTTCATATTCATATAATTCTGGCGCTGGTTTTGCAGTTGCGTTTGTAAACCTAACATACAAACTTGACCTGCTAAAATATCCAGTGCACCGGTAGCCACTCCGCCGATACCACTGTTCTGCGCAATGAGCGCAGACGCTGGATTAATTTGCTGGGCTCGAATAATCACTCCGCCACGGTTTAGATAGCTTAAGGCCGCATCCCAAACCTTATCCGCCGCACCGACACCCTGAATAACAATCCACATAACGAAGATTTGCATCAAGCAGTATCCGGAGGATTTTGGAATCAGTAATGCTAGACCTACGGTTGACCGCACAGGAATCCAAATTGATGACCACTTTTGCCCCAGCATTTGACCTTCATGAGCGGTGTTCATGGTCGAAACCATTAAGGTATACATGATAATAATACCGCCAATAGCAAGTACCGCGGCATTGAATACTCCAAACATACTCCCCATAATTTGACTACCGGTGCCGCTTAAAACACCGTCAACAACACCAAAGAGGTTGCCAAGAAATACGACCGAGTAGTCGCCGGGGGGCGGTGAAAAGTTTAGCGAATTATCAGCAAGTACCAAGGAGGGAAAGACTAAGAGGAGTATCAAGTTTAAAAGTCGCTTCATTTTTTCTCCCCTAACAATCCTTGCCTGAACCACTCATCAAAAGTGCAACCAAGTTTCCGGTGTCGGATTTGGTAGTACCAAAAATGATATCGAAAGGCCAAAGTTAATGCGATCATGGTCAGCACCAAGCTCACCAAAACAGCTTTTATAGAACCATAAAATAATTGATAACCCGCATAACCTAAAATGATGCAGGCTAATGCCACCATAAGAATACTTAGCCGCAACAAAGCCTGCTCTTTTTTGGAGAGGTTTTCATCGTTCAAATCCATTTTCTTGGATACTTCTTTAAAGGAATCGACATGCTGTGGTCTTTGTGGAACGAATAATTTTTTGAAGCCATTAACCAGGTACAAGGTAAAGGCTTTCACTCGATCCCAATCGAACCATGCGCGGACATTGAATATGCTGCTAATGAGCCGGAAAATCTTTGAATCACCTTGCTTTTTCATATTTTTTACTTCTTTGAGTCATGAAAGAATATCTTTTACCCTACATGATATACTATAGTAGTTAGTAATGTATTCGTCCATTAAACTTAGACCGTAAAAAAAGAGTAAATCATGCCCGATTTAAGTCATGAAGCAGCCGCCCAGTATTGGTTCGAATTTATTGACCCAATGATCTATCGTGTCATCACCTTCATGGAAAGCGTAGAAGATTGGACTTTGGATGGTAATCCCGAGCTTGAAGCGGCACTCGAACAATTAGGTAAAGAACTAGACAATATCGAGAACGTGGATTTAGGTCTACTCGGGGAAGAGGATAAATTCATCCGTATTGTCGGGAATATTAAATCCGGAAGAGGACTAAGGCTTCTACAGGCCATTGATACGGTACATCCAGGAAGTGCATCACGTGTCTTAATCCATGCTGAGGAAACCAGTATGGGAAGTTTCGACCCACCCGGAGTTTTCCTTAAAAGAAATATAATATTTGAACGCTTGCGCTTATTGTCACGTGTTTTTTCACCATATCGTTTAAATCTAGTTCAACGAGCACTCGAAGGGGATGAATAATGAATCGACTGTCTAAATTGGCCCTGGCAAATTTACTTTGCTTTAGTATGGCATCAGCATTTGCTGATGATGCAATGAATCAGTACAACGGTCAACAAACCGCAGCGAACACTGAAAAACTGGCTGAATATCTGGTTAATCTTGGAGGTTATCTTGGCTTTACCATTACCAAGGCTCCTGGTGAAAACAACAATAGCGGGGTGACGCCCAATTTATTGGATGCGAATTCAGCATTAGCATTGCCTGCATATGCGTTAAACACTTTTCTGGGTGCTCTTCCAGTTAATGCCTTCAATGCAGCCTTGATGCAAATTTTCCCCTCTGAACTCAGCAGTGCCAATTTGAATGCCTTTGCCAATGCTGTTTTTAGTGCGCAGAATTATAGTAATCCCTCTTCACAACAACAAGGCAAAGTGTCTGTCGCTTATGGAGTGGACCAACAAAACTATCAACCCGATCCTGTAAATCAAACAGTACTCAATATACTAGGTACTCCGGATATGAGTTATTGTATGGATTATGACGGCACTAAATGGGTTGGATGTACCCAAAGTGGCAATAGGGGTAGCATACTGCTACCGGGTAGCAGTATCATGGCGAATATTATCGGTAATCTTCCATCAACCTATCAATATTTTACCTATGAATACAACCAGCAATTCTTAAGTCAACTAAATAGCAATACCCTAACCGGCCCCATGATGTATTCATCCCAAGGGGCAAATGTTAATTCGACTTCAAGTCCAAGTGCTAATCCTCAAAATAAAGGATTGGCAGCACAAAACCAAGCACAACAAGCGGCTAATTTTATTCGCTATGTTTCTGGCTCTACTTCACCCCTACGCCTGCCGAATTTAAAAGCTTATGATACTTTATATAGTCAGGCCATAGCCAATAACAACGGCAACCCTACCTTAGAGCAAGTACAAGCTCAAGCAACATTAAACAACTACTTTACTGGCCTTAGGACTTATGCAGCGCAATTTTCGGTAGGTATAAGCAACTTATATTTCATCATGGCCAAGCGTTTGCCACAAAATCAAAGCGGCAGCAGTAAGCAAGAACCATCCAGTCAGGCGCTTAGCGAGTTTAATATGGCAACTTGGCGACTATTTAAAGCTGATATGAGCATCGATAATCAATGGGTAAGTAAACTAAACAACGCATCTCCTGCAACAGTGCAAAAGGAAATAGCAACGTTGTTGGCGGAAATTAACTATCAACTTTATCTAGACCGACAAATACAAGAGCGTATTCTCATGACAAACAGTATCATGCTTTTACAAAATACGCGTTCTTCCCAACCAAATAATAATTTCACAGGCAGCACCAGTGTGAATGCCAATCAGTAACTTTTGAGTGGCCCAAAGATTGGGCCTAACTCTTTAAACGATAAACCTCATAATACTGCTGCGGTGCCTCATGCGCTTGTGAACGCGCATGCATCATCGCAATCAATTTATAATGGTATAGCATTCCTTTTGCAATCAATCCGGAAATAACTACATCATGGCCTGCATCCAGCACTGGCTTATTAATTATTATCCACTCAGGCCTCTCTGTAGTGAGTTTTGCGAGATAAACATCCAATCTTTTTTCGCGCAGGGCACGAGCCAGCTCTGGATTATTTAAACACTGACTGTCAATAAAACGTAAATCTGGGCGTGCATAGAATGGGATTAATCCGCAATCTCCAAGCAAAACTCGAGCGCCCTGACTCCCCTCTTTATTTAAAAGTTGCACGACCGCTAAACGATTACGTACGCGGCTTTGATATTCGGTGACGCTATGCTTTAGTAGCGACAATTGATTCCCGGGGATTAATGTAAAAGTAATAACCAAGAGGGTAAAACAGGTGATTAACTTCATCTCCCAATCATTGATGCGACAATAAAGCAGTAATTTTTGGATACCAAGCATAGCCAGCACGGAATAAAGCGCCAAAGGTGCCATGAAAAGACGCCCCAGGTACGCTGCTACTGATTCTGCCTGGAGCAACAACACCAAATAAACAAGAACTGGACTGAGCAAAGCCCAATAGCGGCAATCTCGCGGAGGCAACAAAAAACAAGGAAGTGAGGCAATGACCAGTGGCATCAGTACGCGTATAAAATCAAGATCAACAATCCCGACCGAACCAGTTAAAGCCTTGCAACTATAACTATTGGGCAACAAAGTGCCAAAATAAAACCAGCGCCAGGCTAAATAGAGGCCATAAGGAGCGATGAATACGACAAAAGTAACCGCGAACATTTTAATAACGAGTGATTTCGTTATGGCTCGGGTGTCTTTAAACTGACAACCTAAAACGCCAAGCACAGGAATCCACCAAATAAGCCCCTCAAAACGGGTTAAGGCGAGTAATAATAAAAACAGATTACACCCAGCCCAGGTGGTTAAGGAAACATCTTGAGAAGAAGCCTTGGTAATCAATACGAAAAGTTGCCAGATAAGGCTAACTGCAAGCGCACAATAGAATAAAGTTTCCAATCCACTCACAGTCCACCAGGCAACGCCAATATAGTGACTGAATATAAATACGGGTAAGATGGCTAATAAGGGGGAAACAAAGAATCGACTAATCCGGTAGATCCCTCCTAAAGTCACCCCAAGGCTTGCTAAAGAAATTAATTTACAACCAACAGGTAGGGAAATATGCAGTTTTAGGAGGATAAAATTAATAATTACCCAAAGAAAATTAGAATAGCCTTCACTTCGCGCGCCAGGTTGCCAATCTAGCCCCATCCCCTGTGCTAATTGCCGCGCGTAAGTCCAGCTGATGTAGGCATCATCCGTAGTGAAAGGCCAACAGACGATAATCGAAACACTAAGATAGTAAAAACAGTAACCGAGAATGAATAGCATCAGCAACTTTTCTTTAAAATCAATAGTTTTTTGCACGTCCTATTACCCTTACCCTCTTTAAAAGAGGGCAAATTGTTACTAAAAAAACGCTGCAAGTAAAGAACATTTCCGCCTCCTGCAGGACTTATCCAAACTAGCGCGTTAATAAGAACGAAATGGTGCAAAATGTACCATTTATGGTATGATTCAATTCGACCTTTATACATTGGCTTTGCTTATACATCAGAAAAGCAAAGAACATGTTCAGTATAACCTTGCGAATTGTCCTAATCATGTCCGATAGTAAATACGAATTTTATGTCTCAGGTATTTCTTGTGTAAGCTGTGCTCAGTCAATTACCGCAGTTCTTAAAGAAAATTTACAAGAAAAAGGTTCCGTTATCCTAAAAAATCTTCACGTAGATTACGCTGGAGAGCCTAAAAAAGTAACCATCCGCTTGGAAAATTTATCAACAAAGCTTCATCCGGATATTGAACAACTCTTAGTGTGCTGGATCACAGAGGCAGGCTATAATTGTTCCCCAATCGTATCTAAGAAAACGAATAAGTTAAAAAGCTTTTTTAAATCAAATTGGTTTCAGGGGGGAGTGGGTTCAATATTAGGCACGGGAGTATTGATTTGTTGTACCCTGCTCCCTGTTTTGCCGTTTAGCGCCATGATTGCAATAGGGATTCTCAGCACAATTGCCACCCTGGGTTTAGGTTTGCGCTCCTATATTGAGGCCTGGCGTAAATTATATCGCTCCCGGACTTTAACCATGGATAGCTTATATGCGTTAAGCACCTTAACTATTCTTGGTGTTTCTATTGCCTCTTTCTTTATTCCATGGTTACCGATGATGTTCGATGCCGCGCTGCTCATTTATGGCTTCAAACATCTGGGGGCTGCCATTGAAAATTCCATTAAAAAAAAATTATACTCCGGTACTTTACAAAATTTGGCGCCGCAAAAAATACGCTTGGCAGAGAGTGAGGAACTGACTGAAGTCAGCACGCTTCAAGAAAATGATGTGATTAAAATCTTACCTGGAGAAACCGTTCCCGTGGATGGACTCAGTATGAATGAGGCGATTCTTTACGACACCATTATCTCAGGCTCCAGTTTTTCACGCACCTACCTAAAAGAAAAACAAATTCTCGCAGGCACTCGAGTTGCAGAAAAATCTGCCCCCCTCGTCCTCAGGGTAACCCATTCTGAAAAAAATTCTTACCTGGCTCGACTGGATCAAAGAATTATTGCGGCTGAGGCAGTAACTAAAGCACCTATTGAAATTAAGACCACTAAAATACTGAATTACTTTATTCCAGGACTTATTCTCCTCGCAGTTTTAGCTGGGGTTGGTATCGGTGCTTTTTTTTCCTTAACTTTAGGCATACAGGCTGCAGCCTATATTCTGGTCAGCGCCTGTCCTTGCACTCTAGGTTTAATTACGCCATTAGCAGTAAAAACAGGCATGCAAAAAGCTGCTAAATTAGGGGTCCAATTTCATAATGCTGCAGCGCTACAGGAAGCAGAGCAAATATCAACCCTTGTTTTTGATCTCAATGGAACACTCACTACTGGAAATCCTGAGGTTCAAAGATATACGCTTATTTCTAAAAATTCGAGCACCAGCATTTTGGGAATTTATGCAGCGCTGGAACAAGAAACGGACCATGGTATTGGCAGCAGTATTTTTAAATTTATTACTAAGAAAGGGGCACCATCCTACACACTCACCGGAGTGAATAGCACCACTCATGGGGGCATTTCAGGCTGTTTTGGTAAACAACGTTATCATATTGGCAATAGCGCCTATATGAAAAAAGAGAGCATCCTTTGGCCTGAAAATATTCCTCAGATGACGGTTGCTCCTTATGAACAAATTATTTATATGGCCTGTGATCACGAGCTTATCGGCTATTTTGTCCTTACAGATCCACTGCAACACGATGCAAAAGACACCATCAACTTTTTAAAAGCAAAAGGTAAAGAGATACACCTTTGTACAGGAGCCGATCCGGAGACCGCTAACCGCTATGCTCAAGAGCTAGGTATTGATATTGTTCATGCGAATCAGACTCCTGAAGCAAAGAGTGCTTATATTCAAACTCTCATGGCCAACAATCATCGTGTAGCCATGTTTGGAGATGCTCTAAATGATTCTTTAGCTATAACTCAGGCTGATTATGGAGTCGCTTTGGAATCACCTTTAACGCATGTACGAGTGCACGAAAAAGCAAAAGCGAGTATAAAAAATGGTTCTTTGGCACCGGTGGCCAGTCTCTTTAGAATATCAGAACAGACCATCCACAATATTAAGCAAAATCTTCACTGGAGCCTGGCTTACAACCTTGGTTCAATGGCAATCACAGGAATTCTTATCGGATTTGGAGTCGCATTAAACCCGGGTGTTGGCGTGGCAATTATGATTATTCAAGCTTGTATCGTGTTACTAAACGTGTACCGCTTTAAAAACCAGCCGCTGCCCTCAATTACTTCAGATAAGATCACACAACCACCAAATATTCATGAAGATATCGAGGGGAAGCAACTCGTTAATACGCCCTCCCCCCATCATGCGCCGCTTTTTTCCGCAAAGCCGGTACAAAAAGTCATTCAAAAGCAAGTACTAACGGGTCAGTGGCACGAACAAGAAGGGGATAGGGTGCCATCACCACACTGTTGAAAGCCTTTGGTGACATTACAGCGGGCGACACCACCATGACCGGAGCAGCATCCTTTCGTCGCCGCCTCAGAAGCATTTTTCTGCGCACAACGGCATGATGGCGATGCAGTACCATCCTGGCACATCTGATAACCGGTTTTACTATTACAACTCGCAACGCCACCATGAGCTGTGCAGCAAGCAGCATAAATTGCTGTATAGGGCATAATGGTCAACAACAAGGTCAAAACGAAGGTGCAAAACACATATCTTCTTATTTTGATTTTATCATTCATGAGAATCTCCCTATTCTTGTATGACTTCGATTAAACTATAGTTCATTAATGCATAAATGTGCTATTTTTTAGTCATTTAGACTGTTTCATCAGCTGTTAATTGGGTGTGAGTTTCGTTATCATCGTTAAGAAAGCACTAACTTTTCCAATCATGGAGCAAAATATGGATTTGCAACTTAGGGACAAAACGGCTTTAGTAACCGGATCAACTGCAGGTATTGGGCTTGCGATTGCTGAACTACTAGCACGAGAAGGAGCAACTGTAGCAATCAATGGACGCACAGAAGAACGCGTAACTCAAGCGATACAGACGATTCAAACTAAAGTTCCAGAGGCCAAGCTTTTCGCCTTAGTGGGTGATGTCAGTAACTCGAACAAAATTAACACCATACTTAACGAACTACCTACTGTGGATATATTAATCAATAATGTCGGCATTTATGACACGAAACCTTTTTGTGACATAACCGATGATGAATGGCAGCAGGTTTTTGATGTGAATGTGATGAGCGGTATTCGTTTAAGCCGCCATTATTTACGCAGCATGCTTGAACAAAATTGGGGACGTATTATTTTCATCTCCAGTGAGTCCGGAATTCAAATCCCCACGGAAATGATCCACTATGGAATGACGAAAACAGCTCAGATCGCTATTGCACGGGGTATTGCAGAATCGGTATCAGGAACTAATGTTACGGTAAACTCCGTATTACCAGGTCCAACCCGCAGCGAAGGTGTGGAAACCTTTATCCAGCATTTAAGTACTGAGCGCAAGCAAGATGTGGGAGAATTCGAAAAAGAATTTTTCAAAACCATGCGTGCGTCCTCTCTTTTGCAACGCTTTATCACCCCTGAAGAAATAGCCAGTATGGTGGTATTTTTAAGTAGCCCATTAGCTGCAGCTACCAATGGTGCGGCGATTAGGGTGGAGGGAGGAATTGTGCGCTCTATTATTTAGCAAACTTTCCCTAACTTTAAGCTCATGTATTCTGCTAAAATTAAACAACGGCAGTAAAGTATTTACTCCCGAAATTATTTAGACGCAGGCCATGAGCTTATGTAAGGGAGACCCATGCAGGAAAATCGCTCCAAACGAAACAATACCTCCCCAAGAGCATTAATAAAAAACTTGTTAAATTCTCCCCATAAAAGTGTAAAACTTATTATTCTTTGTCCTGCTCTGGTACTTATAATCTGTGCTATTGATCTCGCGTACGGCTATATTCCGGCCTCTGTATATAGTTATACTTCAAAAGCAATGCATCGTTATTCAATACTTTGCTTTATGTTATGTAGTATCGCTTTTATCCTTGGCCTAATTAATCGATGCAGAAATTTGCGCCTTCTCTTGGCTGGATACACTTTACTTATTGCCTTGTATTCACTTCTGTCGATGATGCTGAATAAATTTTCTACCACAACTTTAATAGCCCCCGCTACGCCTACATTTGAGTTTAATACGGCACTTGCTTTTATTTTTATTAGCTTAGGTTTGCTTTTTTTCGGCACGCGCGCGCACTTGTCAGGGAAAAATGCTTTATACATCAGTTTGTTCGCTAGCATTAGTTTTGCTTTGGGCCTGATCCCTTATATCGGTTACATCACTCATATCGATAGCATGTATACTTGGGGCGCATTAAGTACCATCCCTTTTAGCTCAGCCTTGTGTTTTATTGTGCTCAGCATGGCCCTAATTTGTTATGTCTGGCTCCATTCCGATCAAGAGTCCTTTTGGTTACCCGCGCCTGTTTTTATTGCTTTAACCACCATCACGCTGACTATGTCCGCTGCAATCTATACCAAGGAAAATAATGGGTTGGAGAATACCTTAAGCTATTTTTCAAATCGCGGGCTTTTCCCATCGATCACGCAACCGCTGCCCCATACCCTGACTTCTAATTATTTAATCGTGCTCGTCTATGGCGCTCTTATGACGCTTATTGTTACCTATTGTGTTTATTTAATTGCAAAATCGAACGAAAAAACTCAAGCGCTTAGAGCCAGTGAGCAACGTTACCGCTTATTGCTGGATGGAATTAAAGATTATGCAATTTTTATGCTGACTCCCTGCGGTAAGATCAAAAGCTGGAATGTTGGAGCCTATCGCATTTATGATTATCTTGATCAAGAGATCATGGGTAAAGACTATGCAACCGTTTTTTTACCAGCTCACGCCTCATCTATTAAAGAAAATTTAATTAAAGCACGCCTGCATGGATCGTATGAGGAAGAAAATTTACACGTGCGTAAAGATGGGAGTACTTTTTGGGCTAAAATTCTTATTCAACCGCTCTGGGATCAAACTAATCGACTGGTGGGCTTTGTTAACATTACCCAAAATGTGAGCACGCGTAGACAAATGGAACTGGAACGTTCACAGTTAATTGCACTAATTAATGAATCAGCAGACTATGTTGGTATTTGTGATCTCGAAGGAAATCTACGCTACCATAATCCAAGTGCGAAACGCACCTTAGGCTATCCTCCAGACTATGACATGCTTAATCTCACCATTGATGATGTTCATCCCGCCTGGGCCCTTAAATTAATCAAAGAAAAAGCGCTACCTGAAGCCTATGAACATGGTTTTTGGTCTGGTGAGACCGCTCTTGTGCATGTAGATGGCCATGAGATTCCTGTGTTACAAACAATTCGCTTACATCGAGACTCACTCAATGAGCCTGTTTGTTTTACAACGATTATGCACGATATTACGGAACGAAAAGCCCTTGAAGAACAAATGAAGGCCAGTGAGCAAACATTTAAAGCGGCAATGCATTATGCAGCAATTGCCACTGCACTCGTTTCCGTTGAGGGTAAATGGTTAAAAGTGAATCAAGCGATGTGTAATCTTTTAGGATACACTGAAGAGGAATTGCAGAATATTGATTTTCAAACACTCACCTATCCTGATGATTTACCCAAAGATATAGAACACATGGAACGAATCCTAAATCACCAAACCGATAGTTATCAGATGGAAAAACGTTATTTTCATAAAAAAGGGCATATCATTTGGGGATTATTGGATGTAACCCTTCTGCGAGAAGAAGACGGCAGTCCAAAATGTTTTATATCCCAAATTCAAAATATTACCGGCCGTAAAGATGCGGAATTTGCTAACAAAAAATTAATGGAGGCTTTGGCCAATTCCAATTCCGAATTGGAACGTTTTGCTTATGTGGCCTCACATGACCTGCAAGAACCAGTACGCATGATTAATAATTTTGGAGAAATGCTTCTAACTGAGAAGAGTGCGAATCTCGATGAAGAGGCCCGTGAATATCTAACAATTATGACCAGTGCCGGAATACGGATGCGTCAGGTTATTCAGGATTTACTTGCCTACTCACGCATCGGTCGTGAAAGCACTCATTTTATTGATTTTGACGGTGAAGATATTTTACAAAGTGCACTGGAGAACATTCAAGCCTTAATTGAAGAACAAGGTGCTCTGATTACCCATGATAAATTACCAAAGCTTTACGGTAATCCGATGCAGATAATGCGTTTATTTCAAAATTTACTTACCAATGCCATTAAATATCAAAAGCCTGGGAATCAACCACAGATTAAAATACGTCTGGAGGAGGATGAGGATCATTGGTACATTAAAGTATCTGACAATGGCATAGGAATTGATTCCGCATTTATTGACGAAATCTTTGAGCCATTCCGCCGTCTGCATTCATGGGATACTGTGAAAGGCAGTGGCTTGGGTTTATCAATCTGTAAAAAAATTATAGAAATTCATCAAGGTCTGCTTACAGTTCAATCTGAAATTGGCAAAGGCAGTGAATTTATCATTAAGTTACCAAAAAATAACCCTCATAACGGGAGTTAAAAATGAATAAAAAAATGGTCTCGTTACAAAAAACTTCCTTGAAATTGCTTTTAGTAGAAGATAGCCATGGCGATGCGCTCCTCATTCAACGGGCCTTTAACCGCCGTTCGGCCGATCATGAACTGACCGTAACAACTACAGGTGAGGAAGCCTTAGGCCTTCTCCATAACTATAAAAAACAGCGCAGCAATATTCCCGATATTATTCTTCTGGACTTAAACTTACCCGGGATGAAAGGACTGGAGGTATTGAAAAAATTAAAGAAAGATAGTTACTTACGGCGAATACCTGTTATTATCCTCTCGAGTTCGAGAGCGGAATCAGATGTCATTAATTGTTACAATAATTATGCTAATTGCTATATTAAAAAAGCATCCACTCTTGAAGAACTTTATGAAATGACGGGGCAAGTTGAGGCATTCTGGCTTAAACATGTCGTATTACCCATAGAATAATGGATGAGCGCCCTTTTGTTCAAACATTTTACACGCTCAGACAAAAGTACTAGTATTAATGAAGAGCCAAGCCATAAAAATGTAAGCAGTTCCAATTGCATTTTTCGGCCATGAATTTAAGTAGAGGAAATGGATGGAGGCGACACATAACCCCTTACGAATACTGCTGATTGAAGATTCGCCAGGAGATGTCATCCTCATTGGCAAAGTGCTAAAAAAAGCCCTGCCGAATGCTCACAATTTAGTCAAATGCACCACATTGACGGAAGCCTTAAAAATTGTTTCCGATGAAGAATTTGATGTTGCCCTACTCGATAGAACCCTTCCCGACACCAGAGATTTCAGTGGCTTACACAGTATCCAAAATATGTCCCCAAAGCTCCCCATAATTTTTCTGACCGGTTATCGTGACGAGCATCTGGCGCTGGAAGCAATTAAACAAGGAGCACAAGATTATTTGTTTAAAGATCAGCTGGATCCAAACTTAATAAAACGCGCCATGCAATATGCGGTCTTACGGAAGCAATTTGAAGGCATCCTGATAACTCGGGCAAATTTTGATATGCTTACCGGACTTGCAAATCGCATGCTCTTTGAAAATAGACTCGAAACTGCTTTAGCGAAAATGAAACGTTTGGGTGGTTATATTAGTGTGCTTTTACTCGATTTGGACAAATTTAAATTTGTCAATGATACATATGGCCACTTAGCGGGGGACCAACTCTTACAAGAAGTAGGCGCGCGATTGAAACAATCATTGCGTTCTTATGATGTTGCTGCACGATTTGGTGGCGATGAATTTGCAATTTTATTAGACGATATTTCTGCACCCGACCAAAGTGAAGTCGTCGCTAGAAAAATTATACAAGTTATTGCTGCACCCTTTGTTATTGCACATAAAGAATTATCCATCCATGTCAGCATTGGTATCGCGAACTGTCATAACAGCTTAAGCATTAATCGCGAGTCTTTACTGTTAAGAGCAGATGCTGCAATGTATGAGGCTAAACTAGTACCCGAAAGTTCTTACCAGGTTTTTGGTACCGCTGGAAAATAGTAAAACTTTAAAAAAAACTACATCTTCTCTGCTGATAGTGCTATAAATGGCGTAAAGATCGATCCTGGAGCCTGGTCACGATGTTCGCGTCGAAACATAAAGCCTCTCTAGCACGGCGTTTTTTTCAGTTTATTCGCATTTTTATGCAGCGTTGGAACGAGGATCATGTGACCTCCTACGCAGCATCCTTAGCTTATTATTCTTTATTCGCATTAACTCCAATTGTCATTATTTGTACCGTACTCATCGGTTTAACCTTTGGCAGAGGTATTGCCCAAACCCAAATACTGAATATGATTACTTTGGCAATCGGCCAAGATGGTGCGCAGCAAATTCAAACCATGATCGATGTAAGTAGTAAACCCTTTGAGGGTTTTGGTGCTGAAATCATTGGTTTTATTATTCTATTCATCGGGGCATCAGGAATTTTCACCGAAATTAAAGTAGGACTCAACGTTATCTTCCCTGCACCGCCATCGGAACAAGATGACACACTGATAAAATGGATCATTGATCGCTTTCTAGCTTTTTCCTTAGTTCTCGGTGTGGCGTGTTTACTATTCGCCTCTTTAATTTTCAGTGCCGTATTATCTTTTCTAAGCCACTATGTTGCTTCATTTAGTTATATCGGTATTGCTATTAGCTGGTTGCTGGATTTCTCCTTATCCTTCATCCTGGTATCGCTGATGTTGGGTTTAGTTTATAAAGTGCTTCCTGATATGCAACTTAAATGGTCCGAAGTGAGCTTTGGCGCATGTATTGCCGCTTTTCTATTTATCGTGGGTAAATTTTTACTTGCCTTTTATTTGGGAAGAAAACATATTAACACGGCCTTCGGACCTGCCGGGGCTTTAGTGATTATTTTAATCTGGCTTTACTATAGCGCCTTAATATTATTTCTAGGGGCTGAATTGATTCGTATACGAAAATTTTATTTAAGTCGCTCTGAAGATGAACCCAATCCATCTCAGGACAAAATAACAAAAATCTCATAGACTCGTTAAGGTGTGTTCATGAATCGTTTATTAAGTTGTGCCTCTGCCCTTATCATTATCTGGATTATGGGATATTTCTTAATCATTGGTAGCAGCATTTTAATTCCGCTTGTCGTTGCTCTTTTCATTTGGCATCTACTTAATACCATTCAGGGAATGATAAAGCGTATTCCCATGTTCGGTGAGGCACTTCCTGGATGGGTAAGCATGGTAATGGCTTTTGCAGTAGCTGCTATTTTTATCAGTATTTTCGTCAATATTATAACGACTAATGTCAACCTGGTTTTAGATGCCTCAGGACGATACCAGGAAAATCTAATGCAACTGGTGGATAATATCGATGCCAAATACCGAGTACAAATTTTGGTCAAAATCAATCAATTCATTAAATTAATTAATGTGCAAACAATGTTGTTGAAGATATCTGCCGTCTTTACCACCTTAACCAGTTCGATGGTACTCATCATTTTGTACGTTGCGTTCTTGTTTGTTGAGCAGCACTTTTTTCATCGTAAAATGGACGCATTGATAACCACTGCGGGCCATCAAAAAATCGTACATAATATTTTGAAACACGTTGACAACGATATGCAAGCCTATCTCGGTTTAAAATCTTTACTCAGTTTAATGACAGCTTTACCCAGCTGGGTCGTTATGAAGTTAGTTGGTGTGGATTTTGCTGCCTTTTGGGCGTTATTGATTTTTTTCCTAAACTTTATTCCCAATATTGGAGCGATTATCGCCATTCTCTTTCCAGCTGCTCTCGTGATTGTCCAATATACAGACTGGGTGCCTTTTTTAGAAATTGTTATCGGGTTAGGACTTATCCAATTTATTGTTGGCAATTTGATTGAGCCACGTTTCTTGAGTCATACCCTTAATCTAAGCCCCTTGGTTATTTTATTATCTTTATCTCTTTGGGGGGCAATTTGGGGAGTTTTGGGGATGTTTTTATCTGTACCCATCACGGTGATGCTGATGATTATTTTTGCACACTTTGAAAAAACTAGACCTATTGCTATTTTCTTATCTCAAGATGGTGATATTTACAAAGTGTACGAAACGATCCCCGTGGAGAATACCCTAGAGAAAAATTGGTTGCAGTTTTAATAATAAAAAGGATGTATCATGAATAGACTGTATGTGGATCCAGATATTACCAGAGCCTCGACATTACCCTCCTCTTTTTACACCGACGCTCATTATTTTGATTTGGCTAAAGAGAAAATATTCTCTAAAACCTGGCAATTTTGCATAGGTAGTGAACATCTGCAAGAATCAAACCAAATGGTTCCTCACATGTTATTGCCAGGATTGTTGGATGAACCCTTATTGTTTGTGCGTACTGAAGAGAAAATCAATTGTTACAGCAATGTCTGCACCCATCGCGGGAATTTACTGGTTCACAAACCATGCACAGCAGATAAAATAAAATGTGGTTATCACGGGCGCCGATTTAATTTAAATGGGACGTTTCTATCCATGCCTGATTTCGAACGTACCTGTAATTTTCCCACGGCTGCAGATAATTTATCATCAATCCCCTGTGAGCATTGGGGTCCTTTTATCTTTGCCGCCTTAAATCCCAGGCATTGCTTTACGGAAGTTTTTGGTGAAATACAAAATCGTCTCGCATGGCTACCTGTGGAAAACATGCGTTTGGATACCCAACGCTCACGTGATTATTTAGTGCACGCACATTGGGCTTTGTATTGTGAAAACTATCTTGAAGCGCTTCATATTCCCTTCGTACATCCTTCTTTGCGTGAAGTAATTGATTGCACAACCTACACCACCGAAATTTACCCCAACCATAATTTACAACTCGCCCTCGCAAAACCTGGAGAATTAAGTTTTAATTTACCAGAAAGTGCTCTTGATTTTGGGAAAAATGTTGCGGCTTACTACTATTGGATATTTCCCAATATTATGCTCAATTTTTATCCTTGGGGTTGTTCAGTAAATGTCGTTCAGCCGATTAATCCCTCATTAACCAAAGTTACTTTTTTATCGTTTATTCTCGATGCGCAACTGCTGGGACAGGGTGCTGGTGGTGAGTTAGATGAAGTTGAGATGGAGGATGAAGCAGTCGTTGAAAGTGTCCAATATGGAATTCGCTCACGATATTATGACCAAGGTCGCTTTTCACCGACCAAAGAACAAGGAACTCATCATTTTCAAAGACTCGTGTGTGACTATTTGAATGATTAAAGATTAAATCGCCTTAACTGCTTCAGGGATTGAATATGAAAAAATCATCACACACATTAAAGCGACGTCTTAATGCGCGCATCTTAAGTATGATTGCTCTAGGAGGCTCCATTGGTACCGGCATATTCTTAGCGAGCGCACATGCTTTATCGATTGCGGGCCCGGGGGGTACTCTTTTAGCCTATGTCTTAATGGGTTTAGCTGTATACTTTGTCATGGGGAGTTTAGGCGAAATGGCTGCTTTTCTCCCCAGTACCGGCTCATTTTACATGTATGCCGCGCGTTTTTTTGATCCCTCTTTAGGTTATGCATTAGGATGGAACTATTGGTACAGCTGTGCGGTGTATATCGCATCTGAGCTCGCTGCGTCGTCCTTGCTTATGCGCTTCTGGTTTCCGGATAGTCCACCCATATTATGGTGTGCACTCTTTTTAACTCTTATTCTCGGTTTTAATGCTATCTCCACGCGAGTATTTGGTGAGATCGAGTATTGGATGTCTTTTATTAAAGTGACCGTTATTATTCTTTTCGTTGTCTGTGGGTTTTTACTAATCGCTGGAGTAACGCCTTATAAAGCTGGAGGATTTGCTAATTGGCAGGTTGATGGTGGACCATTTCGAGGCAGCTGGATTGGCTTTATTGGTGCGCTCGTTACTGCAGGCTTTTCTTTTCAGGGTACAGAGATGATCGGTGTTGCTGCGGGAGAAAGTTCAGATCCCCAGCAAAACATTCCTAAAGCGATAAAAATGATTTTTTGGCGCATTCTGCTCTTCTTCGTCCTCTCTTTATTTGTCATTAGCTTACTTATTCCATCGAATGCTCCGCAATTGGCCAATGCCGATGTAGTCACAAGTCCTTTTACTCTGGTTTTTACTCAGTTTAACGAAAATTATGCTGCATTCGCGATGAATGTGGTCATTTTAATCGCCATTATTTCTACAGCAAATTCGAGTATGTATATTGGTAGTCGGATTTTATGGTTCCTCGCGAAAGAAGGACACATGCCGCATGTATTTTCAGTTGTTAACCATCGTGGAGTACCCATCTATGCGCTTGCCATAACGAGTCTTGTTGCGATGTTGGCTTTCCTAAGTTCGATTTTTGGTAATGGTACGGTCTATTTTTGGTTACTCAATGCAACAAGCCTCTCAGGATTTATTGCCTGGATGGGTATATCCATCAGCCATTATCGCTTCCGTAAAGCTTATTTACTCCAAGGAAAAGATTTACGCGATTTACCTTATGTAGCTAAAGGCTATCCTTTTGCCCCCATGTGCGCTTTTATGATGTCGCTGGTGGTTATTTGCGGGCAAAATTACTCTGCTTTTAGCGGGGCAACTATTGACTGGTATGGAATCGTGGTTTCATATATTTGCATACCTGTCTTTATGCTTATTTGGTTGATACATAAATGGTACTACAAAACACGTCTTATTCCGTTAATGAAATGTGATTTTAGTCAGGATTGAAACTATTTTTTTGAAACGATTAAACGTATTAATTATCGAAAATCGACGCCAATTTTTCCATGACCTCATCCACAGTGATTAATTTCATACTTTCATCACCATGCACATGCTGTCCCCATACCTCATCAATGGCCTCACAACCTAAAAACTTCTGCGCAGCTTCCGGATACCGATTGACTACTAGATATTGAAATAAATACGGACCAGAAATTAATGGATTCGTCACTGCGTGAAGTGCGACTACTGGGGTGTTCACCGCAGTTGCCATATGAGAAGGCCCTGTATCGGGGCATAATACCGCCGTAGCTTTGCTAATGAGCGCCAATAATTGCTTCGGTTTCGTCTTACCCGATAAATTGATTACAGGAACCTCCGAGCTAATTTCGTCTGCTAACTTTTTATCAAAATCACCTGGACCACCGGTAACAATAATTTCTACCCCCCAACGCTCGCGTGCTAATTTGAGCACCTCGATGTATCGTGCTACCGGCCAACTCCGTTCAGGTTTACTTGCGGCGGGATTGATAATTAATACAGGCTTATTTTTAGGTAAATGCGCATCGGCCCATGCATAGTTTTCCTCACCAACAGGTAAATCCCAGCGAATAACTTTTTCTTTAATGCCTAATGCAGCAGCAAATTTTAAAAATCCTTCCAGAGTATGTTCCAGACCTGGGGTAACGCGTTCGTTAACGAACCACTTATGGCCATCATTTGCCCGCGCTTCGTCATAGCCAATTTTGCGTTTTGCTTTAATCAGGGGATATAAAAAATTAGTGCGTAAGCTCGCCTGCGGGGCTAGTAATACATCAAACTCACGCCCTGCTAGCTGTTTTTTGAAATGCCAGTAGTCCCGTAACCGCTGTGGTTTTTCGATAACAAGAAACTCGACATCATTCATGCCCGCCACCAAATCAAAAGCAGGTCTTGAAATCACCCAAGTCAGTTTCGCCTGTGGTAATTGGGCTTGCAAGGTACGAATTAACGGCACTGCCATGAGGACATCACCCAAAGCAGATAATCTAACTATACATATGGAATTAATCATTCTGTAAAACAAATCTCGAACCACAGTAAGGACATACTTCAACACCCGTTTTTTCGATGGGTAAATAAACTTTAGGGTGTGCATTCCATAATATCATTTCATCTGTAGGACAACTCAGTGGAAGCTGATGCTGATGAACAACGTAATTTTTTTTAGTACTTGCTGGTTCTAGCTGTTTTTTTTGCATTTTCTTCTCGCTTATCATTTTTGCCTTAAACATGAGGCATTGGCGCCCTTGCACCTGCACTTAAAGTGGATTATCCAATATTTCCCTTATTTTCGCTACAAAATCGACAGAATAACCTGGTTTTAAGGGATCAAAATAATCTATATTTTTCCAATGACGCAACCAAGTTAATTGACGTTTTGCTAATTGGCGAGTAGCTGCAATGCCTTTTTCGATCAACGTGGAATAATCATATTCACCTTGCAAATATTCTAAAGCTTGACGATAACCGACACAACGCATCGAAGGCATTTCCATATTTAGAATCCATTTTTTTTGTAAATGAATCACTTCCTCCATGAAACCGGTCTGCAACATCTGTGTAAATCGCTGCGCGATACGTTGGTGCAGCCAGCTGCGATCTTGGGGGAATAAAGCCAAATTTATGAAGTTGACGGTGGAGACCGACTTTACCTCTGCTAGAAAAACGGACAGTGGTGTGCCGGTTAAATAATAAACCTCAAGAGCGCGTTGGATTCTTTGTGTATCATTATTATGAATACGTGCTGCAGTAACTGGATCAATGTCTTTTAACTTCTCATGCAAGCGTGACCAGCCTTGTTCTTGCGCCTCTTCCTCAATGTGTTGACGCACCTGTTGATTTGCCTCTGGGAGCTGATTCAAACCGTTTTGTAAGGCGTTAAAATACATCATCGTCCCACCGACTAATAATGGGATTTTACCTCGCTGGTGTATATCCTTTATTAACCGTGTTGCATCATCACAAAAGTGTGCGGCTGAATAAGAATCAGTCGGTTCAATGATATCCAACAAATGATGCGGCACGTGCTTCAATTCGTCAGAGTCAGGTTTGGCGGTACCAATATTCATTTCCCGATAAATCATCGCGGAATCAACACTAATTACTTCCATCGGAAAATGCTTAACTAACTCAAAAGCTAAGGCTGTTTTTCCCGATGCAGTGGGGCCCATCAAACAAAAAACAGGATCATGCATACAATAAATTCCAACAGTCCTCGACTGTTAATTTCCTCATAAATGAAGAAGTAGATTCAGTAGAAGCCAAATTATACACATATTGAAGTAATTGCACACGTTCATGCTCATCGAATGTTCGAAAATCCACTGTTTGTGCTTCAATCAGTGCTTTTTGCAATTCCGCTAGTGAACAGGCGAAAGACTGCTGTAAGTATGTAAAAAAACGAATTAAATCAAGATGGGGTAAGATGACCGGTAGTGATGTTACCCGAACCTCTTGCCTATCCAACTGAGGAATACACTGCATCCCCATAAGCGCTAATTGCGGTATCCAAGATTCTTGGCTGTCCCATAAATGTTCCTGCAAAGAAATTTTCAATGGAATAAGCAAGGGTCGGGGCCTTAACGGGAGTTGATGTTTATTTATCTCAGTCTTAAGCATATGCTTATAAACCGCATCTAAATGAATTAAGTGCGGCTGGTGTTCAAGATGCACGATTGCAAAACAATTATGAAGTAATATCCAGGAACGCGTTTTATCGACCTTTTCTACGGACTGTGACCAAAGAGGGGTAGGCTCACTCAAGCTCGTATTATCAGGGTGGTTCTTGATTATCGCTTTCCCAACCACTGCCATAGCCGGCGCTTTTTGGGTAGCGTCTAATGCCAGGATTACCTGAGAAGTAATAAAGTCGTGAACTATACGCGGCTGCTCAAAGCGCACTTCGTGTTTCGTGGGATGAACATTAATATCAATCTCAGCAGGATTTAAATCCAGGTATAAGACACAAGCGGGAAATCGGCCTGGATGAAGAATGCCTGCATAAGCTTGTTTTAAAGCATGAAGCAACAGCTTATCTTTAACCATGCGTTGATTGATATAAAGCCACTGCCGATCATTTTGACTACGTTGAAACTGATGATTACTAATCCAGCCCCGTAGATTCATTCCGGCATGCGCTACTTCCAATTCAATCGCATCCTTAACAAAAGCACTGCCAAGCAATCGCTTCATGCGTAACGTGAGCATGGTTGATGTTTGCGCAGCGGGTAAGGTAAAAACTATTTTCCCATTATGTTTTAGCGTTAATGCCACGGTGGGCGCACTTAAAGCAAAGCGTTTAACAACCTGTTCAATGGCCTGAAACTCAATCTTTTCTGATTTCAAAAAACGTTTACGTACTGGGGCATTGAAAAAAAGGTCCGACACCTCCACTGTAGTACCTACTGAACGTGCGCACGGATGCAGAGTGATATTTGTTTCCTGAACTTGTAAACACATTGCGGTAGTTGCCGTCACCGGACGCGAGCTTATCATTAACTTGGCAATGGCTGCGATACTTGCTAAAGCTTCCCCGCGAAACCCCATACTGTTAATGGCAAATAAATCATCCAAAGTTTTAATTTTGCTGGTTGCATGAGCGGTAATGGCTAAAGGTAAATCTTCGGCAACGATGCCATGGCCATTATCACTAATGCGGATAAGATTAAATCCACCATAATCTATATCAATATGAATCTCTGTAGCGCCCGCATCTAAGGAGTTTTCTAATAATTCTTTTACTACAGACGCAGGGCGCTCTATAACCTCCCCTGCGGCAATTTGATTGGCAATAAATGAGGGTAACTGCTGAATTCTTAAGCCCATGTTGCTGGTATCACCACCTGACGTCCTGCTTTTAATGATTCGTCTGCTCTTACTCCATTAGCTTGATGTAGGGCACGAATCGGTATTTGATACTGTGCAGCAAGGCTCGGCCATGTTTCACCCTTACGAGCAATATGTACTGCACGACTCACCATAGCCTCAATCCGCGATCCATGGGGTGGATATTCCCAAAAATAATCCTTGATTCCTTTAAAAATGGCTTGACTCAGGCGCATTTGATACGTTGAACTCGTCAAATTACGTTCTTCATTGGGATTAGAAATAAAACCAGTTTCTACTAAAATGGAAGGGATATCAGGGGACTTGAGCACCACAAAACGCGCTTGCTCAACGCGGTTATTATGAAGCGCGGCAAAAGAACCCAGTTGTTGCAATACTTTTTGCCCCATCTGCAAACCTGCATTGATCGTTGCCGTCTGCGACAAATCAATCAGTACCGAACGGACCATCCCATTACGGTCGTCTAAACCTTTTAAATCCACGCCGCCTAATTCTGAATAGTTTTCCTTCTCTGCTAACCAACGTGCAGCTTCACTGGTTGCACCCCTTTGCGATAATGCAAACACCGAAGCACCTCGGGAATTGGGATTGTGAAAGGCATCGGCATGAATTGCCACAAAAATATCACCGTTGTATTTGCGCGCAATATCTAAACGCTCCCGTAAACCCACATAATAATCGCCAGAGCGGGTTAATACAGCTCGCATACCCGGTTGTTGATCGATTAGTCTTTTTAATTTTAACGTAATGGCCAAGACTACATTTTTTTCCTGGCTGCGATGAGGGCCTCGTGCACCGCAATCTTTCCCACCATGCCCAGCATCCAGTACGATGACCACATCTCGTAACTTTTGAGGTGCATGTACGCTGACAGGCCGTGGGGATGGCGCAGGAATTTTCTTAACCACGGGATTTTTTACGACCGGTACTCTCGTAGGTTGTGGTTGGGCTTGACGAATTTTATTTGGGACAGGCACCGCTGTAACCAGCGGCATGTTTTGAGTCATTAAATCAACGCGTACACCAAACCCTCCGGATGCCGGTGTCCATGGTGCTGTGCGCACATTGACATGCTGTTTGATGTCTAAAACCAGCCGCACCGTTTTCTCGCTTGTCTTCCCCGTTCGAATGTATTGAATCAATGAATTAGGAAAACGAACCTGAGTAAGATTTAATCCCATTTGCGAACCACTTAAATCCACAATTACTCGCTCAGGATTGGTCATTCTCGATAATTTATGAGTAAACGGACCGTCTAAGGTTAATAAAACAGAGGTCATCTGATGCTGCTCTAGCACATCTATGGATGTTAATTGCGCTGCAGAGAGAATAAAACTGCTCAGGAGCAACAGCATAAAATAACCGATACGTAAGCGCATTATTCACCTTTCAGTTTCTCTAAAATGGTTTTTCCGGAATCACTTTTAGCCATTAAATGTAATTGGCGACCGGCACCTGCCAAACTTAACGTGAACTGTAAATCAATATACGGTACTAATTGATTCGCCTTTTCTGCCCACTCGATGGCGCACAAGCTATCGTCAGTGAAATAATCTCTAAAACCTAAATAATCAAGTTCTTCCTCATCATTAATTCGATACAAATCAAAATGATGAATGTGCATAGTGGGTAAATGATAGCTTTCAACTAAAGAAAAGGTCGGGCTCTTAACGGGAGATTCCACACCTAACCCCTGCACGAGCGCACGAATAATTGCAGTTTTCCCCATGCCCAGATCCCCGGTAAAGGCAAACACGAGAGGCGGTCGGACGCATAGGGCCAAGCGTTTCCCGAAAGCAATACTCTCATTTTCATTGGGTAACTCAATAATATAATTTGGGAATTTATAATTTACCATGAATCACCGATGGTAATGTTTCAATAAGATCACTAGCAATCAATCCAGCCCCACCTAACCTTTGGGCAATTATATCGCCTGCATGCGCATGCGCATAGACCCCAACTTGGGCAGACTCGGATAACGATAAACCTTGCGCTAATAGACCTGCAATAACACCGCTCAACACATCCCCCATACCGGCACTTGCCATGGCAGGATTTCCTTGAGTGCATAGATAAACATCCTGCTCTGTTTGAATAATAGAGCCACATCCTTTAAGCACAACGACACCACCATACTGCCGCTGAATTCTAGATGCGGCAGCAAATCTATCGTGCTGAATTTGTTGCGTATTCGTAGCTAATAAAGCAGCAGCCTCACCTGGATGAGGAGTTAATATCCAATTATCATCTGCTAGAGAATGTTCAGCCAACAGACGCAAGGCAGAAGCATCGATAATCATCGGTAACTGCGAGGTAATTGCCTCAGAAAAAATGTCAACAGCCCAATCGGTCTCACCTAAACCCGGGCCAAGTACGCAAACCGTTGCACGTTTTAGCAGGTGATGTAAATCACGGGATGATTTAATACCCACGACCATAGCCTCAGGCAAACCCACAACAGCAGATGAGGCATACTCTTTCCAGGTACCCACCGTGACCGCTCCAGCACCGGAACGTAAAGCTGCTTTTGCTGCCATAAATACCGCTCCTGGCATTCCCGGCCCACCACCTAAAATAACGACGTGTCCGTAATCCCCTTTATGAGAATTTTTTTTGCGCGCCGTTAAAGGCAAAGGGACCGTTTTCTCGTTCAGAAGCCAACTTATAGGCGTTTGTTTTCGTACACATGCATCAAGGCCGATGGGGCAACAATGAATTTCCCCACAATAATCAGGGCCGTCTGCTGTGTAGAGTCCAGTTTTTAATGCGATAAAAGTCAGTGTCGTATCCGCCTTGATACCGACGTTATGTACCACACCCGTATCCGCATTTAAACCCGATGGAATATCCAAAGAAATAATAGGTAGGCCGCTGGTATTTAACTGGTGAATAACCGCAGCAATAACACCATGAACCTCCCCCTGAATACCGATACCTAAGAGTGCATCGACCAGTAACTCTGCTTCGGCATCAAGCGGTTCATCTATCGACTGAAACTCAACTCCAGCATCTTGAGCAAGGAGCGCTGCATATTGCGCAGCAGGTGGTAAATCGGCTATAGCTTTAGTTTGATAAACCGAAACGATAAGTCCTGCCTCATGCGCGAGGCGCGCAACAACATAGCCATCGCCCGCGTTATTACCCGCACCACAGTAAACAGCAATATGTGCTATCTCAGGGTATAATTTACGGATAAACTGAAATGCCTCTTCGCCAGCTCGCGCCATCAACTCGTGTTCATCAATTTGATAATAGTCTACTGCCAGGCGCTCACAAGCACGAATTTGTTCACATCGATACAGGGCAGTTTCTGGTCTCTTCACCTTATGCTCCATCATCGTTAAATTTTAATGGATGCATTAGACCAA
Source organism: Legionella sp. (assembly GCA_017306715.1). Taxonomy (GTDB): domain Bacteria; phylum Pseudomonadota; class Gammaproteobacteria; order Legionellales; family Legionellaceae; genus Legionella. The sequence continues at coordinate 29,903 of JAFKHV010000016.1, read as the reverse complement.
TGCATCCGAATTCTTATCATTTGACTAATTTGAGGGAAGGTTTACGCTTGGTTGACTCCAGCGATTTTGGTGCAGGTTCTGGAGGGGGTTGGGGCGATTCCTCATACTCGAAGGCAATTCCACGGCCGTTTTCTTTTGCGTAGATTTCGAGTACGGCACCGGGAGGAACGATAAGATGTTCCGTTTCTCCAGCAAAACGGGCAGCGAATTCAATTCGATCATTTTCCAGAATTAAACCACGTGTCGCCGCAGGGGATATATTAAGCACTATACGTTGATTATCATCCACATAGGCTTTTGGTACCTCTACCCCATAATAAGCCGCATTAACAAGCAGATAAGGCGTCAGTTCATTATCGACAATCCAGTCATAAGCTGCGCGTATTAGATAAGGTTTATTGGATGTCATATTCATGTGCTATGCCGCTCTAAGTTGCCTCTCGGCCTCAGTAAGGCTGGCCTGGAACGAATCACGTTTAAACAAACGTTGCATGTAACTATTTAAGCCTTTAAATTGTGCACCTACTTCAATTCCAAGTGCAGGTAAACGCCATAGTAAGGGTGCTAATGCACAATCAAGTAATGAAAATTCATCACTTAAAAAATAAGCTTTATCTGCAAAGACCGGATCCAAGCTAATTAAACTCTCAGCAAGGTTGGTACGGGCACTTTGATTCGTTTCGTCTTTGAGAATTTGATTCATCAAATAATACCAATCATGCTCAATACGATGCATCATTTTACGAGTCTCAGCACGAGCTACAGGGTATACAGGAAGCAAAGGAGGATGGGGGAAGCGCTCGTCTAAATATTCCATAATAATTCTAGGTTCGTAGAGCACCAATTCACGATCGATTAATGTAGGTATGGTACCGTAAGGATTTATAGCTAATAAATCAGAACTCGGTTCATTTTGTTTTACCGGCAGAATCTCAACATTGACTCCTTTCTCTGCCAAGACGATACGGACTTGATGACTGTAAACATCATCAATATCCGAAAATAGAGACATGATCGTGCGCTTCGCAACAATTGCCATGAGCAACTCCTATTTATTTCAGATAATACGAGGATCTTCAATACAAACGCCACAGTTTACCATGTTTTTATATTTTAGGGTGAATTATCCTACTTCTTGGCGGTAATTTTTCGCCAAATGATTTGTTTCAATTTGAAAAGTATTAAAAATAATGTTAGAAAATAAATAACAACAAAGATACCAATCCTCATCCGCGTTTTTTTTTCTGGCTCAGCAACATAGCTTAAAAATCTCAACAAATCATCTAAAAACCGTTTTTGCTCTGAAGCGGATAAGGAGCCGGGATGTATTCGTATTTGCATGGTAGGGGCGCTCTTTTCTTGCGATAATTCATATAATCCGAATAAGGGCTCCAGAACATGTGGCATCAGGGTTCCGGGATATTGTCGGTTATTGACACCAAAGGGCTGTGTTTCATCTTGATAAAAACTGTTTAAATAATTATAAATCCAGGTTTTATCACGAATAAGGGCAATTAGGGATAGATCAGGGGGAGAGATGCCAAACCATTTTTTTGCATCGCCAGCAGTTAAATTAGCATGGATTGGGCTCTGTACTTTTGTTGTATTAAACATAAGGTTTTGCAACATTTTTTTATCAATTCGGCCCTGTGTATTCACGATACCAGCATCCGTTGCCAGACGATTATAAGTTAAATAATTCAATGAATGACAACCGGAACAATAGTTAATAAATAACTTCGCGCCACGTTGTATAGAAGCCGACGAATGATCCTGATGCCCAGAAACCCTTGCCCATACCGCATGATTAAGCGTGACAATAAATAAAATCCCAATTATTACCCTCATGAGTCAGCCTCACAGGGTATGGGGCGACACGTTTCCCTGCGAGTATACCAGGGCATCATCAGAAAATATGAGAAATACCCAAGTAATGCAATACGTGAAAACCAGAGATTTATCTCGTTTAAGGGCTTTAAACCACAATAGCCTAAGAGTATGAAGGAACTTACAAATACAGCCAGCATTGTCCGTGAATAAACTCCTTTGTAACGCATAGAACGAACTGGACTTTGATCAAGCCATGGGAGTATAAACAAGAAAGCAAATGCACAACCCGTTAGTAACAACCCCATAACTTTGTCAGGTATTGCACGCAGCATTGCATAGTATGGAGCCACATACCACATCGGCTTTATTTCATTTGGCGTAATTAACGAATTGGCGGGAATGTAATTATTGGCTTCTAAAAAATACCCGCCCATATTCGGCATAAAAAAAACAACGAGCGAAAATAATAAAAGAAAACCAATAAGACCCAAGAGATCTTTGATGAAATAATACGGAAAAAAAGGAATATAATTTTCTGGTATTGTCTCTTCAGGCTTCTGGATATGAAATCCTTCCGGATTATTTGCACCGACCTTTCTCAAGGCCACAATATGAAGGGCCGTGAATAAAAAAACACATAAAGGTAGAGCAATCACATGTAAAGCAAAAAAACGCTGCAACGTTATCCCACTAATGCTGTAGTCGCCACGCACCCACAACATTAGCGAGTCGCCTAAATAGGGTATACTCCCAAGTAGCGAGGTAAACACCTCGGCTCCCCAGTAGGACATTTGTCCCCACGGTAGCAAATAGCCTAAAAAAGCAATCGCTAGCAATAGTATATAAAGTATCATCCCTAATATCCAAACAATCTCTCGAGGTGCTTTATAGGAGCCATATACTAAACCTCGAAAAAGATGCAGATAGATCACGATAAAAAAAGCTGATGCGCCCGTTGTATGTAAATAACGCAACAGCCAACCAAAATTAACGTTCCTCATTATATTTTGAATTGAATCGTAGGCTTGCTCGGGTGTGGGTATATAAAACATTGTTAACCAGATTCCGGTACCCAACTGGTTCAACAATACAAATAATGCCAAAGCACCAAAAATATAGAGTACATTGAGATTTTTAGGTACATAATATTCGGTAAAGTGTTGTCGCCAATATTGCGATAGAGATAACCGAGCATCCAACCACCACCAAATACGCTTCATTTTTTTCTACCTATGGTTGTACATCATCTTTTCCAATGATCAGAGTTTTATCATCGGCAAAATGATAAGGAGGAACTGCTAAATTTATCGGCGCGGGCATGTTTTTGAACACTCTACCCGCCATATCAAAAAGAGATCCATGGCAAGGACATAGAAAACCCGCCTGACTTTTGTTCTCCTCTTTCGCATTAGGTTTATATCCAGGCGAACAACCCAAGTGTGTACATATACCAATAAGTACTAAAAACTCAGGATTTCGCGACCGATAATTATTTTGGGCATAATGAGGTTGTTGAGGGCTCAAAGATAAGGGGTCGCGCAATCGATTATTTGGTTTATTTAACTCCTCAAGCATTTTTTGCGTGCGCCTAATAATCCATATTGGTTTTCCGTGCCATTTAACGATTAATTGTTCGCCCGGCTTCAGATGATCAATTTTAACTTGGAGTGGTTCTGCTGTTAAATTATCTTTGGAATTTGGCAACCATGAGGCAATGAACGGAGTTAATGCGCAAGCTGCACCTACACCACCTAGAACACCCGCAGTTTTAGTGAGAAATCGGCGTCTATCCAAATCGATTGGTTGTTCATCTTGCTTAGGCTGGTCACACATAAGATACCTGATTGGAACAATAGCGAGGTATGATTTTAATAAAAAAGCCCCGCTAAACGGGGCTTTTTTAATGAGAATAAAATTAACGTTTGGAGAACTGAGTCGCTCGACGTGCTTTGCGAAGACCGTATTTCTTTCTCTCGACGCGACGAGCATCTCGAGTTAAATAGTTCTTCTCACGCAGCTTCTTCTTAACTGTAGATTCAGCATCTGGTGCTAAGCCTTCTTTATCATACTCAACGAGCGCACGTGCAATACCAAGACGAACAGCACCCGCTTGTCCAGAAATACCGCCTCCAGTCACAGTGATGTATGCATCAAATTTGTTGAGTAAATCAACTGTTTCAAACGGCTGCATCACGACCATGCATGCGGTTTCGCGACAAAAATATTCTTGCAAACCACGTCCGTTGACTTGAATTTCACCTTTTCCAGGACGCAAGAAAACACGAGCTACAGAACTTTTTCTACGGCCAGTACCATAATATTGTTTCAAACCCATAATGCTTATTCCTCGATTTCAAGTTTTTTGGGTTGTTGTGCAGCATGGGGATGCTCGCTTCCCGTATAAACTTTAAGTTTTCGGTACATTTCACGACCCAGTGGATTTTTAGGTAGCATGCCTTTTACAGCAAGCTCTATAATACGCACAGGATTTCTTGCTTGTAATTTTTGAAAGCTGTCTGACTTAATACCACCAGGGTATTCGCTATGACGGTAATACATTTTATCAGTAAATTTACGACCCGTTACCGTTACTTTTTCTGCGTTAGTAACAATGATGTAGTCACCTGTATCTACATGGGGGGTGTACTCAGCTTTATGCTTGCCTCGTAAACGACGGGCAATCTCAGTAGCTAGACGACCTAAAACTTTATCGCTGGCGTCGACCACGAACCAGTCTCTCTTGACTTCATGGCTTTTGGCACTAAATGTTTTCATTAAATGAACTCCGAACTGCCTAAATTATTAATCTTTTCTCATGGACGGGCGATTTTAACTAAAACTGGAACATCCTACAAGTAAAAAGGATAAAAATCTACGTATAATCTGTTTAATCAGATAATTTATATACATCTGTTTTAGTACAAACAGGATCTTTATTACAAGCATTTATGCTTAATAAGCTAATAACTATTTATGAAAACCTAAAGATCAATGTATATTTTTAGCTAATTGCATTCAACATTGCTGCTATTGCTAATCACTCGCCCAACTAAATAACTATTTTTGCTATCTAATTTGGCTAACAATTAAACCAAAGCAACAAGAAAAAGTAAAGGATAATTTACAAAATATATGCAATACACATCATTTTTAAACTTTTATTTTTATAAAGCTTTGAAAAATAGCACGACAGGTGGATTAAGACGAGACACACTGCGGATCGAGGGTAAGATCCTCTACTATTTCACCCTTACTCAAGTGTGAAGCAATGATTTTATCCAAGTCTGCGAAACTTTTATAGCTGTACCAAGTTCCCTCTGGATAAATGACCAGACAGGGACCTAGAGCACATCGGCCAAGACAACCTGTTTTGCTCACTCTTATTTTCCCTGCTCCATGAAGACCAAGTTCTGAAATTTTAGTTTTCATGTAAGAAAAAAATTCATCTCCGCCAGAGTTCGCACAGCACTGCTTGCCTGCCGCTTTCTGGTTTGTGCATAGAAGTACATGCTTTTGATAATAACTCAACTGCTTTTCCCTATTTCTTCAATTTTAGTTTTTAATTTTAAACCGGTTTTAAAAGTGACCACTCGGCGTGCCTCAACGGGTATTTCTTCCCCTGTTTTGGGGTTTCGTCCCGGTCTTTGCGGCTTATCACGCAAAATAAAATTTCCAAAGCCTGATAATCTTACATGATTTCCATGTTCTAGAGTATGCCTTAATACTTCAAAAAAATTCTCAACGAGTTCTTTAGCGGCACCTTTGGATAATTTTAACTCATCACATAAGGTTTCAGCCATTATTGCTTTGCTCAGTGCATTCACGATTATTCCCTCAATATGATTGAAAATTTATTTTCCAACGTTTTGAGTATAGCACTGATTAAAGAATTGATCTCAGCATCAACCAAGGTACGATTATCGTCTTGTAAATTCAAAGAAATGGCTATGCTTTTTTGATTATCAGGAATACCTGTTCCGGTATACACATCAAAGACATCGAATGATTTAAGCCAATTTTCTTCGATAACATCGCGAACTGCGTGCTCAATAGCACCAATTTCAATTTCTTTATCAACGATAAAGGATAAGTCGCGACGAATTTGCGGATATTTTGAAATCGGCTGGTAGCGTACCGGCTGAGTATTCATTAAAGCATTCTGATTGATTTCAAACAAAAAGACATCGTGCTTTGAATCCAAATCATCAAGAAGTCGAGGATGCAAAGCACCTACCCATCCTGCGAAGTGGCCGTCGATATATATTTTTGCTGCTTGTCCCGGGTGTAAAGCAGCATGCTCTGCACTTATAAACTGTATATTTTTCAAGTGCAAATGGGTAAATAATGCTTCTAAGTCACCTTTTACATCAAAGAAATCATAAGAACGGGAAGTTTCTCCCCAATGCAGTAGGCCATTTTCTCCACTAACTAATCCTGCTAAGGCCGCACGTTCTGTTAATTGTCCTGAGACCACATCAAATACAACACCAAACTCAAAAAAGCGGATCACATTTTGTTGGCGATGGACATTATGAATCATGGAGGCAATCAAACCAGGCCATAAACCTTTGCGCATTTGTGATAGCTCAGAAGAAATTGGGTTTAATAATTGCATGGACTCAGTCTCGGGATAAAAAGCATCCTGTAATTCTGGATCAACAAAACTATAACTTATCGTCTCGTTATAGCCTCGAGTCATCAGCCATTTGGTTATTTCTTGAGCAGAAGCTTCGTTAGGACAAACACTCCCTGCACGAATAGGACCCTTCATAGGGGAGACCGGCAGTTTGTCATAGCCGTATAAGCGTACCACCTCTTCAACTAAGTCAACATCTTGTTGTATATCAAAACGATGGGTTGGAATCGTTACTCGGAGCAGATGTTCATCCATTTTATTCATGGTTATGCCTAAGCCGTGCAAGTATGCCATTAATGTATCTGTTGCAATTTCTAATCCGGTTAAGCGTTTAACTTTGCGCATATCAAATGCAAACTCTACGGGCATGGGAATGTTTTGTACCTCTTGGGCCTCCGTTAATGGTCCTGCCTGACCACCAACAATTTCCAGTAGCAGACTCGTTGCATATTCCAACGCTTTTACCTGGAGCTGCGGATCAACACCACGCTCAAATCGTTGTGAGGAATCACTAAAGAGGCTAAATTTACGTGCGACACCCGCAATGATAACCGGATTAAAAAAAGCACTCTCCAGAAGTATATGAGTTGTATGAGCCTGTACCGAGCTTTCAATGCCCCCCATCACCCCTGCAATTGCCAAAGGTTTATTTGCATCAGCAATTACTAATACCTTATCGGTTAATTGAATTTCTTGTCCATCGAGTAATTTTAATTGCTCGCTCTCTTTACCAAAACGCACATCGATAGCACCCGCTACAGTATCTAAATCAAAAGCATGCATAGGTTGACCGAGCTCAACCATAACGTAGTTCATAACATCAACCACCGGATGAATTGAACGAATTCCAGAGCGACGTAAACGCTCTTGCATCCACATAGGTGTTGTAGCATTGGGATTAATATTTTTAATAACACGGGCTGAATAACGAGGACATGCATCATTCGCTAGTAAATTAATCGTTTTCGTTTCGTCAATAGCGGGTGATACGGCTGGAAACTCTTTATTTAGTAAAGGTAAATTGTTTATTGCCGCTATTTCTCGAGCAACTCCAAGCACACTAAAGCAGTCAGCACGATTCGGAGTAAGGTCTACGTCAATAATGTGATCATCAAGTTTTAGGTATTCCCTTAAATCCATGCCCACGGGGGCATTGGCATCAAGCTCCATAATTCCTTCAGACTGATCAGCCATACCAAGCTCACTCACCGAACACAGCATACCCTGAGACAGCTCACCTCGCAGTTTTGATTCTTTTATTTTAAAATCGCCAGGTAATTGCGCACCAACCTGAGCAAGTGCCACTTTCAATCCAGGACGAACATTTCTCGCGCCACAAACTACTTGTAACATTGTTTCGCGCTGCGTATCTACTTCACAGATAGTTAATTTGTCAGCATTGGGATGAGGGCGTGTACTAAGGACTTCAGCTACGATAACTTGAGTAAATGATCCCGCGACCGGACTCACGGCATCCACTTCCAGGCCCGCCATGGTCAGCTGATGCGCCAACTCGTGCTCATTTAAGGAAAAGTTTACCCAGTCGCGTAGCCATAATTTACTTAGTTTCATTTAAAATCCTTACTACCTATAGAGTTCATTAGCATTTATATCGTATTAACATCCGCATGCGAATAATCAAAACTGCGTCAAAAATGCCATATCATTTTCAAACATGGTGCGTAAATCATCGATTCCAAAATAGAGCATGGCTAAGCGATCCATCCCCATACCAAAAGCCCAACCCTGATATTCCTCGGGAGATATATTCACAGCTTTGAGTACATTTGGATGCACCATACCGCAGCCGAGTACTTCGAGCCAACCAGTAAACTTACACGAGCGACATCCTTTTCCATGACACTGAGTACATTCTATATCAACCTCGGCCGACGGCTCCGTAAATGGAAAATAGGATGGGCGAAATCTTAATGCAAGTTCTCGCCCAAAAAAATAACTGAAAAAATCACTTAACAGTCCTTTTAATCCAGCCAGGGTCGCCTCTTTATCGATAAAGAGTCCTTCAACTTGGTGAAACATTGGAGTATGAGTCATATCAGAATCACAACGATAAACCCTGCCTGGAGCAATAAGTCGAAAAGGAGGTTTATTTTTTTCCATTGCTCTAATTTGTACAGGGGAAGTATGAGTGCGTAATAAGCGGCCATCACCAAAATAAAATGTATCATGCATCGCTCGTGCTGGATGATGAGCGGGAATGTTTAGGGCCTCAAAATTATAAAATTCACTTTCAATCTCAGGACCATCGACTATATCAAAACCGAGACGACTAAAATATTGATTAATCCGCTGTTTGACTTGAGTCACTGGATGTAAGGAACCATTTTTATTTCGGCGTCCTGGCAGACTGATGTCAATACGCTGTTGTGCGAGCTTCGCCGACAATGCCACTTCTTTAAATTGCAGCATTTTCTCTTCAAGTAAGAGACTTATTTCGCGTTTTGCCTGATTTACCCACTGACCAACTTTGGGTTTTTCTTCTGCCGGTAAGTGTGCAAGGCCTTTCAACACCTCGGTTAATCTGCCTTTTTTACCCAAAAATTCTACTCGAATAACTTCAAGTTCCGTTATATCGTGTGCATTTTTTATTGCATCGGAAGCTTGTTCCTGTATGGTGATGATATCCTGCATAATTATACCTGCAAGTAAAAAGGAGGCCAGGGCCTCCTTAAGATTGAATTAATTGGCTTTCATAAGTAAGTTGAATAGCAACTATTATTTATAGACAATTATTTTGCCAATGCTTCTTTCGCTTTCTCAGCTACTGCAGCAAAAGCTACTTTATCATGCACCGCCATGTCTGCCAGGATTTTTCTATCCAGCTCAATAGCAGCCTTTTTTAAACCATCAATTAGACGGCTGTAAGATAATCCGCATTCGCGCGCTTGGGCGTTAATTCGGGTAATCCATAAAGCACGGAATTGGCGTTTTTTCTGACGACGATCACGATAAGCATATTGACCTGCTTTGATTACCGCCTGTTTTGCTACACGATAGGTACGGCTACGTGCACCGTAGTATCCTTTCGCAAGTTTCATTATTTTTTTATGGCGGGCTTTCGCGGTCACACCACGTTTAACTCTTGGCATTGTTCATTCTCCCCTTAACTACCATGCAACATGCGCTCGGCTAAACGAGCATCACACGCTTTCAGACTATTAGCACCAACACGCAACTGTCGTTTTTGCTTCGTAGACTTTTTGGTGAGGATATGATTTCTATAAGCACCACGGCGTTTAACCCGACCACTGGCAGTTTTTATGAAGCGTTTGGACGCCCCACGATGTGATTTTAACTTCGGCATAACAATGTACTCCGCATTTATTTTTGCTACTTGTTTTTCTTCGGTGACAATACCATCAATAATTGCTTACCTTCACGCTTAGCGTGTTGTTCTACAATTGCAACTTCGGTAGTATCTTGCTGGATTCTCTCCAGAATTTTCATACCAAGCTCTTGATGTGCCATTTCACGCCCACGAAACCGTAGGGTTACTTTAACTTTATCACCATGACTAAGGAAACGTATCAGGTTGCGTAGCTTGACCTGATAATCCCCATCTTCCGTCGTTGGACGGAATTTAAGTTCTTTAACCTGAATCTGCTTTTGCTTTTTACGTGCTTCAGCTTGTTTTTTACTCAGTTCAAAGAGAAATTTACCGTAATCCATAATGCGACATACCGGAGGTTTAGCTGTTGGTGATATTTCAACCAGATCCAAACCACTCTCTTCTGCCGCGCGCAAGGCTTCCCGCGTAGAAACTATTCCTGCTTGATTACCATCGACATCAATTAAGCGTACCTCAGGTACATTGATCTGTTCATTTATTCTTGCGCGATCACTTTCACGCTTAGTCGGTGCACTAATGGCTCTATCCTCCGTCTCTAATTGTTAACGCCCTTACGCATAATTTCTTGCATTAAGGTATCACAAATTGTATCTATTGTCATCACACCTAAATCGTGTCCTTCTCGAGAGCGCACAGCAACTTGACCGGACTCGACTTCTTTATCCCCTATCACTAACAGATAGGGGACTTTTTGCAGAGTATGCTCTCGGATTTTAAAACCAATTTTCTCATTTCTCAAGTCAAAGTTAACGCGCAAACCTCTTTTTTGTAAGGTTTTGGTGACTTCTTCAGCGTAAGCGTGCTGTTTATCCGTAATAGTAAGTACTACTGCTTGTACTGGAGCAAGCCACAAGGGAAGCTTTCCTGCATAATGTTCGATTAAAATTCCCATGAAACGCTCAAAAGAACCCAGTATTGCCCGATGTATCATCACCGGTATTTGCTTACTGCCATCTTCAGCCACATAACTCGCATCTAATCGTTGTGGCATAGAGAAATCGATTTGAATCGTACCGCATTGCCAAATCCGCCCCAAACAATCCGCTAAAGAACACTCAATCTTAGGACCATAAAAAGCCCCCTCTCCTGGCGCATCCACCCAGGAGATACCTCGCCCAGTCATCGCTTCTTTTAATGCATTTTCTGCCTTATCCCAGACTTCATCGCTACCCACGCGCTTTTCGGGACGCAATGCGAGACGATATTTAATTTCATTGAAACCAAAATCTGCATATACGGATTGCACTAATTGCAACATCATATCAACTTCAGATTGTATTTGCTCCTCTGTGCAAAAAATATGCGCATCATCTTGCACCATATTACGCACGCGCATTAAGCCATGCAATGATCCAGAGGGTTCACAACGATGACAATTACCAAATTCTGAAAATCGTAATGGCAGGTCCCGATAGCTTTTTAAACCTTGATTAAAAATTTGGACATGGCAAGGACAATTCATCGGCTTAACCGCATAATGCCGATTATCGGTTTCTGTTATGAACATTTCATCACGGAAATTAGCCCAATGCCCGGATTTTTCCCAGAGCACCCGGTCAACAAGTTGCGGTGTCTTTATTTCTTGATAACCAAAATCTTTTAGGCGCGAACGCATGTATTGCTCAAGTTGTTGGTAGATGGTCCACCCTTTAGGGTGCCAAAATACCATCCCAGGTGCTATATCCTGAAAATGGAATAACTCCAGTGTTTTACCAAGCTTACGGTGGTCGCGTTTCTCTGCCTCTTCAAGGCGAAATAGATAATCCGCTAATGCCTTTTTATCTGCCCATGCCGTTCCATAGATTCTTTGCAGCATCTCGTTATTTGCGTCACCTCGCCAATAGGCGCCAGCAACTTTAGTAAGTTTAAATGCTTTTAAGAAACCGGTTGCAGGGACATGGGGACCTCGACACAAATCTTCAAATTCACCTTGGCTATAAAGGGAAAGTGTTTCGGTTTCTGGAATATCTGCGATAATTTTTGCCTTATATTCTTCACCCAGGTTTTTGAAGTAGGCAATTGCATCATTACGCGAAAGTTCTCGGCGTTTTACGGGATGATTTTGACGCGCTATCTCATACATTTTGGCTTCAATCTGCTCGAGGTCCTCTGGAGTAAACGGTCGCTCAAAAGCAAAGTCATAATAAAAACCATCTTCAATCGTGGGGCCAATAGTGACCTGGGCTGAAGGGAATAATATTTTTACAGCTTGCGCAAGCAAGTGAGCCGTGGAATGACGAATAATTTCAAGGCTATCTTCTTGTTTATCCGTAAGTATGACCAAACTGCAGTCTTCCTGAAGAAGATAAGAAGTATCGACCAAACGGTTATTAACACGCCCTGCAATAGCAGCTTTAGCAAGTCCTGGACTGATACTTTCAGCTACTGCAAAAACGGTCACAGGCGCCTCAAAATGTCTCACACTTCCATCTGGTAGTTTTACGTTTGGCATAATAATATCCGTTACTCAAGCTTTTAAAGAAAAGCCCTGCAATGCAGGGCTTAAAATTTATTAACATCAGATAAGAGATAGCAGTCCTGAGTAAGTCTTTAGAATTTCGGAGTGCTATAAAAAGTATGGTAGGCACGAGTGGGATCGAACCACCGACCACCACCATGTCAAGGTGGTGCTCTACCACTGAGCTACGTGCCTAGATTGTAGACATATATCTACGTTTAGATTCGAATTATATCGAAGGGGCAAAGTGAACGCAATCTTTTTATCCGTTTTCTTTATATAATTAAAGACCTGCAATCCCTTACTTACAGTCAGCGCATCTCTACTTTTTTTGATCAATAGTCACCCATCCTAATCTAATACGCTGCTGGCTTCGAAGACGAGAAGTGTTTAAAAAAAGACCCAATAGTGTTATTGGGTCTCTGTGCGAGGTTAATTGCTATGTTACCACTTTGTTTGTTGGACTGCTGACAATACCTTTTTTTCCATATGGGTATTGTTGTTCCATGCTGTGTGTTCTAATTGCTCCATCAATTGCCTGTCATTGTATATTAAAATTTTTTTGTGTCAACAAATAATTTCTTTTCGAAACATAAAGTTTCCTTAAATTAATATTTATTGCGAAAATAACATTAGGAGGTTAGAATTAGCCATTATTCTTACTTTTGAAATAACTATGGAAAAAAATGAGCTATCAACCGCGTTTTCTCGCCGACTCCAGGAGGCAATGACCTCATCGGGATATCACTCTTCCCGCTCAACATCTGGAGTATGCATACATAAACTTGCCGAAATTACCGGCTATTCGTTACAGATATGCCGCAAATACTTACGTGGTGAGGCGTTACCTGATCCATCAAAATTGAAAGATATTGCGGCGAGACTAAATGTGTCTGCAGGTTGGTTACTCTTTGGTGAAGAAAATCAAACAAAAGACCACAATATTTTACACTGCAATATTGAAGTGCTCCGTTATCTTTTTATACAGGCTAAAACTTTGTATGACAGTAAACTTCCTCCCGAAGAAATCGCTCATTTTCTGACGGAACTTTTACATGATCTAGGAGGTATGCAAACCAATCCGGAACAATCACGCAAAGTAATCGAAATCGCATTAGCATCCATTAGCCACTTTAAATCTATAAAATCTCCTGAATGATCCAGAGCGAACTGCTGTCGAAAGCCTGATATCATGGGTGTTCTTTTTTTATTGATGGGATTGATTCAGGAGATTTTCATTACACTCTCTTTTTGGTCTGCTTTGTTAGTGATATAATTGCCTTTTTAGTACACAAAGAGAGATTATGCTCCTCCACTACCTATTTATTCTTGGCATATGTGTAGAAGCAGTCACTGGTGCCCTTTCCGCAGGGCGTAAAAAAATGGATTTTTTTGGTGTTATGCTCATAGCCTGCATCACTGCATTGGGCGGGGGAACAGTGCGTGATGTTCTTCTGAACACTTATCCGCTCACCTGGGTAAGTCATCCTGAATATTTATTGTATACAACAATTTCTGCCTTATTAACGATTGTTGTAGCGCGCTCCTTGATTCGCGTTATGAAAGTCTTTCTAATTCTTGATGCCTTGGGACTTTCAACTTTTGTGATCGTAGGGATATTGAAAGCGCTTAATCACGGTCTTTCTCCAGCGATTGCGGTTTTAAGTGGCATGATTACCGGTATATGTGGTGGAATGTTGCGCGATATTTTATGTAATGATATACCGTTAGTGTTACGAAAAGAACTTTATGCGGTCATTGCCCTGGGTGGGGCTCTTTTGTTTATGTTAATGCACTACTTTGCCATCAATGAGCATGTGAATATCATAATTAGCTTTTTATTCATCTTCTGTATGCGCTTGCTGGCTATATTTTTCCATCTGCAAATACCCGTATTCGATTACAGTGAACGGGTAAATCCTAAATAAAGGGACAGTAAACTGTCCCTAACTTAAGCTTCGGTTACCGATAAAATGGTAATTTCCTCCACAGGCACATCGGAGTGACCTTGTTTGTTCCCAGTTTTGACCTGAGCAATGGCATCTACAACGTCCATTCCTGCAACCACTTCACCAAATACGCAATAACCATAACCTTGCATATGTTCGCCGCTAAAATTTAAAAAATCATTATCGACAAGATTAATAAAAAATTGCGCAGTGGCTGAATGCGGATCCATGGTGCGTGCCATGGCAATTGTACCCCGCTTGTTTGGTTTGGCATTTTTTGCTTCGTTTTGTACGGGGGACTGGGTTTCTTTTTGTTGCATATTTGCTTCTAATCCACCGCCTTGAATCATAAATCCAGGAATCACACGATGAAAAATAGTATTTTCAAAAAAACCACTACGAACATAATTTAAAAAATTCTCGGTCGTTTTAGGGGTGTTCTCTGCGTCTAGTTCCAAATGAATATCGCCTTTGGAAGTACCGATAATAATCATTTTTTCTCCTGTGAATTAATAATAAACTGGCGCATCTTATCACAAACCTCATGCATTACATGCACATTATGAATACTGGCCAAAGCAGTAAATACATTGGATTTTTGCTTAAATAATTGATGCAGATAGGCTCGAGTATAATTCAAACAGGTATAGCAGGTACAATCCTCCATAATCGGCCGCAGGTCATTGGCAAAACACGCTTTTTTAATTTGAATACGCTCATTCTCGTAATCACTGGCAAATTTTAGCCATGTCCCATTTGGCACAATTTTACCACAATACAACGCGCCATGACGGGCATTACGAGTGGGGGCAACACAGTCGAACATGTCAATTCCTTCAGCAACAACATCGAGCAAATCCTGCGGGGACATACCCACACCCATGGTATAACGAGGTTTAGTCTCTGGGAGAAATTCACGCACCCACTGAATTACTTCAACGGTAGTCTTCATGTCAAATCCTATGGTTTCCCCCCCAATGGCAAGACCATCGGTATCTTGCGCTGCAATGAAATCTGCGCTCTCGCGACGTAATTCTGGGTAAATACCCCCTTGAATAATTCCAAACAATGCTTGAGGATAACCATAAGCCGAATGAGGATGCTCTTGGTGATAACGCACCGATTGGAGCAACCAGCGGTGAGTACGGGTCATAATTTGAATTACCTCATCACGAGAACAATGGTCTGGAGTACATTGGTCGAAAGCCATAATAATGTCAGCACCAATTATTTTCTGAGTCTCCAGTGACATTTCCGGAGTCATGTGAATTAAGCGCTGGCTTTGCGGTAATTTAAAATGTGCACCTTCTTCATCAATAGTACATATTTCTTTGTTTTTAGAAAGACTGAACACTTGAAACCCACCACTATCCGTGAGCATGGGCCCCGACCATCCCATAAATGGATGCATGCCACCAGCTTTTTTAATAACCTCCATACCAGGAGCACAGAGCATATGGTAGGTATTACCACCCAGAATAATTTGACTGCCCGCGGCGCGTAATTCATTTGGTGTCATATTATTAACGCCTGCGCGTGTCCCTACAGGCATAAAAACTGGGGTAACGAACTCACCATGTGCGGTGGTTACACGGGTAACCCGTGCATGTGAATCCGGATGCTTATGTAAAACTGAACAAGAGAAAGAAGTCATAGGAACCAAACAATTAAAAGTTCGAATAATAACCAACTCGCTAATCGATTACCAGTATAAACAAGTAGGTCCATTTCATCAGTTATGCTAAAATCGCCCGCTCATTTCAAAGGAGAATGTATGCCCAGTCTATTTATGATCGATATTGAAAGTACCCAGATATCAGCGGAAGAAATTGAGCTTTTAAAACATCCTCAAGTAGGTGCAGTATTATTATTCTCGAGAAATTTTCATAATTCGGACCAATTAAAAGACCTGGTTTTTACCATTCATCAAACAAATTCTGAATTATTCATCGCCGTTGATCACGAGGGTGGATACGTACAACGTTTTCAACGTCATGGGTTTCGCGCCCTTCCTGCAGCCCGCATTTACGGCGATACGTATGATTTAAACCCTGATGCAGGTTTGGAGCTCGCGCGCAATTATGGAAGAGTAATGGCACAGGATTTAATAAATTGCGGTATACACTTGAGTTTATCTCCGGTGCTTGACCTCCATGGGAACTGTCCAGTAATTGGCCAATTAGATCGCGCTTTTCATGCTGACCCAAACGTCCTCACTCAATTGGCTGAAGCATTTATAGCCGGTATGAATAGCGTCGGCATGCCCGCAATTGGTAAACATTATCCTGGGCATGGTTCCGTTCTTTTGGATTCACATATCGATAAACCCATATGCGATGTGAGTTGGGAACAGCTATGCAATGAAGATATGCTGCCATTCCTTACCTTAATACAAAAAAATGCCTTAGCAGCGATTATGCCTGCTTATGTCACCTATTCTCAGATTGATCCAACGCAACCCGCAGGGTATTCCAGTATTTGGCTAAATAAAATTTTGCGCCAACAGCAAGGATTCACGGGGCTTATTTTAAGTGATTGTTTAAGTATGCGGGGAGCAGATGCTGGCGATTTGCTTCTTCGAGCCGAACTTGCAGTAAGAGCCGGCTGTGACATGCTCATCGTATCTCACCAGCCGCGCAATGTCTTATATAAGCTAATTGATGATACCAGCATTCAACAAAATGACGAATCCGTGGATCGCATAGTTCTATTTAGAAATTTACTTCCTAAATTAACGCCTGTATCTATCCACGAGAAAGTTCGTGTAAATCAAAATTTAGAAGACAAACTAGCATGCAACGATGTTAATCGTACTTTGCAGGTATAAGTATCTGTTAAGACAACAAAGGATTATTCTTATTTCGCCGTGGGGGTCGCGTACACCAAAACAGCCACAAGCTAACCAGCAGCATATAAACAAAGTATAGAGCAGACCAGCCGGCCATAGAAATACCAAGAAACTGCCACAAAGTTTCCGCGCAATCCCCTGCCCCCCAAAATAAAGTTTGCGCAACCGTTTTTAAGGGAAAATAACGTATTAACACGTCTAAGCCTGGCATACATGCAGGCACATCATCAGGAGGAAGTGATTGTAACCAAAGTTGTCTAATTGAGAAAAATAAACCGGCAGAAGCAAATACTATGAGCAATAAATTAATTCGATGCGCCTTACGCCGAGTATTAAAGCTAAAACCCATAATCGCCAATAGAAGGAAAACACACACTCGTTGCATGATGCAAAGTGGGCAGGGAATTAATCCTTCAACAAATTGGAAATAAAATGAAGCCAACAGAACAATTAATGTTAGCAGTGCATTAAAGGTTACGATACGATGATACAGTATTTTAGTCATGATTCGGTAACATATAGGTTAAGGCAGCTTTTAAATCCTCTTCACTGCATTCAATACAGGTTCCTTTAGCCGGCATTGCATTTAGCCCTTTGACGGCCGAGGCAACTAACTCATTTAACTTTTTCTCTGCTAACCTTGATTTCCAATCCTGAGCATTCCGAAATTTAGGTGCACCCGCTAATCCATCGTTATGACAAACGATACAATGTTGCTCATAAATTTCTTGGCCTTTTGATTTCTTAACGACCGTCTTCTCAGTGTTTTGTGCTAGATATACGTTTCCGACTGGCTGTAGCCGTTCCAGCATGTTCTCATGCTCGCTTTCATTTATTGCATAAGATAATGTTTGGAGCAAGAATAGAATCAAAAAAAACAGCTTGCGCATAACTCACCTCTACTTGTAAAAAACGAGGCAATACTCTTTTCGAATCGGCAAACCTATGCTTTTTACATTAATTTGTTGCCACGAAACCATTAAACTCGTCTTTCCTGGAAAAACTTTGAAATTCGAGTTTTACAACAATAATCCCTAAAAGAACAGCACCTATGTCCTTAGTGAATGAGCAAAATCATACCGACATCCCGTTTATTTTTCCAGTGATAATATCTCGAGTACTTTTTTCTAGTTAAATGTAGCTGTAAAGATACACAAATTTGTTTATTTTCAACTATATTATTCTGTAGTGAAACCCATTATTAAGGAAAATAAATGGCAAATATGGATCAACATTTGATTGATGTCCCTGCAAATCAAAATTTTCAACGGCATAAAGGATGGCTCTTAGGTATTGGGGTTTTATTACTTGTGCTTGGCTGCATTGGCTTAGGCATGGAAATAGCACTGACCATCGTGAGCATGTACTTTTTTGCTGCCCTACTTATGATTTCAGGGCTCTCACATCTTGCGGATGCATTCAAATATAAAAAATGGAAAGGAGCTGTTTGGCAGATTCTCATTGCGATTTTATATCTATTCGCAGCAGGCATTATCGTTTACGACCCACTACTTGCATCCGCTGTAATTACTGCTTTTCTGGCATGGACACTGATTGTCATTGGGGTAATGCGGATCATTATGTCCTTTTCAATCAAAGAGAGTAAAGGTTGGGGCTGGATTTTATTTGCAGGTATTATCTCCCTAATTCTCGGTATTTTAATCCTCATCCAATGGCCAATGAGTGGATTATGGGTTATTGGGATGTTCATTGCCATTGACTTGATTGTAAGTGGGTGGACCTATATATTCTTAGCAATTTCTCTTTACTCAGCCAAATAAAGTATTTCTCCCCGTTCGTTCGGGGAACACTTTATTCTTTCTCTGCTTATTAAATGTTATGATGCCATGACTTCTAGTAAAAAAAATAATCATGGCTAATAACAAGATTCGTATCGCAACGCGCAAAAGTCCTTTAGCACTCTGGCAAGCAGAACATATTCGTACTAAGCTGTTACAGCTTTATCCGGAGCTCGATATCCAGTTGGTACCTTTAACGACATCCGGCGATCGATTTCTTAAAGATAAGTTGCTTGCGATTGGCGGTAAAGGACTATTTGTTAAAGAACTTGAAGAAGCGCTACTTGATGGACGAGCTGATTTAGCAGTTCATTCAGCCAAAGATGTCCCTGCAGAATTTCCTAAAGGATTAGGTTTAACTGCGATTTGTAAACGCGATAATCCTTTTGACACACTTGTGGGGAACAACTTATCCAGCCTGGAAGATTTACCCTTAAGCGCCACCATTGGAACAAGTAGTTTACGCCGCCAATCGCAGCTTCTTGCAATCAGACCCGATTTAAACATTAAGCAATTACGGGGTAATATTCACACGCGCTTACAAAAACTCATAGACCATGAATATGACGCAATTATTCTCGCAGCAGCGGGTTTGGAACGAATGCAACTTGATCATTACATCAGCCAACAGCTCCCAGCACATATTATGCTGCCCGCATGTGGACAAGGTGCCTTGGCTATCGAAAGTCGCCTGAGCGATTCTACACTCAATGACTATTTAGCCGCTTTGAATGAGCCAACCTCAGCTCTATGCGTAACAGTGGAACGAAAAGTGAATGCTTTGTTAGGTGGGAACTGTCATGTGCCTTTAGCAATATACTGTGCGCCTATTTCAGATAATGAGCTATTATTACGCGCGCGTATCCTCACCGCAACAGGGCAGCGAATGATTCAGTTTCATCAAAAGGCAACACGTCAACATGCACACTCTTTGGCTGAGCAATGTGCGCAGTTTTTGCTAAGCACCGGTGGTGATGCACTTTTAAGAACTTATTCATGATGAATAACATAAAAACTTTATCCGGTCTGAGCATATTAAATACCCGCCCCGAGGGTCAAAACAAATGTTTAAGCGCCCAAATCATCACCGCAGAAGGGATAGCAATAGAACTTCCTCTGTTGGAAATTGAGCCTCTTTCCGATATTAATGTTCCCAATCTTAATACCATCGACCAAGCTATTTTTGTAAGCAGTAACGCGGTGCAGGCTTTTTTTAAGTTTCTACAACGTAATCGAATCTCATGGCCAAATCATATCGAAGTCATAGCCATCGGCAAATCGACTGGCGACACCCTCAGAGACTATTATGTAACCACTCATCATACTCCCTTAAAAGCTGACAGCGAGCATCTACTTCAGTTGAAGACCTTACAACAGCCTGGCAAAATCCTACTTATAAAGGGTGAAGGGGGTCGTCCCCTAATTGCCGAAACATTAATCAAACGTCAGGCATCTTTAACGATGATTGACGTTTATCGACGATGCTTACCGAAAATAAATTCACAAAAAATCAACTCATTATGGCATGATGATGCAGTGGATATTATACTGTTAACAAGCGAACAATCCCTGCAACATTTATTTAAAGTTTTTCCAACGCAGGCTCACCCCTGGTTGCGCAGTAAAAACATTTTAGTTATTAGTGAACGGCTCGCCAAGGCTGCAGCCGCACTCGGAATAACACATATTATTCATAGTCAGCCCAACAATATCCTGGAAACATTGTTGGACTTTGCTAATAAGGATTCATGATGACTGATACTAGCCCCGATACTCAGAAAAAGACCGCTTCTCAATCACCACCCAAATCCGCGAATATCCCTAAAGAAGTGGACATAAATAAAAATCCCTCGCACATTCTTCCCATTGCGGCACTGATTCTTGCTCTCGGCTCAGGTGTAACCTCGGTCTACCTTGTGACACAGCAACAGGATTTAAATCAAAAAATTCAACTGCAACAGCAAAATCTGAACAATCAGCTCCAGGAAAGACAGCAAAATAATTTAACATTAAAAAAGGAAATTGATTTACAGACGCAACGCCTGCATGAGGAGCAAAACACACTAAATACTAAACTTGCAGAACTGGAAAAGACCGTTCATCAATCCCTAGGTAATAGACTGGAACAACCAGAATATTGGCAATGGTTAAAAGTACGATATCTTCTAGAACTTGCACAAATTAATGCTCATTGGAGCACGGATAATCAAAGCACTGAAGCCTTATTGCGTCAAGCCGATCAAATACTTGCAGCGCAAAAGGAGGAAGCTGTACTGAAAATACGCCAAGCAATCGCTCAAGATATTACCCAGATTCAGACTGCGAATACAATTGATTCTATAGGCATACTAAGTCAACTGGATGCCGTACAAAAGAACATAAGCGAATTGGATTTTCCAACTCTTGCCCAAGAAACGAAAGGTATAGAAGCAAAGGATCATCCTGGGCAGGAATTTTCATTATCACAGTGGCGCAAAAATTTGGGTCAAGCAATGGATCAATTAGGTAAATTGGTTGTCATTCGACGCCAGGATGAACCGGTACATCCTCTAATCTCTCCGGCGATGTCCGAGCTACTGAAGGAGAATCTCATTCTTAATTTGCAAGAGGCGCAATGGGGCGTCTTAGCACGGAATAATCAAGTTTATCAGCTAGCATTGAAACAAGCTGAACAAATGATTCGCAAACATTTTAATATCAATACCCCCCTTGCAGAAACTTTACTCAAAAATCTTAACGAGTTATCTGCTAAAAATATAGCAACAGAACCATTAAAAATTGACCGCGCATTACCGCTAATCAATGAGTTAATTCAGGAAAAAGTTAATTTTAAAACAGGAGAATCTTCATGAAACGCATCCTCCTGGCATTTAGCATTTTACTGATTGCGATGATTGCGGGTGTTCAGTTAAATAAAGATCCCGGTTATGTACTTATCGCATTGAACCATTGGACTGTAGAAACAACCTTATGGTTTTTAGTACTTGCGCTGATTTTAATTTTTCTACTACTCCATCTCACCTTACAGATCTTACATTTTATTGGACGTGCACCGCAAAAATTTAAACGTTGGCGAGCCAAGCGTCAGGCACAAAAAGCCCAAGAAATTACGCGAAAAGGTTTAATCGAATACACTGAGGGTTATTGGCATCAGGCTAAAAATCATCTAGTTCAAGCATTACCTAATACCGATACTCCCCTCTTAAACTATTTAACTGCTGCTCGCGCCGCCCAAAAGATGGGGGACAGTACGCTAAGAGATAATTTCTTACGTGAAGCGCAACAATCGATGCCTGAAGCTAAAGTTGCTGTTGAACTTACTCAAGCACAACTTCAATTAGCAAACCAACAGTGGGAACAAGCCCTGGCAACACTGCAACATTTACGTGATATCGCACCACGGCACCCCTATGTCTTAAAACTTTTAATGCAACTTTATCAACAAATTAAAGATTGGCCGCGCCTAATACAACTGCTACCTGATCTTAAGAAATACCAAGTAATGACACCATTAGAATTTAATGAATTACAACAAAATGTATACAAAAAAGAATTATTAAATCTGATTCGGCTAAAGCAGCCGGTTAATGTACACCATTTTTACCAAAGTTTACCGAAAAATATAAAAGGCAATCGCCTTATTCTTGCTGAATACATCCGTTTTTTAATTGATCAACGTGAATTAACTCAGGCCGAGCAATTATTAAGGAATTCTTTAAAGAAAGATTTTCATCCCGAACTAATTAAACTTTATGGGCTGCTGCCTGGAGATGAAAAGAAACTACATTTTGTTGAAAGTTTATTGAAAAAATATCCTGATTCAGCTGATTTACTTGTTTGTCTGGGCAAACTATGTCTGAATCTACAACTATGGGGTAAAGCTAAATACTACTTAGAACAAGCAAACCATATTCAACCGACACCTCAGGCATACGCAATTCTTGGTAAGCTTCACGAAAAACTGGGAGACCCGGTTCTCGCAGCAGCTTCATACAAGCATGGTTTAGAATTAATTGTGGTACCAAGCGTTGCGATAGATAAATAAGTTGCTAAAGACATGTTTTCTGAGCACATGCGTCTAAACAATAGCGCATGTCCTTTTCTATTTGAATTGTTACATGCTGAATACTGAAGTTCTGCGCCAACTCCGTTACCCATCGAGCCCGCGTCTCATCATTTAAATCCATATTCGGCATATAAAGATGTACTGATAAAGCATTTTCAGTGGTGCTTAACGCCCAAATATGTAAGTCGTGAAAATCTTCAACTCCAACTTTTTGGATGAAAAAATCCCTCACTGCAACCCAAGATATCCCGGGAGGTACCCCATCGATAATGAGCTGTAAACTATTTTTAAATAAGGACCAGGTTCCTTTTAACATAATCAGAGCAATGAAAATACCGACCACTGGATCAATCCAAAGCCATCCAGTTAAATATAAAAGCCCTGCAGCAAAAACAACACCCAATGAAATCAAGGCATCGTATAATAGATGCAGGTACGCCGCCTTGATATTAAGATCCTGTCCACCACGCATAAACAATAATGCTGTAGTCCCATTAACCAAGATACCTACACCCGCAACGATC
Source organism: Legionella sp. (assembly GCA_017306715.1). Taxonomy (GTDB): domain Bacteria; phylum Pseudomonadota; class Gammaproteobacteria; order Legionellales; family Legionellaceae; genus Legionella. The sequence continues at coordinate 6,423 of JAFKHV010000016.1, read as the reverse complement.
ATGACAGGCACTGCATGAATCTCTGTAGGGGTAAACAGTTTATACACTGCTTCAGTGGCAATTATTCCACACGTAAAAACTAATAAAATTCCGTTGGCTAAAGCAGACAGTATGGAACTTTTTTTAAGCCCATAAGTCGTTGTAATTGTGGGCGCACGACGCATTAACCCGGTAGCAATCCAAGCCAGACCGAGCCCTAGAACATCACCAAGATTATGAAATGCATCAGCAAGTAAACTGGTAGAGTTGGCAATATAAGCATAAATAATTTGCATAATTACAAACAGACCGTTTGCGGTTATCGCGATTTTAAATGCTTTATCGTAAGTTAATGGTCCATGGTCATGATGATGATCATGACCATGTGGCTCAGGTCGATTATCCATTATTCTTCATTGCCCATTAGTTTATCATTATAAAAATTTATCCCAATTTTAATACGATCACGCTCTTTTTGTCTTCGCCAGGCATTCGTATCCCTCAAAGAGTAGACGCAACCACAATATTCTTGTTTATAAAATTGCTCCCGTTTCGCAATTTCATACATACGCTCTGAGCCACCATTTTTACGCCAGTTGTAAGTCCAGTATGTAACATCCGGATATTTACTTGCTGCGCGAATACCACTGTCATTAATTTGCTCCATGTTCTTCCAGCGAGAAATACCTAATGAACTACTAATTACAGGGAAATTATGCTCATACGCATATAAGGCAGTACGTTCAAAACGCATATCAAAACACATTGTGCATCGTTTCCCACGCTCAGGCTCCCATTCCATTCCTTTGGCTCGCTCAAACCAGTTATCTTTATCATAATCTGCATCGATAAAAGGTATATTGTGTTTTTGGGCAAATTTAACGTTTTCTTCTTTACGAATTTCGTACTCTTGTACAGGATGAATATTTGGATTATAAAAAAAGATTGTAAAGTCGATTTCCGAAAAAACAAGTGCTTCCATTACTTCGCCGGAGCAAGGTGCGCAGCAAGAGTGTAATAATAATTTTTTACCTTCGTTTGGTAGTTCTAAGTGTTCACGTTGAATCATAGACAAGCATCCGGTAGTTTTATAAAGTGTTTACGATAATAATCCAACTCTGCAATTGAATCTTTAATATCCTCAAGTGCGAGATGTTTCGAGTCTTTAGAAAATCCCTGCAATAATCCGGGGTTCCAGCGTAAAGCCAATTCTTTTAAAGTACTTACATCAAGATTTCGGTAATGAAAAAAAGCCGCTAGTTCAGGCATATATTTATATAAAAAGCGACGATCCTGACAAACGCTATTACCACACATCGGTGATTTACCTTTATCTAAATGCTGTGATAAAAATTTTATTGTTTGTTTTTCTGCCTCTGCTTCCGTTATTTCACTTTTCAGAACACGCTCTACTAATCCTGATTGTCCATGTTGTTTCGTGTTCCAGGAATCCATGCCATCTAAAAGTTCTTTAGATTGAGCAATGGCAAATACTGGACCTTCAGCAATAATATTTAAATGTGGATCGGTTACAACTGTAGCAAGTTCAATAATCCGATTAGTTTCTGGGTCAAGTCCCGTCATTTCTAAATCAATCCAAATCAGGTTGTAATTATTTTTCATTTAATTTCCACGTACTTAAAATCAACTGAACACAAGCTACACGATGTTTATGTAATGCACCTTTTATTGCTTGTCCTGAATAACCCTGTTTTATTATCATTTGAGCGGTTATTTTATTACATTCCTGTAATATATATTTCCAGCATTCCTCCTGGCGATATTTTATTTCACGGCCACAACCATAAGCATCTGCTTTGCATGCCAATAGCAAGGAATAGAAATATTCTGGTCTGCGAAAAGCATCTGTTTGTTCGAGTAAACGGACAATAGTTTCTGCACGTAATTCAAAAAGCCGATGCACTTTAAGATGATGGCGCGAGACTAAAATGGCCAGCTGCTTATAATCGTTAGGAATTTTCAATCGCGTACATAAATCCTGAATTATTGGCACGCCGGCATCTTCATGCCCATGGTGGCTGGGCCAATTTTGCATCGGTGATTTTGCTTTTCCTAAATCATGAACGAGGGCTGCAAAGCGCACTATAGGATCCATCGACATCCCTACACACTGCGATAACACCATCAATGTGTGCACCCCACTATCTATTTCATGATGATAGCGATACGGGTTAGGAACCCCAAAAAGTTGATGCAACTCAGGAAGTACTATTTTTAGCGCATCGCAGGAGCGTAATACTTTGATAAATTCTTCCGGATTTTTTTCGGTTAAGCTCCGTTGCCATTCTTGCCAAACGCGCTCAGCAACTAAATGATTTAATTCCCCACTACATACCATCTCATACATCAGTCGACGAGTTTCCTCTGCTAACCTAAATCCAAGATGATGAAAGCGCGCCGCAAAACGTGCAACACGAAGAACACGCACAGGATCTTCGCAAAAGGCAGGGGAAACATGACGTAAGCGCTTTTCCAATATGTCGTTTTGTCCGCCATAGGGATCAATCAAAGTACCGTCTTCAGCAAGAGCCATGGCATTTATGGTTAAATCACGTCTGGCTAGATCTTCTTCTAAAGTAACATTTGGATTAAAATCACAGATAAAACCATAGTAACCTCGGGCGGATTTTCTTTCTGTTCGCGCAAGAGCATATTCTTCATGGGTTACTGGGTGTAAAAACACTGGAAAATCCCGACCAACCTGAGAGTAATTCTGAGCAAGCAAAGTCTCTGGACTCCCTCCAACCACCACCCAATCTTTTTCTTTAATCGGCAGATTAAGTAATTGATCTCGAACTGCACCACCGACTAAGTAAACATTCATTATTTCATATACCTTTAAGGCGATTAGCTTGGATCAACCACAAACTTTGATTATAACTGAAATTATCGATGAACGTTTAATAAAAAGCTGGCAATTTATTTTAAATAGACCATCAATAAATCAAATTGCTCGATTTTATCTTATGATTGCTTATTTAAGAGGGTATTTGCTGGACAGTATTCTATAATTACCGCAGAATGGTTCAATATTTTATAATAGATTTTATTATGGGTAAACGACGCGTCAATAAGCAACAGTCTACACGAATCGAAAAAATACAACAAAACTACCTCACTAATAAAAATACAGACACTGCCTTATTTGAGGGCCTGGTTCTTTGTCGACATAGTAGACATGTCGAAATCTTAGATAACGCGGGGCACATAATGAAATGCTCAATACGTCCCCACTTGGAAACCCTGGTTGCAGGAGATCGAATAATTTGGCAGCAAGTAGGTGAAAATCAGGGTGTAGTCGTCAGTTTATGTCCTCGTCTATCGGTATTGGCAAAACCTTCCGAAAAAAAATCAACAGTAAAACCAGTCGCTGCAAATATCACGCAAATTATTATCGTCGTTGCTGCACTTCCAGAGATTTCATGGCCATTACTAGATAGTTACTTAATTATGGCGGATTTCTTGCAGATACCCGCGATGATTCTTCTTAATAAAACTGATTTAATGTGCGCCGATATAAAGCAAAGATTAAGTACTACCTATTCCTCTTTGGGCTATCCACTTTTTTTAAGTAATACTCGTTCGGGTGAGGGGATTGAAGAACTTAATGAGCAAGTTAAAGATCATATAAATGTATTTGTTGGACAATCTGGGGTAGGTAAATCCTCTTTAATTGCAGCACTTTTACCGAATATAGCGAATATTGCAACCAATGAACTTTCTACTAGTTCTCAACTGGGGAAACATACTACAAGTAACTCAAGATATTACTTTTTACCCCAAGGCGGAGCAATAATTGACTCGCCTGGAGTTCGAGAATTTCATCTCTGGCATTTAAGCGCTAATGAAATCGCTCAAGGTTACCGTGAGTTTAAACCTTATTTGAATCAATGCAAATTTCGTAATTGCGAACACGACGAAAGAACACCAGGTTGTGCAATAATAGAAGCCCTGAATAAAAAAATTATTTCATCCATACGTTATCAGAGTTTTTTAAAACTATGTGAGCAATATGCTGCCTAATAATTTAAAAAAATCGAATTACGAAGTAGGATCTGCAATATAATCGCAAGGTGTTCGTTGATCCTCCATATCTTCGAGTTCTTGTTGTGATGGGATAACTACAGTAAGGTTACTTAGATAGCGTAATATATTTTGTCCGATTGATTTAGATAAATGATCCACGGGTAATTTTTCACGGTAGTATTGAATAACTTCACTCAAAGTATTTAAATCATTGGGGATGATAAACAATTTTTGTTCCGATGTGGGTTCAATAAAAAAATTGGTGGTGGGACTTTTATTTTTTTTCAGATATCCTTGAGCGCGCAAACGACGATTAATGCCCCATTGACATAGAGATAAAAAATCTTTCTCCAGAGGCTCACCCTCAAGCATTTGCAGCATTAACATAAGGTTATGCCGATGTCGTGGCCTGCGTAGCGAATTAAGTAATCTTACAAGATTATAATTTACCCTGAGTTCTTTGTTAAAATCGCTATGATTTTTCTGACAGTATGTTTGTAATATTAAATCGATATACTTATTAATATTTTTTATATTGTTTTCATCAATACTGCTAAAATTGAGAACAGCCTTCAAAATCTGGCTAGCCGAAAACCAATAGCCATTAATTTTTGGTAGATCCTGCTCACGAATCGAATCCAACCAGGATTTAGTTTTTTTAGTCCGCGTTAAATTTTTAAAACTTTCTTTTGTTCGTGAGAAAAAGGATAAGGAGGTTGAGGCCTGAACTTGTTGACTAATATCCCTCGCAACTCGGACATAACTCGCAGTTTTAATCTTATTTTCCTGGCTTTCCTTAATAATTAGATTGTAGATCTTGGCAATGTCGCGGGGTATGAGCACTTTAATATCCCAAAAACTAACGCTTGGTGAAAAATAGGTCCAGGGATTAAAATCGGTATTTAAAATTGATACCATAGTTTGTAAACAAAATCTTTTTGCTATAGGCTCTACGTTCAAATCTAGTTTAGCGCATTGAGCACTTTCAGTTTTGGTTATTTCTTTTAACTCTTTTTCTTTAAAAGAGATTGGTGTAAATATTTTATGCTGCTCCATGAGAACCCTGCTGAGCAAATTTATTTCATACGTAATATCATATGCTTCCCGTCTAAATTTTTGCAGGATATCAAGCAAAACTTCAACCACATAATAAACCTGATCATTGAAAATGATTTGAGTACCATAAAAATTATTTAATGGCTCTAACTCTAACTCATATAATTTTCTTTCAATAAAATTATTAAAATAGGATTGATATTGCTTTATGTGTTGTGGCACTCGGTTCTCATGGACCATTCCATAATAATCATTAACTAATTCCAAGAGTAAAGCAAAAATCCCGCCTAGTACTTCGCCTTTTTTCAAACGAGGAAAAATATTTTTTCTAAGTATTGGCCATACTTCCACCTGCACGGCAGCCTTAATTCCGTATTGATTACTTATTACGGGTCGTCGTAATCGTTCAAGTTCATCTAAAGATAAGGGATATAATAAATTTCCTTCTTTACTGCTCCTATAAATTACTAAATTTTTATTGAACTCGACGAACTCAATAAAACTCTTCTTATTAAACAGATTATTTTTGGTTTTACCCCAAAAATAATCTGTTGGTTTACTGTTCGCTTCAAACTCCTGTCTTGTGATGTAATCTGTTTTGTTTGTACAAGAAAAAAGTATATTTACATAATGAATATTTTCCTTAATAAGGATCGAGTACGATACTGCCACTGATTTAGAAAAATTTATCCAAATTTGATTCAATGTACATTCATTAAAACAATAGTCGTCATCGGTATCTTTAACTCTTTTACGGCGTTGCTCAAATTGACCTCTTAAAAAATTAAAATCATCAAGTGTTAATAACTGCTCTTCAGTAGGCGTTTCCTCTAAGAGATTTTGATTTAATAGGGTATGCTTTAAATTCAGTAATTCTTCATCACTAATTTTGAAATACTGTTTCATTTGATCAATTTGAGCTTCATCAGGATGTGGATCTGACTGCACGGATGAGATTAACTGGACAAGAAATTTCCTAATGGCCTGGACGTTCATAATTCAAATACCTATTATTTTAGCTTAAATAGTTTGCTCCAATTTTCCAAATTTAGAACACTTATATCGATTAGTATGCTTATGAGAATATCTTATATCATTAAAGTTGACTTTTAGAAATTAGCTGCGTTGCTTTTGCAGCAAAAAAGTCTAAGGGATTCTGTGTTGCAATGGAAGAAATTATAAAATAAAAAGGAATAAAAAAAGCGGCTATAAGCCGCTTTCAAGAATAAAGCCCTGGCGATGACCTACTTTCGCATGAGGAGACCTCACACTATCATTGGCGCTGGAATGTTTCACTTCTGAGTTCGAGATGGATTCAGGTGGTTCCAAACCGCTATGGTC
>JAFKHV010000015.1 GCA_017306715.1 Legionella sp. | reverse complement strand
TATTTTCTTATTTTACGTTAGGAAAGTTAATTATTGAACATGATGGATTGAGGCATATTAAATTCCATGATGAACCACTGGCTCAAATCATTCAAAATGAATTGAGCAGAGATTGGTAATTTTCGTGGGGATCATTCAGATCCAGAGCGAAGCGAAGGATCCCCTGCAATGGGCACTTACTCAATTCATGCGAGATTATTAAAGTTGATAAGGAATCTTCATATTCAAGACTGTGCGCTCCGCTTGAGATCCTTCGTAAACTCGGGATGACGGAGGATGGGGAGGATGGGGATGGCGATTGGAAACGTTCAGGATGATGTTCGAAATTCCCGCTGTGACCGGTTAGGTTCGATTAGTTGAAAAAATCAGCATAAGTCGGTAGTATAAAAAATGGTTTGAGTAAAAATCATATCAACTAAAATTAATTTTTTGCAGCATGGGTAAAGACCCGAAAAATATTCTTTCTGGTAGCCCATAAATAGGTAAGTTTTTCGTTGCAAAATTAAGGAGGTATACTGTGAATGCTCAAAATAATAAATCCTTAACTTCCCTTTCTCACAAATTGCCTGCGCCTAAAAATGATTCGGAGCTTGTATTTAACAATAGCGCCGCCTTAACGTTAGGAGTTGAGGTCGAAATGCAATTAATTGATGCTGATGATTTGAATCTTTGTCCGCGTGCGGAAGAGGTGCTGCAAGTAACGACACATTTAGATAAAGTGAAACGAGAATTTTATCTCAGTACCCTTGAGATCAGTACAGGTAAATGCAATTCTACTCAAGAAGTCGAAGATGATCTCTATCATACTTTTTCCCAATTAATTAATGCTACTGAGGATTTGGGGCTTCTTTTTTCAACGACAGGTTCCCATCCTTTTGCAAAATATAGTGATTGGATTATTTCACCAAACACCCCTTATAGGGATATCATTGACCGGAATCAGTGGCTTACACGACGCATGAGTGTTTACGGCCTCCATGTCCACTTGGGAATGGCAAATGGTGAGGAGTGTATTCGTTTTAATAATTTTTTCATGCATTTTTTACCGCATCTTTTAGCGTTGTCCGCAAGTTCGCCATTTTCTCAGGGTTTTGATACCGGCCTATCTTCTTGCCGTTCCACTACATTAGAAGCATTGCCTACTGCAGGACTACCTTATTCCGTGCAAACTTGGCAGGATTTTGAAAATTTATATAAACATTTAAAATTGTGTGACTCGATTAAATCCACCAAAGATTTATGGTGGGATCTTCGGCCTAATCCATGCTTTGGCACCCTAGAAATTCGCGTTTGTGATGGTACGGCAACACTTGCTGAAACTTTGGCGATCGTAGCTTTAATCCATACCCTGGCGCATTGGTTTGCGGAGAATGGTAATTGGTTGGAAACCGTATCCTATCCCACTTATTGGCTGGCACGAGAAAATAAATGGCGAGCTATGCGTTATGGTCTTGATGCAGAACTCATAGCCAGTCCGGAGGGTAAGACACGTTATATGCGTGAAGAACTTGAAGAATGGTTCGTAACTCTTAACCCTTATATTAAAAAACTGGGCTACGAAAGCTACTTCAATACATTACAAGCAATTATTGATTCTGGAACCAGTACCGAACGCCAGTTAAACGTCTATGCGCAAAGTCATAATTTAGAAGATGTAGTTAAACATAACGCAAGTGAATTTTTATTACAGGTACCTTTGTATCGTTATGAAAATATTGTCCCTTAAGCTTCCATGGATGCTGTGCATAGGCACAGCGTCGTTAACCTTATTAGATACTTGCTCCAATCGTCAATTTATCTAATAAGCTACTCACTTCAAAAATACGCTCTTCAGCTGAGGTAGCTTCCAGATTAAAGCGTAACCGTTGTGGTCCTTCCATCTGGTAGCGTTTAGCATGGACTTGAATAAGGCGAATAAGGGCTGCGGGGTCAATATTTGGCTTTTCACTGAAATCAATTTTGCCTTGTTGGGTACCGGCGCTTATTTTTAGTATTCCCATTTGTTGGGCCTTTAATTTCAATTCGGTAATCAGCAATAGATGTTTAACTTGTGGCGGAAGCAAACCAAAACGGTCAATCATTTCAACTTGTAATTCATGCAATTGTTGTTTTTCTTTCGCGTTAGAGATGCGTTTGTACATGATGAGGCGATTGTGAATGTCACCGATATACTCATCTGGAATAATGGCACTGATTCGCAAATCAATTTCGGGTCCTTGATGAAGTGGTGCGGATAATTCAGGTATTTTTCCTTCCTTAAGATCCGAAACCGCTCGGTCAAGCATCTCCATAAATAAACTAAAGCCAATGGCATGCATGTTTCCACTTTGCTCTTCACCTAGTAGCTCTCCGGCACCACGAATTTCCATATCATGAGTCGCCAGGGTAAATCCAGCACCTAAATCTTCGAGTGAAACAATAGCTTCCAAGCGTTTAATCGCATCACGGGTCAGGCTTTTTTCATTCGGTGTAAGTAGGTAGGCATAGGCTTGATGGTGCGATCGACCAACGCGGCCACGAAGTTGGTGCAGCTGAGCTAGGCCAAATTTATCGGCGCGATCGATAATAATGGTATTTGCAGTGGGGATATCAATACCTGTTTCTATAATTGTTGTACAAACCAATACATTAAATCGATGATGATAGAAGTCAGTCATGACGCGTTCAAGTTCCCGTTCGCGCATTTGACCATGCGCACTGCGAACTTTTGCTTCGGGTACTAATGTCTGAAGATCTTGGCAGACATGCTCGATGGTTTCGACATTATTATGTAAAAAAAATACCTGTCCGCCCCGTAGAATCTCACGTAAAAGCGCTTCACGGATTGTGGCATCTTTCTTTTCCTGCCAAAAGGTTTTAATTGCCAGACGTTTTGCAGGAGGGGTGGTCATCAGCGAAATATCGCGAATTCCGGCCATTGCCATATTCAGTGTGCGCGGAATAGGTGTTGCGGTCATCGACAGGATATCTACGTGAGTGCGCAGGGCCTTAATATGTTCTTTTTGTTTCACCCCAAAACGATGCTCTTCATCAATAATCAATAAGCCTAGGTTTTTAAAGGCAATGTTACTTTGAAATAATTTATGGGTTCCAATAATGATGTCAATTTTTCCTGACTGTAAGGCACCAAGAATTTGGGTGGTTTCTTTAGCGGAACGAAAACGAGAAAGGAGATCAATATTAATTGCAAAGTCAGCAAATCGATCACGAAACGATTCAAAATGCTGACCAGCAAGTAAAGTTGTCGGCGCAAGAACACAAACCTGCTTATTATTTTGCACCGCTACGAATGCAGCTCGCATGGCTACCTCAGTTTTTCCAAATCCTACATCGCCACAGATTAGCCGATCCATTGGACGTGAAGATTCCATATCCTGAATAATTTGATTGATTGCTTGTAGTTGATCGGGTGTTTCGGTAAAGGGGAATGCACTTGCAAAGCGTGCGTATTCGCTTTGATTCAGTTCATATTGATATCCTGGCTGCGCCTCGCGCTTGGCGTAAATATCCAATAATTCGATTGCCACATCGTGAATTTTTTCTGCAGCTTTTTTCTTTTCTTTCTGCCATTGATCCGAACCGAGCTTATGCAAAGGGGCATGGTCACTATCCATGCCCGTGTAGCGACTGATCATATGCAAAGAGGTCACCGGGACATAAATTTTATCTTCACCTGCATAAGTGAGTACTAAAAATTCACTTACCATTCCATTGCTTTCAATATGCTGTAGACCTTGGTAACGTCCTACTCCAAATTGTAAGTGCACCACAGGGGAACCAAGGCGTAATTCTGCCATATCGCGAATAATTAAGTCCGGGTCAACACTTTTTTGTGCAGCACGACGCTGGGGGGTGCTTTGATCACCAAATAGCTGGGATTCAACAATGATGACTAAATTTTGGTCTACTAATTCACAACCTTGAGTTAGTGATCCTACAGTAATGTTGATGGGTGCGTCATCGGCAATGAATTCTTGCCATCCAGGTTGATTTTTAGGAAGGATGCTGCTTGGTTTTAATAAGTCCAGCAACACTTCACGACGCCCCGCGCTCTCCGCGACCAGAAGATAGCGGCGGGAGTTATCTGCGCAATAATTGCGTAATGCGCATAATGGTTCTTGGGTTTTCCGATCAATGGGGAGCGGCGGCGCTGCAACAATATTGAAATTGACGACCTCTCCTTTGCGGGATGAGGGCTCGGCATAGAGTCGCAATTGTTGGTATTGATTTGTTCGTGTCAATAATTCTATCGGATTTAAGAAGCATAATTCAGGAGCAAGTATGGGGCGGCTGATATCATAGCGGCGTTGTTCATATCGTTCCTTTGCTTCGAACCAAAATTTTTCAGCATGTTCTTGTATTTGTTCGATGAGACACACCGTTGCGTTTTCGGGTAAATAGTCAAATAGGCTAACCGTGTTTTCGAAAAATAAAGGTAGATAATATTCAATCCCTGCTGGATATTGGCCTTCACTAATGGCTTCGTAAATGGGGCATTGGCTTGGATTGCCCGGAAACATTTCGCGAAAGGTGCGACGAAAAAGCAGCTGACTTTGTTCATTTAGGGGAAATTCGCGTGCTGGCAAGACATTAATTTCAGAAATCTTATCGATCGTGCGTTGCGTTTCTGTGTCAAATTGCCGCAAACTATCAATTTCATCATCAAAAAGCTCGATACGAAAAGGGCGAGGCGAGCCCATAGGGTACACATCGATTATTGATCCTCTCAGCGCAAATTCACCATGTTCCAGTACTTTATTTGTATGGTGATAACCCGCTTGCTGTAATTGATTGCGGAATGCTTCCAAATCTAATTTTTGACCTACCTTAAGCATTAAAGCAAATTGGTTTAGAAACGTAGGAGGGCACAGGCGATGCATTAAAGTACTGGCGGCGGCAATAATAATTGCATCACTGACTTGTTGCATGCGGCTTAGGGTATTGAGTCTTTCGGAGATTAAATCCTGGTGCGGAGAAAATTGGTCGTAAGGTAACGTTTCCCAGTCAGGAAAAAACAGAATTTCCTGTTTGGTGGTTTTGGCGTTAAGAAAAAAGATTAGTTCATCATATAGCTGGTTAGCACTTAGGCTATCCTGAGCGATAAGTAATTTAATGCCCGATGTATTCTCACACAGTTCTGCTAAAGCAAGGGGTAAGCTGCTTCCTTTTAAATTGCCCCAAATTTGTTTTTGATGAATCGATTGATAAAGCAGAGTATTCATGATGTAGCAGGATGCAAAAATAAAAAGGTGATTATACTCTTTGTTCGGGGGCTTTGGCTAATTCATTGATGATGAAGAGCAACTTTACCTCCCATGGCGGTCTTTCTTGGGATAGCTAAGGATTTTCTATCTGTGACAGAGTCTTGAGCGATGATTGATATAAATCGTGTTACTTAGGAGTAATAGACGCCTATTGCTGCCTTGCAGGGGATCCTTCAGGGGATCCTTCGCATGGCTCAGGATGACTCGCTCGCTAACCCAATTATGCACCTCTCCTAAAAATTACCCGTCATGCCGAGAGCAACGAGGGAGCTCCAAGATATGGAAAAATCGCCAATATGAATATTTATTAATCAATTTTATGATCCCATCACCCGAACATATCATTAAAAAGTTAAACAGATACCTCTTCAAGTAGTCCCACTTCTTGGTTTTGTAGCTCAACGGATTCAATTTTTTGAAAGCGGGCAGTGATTTTTTTTGCGGAGGTATTGACCTCATCAACATCCTGATGCGCCTGCTCGATGTGGCGAGATAACTTATCCATGCGTTTTTCAAAACGTTGAAAATCATCAGCTAAAGCGTGTAGGTGTTTCTGGATAATATGAATTTGTTTACGTGTGGCATCATCTTTTAACACCGCACGTGCGGTGGTCAGTACAGCCATCAAAGTGCTTGGAGAAACTAACCATACTTTACAACGCTGAGATAAGCTGATTAATTCTGGATGGTGGGCATGAATCTCGGCAAAAATGGATTCCGCAGGGATAAACATAAGTGCCCCATCCGTTGTTTCATTTGCAACGATGTATTTTTCAGCGATATCTTTAATGTGCTTTTGTATATCCATACGAAATTGCTGCTGGAGTGCTTTCTTTTCCATGGGTGAAGTATCCGGGTGGTGCAACCGTTGATAAGTTTCTAAAGGAAACTTGGCATCGATTGCAATATTTCCTGTAGGCTCAGGAAGAAACAGCACGCAATCGGCACGTTTTTGATTACTGAGCGTGTATTGCATTTGGTAGTGTGTGGAAGGAATCATATTGCCGATTAATGTTGACAGTTGCACTTCACCAAAAGCCCCGCGCGCGCGTTTATCGACCAAAACATCTTGCAGACTCACTACATGACTGGAGAGTTCAGTAATTTTTTTCTGAGCCTCATCAATAATGGTTAAGCGCTTCACGACGTCAAGAAAGGTAGTGGAAGTCTTTTCAAAGCCTTCAGAAAGCTTATTGTTTACTTGCAGGGTCAGTTGATGCAAGTGGGTACGGATTTCTTCTGTGAGTAATTGTAAATGAGAGGTTAATGAGGATGCATGCTGTTTAAAACTATGATTAATTTGCTCACGCACATCAATCATCTGTTTATGAACCGTATCATGAATCAATTGTTGTGTTAACAATTGGCTCTGACTTATTTTATCATTTAAATTCAACTGTAACTGATGTAACTGTTCCTGTGAAGACTCACCGATTTGTTGCACCCCCTGCATCATCATCGCTTTGGTTTTACCTAATTTAAATACAATGAGTAGACCGATAAAAAAATTAATCCCTAACGCAATCATTAAGGTTTCAGGTCTACTTATTAACGAATATACATCCATACATCAATCCATAAGTTGGTTTAATTTAATGGGCACATCATATTGATAAACAGTCTTGTATTGACCGTAATCTGTTAAACGCAAGTACCCAACGGCGAGGCTATCCTCATTTAAATTTTGATGATTGTCAAAAGTAAATTGCACCAGATGCTTCCCGGGTGTAAGCCAGCGTGCACTTTGAGTTGTCTCCAAAGGTTTTGGATCACCATTAATTGCCTGCTCGAATAAAACACTTTGCAATACGTAACGACTGGCAGTGGCTACTTCGACAAGGGCGGAAAAAGTTAATGGTTTAGAAGAGATTTTTTTAAGATTGATAAGGCTCGCTGAGGGAATTGAATATGAAAATGCAGCGCGCGCGGTACGGCGGACGATGATGTCGTCTTGCTCACTGAAAACCTCCGCCGTCACGTGCCAATTTTCTCCTTGGGGATTCATATCGGTCGTTAATAAGGTCGTGCCGACAAACTGATTGCGTTTTACCTTACGTAAAACCAGAGGTATCGGTTCACCCTCTGCACCTGTGATGAATGCATTAATATCCTGGAGCTCATAACTCGTATCGTTATCTTGTAACGTGATGTGGGCACGAAACTCATCGCCATAGTGATAGTTTAATGATTCAGGAGCTACTTTAAGAAACATGAGCGAAAATTTGTCAAACACATGAAGCAAATAATTCTGATTACTCTGGGCAGAAGCATTTTGCGTTTTGAGTATAAATTTTCCAAAACCCAGTTCTGGCTTAAGCTGTAGCCACGTATGCAAACCCGATCCGGACAGCGGTGTGCTCTCTAATGCCTCATTTTCACCATATACAGAGGCGGCTTGTGGTAAGGACATCATTTTTTGGGTCGGGGTTATAAGCTGAAGAGGGGGCGTGCTGCGACTATCCAGTGCAGAGATACGAATTACGGCACCCGGTGCGCGTGTAGAAACGATAACCCCTTGTTTCAACTGCTTCCCCGTAACCATCTGATTGTAACTATAGCTTTTCTCTCCGAGGCTTAATGAAGAAACGAGAGGATTTTCGGAGATGGTCCAATGTGCTTGTAAGGGCTCATGGGATAAATAAGTACACTGGTCACATAAATACGATTTGATTTTTTGCTGAGGCAGGGGATATGCGTATGATTGCATCCAGCAGGTTAGCGAAAGAATAAGGATAAGTAGTTTGCTCATGAAGCCACCTCAGGATCACGTAAAATACCAGCTAGAATTTGCTCCAAGCCATTACAAGAATGTCTACTCTGGTTATGACTTAGGGTTTTATTGGCTAAAAGCTCTTTATCTTGAAACCAGATTTCTCCAGCAGCGCCCTGAGATGAACAGTTTAAAAAGCCATCAGCACAGGAGTCGAGATAGAGTTTTGTAAGTTTTAAACCACTATTGAGGATATAACCATTACAATAACTTTCAGAATTGAAGGGAGAGGCGACAACATCAGTTCCGATAATTGAACGAAACCGCACAGGTAAAGAGGGTCGTCCCTGGGTGCCAAACAATAATTCTTGATTATAAATCTGCATATCCGTTACACGTTGTTGCTTTATCGCATTTCCTTGATAACCGAGAAGCCAGGAAAGATTGGAGCTTATCACATTATCACTTAAAGCTAAATCTGCTAATGACGTTCCTGCACTTGATGGTGCTAAAGCTATAACCTGGGTGATTATATTTTGCAGACGCAAATAATCGGCATTGTAGGTTGGATTTGATAAAATCCAACGCATTACATTTCCCCCATTTGAGTGAGTGTAAACAATAAGTGAGGTGATTTTTTTTTCATCTATAAATTCAATAAGTTGTGCCGCAGTACAATCACCTGCTACCGAGTCCCACATGTATTGACTAAAATCACAATGAGTAACCAATACGTTTTCAGGATGAGCCAAGCCCTGTGCGACACTGTCTATAAAATCAATTTTCCAATAAATTCCGTACGCATCATCACGGTGATCTTTGGTTCCATGAACAAAGGCAATGCCTGGATTTGTAGCAAAGGTGTATGAGGAAAAGAACAGGAGCACAAGCCCTGTAAGGATACGTCTAAATTCCATTTATTCGCGCCTCTTCTTGAGTTGAGCAGTATCTATATCATAATTTTTAATGATAAACTATTGTTTCTATAAAGGCTTTTTGGATAAGGTGAATGAGTCAGGATATTGCACAACAGATTGAAGAATTACGTGAGAAAATACGCCTATATGACTATCATTATTACGTACAAGACCAGCCTTTAGTTCCTGATGCAGAATATGATCGTTGTTTTCGCCTGCTCCGCGATTTGGAGGAGGAGCACCCAGGTTTAATTACAGCGGATTCTCCGACTCAACGCGTGAGTGGCACAGCGATTGATGCCTTTACTCCTGCGGTTCATCGTCAAGCCATGCTTTCTTTAGGCAATGTCTTTACTTTAGATGAGTTGCAAGCCTTTATGAAGCGGGTAACCGAGAAACTGGAGTTAGGCGACCAACAACTTGCTTTTGTGTGCGAACCAAAACTGGATGGTTTGGCCGTCAATTTAACTTATGAGCAAGGGATATTGACTACCGCTGCAACTCGCGGTGATGGGACCACCGGTGAGAATATTACCGCAAATATTAAAACGATAAATTCGATACCATTAAAATTAAATACCATCAATCCCCCCGCTCTGATTGAGATCCGGGGTGAAGTTTATATGCCTAAAGCGGGCTTTAAATCCTACAACCAAAAGGCGATTGCCCAGGGGGAAAAGGTTTTTGCTAACCCTCGCAATGCAGCTGCCGGAAGTTTACGGCAGTTAAATCCTGCAATTACCGCAAGTCGCCCGTTAGAAATCTATTGTTATGGCATTGGTGCTTGTGAAGGCTACCCGCTACCCTCAACCCATCATGAGCAGTTGCAGTTGTTAAAGAAATTTGGTTTTCGTGTTTCCGATTTAACGCAGCGTAAAACAGGCTACAACGGTTGTGTCGCTTATTATGAAGAACTCATGGAAAAAAGAGACAGTCTTCCATTTGAGATTGATGGGGTTGTTTATAAAGTTGATGATATTCATTTGCAACGTGAGTTAGGTTTTGTCTCACGAGCACCGCGTTTTGCCTGTGCGCATAAATTCCCTGCTTTGGAAGAGCTCACTCAATTGGTCGCAGTAGACTTCCAGGTAGGACGTACCGGAGCGCTTACGCCTGTAGCACGCCTTGTCCCTGTACTTGTCGGAGGGGTGACGGTAAGTAATGCAACTCTTCATAATATGGACGAGATCCAACGTAAGGATATTCGTATTCATGATGTGGTGATTATTCGGCGTGCAGGCGATGTGATACCTGAAGTAGTTTCAGTAGTAAAAGACCAGCGACCAAGCGATACTTTGGAAATTAAACTACCTGCAACCTGTCCTGTGTGTAACTCCGAAGTTGTCCGTGAACCAGGTGAGGCGGTGGCGCGTTGCATTGGGGGATTATTCTGCAAAGCTCAGTTAAAGCGCATGATGTGGCATTTTGCTTCCCGTAAAGCCATGTATATAGATGGCCTGGGGGCGATGTTGATTGAGCAACTCGTTGACGAGGGTTTGGTTCGTCATCTGCCCGATTTATATACTCTCAATATTGATGTGCTGAGTGCGTTACCGCGAATGGGGACGAAATCTGCACAAAATTTGTTGCAATCGCTTGAGCAAAGTAAAAAAACCACCTTTAATCGTTTCCTTTATGCTTTGGGTATTCGCGAAATCGGTGAAGCAGGAGCAAGGGTTCTGGCAGATTATTTTGGTGATATTGAGGCTATTGAAAAGGCAACCTTTGAGGAACTCATGACTCTGAGCGATATCGGCCCAGTTGCCGCTGCTAATGTTGTGCATTTTTTTGCACAAGAACATAATTTGGAAATCATTAAGCAGTTGCTTCATTTAGGTGTTCATTGGCCAAAACATGTGAAAAAAGTGGTTAACGAACACAATCCATTTTTTGGTAAAACGGTGGTCTTAACGGGAACTTTAAGTTCTATGAGTCGTGAAGACGCAAAAGCAAAACTTTTAGCTTTAGGTGCGAAGGTCAGTGGCAGTGTTTCGGTAAAAACTCATTTTGTTCTTGCGGGCACAGAAGCAGGCTCAAAACTTGATAGGGCACTGGAATTAGGGGTGCCGGTGCTGACTGAAGAGCAATTTCTTGAGATGTTAATCGTGTAAGAGGGTCTTCATGTCAGGGATGAGGTTTTTATTTTGTTTATTTCTACTCATGCAAACAAATTCACTTGCTGCCTGGGTATTTAATGACCCTTATCCGCGACAAGATCGTCTTAAAAACATCTATTATGCTTCATTTACAGAGCAGCCTAAGACATTAGATCCGGCTTTATCCTACTCAGCAAATGAATATCAATTCCTGGCGCAAATCTATGAACCCCTGCTGGGTTATGATTACTATCAACGTCCTTACCAGTTGATTCCGGTTACTGCAGAAAAAATTCCGACGATTCGCTATACCAATGCACAGAGTGAGCCCCTGGTGAATGCACGCGATGATGCCTATTCAGTTTATACAATTAGTATTCGTCCAGGGATTTACTATCAACCTCATCCCGCTTTTGCTCGCACAGCATCAGGTGATTATCGCTATTTAAATCTACCCGATGGTTACATTGAAGATCATGGAGTCAGACGCTTGTCTGACTTTAAACACACTGGCACTCGCGAGCTTGTTAGTGATGACTATATCTATCAAATCAAGCGCTTGGCGAATCCTTTACTGAGTTCACCCATATATGGCCTTATGAGTGATTATATTTTAGGTTTTAAAGAGTACGGTGCGTTACTTCCTAGGAAATCCGGCTATATTGATTTGCGTGAGTATCCTATTAAGGGCATCCGGAAATTGGATGATTATCACTTTGAAATTACGCTCAAAAAACCTTATAGCCAGTTTTTATTTTGGCTGGCAATGCCTTTTTTTTCCCCACTTCCTTGGGAGGTTGATTGTTTTTATAATCAACCAGGATTTAGTGATAGAAATCTCACCCTAAGTTGGTATCCAGTCGGCACGGGACCCTTTACCTTGGCCGAGAATAATCCGAATCAGCGGATGGTTTTAACAAAAAATCCCAACTATCGAGAGGAGTATTTTCCGACACCAAGTGCAAGCGGTCATGAACAGTTCGCAAAAAATGCGGGTAAGCGCTTGCCTCTAATCGATAAGGCTGTGTATACCCTTGAAAAAGAATCTATTCCGCGTTGGAATAAATTTTTACAGGGTTATTATGATGATTCTGCAATTACAAACGACAGTTTTGATCAGGCCATAAGGATAAATCATAAAGGTGAGGTAACATTGACTTCTGAGATGAAGCATAAAAAGATCTACCTCACACAAACCTTGGAACCCAGTGTTTATTATCTGGGATTTAATATGCTGGATCCCGTTGTGGGTGGATACAGTGCTAAAGCACGTGCTTTACGACAGGCTATATCGATTGCAATTAATTATGAGGAATACATTGCAATTTTTTCCAATGGTCGCGGCATCGCAGCACAAGGACCGATACCACCTGGAATCTTTGGGCGTGAGGAAGGTGCTTCCGGTATGAATCCTTACGTTTATGACTGGGTTCAAGGGCAAGCGGTGCGTAAACCTTTAGCAAAAGCTAAGCAATTACTCAGCATCGCAGGTTATCCTCAAGGGATTGATCCAAAAACTGGGAAACCACTTATTTTGCATTACGATGTTGCAACTACAGGCAGCCCGGAAGAAAAAGGCTTATTAGATTGGATGCGTAAACAATTTGCACAGTTAGGGATTGATTTGAATGT
Source organism: Legionella sp. (assembly GCA_017306715.1). GTDB lineage: Bacteria > Pseudomonadota > Gammaproteobacteria > Legionellales > Legionellaceae > Legionella. Next base: position 67,074 of record JAFKHV010000015.1, on the reverse strand, counting down.
TCGGGCCACCTTATACAATCGCTTCCAGGAGAAAGTACGTGCCGGTAACACCCAAATTTTCAGTTGGGGGTGGATTGCCGATTATCCTGATCCGGAAAATTTTCTTTTTCAGCTCTATGGTGCCAACGGTAAAGTGAAATATGGAGGGGAAAATGCGACGAATTACCGCAATCCAGAATTTGATCGTTTGTTCAATTTAATGAAAAACCGTCCGAATGATAACTTGCGTCAAGGATTGATTAACCAGATGCAAGCGATTGTCTTACGCGATTCGCCATGGGTGTGGGGCATCCATACCGAAAACTTCACTTTAGCCCATCAGTGGAAATCGATGATAAAAGCAAATCCCATTTATCTGGCAAATTTGAAATATGTGTCTGTTGATGTAAACATGCGTGCACAATTAAGAACCCAATGGAATCAACCGCTGTTATGGCCTTTAGGTGCTTTGCTACTGTTCCTGCTCATGTTGTTGGTACCTGTATTGATTTCTTATAGACGCAAAGAAAATAAGCCTGCTTCGAGGGACGATTTATCATGATTTTTTATTTTTTAAGACGCTTGCTTTATGCGGTACCCATACTGTTTGGGATTAACTTAATAACTTTTGTGCTTTTTTTTATGGTGAATAGTCCAGATGATATTGCGCGTATGCATTTAGGACAAAAGCATCTACAGCAAAAAGTTATTGAAGACTGGAAAGTGGCGCACGGTTATGATTTGCCCCTCTTTTATAATGAAAAAAAATCGAATATGGGCGCCTGGACTCAAACGCTTTTTTTTCAAAAATCGTTGAAACTTTTTACTTTCGATTTTGGTATTTCTGATGCGGGTCGCGACATTAGCGAGGACATCCAATTTCGCATGTGGCCAAGTTTGGCTATTGCACTGCCAATTCTTTTTATTGAAATTATTGTGAATATTTTTATTGCCATGCTTATGGCTTTTTTTCGTGATTCGTATCTGGATGTTGGCGGCATCATTCTGTGCATTATTCTCATGTCGATTTCAAGCTTGTTTTATATCATCGGAGGGCAGTTTTTATTCGGTAAAATTTTGCGGCTCGTGCCGATTTCAGGCTACGATAGTGGTATTTATGCTTTGAAATTTGTCATACTTCCGATTGCTGTGGCTGTTTTGGGGAGTTTAGGCGCAGGTGGACGATGGTACCGAGCCCTTTTTCTGGAAGAAATGGCTAAGGATTATGTAAAAACTGCCCGTGCTAAAGGTCTTTCCGAGCGCGTGGTTCTTTTTAAGCATGTTTTGCGAAATACATTACTTCCCATCCTTACCGGCATTGTGGTACTCATTCCCTCATTATTTATGGGTAGTTTGGTTTTGGAATCTTTTTTCGGTATCCCAGGACTTGGAAGTTACATCATCGATGCGATTCAACAACAAGATTTTGCCATTGTGCGAGCCATGGTATTTTTAGGTTCAATCCTGTATATTATTGGGCTAATTTTAACGGATTTTTCATACATCATTGTCGATCCCCGAGTGAGATTCTCTTAGATGGAAGATGTTGGGTACTTATGGACAGACACCTTGTTTCTGGCCATATTGGTCATTTTTTTTGGTTTTATTCTATGGAGTCTTCGTAAAGCGCATGTGCGCTGGCGTCTAGTAAAAATTTTTCGCCGACCATTCGCTGTAAGTGCTTTTATTGTTCTGCTTTTTTTCTTAACTATCGGTGTACTAGATTCCATTCATCTTACAATTAATAATAAAACTGCTGCACCTAATAATACGCTTCTTGATCATTTTTTATATCCATTAGGAGCCTTTCAGGAAAAAACATATTCGGCTCCGTTGGCATTACATCAATTTGTTACCGATACAGTTGCTGTAAATGGTGTCCTGCAGCAAGTTTATCCTTTACTGGTTTATCCAGCACCCTGGATCAAAAATTCAGCCGATAGATGGCGATTAATTAATCACTCTATCGAGCATGCTACGCTCGCCAGCAGTCTGATATTATTAATGCAAGTTTTAGTATGGATAGCATGGCGGCATCTGGGACGTCGTGATGACCGAAAAATTCATTACGCGCCCTTACTTAGTGCCTGGTTAACGTTGGGAGCACTTACCTTTATTACGGTGTTGGCATTTGATTTATCACGAGGTTTGCATATATTAGGCACGGGCCAAATTGGGCAAGACATATTTTTTTATACAGTCAAAAGCGTGCGAACAGGCCTGATTATTGGTACATTAACTACACTGTTTATGCTTCCTTTTGCGCTTCTATTAGGTATCATCGCAGGATATTTTGGTGGATTTATAGATGATGTGATTCAATATGTCTATACGACATTAAGTTCTATTCCCGGAGTCTTACTGATTACCGCTTCTGTTTTATCCTTACAAACATTTATCGCAAACCATCCGCAATTATTTACAACGTTAGCGCAAAGCGCGGATGCTCGCCTTTTGTCCCTATGCTTTATCCTTGGGGTCACGAGCTGGTCAAGTTTGTGTCGATTACTACGAGCTGAAGCACTAAAATTGCGTGAGGTTGATTTTGTGATGGCGGCTAAATCTCTGGGGTCAAGCTGGTTTACGATCGTACGGCGACATTTACTACCCAATGTGATGCACATTGTCGTCATTACCCTGGTTTTGGACTTCAGTTTTTTAGTTATGGCTGAGGCGCTACTATCTTATGTAGGGGCGGGTGTATCACCTATGACCATTAGCTGGGGAAATATGATCAACAGCGCACGTTTGGAGCTGGCAAGAGACCCTGTCGTTTGGTGGCCGATGACCGCAGCGTTTGCACTCATGTTCTTACTTGTACTTGCAATGAATATTTTCGCAGATGCAGTCCGAGATGCTTTCGATCCCCGATACTAATGGGCAATTTTGCAGCTGGATTCTTAGCGTCAAATTAGGTAAAGTGCACCTAAACTTTTTTAAAAAGAACCTTTATGCAACAGCGATTTGTCCATTTACGCGTCCATACGGAATTTTCTTTAGTAAACGGATTAACCCGGGTCAAGCCCTTAATGAAGGCTTTACCTGCGCGTCAGATGTCCGCAGTCGCTGTCACCGACTACTGTAATTTATTTGCAGCAGTTAAAGTTTATAAAGCCGCTGTGGATGCCGGAATAAAACCCATCATTGGGAGCGATCTTCCTTGTCATGATCCTGAACATCCTGAGCGTATTTTCTCACTAGTATTGCTGTGCATGAATAACGCGGGTTATAGAAACTTAACTTGCCTGGTTTCAAAAGCTTATCAGGAGGGCCAATACCAGGGGCAACCTCGAGTGCAATTATCCTGGATTGAAAACTATGCAGATGGATTAATCGCGCTTTCTGGGGGGTATACTGGGGATATTGGTCAAGCCTTACTCGCAAATGATTGGGAATTAGCAAAGTTAAGAGCGACCCAATGGAATGCTCTTTTTCCTAAACGTTTTTACCTCGAGATTCAGCGCACTGGACGCCCTGATGAAAATATCTACAATGAAAGAATAATCAAGCTTGCCGAAGAGCTTCAACTACCCATAGTGGCGACTAATGATGTTTGCTTTTTAGACAAGGATGATTTTGAAGCGCATGAAGCCCGAGTATGCATTCATGATGGATTGACTTTAGCAGACCCCAGAAGAGAGCAAAAATATACTGCGCAGCAATATTTACGCTCAGCAGAAGAAATGGAAGCCTTATTTGCTGATTTGCCTTCTGCCATTAATAACACCGTTGAGATCAGTAAGCGATGTACGGTTAAACTCAATTTGGGAAATAATTTCTTACCTAAGTTCCCAATTCCTGAGGGTTCAACTGTTGAACAATATCTGTCGTATCTCTCCGCGCAAGGTTTAGAAGAGCGTCTATTACATATTTTTCGCGATAAAGGACTTGAAGAGCTTCGTGAGCATCGCCAAGAATATGATACCCGTTTGAAAATTGAGCTTGATGTAATCAACAATATGGGATTTGCTGGTTATTTCCTTATCGTAGCTGATTTTATTCAATGGGCAAAAAATAATGGCGTACCAGTAGGCCCTGGTCGTGGATCGGGTGCGGGTTCTCTGGTTGCTTATGCGTTAAAAATTACCGATTTAGATCCACTAGAATACGAACTTCTATTCGAACGCTTTTTGAACCCAGAGCGGGTATCCATGCCCGACTTTGATATCGATTTCTGCATGGAGGGACGTGATCGCGTTATTGACTATGTTGCTGAGAAATATGGACGTCAAAGTGTATCCCAAATTATCACTTTTGGTACCATGGCGGCAAAAGCCGTAGTGCGTGATGTTGGGCGGGTGCTCGGGCATCCCTATGGATTTGTCGATAAGTTAGCCAAATTAATTCCTTTTGAAATTGGTATGACTTTAAGCAAAGCGATGGAGCAGGAACCAGAGCTGGGCCGAAAGTATGAGGAAGAAGAAGAGGTTAGAGAATTAATTGATTTGGCATTAAAACTCGAGGGGATTACTCGCAATGCTGGAAAACACGCAGGTGGTGTAGTGATTGCGCCCTCGTTACTCACAGACTTTACCGCTATTTACTGTGAAGAGGGTTCTAATCAAATCGTTAGCCAATTTGACAAAGATGATGTTGAAGCTGCAGGGCTGGTAAAGTTTGACTTTTTGGGTTTACGTACGCTCACAATAATTGACTGGGCGCTCGCAATCATTAATCGTCAGAAAAAAGAAGCAGGTTTACAATTAATCGACATTAGTCAAATACCTACCGATGACTCTGCTTCCTTTGAATTATTAAAAGCGTGTAAAACGACTGCCGTTTTTCAGCTCGAGTCACGCGGAATGAAAGAGCTCATCGGTCGTCTGCAACCCGATTGTTTTGAAGATATTATCGCTTTGGTGGCTTTATTTCGGCCGGGTCCATTGCAATCAGGGATGGTTGATGACTTTATTGACCGAAAACATGGTCGCGCTGCTGTTGATTATCCACATCCTGACCTGGAACCGATTCTCAAACCGACTTATGGGGTGATCCTGTATCAGGAACAGGTCATGCAGATTGCTCAGGTTCTTGCCAATTATACCTTGGGCGGTGCCGATCTCTTACGTCGAGCCATGGGGAAAAAGAAACCGGAAGAAATGGCAAAGCAACGTGAAATTTTCACAAAGGGCGCCGTTGCCCGTGGAGTTGAGGAACAAGTTGCCACATACATTTTCGATTTGATGGAAAAATTTGCTGGATATGGTTTTAACAAATCACACTCGGCAGCCTATGCCTTGGTAGCTTACCAGACGGCCTGGTTAAAAGCTCATTACCCTGCTGCATTCATGGCGGCGGTGATGTCCTCAGATATGGATAACACTGATAAGGTTGTAAATTTTATCGATGAATGTGCCAACATGAATCTAACTGTTTCGCCACCCTCGATTAATAAATCAATGTATCAATTTACGGTTAACGAAGAGCAAACGATTATTTATGGTTTAGGGGCGATTAAAGGAGTAGGTGAAAATGCGATTGAGTGTATAACCGATGCTCGAAATGAAGGAGGGGCATTTAAAGATTTATTCGATTTTTGCCAGCGCCTGGATTTGCGAAAGGTCAATCGTCGCGTACTGGAAGCATTGATTAAAAGCGGTGCTTTCGATGAGTGGCATATCGAACGTTCGGTCTTGGTCGCTTCTATAGATAAAGCATTGAAAGTGGCGGAAAAGGAGCATCAAAATCAAAGCTCAGGCCAATTCGATTTGTTCACCATATTGGAGGATAACGCCCAATCGCAGGATTATGTTTCGTGTAAGCCCTGGACTGAGGCGCAGCGTTTAGAAGGTGAGCGCGAAGTTCTTGGTTTTTACTTAACGGGTCATCCAGCCGATCAATATCGGCGAGAATTTAAAGAGTTTTGCATACCAATAAGCCAACTCAATCCCTCCACCCATAAAAAGGCTTCAGTCTGCGGTCAAGTTACTGGGGTACGTAAAATAATCACGAAGAGAGGAAAGCGACTGGTTATTATCGGCTTGGATGATGCAACATCACGTATCGATATCGTCGTTTTTTCAGAAGTTTTTGATTCCTTCCAATCTGCAATTAATACCGGAGATTTGTTAATTATTGAAGGAGAGGTGGCTCATGATGATTTCAGCGGGGGTGTTAAGTTATCTGCAACACAGATTTATGATATTGCTTCAGCGAGGTTAAAATTTGCTCGATGTGTAGAAATCCGCCTGAATAATGACCAACAATCGTTATTTTCTACCCTAAAAGCCTTATTAAAAGCCAATGCGGGAGCATGTGCGGTACAGCTTCTTTATAAAAACCAGCAGGCCAAGGTTAAATTAAATATTGACCCTCAATTTCGAATCCATCCCACCGATGAATGTCTTACCCAGCTACGTCAATTAATGGGGGAAGAACAAGTAGTTATGAATTATTGATTTGCTGATAACCAATTGCCATCAGCAGTTATTCGATGGCACTTTTACGAAAAGTACGGACCGTTTTCTGAGTGCTGTTCTCTACTATAGTTCCATGAATATCACCAAAATGTCCGTTTACTTGAGTTAGCATCCAAGTGTAAAGAGCATCTACATCTTTTCCCTCCTGCTTTGCTATCTGCTCATGGCCACAGTATACTGCAGCAGTGTATTGCTCATTCATTTTCGAGATCCTCGATCGCCTTCTAATTCTAATTTTAGTATTTCAATTGATTGATTGTCAATTTTTTGTACAGTTATTGGTTCTTGCTGAGCTAAAATTTAAAGAGCGTATTTCGCAATAAATCAGGGAGAATAAAAGTGACTACATTGCTTTTTTTAGCGACTATTATGGGATGGTATTTAGTTATAATGAGCAGCTATGTCTTGTTAAGGCGCAAGTATTTATTGGTAAGTATTGGTGAGATTTTAACTCAGCCCAGTATTTTGCTCCTCATAGGCGTGGTGAACTTAATCATTGGATTAGTACTTATCACAGCTTATAACAATTGGACATTAGGTTGGCCAATAGTCGTGACCTTACTATCATGGTTGGTACTAATAGGTGGTATTCTTCGCCTTTTCTATCCGGAGGCGGTGCATCTGGTTGCAAATAAATTCATCGCACGCCCCGAGTTATTATCAGCCGTTGCATTTATAATGCTCATTATTGGGTTATTTTTATTGTATCAAGTTTACTTTTCTGGAATCGTAGTCACAAATTTAAGGTGAACATTTGTTGAACGAGATATTTTTTGATACATTTGATCTTTTCATTAATGTGGGATCAAAATGCCATCTTTTGATATCGTTTCAGAAATTAATCAGGTTGAACTTCGTAACGCTGTAGATAATGCAGCCAGAGAAATGAGTACACGTTTCGATTTTCGAGGCGTGGATTCAAGCATAGAACTAAAAGATTTGACCGTTACCTTACGCGCCGAATCTGATTTCCAGGTTAAACAGCTTGAAGATTTATTTCGCACCCACTGTTCTAAACGCAATGTAGATGCCTCTGGAGTTGATATTGAAGATGAGCCTGTACATAGCGGAAAATATTTCTCTTATAATCTAACCTTCAAACAAGGCATTGATCAGCCTACCGCTAAAGAGATTATTAAAGTACTTAAAGATGCAAAAATGAAGGTTCAAGCCTCAATACAAGGTGATAAAGTTCGCGTCACCGGTAAGAAAAGAGATGATTTACAAGAGGCTATTGCGCTACTTAAAAAATCGGAGATTAAAATTCCCTTGCAATATGAAAATTTTCGCGATTAATTGAATCTAAAATTTTATCTAGCTTCACACAATATTTATAGGTACGTAGTTTCCGGAACTGCACAGCACTCGGGGATGATTCGAGGTTGAATCATCCTTAATAGTTTTGGATTTTTGAATGACTTGTCGCTGCGCATCACTCTTCAAATAATTTTATATTGAATGGGTTTTAGGGAGAAATTATTCGATTCAGGAGCAGAGCATGCGGTTAATCCTACGATCAAATCCATATGACTTCTAAAAATAATTTTATCTCCGGCTTTGCTTAATGGCGGTTTGACCCGCGCTTTACCTTTAGGGGTTAGTGTTGTATGCATAAAAATATTAAAGGTGGTGGTTATTTGGGTTTTAGGAAATTGATAAGGTGCAAATGCCTGTGCCAGGTGTTCAAAGCATCCTGTTTTTTGCTCCGTTTCGCCGTAGATAATGTGAAAAGTTTCTCTACTGCATGGGGCAAAAAGTACATCATGCCTTCTTACATCATCATGGATAATGCTGAGCATAATATTGCTTTCATTAGAGAATAAATGATCTTCAACAGAAAAATATATTTTTTGGTTATAGTCAATCGACTTTCCTGATGAGAAAAACTCGTCATGATTATCTTTTGCAAAGCAAAACAAATCAGCTACCTGACTGCCTAATTTGTCCTTAACCACCAGTAATTGACCTTTTTTTAAGGAAGCAATGCCGGAACAGGGGGGTATCTCCTGCCATGGAAGTTCGCTCACATTTTCCCTTTTAAAGGGTATCGAAGTCTCTTTTTGAATTTGTCTGCCACTGTATTGATAAGCTTCTGACTTTTCTCCAAAATTTTCAAGCATAGGATTTATTGAGCCTGAGTAGGAAATATCACGCTCTCTAATCTTCGATTGCATGGGTGAAAATTTTCCTTGTGTTCGTAACTGCTCAAATTGTTCATGAAGATTAAATACCAGTGTGGGTCGAGTAAATTGACGTGCTTTGCGCGAACTGTGTGGATGAAGTCCTATAATGAAAAAACTCATCTGGCCAAGGCTAAAGCTAAAATGAGGATTGGTTACATCCGCATTAACTTGTTCATCCCAATGATAAATTTCTTTATCCAGGTGGTGCAGTCTTTGTAGGAACGCCCAGAGATTTTGTTCAAATTCAATTTCTGAGTTTCCGAGAGGGCTTTCGAATATAATGACGAAGCTTCTTAATATTCTTTTATTTCTTTTCCATAGACTGATAAATCGGTAGATTGAAACCAGTAAATCCACATCTTCGTCTGGTGAATTGAGATCTTTTGCCACAACCACGGATAAGCCATTCTTCTTAAGTGCCGCTTTAGCTCCAATACACGGGAAAGGGGGGTTTTTCATATAGCTTAAAAACTCTTCCTTAAGAGAACTCATGGTCGATCCTTGACTATAAAAGCAATCTTTGAGTATAGACTTATTTTTTATGACCAACTTTTTCTAAGTTTAAATTTCAGGATCGTTATGAGCTGCGCTTATTCTTAATTCGTGATTTCTTCAAGTTTTGCGGAAATTCTTGCCAAAAGATAATCATCTTTTTGTGCTAATGTGCGCGCCACTTTGAGTTGTGCTACTGCCGCACGTTTTTGTCCCTCAAGCATTAAGCATTGCGCTTGAGTGAAGTAGGCAAATGCTTTTTTTCCCGTTTTTGCCTGGGCACGTGCTAAATCGCGACATAAAGGTAAATCGCTTTTATAAATACGACTGCCCTTAAGTAATGTTCTACTTGCTTGTTCGTACTCGCTCGCTGCAAGAAGGATTTGCGCATTACTCATCAATACGGCATAGTTTTGCGGATAATTTTTCTCAAGCTCTTTCATGCGTGCAATGGCTGCTTGATGTTCTGATAAACCGGATTCAGCTTGCGCCAGCGCAATTTGATAATAAAGATTACTCTCCTGCTCGAGTAATGAGGTGAGCAACATTTTTGCGCGCTGGAAGCTGTTGTTATTAATTGATGCCAATGCAAGGCCGTATTGGCATGCATATTTTGGACTGACTTTTGGGCATTGATACTGGTAATAATCAATTATACTCTTAGGATCACCTGCCACATCTGTGCGAATTATTTCTTTAACCAATGCATAGTCTATAGAGTTTTGATACGTTTTCTTGGACAAATGAGCGGTACGGTTTTCTGCTTCAGCGATCCGATCGGTATCGAGCGGGTGGGTGCGAATAATGGCGGGTACATTTGCAGTATAGTAGTAGCGTGAATTTTCGAGCATTTTACGAAAAAAAGCTGCCATGCCCTCAGGCTGATACCCAGCCTTTATTAGCATATCAATGCCAATTCTATCTGCTTCTTTTTCCTTAGAACGCGTAAAGTTTATGTTTTCTTGCGAAAAGCCAGAAAGCGACCCCATCATCGCCCCCATACCTACTGTGGGGTTGATTGCACCCAGGGCGATTGAGGCGAGCAGCGAGGCCAACATGGGAATACGCATTTGCCGTTGATGTTCGATTGCGCTGTATAAGTGATGCAGGCGCACGTGCGCAATCTCATGGGCCATGACTCCTGCAAGTTCGCTCTCATTACTGGTGGTAAGGATTAGTTGCGTGTTGATACCAATATGACCTCCAGGACCTGCAAAGGCATTAATCTCATTGGATTTCACAATAAAAAAATCAGGACTACGGATATGACCCTGCCGGGCAAGGTTTTTTCCAACCCGATTTATATACTCTTTTGCCAAAGGGTTACGTTCAACACTATCGGAAAGATTAATTTGTTGGACGAATTCCTTTTCCAGTTGTTCTAATTCACTGGTAGAATAGGGGGATAACGATTCAGCTTGAGCCGCATTAATTATTGAGCTTGAGAGGATAAAGCTAAGTACATGGCGAATCGTTAGTTTAATCATGAGGCTACTCAAAAATTGAATAATTTGTTATCATAGTAACGAATTAAAAGGTAATTAACGTAATGCACAAAAAATTCCTGCTCGCAGCTTTGGCTCAAGCCCAAATGGGACGAGGTATTTGCGCTCCCAATCCCAGTGTCGGCGCTGTTGCGGTGCAGAATGGAACCATTATAGCACAGAGTTATCATCGGGGAGCAGGTACTGCTCATGCCGAACAATTGTTGTTGGAGCAAATTCCCAATCAAACCAACATCAGTTTATATGTTACCTTGGAACCTTGCAATCACTGGGGAAGAACTCCTCCTTGCGTGGATGCAATTCGTGCGCATGGAGGAATATCAGAAGTTATTTATGCTTATGCGGATCCAAATCCTATTGTTGCTAAAAACAATTCAACCCAGCGGTTACAGGCAGACGGAATTCGTGTTTTACATCATCCCTTGCCTGAAATTGATGCGTTTTATGTAAGCTATGCTTACTGGACCCAGTTTAAAAAACCTTGGGTTACCGTTAAAATGGCTCAGTCTCTCGATGGGAAAATCGGTTATACTAATAGACGTGTGCACTTATCAAACTCGCTATGCGAGAAGTTCACCCATGAACATCGTGCTCAAGCGGATGTATTACTGACCACTGCCAGAACGGTGAACAGTGATAATCCACAAATGAATGTTCGTCTAGACAATGAGATTACATCCAAGCCAATTGCTATCCTGGATACAAGGCTTACATTAAAGCCAGACGCACGTATTTTTACTACAGCGCGCCAATGTCACATTTATCATGCGCATGGGCACATGATAAATTATCCAAATAGTACCTTCCATCAAGTAAACCAACTTGACGGATATTTGGATTTGGTGAAGATACTCCATCATTTAGGGCAGACAGGTTACCATGATGTTTGGATAGAAGCAGGGGGCAGTCTATTTAGCGCGCTCCATAAAGCCAAGTTGGTTCACCGAACCTATTTATATATAGTCCCGCAAATTTTGGGGGAGGGGGCAATTTCAGCCTATCAACAGGAAGACTTGTTTACAGGTGCTCATCGCATTTCCTGGCAGGCTATGGAAGATAATATAATAGCCTGTATTGACTGGAATCACAGAAATTGCTCTGCATTACACGAGGTCGCAAGATGAAACATTCATTAGCAACAATTGAAGAGGCCATTGTTAGAATCAAAGCCGGAAATATGGTGATTTTAATTGATGATGAAGATCGGGAAAATGAGGGTGACCTAATTATCGCTGCGGAGTATGCAACGCCTGAGGTCATAAATTTTATGTCCCGTCATGGTTGTGGGTTAATTTGCTTATCGATGGCTGAAGAGATGATCGATAAACTTCAGCTCCCGATGATGGCTTCCAACAATAAATCTCCTTATGGAACTGCATTTACCGTTTCAATCGAGGCAGCTGAAGGTGTTTCTACCGGTATTTCAGCCTATGATCGGGCACATACCATTCAAACAGCTATCCACCCAGAGGCAAAACCTTCCGACATTATTTCACCTGGACATATTTTCCCATTACGGGCCCGAAAAAAAGGGGTGCTGGAGCGACCTGGTCAAACTGAAGGCAGCGTTGATTTATCAAAGTTAGCAGGTTTAAGACCTGCCGCAGTTATCTGTGAAATAATGAATGAAGATGGTACCATGAGTCGTTTTGATGATTTGGTCGCTTTTTCCAGAAAACACGATATTCCCTTGGTCACCATTAAAGATTTGATCGAATATCGCATTAAGCATGAGCACTTAGTACACAATGAGGCGACATCCCGGCTACCGATTCAGGGTAAAGGTGACTTTACTATGACCGTATTTTCAAATGAACTCGATACCGCTGAGCACTTTGCCTTAGTAAAATCACCACGCTTTGCCAATCAATTGCCTTTAGTACGCATTCATTCAGAATGTTTAACTGGCGATGTGCTGGGTTCGTGTAAATGTGATTGTGGTAAGCAATTGGAACAGTCTTTAGCGCTGCTTTCTGCTGAAGGAGGGGTTCTCATTTATTTAAGGCAAGAGGGGCGCGGTATCGGCTTGGCGAATAAACTGCGAGCATATGCACTTCAAGAAATGGGCATGGATACAGTTGATGCCAATCATAAGCTTGGTTTACCTAGTGATAAGCGTAATTATGACATTGCTTATCAAATGCTAAAATATTATGGGATTGAAACCATTCGCTTATTGACCAATAATCCCGCAAAGATTGACGCTTTAGAGCGTTACGGGATAAAAGTCGCAGAGCGTGTTGCGCTCGAAGTTGAGCCAACAGGTGAAAGTTTACGTTATCTCCAAACGAAGAAGGAAAAAATGGGACATTTGCTTTCAATCAAACCTTCAGAGATGGTTAACTTTTAGTATTTCCTTCAAGTATATACTCATCGTTTGCGATTTATTGCGGTATCATTGCGCGTTACTGCAATAAATTGCTTATACTCCGTCATCCCAGATGTGCGGATAATTTCCGATACGTCTTATTATCCCGAATGAAGTGAGGATCTGCAGCGTATAGCACGCACTGTTAACTGAGTCGACCGATACATTTCTGTGAATTCTAGGAGCACTTGCGCGCATTATGCCACAGCAAAGAGTTCCCTTACCTATGACTCGAGATGACGAAAATAAATTGATTCAAGTGCTCAGGCTAAGCTTCTAAAATTAAAAGCTAATGATTGAGAATATAATGAATTAATAAATTACTCGCTCAACGAGGATAATCGCTGAGTTAGCAGAATATTGCCGCATCTAAAATTAGTTACGGAATTTTAAGAAAAAAAGTTTCTTCTGAACTACGAGGACAGTTTATGAAAGAAGACGAAATGGAGCGCTGGAATCACGCAATACCCGATATTTCTAATTTAAGCTCTATTGCAGATAGCCTACTTTTCCTAAGTTAGGGCTATCGCTATGAATAGATCCCGCAGACTTAATTTGATAAGATAGCGCTTTTACCATCGAACATCCCTATGAATACCAGATTACAAAATAAATGCTTTAAGCTGCTTTTATTCATCTTAAGTATTTATTTTATAAGCGGATGTGTCACCCGACCACATTCAGATCTCAATAATGTCTGTACCATTTTTCGTGAGTATCCTAAATGGTATCATCATGCCAAGGATGTGGAGCGTCGATGGAAAGTACCGGTACCGGTGCAAATGGCCATCATTCATCAGGAGTCGAAATTTAATTCCCACGCGCGCCCTCCACGTGCAAAAATGTTAGGCTTCATACCGTGGACACGGCCGACTTCTGCCACTGGATATGCCCAAGCATTAAATGGGACATGGAAAGAATACCTACAATCTAATGGCGGTTTATTCTCATCTCGCCACAGTTTTGCTGATGGCGTTGATTTTATTGGATGGTATGCCAACCTTGCGCATCGTCGTGCAGGCATCGATCGCCATGATGCCTATCCCCTTTATCTTGCCTACCATGAAGGGGTTGGCGGCTACATGCGTAAAACCTATTTGCGTAAACCTTGGTTGCCACCTGTTGCGCGTAAAGTAAAAGCACGCTCACAACTCTATGCGATTCAATTAGCTGCTTGTAAAGCCTCACTGGAGCGTAGTTCGTGGTTTTAAAAGAGATGCAGTAACAAGAATAAATCTCTCATACTATTTATTTATAAACTAAAAAAGTAATGTATACTCAGAAGATTGATTGAGGATACGTAAGGAGTTTTTAATGCGATTAATGCTTTTGGGTGGACCGGGCGCAGGCAAAGGCACACAAGCTTTGCGCTTGATACAACGTTATAACATCCCCCAAATTTCTACAGGTGATATGTTACGTGCAGCCATTGCTGAAGGGAGCGCTTTAGGTTTAAGCGCCAAAAAAATTATGGAAGCAGGTGGCCTTGTATCTGATGAAATCATCATCGGCTTAGTTAAAGAACGATTAAAAAATGATGATTGCAAGAATGGATTTTTATTTGATGGCTTTCCAAGAACCATCGTCCAAGCTGATGCATTAAAACAAGCAGGAATCCATCTGGACCATGTTATCGAAATCGCGGTGGATGATGAAGAAATTATTAGGCGAATAAGTGGTCGGCGCATCCATCAACCCTCGGGCCGTGTTTATCATATTTTATACCAACCGCCAAAACAGGATGGTCTTGACGATTTAACTGGGCAGCCTTTAATTCAACGTGAAGATGATAAAGAGGAAACGGTTAAAAAACGATTAGAAATCTATCGGCAGCAAACAGCGCCCTTAGTTGATTACTATAAAAACTGGTCTCGCAGTGATGATATTAATGCGCCACAGTTCCACACCATCTCAGGAACCGGAGATGTAGATGATGTTTTTCACAAGATTATTCAATCAATAGAAACTAGGGAAGAATCATGCCCAGTGAGAACATAAGCAGCAAAGATTTCGAAGCGCTCATCAATGACAACGAAATCATCTTTGTCGATTTTTGGGCTGATTGGTGCGCTCCCTGTAAACAATTTTCGGTCATTTATGAACAAGTGGCTGATAAATATCCTTCGGTTAAATTTGTTAAAGTAAATATTGAAGCAGAACAAGAATTAGCTGACTTATTTGAAATCCGTTCCATACCTCATTTAATGGTCTTTAAAGAGGGAATAGTGATCTATTCCAATGCCGGTAGCATGCCTGCATCCACTTTAAACGAGCTAGTTGAGCAGGCACTTGCTGCCGATGTTACGGCAATAAAGGCTCAATTTGAACAGGATGATGCGCCTTGAATCTGGAGGGTTTTAAATACTGAGTGAGTTTTTGCTTATCGGACTCTTTCATTTTAAAGCCCAATTTAGTTCGCCGATAAAGAATATCCTCTGCGGTTTGTGCCCATTCAAATTTGATTAAGAAATCGACCTCAACCTGATAAAGCCCCGCTCCAAAATTCTTACCCAGGCTTGGCATATCCGAGCATGATGCCAGTATGGTTTCTATGCGTGTGCCGTAAGTATTCAGGTAGCGATTAAGGAGGAGCTCGGGGAGCCATGAATATTTGTTTTGTGCCAAGGTTACATATTCTGGGTAAGTCAGGTTATCGATACCCGCCCCAGGTAAAGCAATTGTTGCCGTTTGTGAAGGAATGAGGGGTGGAAAGAATGGTTGCAAGCGATTAATTACCTCTTCTGCCAAAACTCTATAGGTGGTTATTTTACCGCTATAGATAGTAACCGCGGGTAACGGTTTTGTTGTTACTGCATAACTGTATTCCCGACTTAATTTCTGAGCCTTCTTATCATTATCTGCAAGCAGGGCACGTACGCCGGAGTAGGTATGAATAATATCTTGAAACGTAATTTTTGTTTTAAAGTATTGGTTGGTTATGTCCAATAGATAGTCTGTTTCCTCCTGACTAATAGCAATCTTATTGGCATTTTCTACGGGTATATCGGTGGTACCGACAAGGGTAAAGCCATGGTATGGAATAACAAAAATTACACGCTGATCCGGATGTTGTAATAAATATGCATGTTTTCCTTCATAGAGTCGCGGGATGATGATGTGGCTTCCTTTGACCAGGCTAATTTTTTGCCTTACAGGAGTATTTAAAATTTGTTCCAATTCAGGAACCCATGGACCGGCAGCATTGATGATGGTTTTTGCACGCACCGTCGAGTAGTCATCGTCTTTGGACCTTAAGGTTAATTCCCAGTATTGTTCTCCTGCTTTTGCTGCGATGAGTTGAGTATAATTACGAATTTCTGCGCCGTATTTTTTGGCCTGCAGCGCATTTTCCAAAGTGAGGCGGGCATCATCCGTAATACCATCATAAAAAATAAATCCTCGTTCAAGCGCATTATCTAAGGGATTGAAATAGTTGGTGTTATTTCTTTTTATCGACTCACAATGAGGAAGTTTGTTATTTCGTGACAAATGGTCGTATAAAAACAATCCACAACGCATAAGCCAAAAAGGTCGCATCTTTGGTCTAAAAGGCATTACAATTGCCTGAGGGCGTACTAGATGAGGTGCTGACTGCAATAATTTTTGCCGCTCATCCAATGCCTTTTTAACTAATTTAAATTGATATTGTTCTAAGTAACGTAAACCACCATGAATTAATTTAGTACTATTTGATGAAGTCTTACTTGCTATATCATCTTTCTCTACCAAGAGAACGGATAATCCACGCATAGCAGCATCAGCAGCACAACCGCAGCCATTAATACCTCCGCCAATTATGACTACATCATACAGTGATCCCATTTTGAATTCTCCGCGGAAATCTTTTTTTACAGTAGAATGTAAGTTACTGACATCATACAATGTAGTTTAGCTTATACAAGTATGTCTTTGATGCAAATCACGGAGAAATAATGAAATATTTGCTTGCAATTGATCAAGGAACCAGCAGCACCCGCGCAATGCTTTATACGATTAATGGTGTACTTGTTGCAAGCAGACAATACCCCATAACGCAGTATTATCCCCAAAATGGTTGGGTCGAGCATGATCCAGAGGAAATTTGGCAAAAAACACTCACCGCGCTCAAAGAGGTGACTTCGCAAGTTGATGCTGCACACATTCTTGGTTGTGGTCTGACAAATCAACGAGAGACTGTAGTGGTTTGGGATAAAAATACGGGCAAATGCCTTGCACCAGCCATCGTCTGGCAAGATCGTCGTACCCTAAATGCGTGTAAGGCGTTGCAATCTCAAGCCACGCTAATTCAACAAAAAACGGGACTGTTGCCTGATCCCTATTTTTCTGCCACCAAACTTCAATGGTTGTTAAAAAATCATCCCGAAGTCCAAACCTTAGCGGAGCAAGGATCATTGGCTTTTGGAACAATCGACAGCTTTTTAATCTGGCGCTTAACAGAAAATCAAGAACACTTAACTGATTATACCAATGCCTCCAGAACCCTGCTCTTTAATATTCATACTGGCCATTGGGATGAAGAACTTTTACGATTATTTAAAATTCCTGAATCGATATTACCTAAAGTTTATTCATGCGATCGCCATTTTGGTACCATTGATAAGAAATGGCTAGGTCATAATATTCCTTTAGTTGGTGTTGCAGGAGATCAGCATGCTGCCCTCATTGGTCAAGGTTGTTATGCTGATGGCATGATTAAGGCTACTTATGGGACGGGCGGATTCTTACTTCTAAATACGGGTGAGAAAGCAGTACAATCCAGTCACCAATTGCTCACGACGATAGCTTACAGGATTAAAGAAAAGACGGTATATGGACTTGAAGGAAGTATTTATCATGCCGGAACCACGGTGCGCTGGCTTCGAGATGGGTTGGAAGTAATCAGCGCCTCAGATGAGACCGAAACTCTGGCGTGTAGCCTCGAAAGTAATCAGGGAGTCTATCTGATTTCTTCATTCACAGGCTTAGGTGCTCCCCACTGGCTTTCCCATCCTGGGGCGTTGCTCTATGGTTTATCACTTAATACCACACCGGCTCATCTTGCTCGAGCAGCGCTTGAAGGAGTATGTTATCAAACACGCGAGATCCTTGCTTGTATGCGTGAAGACAGTGACCTTAAACTATCCGTATTGCGGGTGGATGGTGGGATGGCCGCAAATCAGTGGTTCTTACAGTTTTTGGCTGATCAATGCGCACTTCAGGTTCAAAAACCACGGGATATTGAAACTACGGCAAAAGGTGCGGCAATGCTTGCGGCATTGGGTATCGAAGCATATAGCTCTTTAGAGCAACTGCAAAACGTATGGGAAGTAGAGCAAACGTATCATCCTGTGCGAGATGAAACTGAGGTTGCAGCGGATTACAAGGGATGGCAACAGGCGTTGGCAAAACTTAAAAGCAGTTGATATAGACGAATAAGTATTCGTCTATATCCAAAAAACTAGGGAACGTTGCGTTGTAACTCGCCAGTGTATAATTGGCGCGGTCTTCCAATGCGGGACTTACTTGCAACCATTTCCATCCAATGACTCATCCAACCCACAGTACGTGCCAGTGCAAAAATAACGGTAAACATATTGGTCGGAATACCGATCGCACTAAGCGTCAAACCTGAGTAAAAATCGACGTTTGGATAAAGTTTCTTTTCGATGAAATAGTCATCTTCCAAAGCAATACACTCTAATTCCATTGCCAATTTGAAAAGGGGTGCGTCTTTTGCACCTACAGCCTCGAGAACATCATAACACGTTTGTCGCATTACTTTAGCTCGGGGATCATAGCTCTTATAAACTCGATGACCAAAGCCCATTAATCGGAACGGATCATTTTTATCTTTAGCACGTTTAATATATTCGTTAATACGGCTCACATCGCCAATTTCTTGTAACATGTTTAAGCATGCTTCGTTTGCGCCACCGTGAGCAGGACCCCATAACGCGCCAATACCCGCTGAGATACAAGCAAATGGATTTGCACCCGTAGATCCGGCAAGCCGTACAGTGGAAGTAGATGCATTCTGTTCATGATCTGCGTGAAGGATAAAAATCGTATCCATCGCTTTAACCAGTACCGGATCCGGAGTAATGTCCTCAGAGGGAACCCCAAACATCATGTGGAGAAAGTTCTCTGCATAAGACATTTTGTTTTGCGGATACATATAAGGTAACCCAATGGAGTATTTATAACTCATAGCCGCAAGCGTTGGCATTTTCGCTACAAGTCGTATCGCCGAAATAAACCGATCATGCGAATTATTTAAATCCATAGTGTCATGATAAAAAGCGGATAGTGCTCCAACGATACCAACCATAATAGCCATCGGATGTGCGTCGCGGCGGAAACCATTGAGGAACTGATACATTTGTTGATGTACCATTGTATGGTTGTTAATTAAGCTAATGAAATCTTTTTTCTCTTGAACATTTGGTAATTCACCGTTTAAAAGTAAAAAGCAAACGTCAAGGAAGTCTTTTTTCTCAGCCAATTGTTCAATTGGATAACCCCGATACAGGAGTACTCCTTTATCACCATCGATATAGGTAATTTTTGATTCACAGGAAGCCGTGGAAACGAAGCCCTGATCAAAAGTGAACACGCCACTTGCTCCAAGTTGTGTGATGTCGATCACATCATTCCCTAATGTGGGTGAATAAATGGGCAATTCTAGAGGCTCATGGCCTTCAATACTTAGCTTGGCTGTTTTATCTGTCATTGCTTCTCCTGTTTCTAAGCCTCTATTTTCATGTTCGGCACTATATACAAACGGACATAGGCAGTCAAATTCAATCTATCTAAACGACTAGTCTAAAGGGATATTATGGAAGAGATTTGCCAATATTAACAGAAAAAAATATACGATAGAAAAAACAGATTCTTTATTTTGACTAGAAGGGTGATTTAAAGATCTGTTTAATTCTATTTCAGTATCTATATTTTCCAGAGCTTGATGCATTTAGCCCCTATGGTGTGATATTCTGTAGCGCAAAAATTATCAATTGAGGATAGTCCCTAACTATGGTTTATCTTGCTAAAGAAATAATGCCAGTAAACATCGAAGATGAATTAAAGCAATCTTATCTTGATTATGCCATGAGCGTTATTGTAGGTCGTGCTTTACCCGATGTGCGCGATGGTTTAAAGCCGGTGCATCGACGTGTACTCTTTGCAATGAGTGAGTTAGGCAATGATTGGAACAAACCATATAAGAAGTCTGCACGTGTGGTGGGGGACGTCATTGGTAAATATCACCCTCATGGTGATACGGCGGTCTATGATACAATTGTGCGTATGGCACAACCATTCTCCATGCGTTATATGCTGGTTGACGGTCAGGGCAACTTTGGTTCAGTCGATGGTGATGCCCCCGCAGCAATGCGTTATACCGAAGTACGTATGTCAAAACTGGCCCACGCTCTCTTGGCGGATTTAGACAAGGAAACGGTCGATTTCAGCCCCAACTACGATGAAACCGAATTTGCGCCAGTTGTTCTACCCTCACGCATTCCTAATTTATTAATCAATGGCTCTTCGGGTATTGCTGTAGGTATGGCAACCAATATTCCTCCGCATAATTTAACGGAAGTTATGAATGCCTGCATTGCTCTTGTGGACAATCCAGAGTTAGATCTGGAAGAAATCATGGAAATTATACCAGGGCCCGATTTTCCCACCGCAGCCATCATCAATGGGCGTGCAGGGATTATTCAAGGTTATCGTACCGGAAGAGGGCGTGTGGTTATTCGTGCACGAACTGAAGTGGAAACAGATAAAGATACAGGTCGCCAGGCCATCATTATCCATGAGTTACCCTATCAAGTGAACAAAGCACGCCTTGTTGAGCGCATCGCAGAATTAGTACGCGATAAGAAGCTTGAAGGAATTTCTGGTTTACGAGATGAGTCCGATAAACAAGGGATGCGTGTCGTAATTGAGCTAAAACGTAATGAAGTGGCTGATGTGGTGCTTAATAATCTCTATGCCCATACCCAAATGCAAAATGTATTCGGCATTAATATGGTTGCTTTAGTCGAAGGGCAACCGCGAACGCTGAATTTAAAAGAAATTCTTGAATACTTTATTAAACATCGCCGTGAAGTAGTAACCCGACGAACTTTATTTGAACTGAAAAAGGCGAGAGCTCGTGCCCACCTCCTCGAGGGATTAGGTATTGCTTTAGCAAACATTGATGAGATGATAACACTCATTAAAGAATCACAAACGCCGCAAGATGCGAAAGAATCTCTTTTAGCTAAAGCCTGGCAGCCAGGTATGGTGCGAGCAATGCTGGAACGTGCTGGAGCGGACGCTTCACGTCCAGATGATTTGTCTCGAGAATTTGGAATGACTGAATCCGGGTATCGTCTGTCTTCAGCTCAAGCCCAAGCTATTCTTGAATTAAGACTACATCGTCTAACTGCTCTGGAGCAAGATAAAATTCTTAATGAATTTGAAGAGCTGTTAAAAGAAATTAAAAATCTGTTGGATATTTTGGCCTCTCCTGAGCGTTTAATGCAAGTAATCCGTGATGAGTTTACTGATGTACGAGCACAGTTTGGAGATGAGCGACGCACAGAAATTACTGCCTCACAAGAAGACTTAACGATTGAAGATCTTATTACCGAAGAAGATGTGGTCGTAACTCTTTCTCATCAGGGATATGTTAAATATCAACCGCTTTCCGCTTATCAAGCTCAGCGACGTGGAGGAAAAGGAAAGTCGGCAACTAATGTTAAAGACGAAGATTTTGTTTCGCGGTTGGTTATTGCCAGTACTCATGACACATTACTTTGCTTCTCAAATCATGGAAAATTATATTGGCTTAAAGCGTATCAACTTCCTTTAGCGAGCCGCATTTCACGAGGTCGACCGATTGTTAATATTCTTCCTTTAGCGGAAGGTGAAGAAATTAATGCGATGTTACCCGTTCGTCAGTATCAGGAAGGGTATTATGTCTTTATGGCTACAAAAAAGGGAACCGTGAAAAAGGTTCATCTTGAGTCATTTAGTAGACCAAGATCGAACGGTATTATTGCGATTGATTTGGATGATAATGATCGTCTGGTTGGCGTTGATATCACGGATGGTACTAAAGATATCATGCTGTTCACTGATGCAGGCAAAGTCATCCGCTTCGACGAAAATAAAGTTCGGCCTACCGGCAGAACTGCACGTGGGGTCCGTGGTATACGTATTGAAGAAGAGCAATCAGTGATTTCACTCGTTGTGGCGCATCCCAATGGCACCATATTGACCGCTACAGCAAATGGCTATGGAAAACGTACCGCAATTGAAGAGTACCGTATCTCAGGTCGTGGCGGTCAGGGTGTTATTTCAATCCAAGTTACTGAACGTAACGGTAAAGTGGTGCGCTCTGCCCAAGTTAATGATAACGATGAGGCGATGCTAATTACAGATAAGGGAACTTTAGTCCGCTTTAAAGTAAATGAATTGTCTATAATTGGCAGAAACACACAAGGTGTGCGCTTAATCAATGTGAGTGCCGGCGAACAAGTAGTCGGTATGCAAAAAATTGAGGACCTTGGCGGTGTTGAAGATATAGATACCGAGGAGGATAGTCAGGATGAGAACACAACGGACTTATAACTTTGGTGCAGGGCCTGCGGCTCTGCCTGAACCAGTCTTACTAGAAGCTCAAGCCGAACTGCTCAATTGGCAGCATAGCGGGATGTCCATTCTGGAGATTGGGCATCGTACGCCGGAAGTGGTGCAGTTATTTGCACAAACAGAACAAAGTTTAAGGGAATTGTTAACTATTCCTGAAACCTATGAAGTATTGTTTCTAGGTGGGGCAGCCCGAACCCAATTTGCCATGATTCCGATGAATTTATTAAACTCTGAGGAGCAGGCAGGCTATTTGGATACAGGAATGTGGTCTCATATGGCATTTCTTGAGGCTCAAAAATTACGCAAAGCCTATCTTATCGCCAGTGAACAGAAGCAGAGTTACCGAAGAATACCTGAGCCAAGTTCTTGGAAATGGCATGCTGATTCTACTTATTTTTATTATACTCCTAATGAAACCATAAATGGGGTGCGTATCCCCTTCATTCCGAAATGTGATCAAGGCTTTCTTGTGGCGGATATGACTTCGTGTATCTTGAGTGAGCCCATTGATATCAATGATTACGGCTTGGTTTTTGCTGGTGCGCAAAAGAATTTAGCTAATGCAGGCCTTACTCTGGTCATCATAAGAAAAGATCTTTTAAAGAAATCAGATTCCGAAAGATTACCGACGATGCTTGATTATCGGGTACAAGCAGAACACCACTCTTTGTATGCAACACCCCCAGTATTTAACTGTTATATCGCGTTAAAAACGCTACAGTGGACTAAAAAACAGGGTGGTGTAGGCGCTATGTATCAAGAGAATCGTGCTAAATCCTCGAAACTCTACCAGTTTATTGATGCAAGTGATTTTTATTATGCCCCCGTGGAGGCAGAGGCTCGATCCCTGGTCAATGTTTGTTTTTCCTTACATAAGTCTGAACTTGAGCAAGCATTTATCTATGATGCGGAAGCGCGTGGTTTGTGCGCATTACAAGGGCATCGTGCAGTTGGCGGCCTAAGGGCAAGTCTTTACAACGCGATGCCCATGACAGGTGTGGATGCACTCATTGAGTTCATGGAGGAGTTTTCTAGGAAACATCAATCGTGAGAATTTGCAATTTTGTTAGTCATCCTACCGCAAACGGTATCATCGGTACTTTAGCTGTTCCAGGTGATAAGTCCATTTCCCATCGTGCGATTATTTTTAGTGCTATTGCTCATGGTATGAGCGTAATTAACGGTTTTCTTGATGGTGAAGATTGTTTAGCGACCATCCGCGTTTTTCAGAATATGGGCGTCACAATAGAAGGCCCCTTGGATCAACAAGTGATAGTGTATGGCGTGGGGAAATATGGATTGCAATCCCCAAAAAACATACTGGATTGTGGTAATTCCGGTACCACAATGCGTTTAATGGCGGGTTTATTGTCGGCGCAAAAATTTGATACACAGTTATCAGGTGATGAAAGCTTAAGCCGTCGACCCATGTTGCGAGTAAGTAAACCTTTAACCGCAATGGGGGCAAAAATAAGCACTACAGAGGGCAAGCCGCCACTGTATATTGAGGGAAACTCCACACTTTCGGGAATTAATTACCTCATGCCAGAAGCTAGTGCCCAGGTCAAATCCTCTCTACTTCTGGCTGGTTTGTATGCACAGGGAGAAACCCGTATTACCGAAACGGGTACAAGTCGTAATCATACAGAGCTCATGCTCGCCTCTTTTGGTTACCCTATATTGGTAGACCAAAAAACAATTATTATCAACAGTAACCATGAGCTGTTGGCAACTGAAATTGAGGTTCCAGGAGATATTTCTTCAGCTGCTTTTTTTATTGTGGCTGCTACCATAACACCTGGTTCTAATTTAACCATACGGAATGTTGGCATTAATCCAACACGTTTAGGGATAGTTCATTTACTGCTCGAAATGGGTGCTAGTATAAGTATTATGAATCAACGACAATATGGCGCTGAACCAGTGGCTGATTTGCACATTGAGTATGCTCCCTTAAAAGGAATCGAGATTCCACCAGAATGGGTACCTCTTACCATTGATGAATTTCCCATATTACTGATCGCGGCAGCAGCAGCTGAAGGGGAAACAATTGTCCGTGAAGCCCGTGAGCTTCGTCATAAAGAAAGCGACCGAATTGCAGCAATGATATCAGGTCTTAAAGAATTAGGAATCAGGTGCACAGAATTTGAAGATGGTGCCGCAATTACAGGTGGAATTTTTCAAGGAGGGGTTGTAGATAGTAGAGGGGATCATCGTATTGCCATGGCGTTTACCGTAGCAGGAGCAATTGCTCAGAGCCCCATTAAAATTAAAAACTGTGCCAATATTTCTACTTCTTATCCCTCTTTTTTAGCTACAACAAAGCACTTGCAATTAAACGTTGAGGAATTTTTCGAGCATGTCTGATAAAAATATTCCTATTATTACTTTAGATGGGCCCAGCGGTACGGGTAAAGGAACTGTATGTCATATGCTGGCAAAACATCTTGGATGGCATATACTTGATAGTGGTGCCATTTATCGAGTTTTAGCTCTTGCAGCGCAGAAGCATCATACAGCCTCAGATAACATCACTCAACTCGTCCAATTGGCTCGAACCCTGGATTTACGCTTCTCCACGGATGCAGTTGGAACGCACACTTTTTTAGATAACGAAGAAGTGAGTAACCAGATACGTAGCGAACAGTGCGGACAGAATGCCTCAAGAATTGCTGCGATTCCTGAAGTACGTGAAGCATTGATTGCGCGTCAACGTGCTTTTGCGCAACCGCCCGGTCTGGTTACAGATGGTCGGGATATGGGAACGATGATATTTCCGGACGCATTGGTAAAGATTTATTTACATGCTGATGCGCAAGAGCGGGCTAGGCGACGGTATTTACAGTTGCACGCAAGTGGAAAAGATGTTAGCCTCGCCCAAGTTGTAGAAGAATTGGCTAAACGAGATACTCGAGATACTGCACGAGCGTATGCGCCATTAATGGCCGCAAAGGATGCGGTCAAAATCGATACAACAGAGTTATCGGTAGAGCAGGTATTTTCCACTGTATTAAAAATAGTGGATGAGCGATTGCAAAAACGACAACTAGGTTGAACAGAAGAAAGCAAAAATTTGTTTTTTTCTGGCAAGGGGGAAAGACAAGCGGAGCTTGTTCTTTCGTTTTTTTACTAAAGAGTTTATTAACATGTCTGAAAGTTTCAAAGAGTTATTTGAGCAAAGTATTGCCGGCGCGCAATTTTATCCTGGTGCCATCATCACCGCAAAAGTAATCGGTATCGAAGATGACTTTATCATTTTAAATGCTGGTCTAAAATCCGAAGGGATTGTTGCTGTTGAAGAATTTTATGATAAAGATGGTGCTCTGGAAGTCAGCCTGGGTGATACTGTCGAAGTAGCATTGGATTCAGTAGAAGATGGCTACGGCGAAACGCTCCTTTCAAGAGAAAAAGCAAAACGTCAGGAAGCTTGGCGTAAATTATCCAAATCACATGAAAACAACGAAACCGTTACGGGTCTTATTTCCGGTAAGGTTAAAGGTGGTTTCACTGTGGAAATCGGTAGCGTCCGCGCATTCTTACCGGGTTCATTAGTAGATGTAAGACCGGTCCGAGATCCTTCTTACCTCGAAGGAAAAGAGCTTGAGTTCAAAGTAATCAAAATGGACTTAAAGCGCAACAATATTGTTGTATCACGTCGTGCAGTAGTTGAAGAGGAAAGCAGTGCTGATCGTCAAGCACTTCTTGAGTCTTTACATGATGGCCAAGAATTACATGGTATCGTTAAGAACCTCACTGATTATGGTGCGTTTATCGATCTGGGCGGTATTGATGGTTTATTACACATCACGGATATTTCCTGGAAACGAGTCAAACATCCAAGCGAGCTTCTGTCTGTAGGACAGGATGTTAAAGTTAAAGTACTAAGCTTTGACAGCGAAAGAAATCGTGTTTCCTTAGGTATGAAACAATTAGGTAATGATCCATGGGTTGACCTGGTTGAGCGCTATCCATTACACAAAAAATTAAAAGGTAAAGTGACTAACATTACTGATTACGGTTGTTTTGTGGAAATTGAAGAAGGTGTTGAAGGTTTGGTGCATATGTCCGAGATGGATTGGACCAACAAGAACGTACATCCAAGCAAAGTAGTTTCTATGGGGGATGTTGTTGATGTAATGGTTCTTGAAATTGATGAAGACCGTCGTCGAATCTCTTTAGGTATGAAGCAATGCGTGGGTAATCCATGGCAACAATTTGCAGCAAGCCATTCTAAAGGGCAAAAAGTTAGCGGTAAAATCCGTTCAATTACTGACTTTGGTGTTTTCATCGGTCTAGAAGGTGAAATCGATGGTTTGGTTCATCTGTCTGATATTTCCTGGAATACTCCTGGTGAAGAAGCAGTGAAGCAATACAAAAAGGGTCAGGAATTAGAAGCGGTTATTTTAGCTATTGATCCTGAGCGTGAGCGTATTTCTTTAGGTTTAAAACAACTTGAAGGTGATAACTTCACAAGCTTTGTTGATGAATATACTAAAGGCGCTATCGTTAAAGGTACTGTTACTGCAGTTGAGCCTAAAATGGTAACTGTAGCATTATCTGATGATATCACCGGTACTGTTCGTGTTAGCGAATTATCAAATGAGCGTATTGATGACGCAACACAACACATCAATGTAGGCGATGAGCTTGAAGCGAAAATCATGAACGTTGATCGCAAAAACCGCAGTATTAGTTTATCTGTGAAAGCGAAAGATGCTCAAGAGGAAGCGGATGCTATCAAGAAATACTCCCGCACAGAAGCTTCCACAACCACTTTAGGCGATTTGCTTAAAGAAAAAATGGCAAGCAAAGAAGGAGAATAACTCCTTTTGTATGACAAAAAAGCGTAGAATTTTCTACGCTTTTTTTATTTAATAAAGTATTATCTTCTTTAATCAGGAAAGTATTGCAATAACCTAATCTACTTATTGTTCCTATTGAAGATTATCTAGTGATGGTATTGTCAAACCCTAAAAGGAAAAAATATGCGCATAATAATGCTGGTCATTTACATACTACTAGTTATTATTGGTGTTAGTTTTGCTGCATTAAATGCTACTTCGGTGGATGTTAATTTTTATGTTAAAACGATTTCCATGCCTATATCTGTACTCATTACAATTATGCTGGGAATAGGAATTATTATTGGATTTCTCGTTTTCTTAGGACGTTACTGGCGATTGAAAACGGAATACAAAAGAACAAAAAATCAACTGCGTATTATGGAAAAAGAAATTAAAAACTTACGTTCGATTCCATTGCAGGATCAACACTAAGAAGAAAACAATGAACGTTTATCCTAACTGCGGAGGAGTACAATGATAGATTTATGGCCATTATTGTTGCCTGCCGCAGCTTGGTCAGGTTGGTGGATGGCGAGCCGCAATCATTCTAAAGGAACAGCAAATCTTCATAATCGTTTATCGCGTGAATATGTGGTGGGATTAAATTACCTACTCAATGAGCAACCCGATAAGGCGGTAGATATATTTATTAAATTATTAGAAGTTGATAGTGATACGGTGGAAACTCATTTAGCTTTAGGTAGTTTGTTTCGTAGACGAGGAGAAGTTGACCGCGCTATTCGTATCCATCAAAACCTCATTGCACGCCCACAATTAAGTATGCTGCAGCGCAAAGAATCATTAATGGCTTTAGGGCAAGATTATATGAGCGCCGGATTATTTGATCGTGCTGAACGGATTTTTCTTGAGGTTGTCGAACTCGGCGGCGCCAAAGAAACAAGTAGTTTACATGGTTTGCTGGCCATTTATCAGCAAGAAAAAGCCTGGGAAAAAGCGCTGGATATTGTCAAAAAATTAGAAATCTCCACAGGCAATAGCTTCCATCATCAAGCGGCACATTACTACTGCGAAATGGCAACGCAAGCCCTTAAGGTCAATGCTTTAGATCGAGCAACTTACTGTATTAAGCAAGCAATAAGTGTGGATCCAGAATCTGTGCGTGCAAGTTTAATGCATGCACATGTGGAAATGAAAGAGGGGCGCTACAAGCAGGCTTTACGGGCATTAAAGCGTGTCCCAATCCAAGATCCAGACTTTTTGACTGAAATTGTTGAGCCTTTGGTCGAGTGCTACAGGGCTTTGGATAATATGCAAGAATGTGTAGATTATTTGGAGCAAACCCTGGAAAAAACTCCTCGTGCCTCGGTTTTATTTGTCATTGCTGATTATATCAGGCAGCAAAAAAGTAATGATATGGCCATTGATTTTGTCGCTGAGAATTTAAGTAAATACCCCTCAATTCGAGGTTTAAATAATTTAATTTATTGGCATTTAGAATCTGCGCATGGAAAAGTGCGAGAAAAGCTGCAAATGTTATATGACATTACCAGCAAGTTTTTAGACAACAAGCCGGTGTATCGCTGTGTTCACTGTGGATTTGGTGGGAAGCATTTGCATTGGCATTGCCCAAGTTGTAAAAATTGGGGCAGAATGAAGCCGGTTCATGGCTTAGAAGGGTATTAATCGTATTATTTTAATTTCAGGGATTATCATTAAATTAAAATAATACGATTAAGCGTTAATATTATACGAAGAGATTACAATGCAATTTATTGATTTAAAGAAACAATATAATTTAATCGAAGAAGCAGTGCTAAAAGGTATCCGTGATGTATTGAATCACGGACAATACATCATGGGTCCTGAAATCTCTAAACTCGAACAGCAATTAGCTGAATATGTGGGTGTTAAACACGCTTTGGTTAACTCCAGCGGCACGGATGCATTATTGATGGCATTAATGGCATTAGATATTAAGCCCGGTGATGAGGTAATTACCAGTCCTTTTAGTTTCTTTGCAACTTCTGAAGTGATTAGTTTATGTCACGCCACGCCAGTTTTCGTTGATATCGATCCTAAGACTTATAATCTTGATAGCACGAAAATAGAGCAAGCGATTACATCGCGCACCAAAGCTATTATGCCAGTAGGCTTATATGGTCAATGTGCTGAGCATACAATAATCAATGAAATTGCTGCACGCCATGGAATAGCTGTAATTGAGGATGCCGCACAAAGTTTTGGCGCTACCCATAATGGTGTGCGTTCGTGTGCACTCTCAACCATTGGCTGTACAAGCTTTTTCCCATCAAAACCTCTTGGAGGCTATGGTGACTCCGGTGCCTGTTTCACTAATGACGACGAGTTAGCGCAGCGTTTAATTGAGATTAGAATTCATGGACAAAGTGCTCGTTACACACATAGTCGTATCGGCATTAATGGACGTATGGATACTATTCAGGCTGCTGTTTTATTGGAAAAAATGAAATTATTTCCCAATGAGATCGCATTGAGAGAAAAAATAGCGCAACGGTATAATGAGCTCTTATCTTCCCTAGTCAAGACACCGCATATTCTCCCACACAATACCAGTGTGTACGCCCAATATACAATTGAGGTCAATAATCGCGAACTGTTCCAACAATCGATGAATGATTTAGGGATACCGACAGCGGTACATTATCCTTCACCCTTACACTTACAACAGGCTATGACCTATTTAGGGTATAAACCAGGTGATTTTCCGGTAGCAGAACAGGCAAGCCAGCGGGTAATTAGTTTGCCGATGCATCCTTATTTACACGAAGATGAGCAATTGAAAATTGTTGCCGCGGTAAAGTCCTCTTTACTTTTTTGTGAGCAAGAGGCAACTGTTGCATGACCCAACTGATTGTTGCGCTCGATTTTAATCAAGAACATGCGGCTTTGGATCTTGTTGATAAGCTTGATCCACAAAAATGTGCTGTAAAAATCGGTAAAGAATTATTTACACTTTATGGTCCATCGCTAGTAAGAAAATTAGTACAGCGTCAGTTTAAAGTATTTTTAGATTTAAAATTTCATGATATTCCGCATACAGTAGCGAATGCGTGCAAAGCAGCGGCAGATTTAGGGGTTTGGATGTTAAACGTCCATGCAGCGGGGGGACAGGCAATGATGGAAACGGCATTCAGGGTTCTGAGTGACTGTCCTGCACCACATCGTCCTTTATTGATCGCGGTGACTGTGTTAACCAGTTTGCGCCAGCAAGAATTAAACGAGATCGGAATCAATATGCCGCTTTCTGATTATGCGTTACGCTTAGCTCTGCTTGCGCAAAAATCAGGTTTACAGGGAGTTGTCTCTTCCGCTTATGAAGTTGAAAAGGTTAAGCTACATTGCGGGGCTAATTTTCTTACAGTCACTCCTGGTATTCGATTTCAAGATGGTCCTACACATGATCAGCAGCGGATTATGACGCCTGTACAGGCCATAAAAGCTGGAAGCGACTTTTTAGTGGTGGGACGCACCATAACCGCTGATAAACATCCAGAACACGTCGTATTATCCATTTTAAAAGATATTGAGAAAGCGACATCCTCATCATAAATTAATCATTTAAGCCGGTAAATTAAGTCATAACACGAATTTCTATTCCTTATTTATTTTTTTTTTGCTACAAAATAATAGATAAGGTATGAATTGTAATTCAATTCATTAAATCAATTATCCTGAAATGGAGGTAAGCGGATGATCTCTCGTCAGGTGATTAGAAACGTCTTGGATGATGATTACAAAATAAATCATGAACTTTTTGCCAAGTTAATTCACTTAATTGTTCGGGGCAGATTTCTTATAAACGACCTAAGTCCAGATCAAAACATTAATCTTGCACAATATTTAATTGACCCTGCAGGCATTATGCTGGACATCAGTAGATTAAATGAAGCACAGCGAGCATGGTTTTATGATTGGTTAATCAAGGCACACGAACAACAGCAACATCCCTCCCAGCATTTTAGCCGCATGATGGTAAGTGAGCATGCAGGATTTACGGCCGAGGTTTCATTAACGTGGTGGGGAAGAATAAAGAATTGGCTGCGAAAAAAATCGTGTTTCTATTGGAAGTTAAATGAGGAATGTGCAAATCAAATCATTACTGGAGTTGAGATTCATCAAGGTTTAAATGGAATATTTATCCATTTTACGCAAGAGGGGATTCACAATACATATCTTGAGGACACTCAAGGTATTAATTCAAAAAGATTGATTGTGACGAATATCTTGCTTGAAGAAATTAAGAAACAAAAGTTGCAAATATCTGACCTTAAACAACAATTAAGCTCGCCACATCCCTATGCGCTTCCAGTTCAGGATCATGCAGCGCGAAAGCAGCAAATAAAAGAGTATCGTAAGATAAATGGGTTAATTCATGAGCCTTGGTATTTGCGTATATGGTATTGGTTATTCCCATCATCCCGTCCAACGGGGCAAGAGAATGATGAGATTAAATCAATCGAAGATAATAAAGCGGTCTCCTTATGCCAATTAGCGGATATTGAAGTCGAAGGTTTTACTCATTCCTCTGAAATTATCATTAAAGAAATGCGTCCTAACATTGAAAATCTGACTTTCTGTGGCGGTGGCGCAAAAATTTACGGGCATGTAGGTTGTTGGCAAGCCTTGAATGAGTGGGGCATTCGACCGTCTTATTTCTCCGGTAGTTCTGCAGGTGCGATTATGGCGCTCTTTTGTTATTTAGGTTATGACGCTGAAGAAATACATCGCCTGTTTGAAAATCTAAAACAAGAGCATTTAGTTCATTTTGATATTCAAGCTGGAGGCATTTCAGATCCCCAAGCATTAAAAACCGCCTTGGATTATGCAATTGCACGACGTTTAAAAGAAATTACTGAAAAATATCAAATTTCGTATCCGCGAGGCTTAATTACCTTTGCTTGCTTAGCCTCAATCCGTGAACAGTTTCCTGACTGTGGTTTAGGTAAAGGATTAGTTGTTACCGCGACGAATAAATCTTTGGGTAAAACTGTTTATTTCTCTTTAGAAAATTCAGCTCATGCTGAAGTGAGCGAAATGGTAAAAATCTCTGCCAGTTTTCCAGTAATCTATCGACCGACATTGATTGATGGTGCAGAGCATAATGATGGGGGCATATTAGCCAATTTACCCGTTGATGCTTTTGATAAAAATGGAGATGAATTATTAGAGTCCGCGACAGGAAATAATTTAAAAGTTTTAGCAGTGCAGTTTGATAATGGTACGGAACGCGTGGCGGTGGATCGGGTAACCCAGAACGTATATAAAGAAAATTTTTTCCTAAACTTGCTTTATGAATTTTTGACTGGAGTAAAAGATCCTGCAAGCAGCTGGATGCTTGAACGTCTTAAACTGCGTAATTACGGCTTACAATCGGTTATTATTAATGTCGGAAATGTTGCCACCACCTCATTCTCGGTAGCGCCATCCTTAAGAAAAAAAATGATTGCAGCAGGGTATACAGAGACCATCAACTATCTAAAGAGTCGCTATGGTTATGGAAAGGGTCAATATTACAATGATGAACTCATGTATTTAAAATTTGCTTCTTTGGCAGATGTATTAAACTATATTTGTTATCGTGGTAAATGGCATCTTTTTGATGAACTATGTAGCTGGATTAATCATAATAACTATCCTGATAAAGACAGTTTGTTAATGCGTGCGCAAAAACTATCTGCACTGCATCGTCCAGAGGATCAGAATCAGTTCAGCATCCAGAAAACGACTCATTTTGGCCGTTTTTTTCGTAATTCCATTCCTGCAACTGTAGAAATTAGGGTGGGAACTCAAAGCCATGACTTGTTATTGCTGTTGTATCCATTATTTATAAAATTTAGTCCTGAGTTTTTTACTCATAGAAAAGATAGAAAGAAATTTGCCCGCGCAAGGCATGAACTTACGCTCCACAATCCTTTTGCAAGTTTAGATTATTTAATGCAAATCCACTCTCCGGTTCATATACTATTCACTATCTTCCTGATTTTAATGAAAACATTAAAGGAAGATCCTGCAGCAGTGCGTTCAGAATACTTCTCTATGTTGCTGGAAATCATTAACTTAGACCCGCAGGTGCATAAAAAATTATATTTTAACCAATGGAATCTGTCTTTGGATCAGGCAATCCAGGTGCTTACCTATTTTCATCAGCAAGCAAGTGACGATATTATTATTGCTGCTTTAACAGGGAATAACATAAGTAACAATCAGGGAAATGATGAGACGAGGAACGCCACGATCGCATTGCCCTGAAAGGACAAGATTATTGCTGACGCCTTATTTTTTTCAAGTTATAATCCATCACGGTTTTTGGCTTACTCGACCATGCATAGTCCGCTTACTTTATATTATCTGAACCATCTAGGGATTAGACCCTGGATCTTAAAAACTCGCTCGGATAACGGCCCTGCTGAGGTTGACGCAGGGGCGCCATTAATTCTGATGGTCCGGGAACATTTAAGTGACAATGCAAGGCAGCTTCTGGAGCAAATAAAAATTTACTTGCAAAAAAATTATCTATTTATGGTTCATTTTGTAAATCAAGATATCCTCATCGAGCAGCTTAATGAAATTTCTTTACGATATAAACCATTTAAAGTAATTCTTGCAGGTTTAAGCTTGGGATCAAGTATCATTAATAGTCCGTCCCCTCTGATACAAGTGGATGATTTGGAACGGTTAGTATCAGAGCCCATCTTAAAAAAACGCTTCTGGCAAGCGTTGAGCTAATAACTGAATGCTTCAGGAAAAATCAATTACTCAAAGAGGGTTTACTCTTTTAGAAACTTTAATTGCCCTGAGTTTGCTTCTGCTATCCTGTTATTTTGGTATGTTATCCTTTACCGATTTACGTTATCGAAATGAAGAAAAAATTTTGGTGGATGAAATAATTCACGCTATTCAATTTGCACGGGGATATGCCCTGGCTTCTGGTATTCCTGCCGAACTTATCCCGGACGAACCAACTAATTGGAATCACGGTATTTCTTTAAAAGTAAACGATAATACG
This sequence comes from Legionella sp., assembly GCA_017306715.1. Classification (GTDB taxonomy): domain Bacteria; phylum Pseudomonadota; class Gammaproteobacteria; order Legionellales; family Legionellaceae; genus Legionella. Next base: position 32,657 of record JAFKHV010000015.1, on the reverse strand, counting down.
ACTTCAAGAACATTAGAACACTGGCTATTTAAAAATCAAACCTGTGCTATTAGCTGGCATGGGACACAAAAAGCGAAGATTATATTTGCAAGCCACGCTTCAGAATCAATGAGTAATGGTTATTTTTTAATAAAAAATCATCGCACTCATCAAGAGACAAAACTTATTCTTAACCGTTTGGGGCGTTTAAGGGTAATTAATTCATGAATATGGGAACTACTGCTTTATACGTTTTGGGCTGGTTAGTGCAACAAACCCTAATAGCATAAACAATGTATGATTTTTCAAGTTAAAAATGAGCCGCCTGTTGCAACCATGTGAATTTATTTACCGCTGTTGCCATGAAATTAAATATAGTATGATTCATTTATTTTTCGCAGAATTTATGAATGCCTATTAATCGACATTTGATTTATGCTCTGAAAGCTACGTGCTCTAAACCTGTTTTGGCCTGGCTTAACTGGCAAGCTTCGCTGACAGATCGCCTAAGAGAGCTTACAGGTGAGGCAGAGGTACAGTTGCTGAAGCAACAATGGCTCAATACCGATTTTTGGGCACGGAGTATGTTGAGTATAAAAGATACTATGGTTTTTCAAAGAGAAATTCTTATGAAAAGCCAAGGCATCTCCTATTGGTATGCTCGGAGTATAATTCCTAAAAGTTGTTATGATTTAGAGGCTGATTTTTTCCAACGGCTTAATGAGGAATCCATTCGTAATTTGATTTTTGATGAGCCCAAAGTTGAGCGTATCAACTCCGTAAATTATGTTATAGATCAACAATGTGTAGAATATTACTGGGTAAAAAAATATATTCCTAATTTACCAACCCCTCTATGGGTAAGATTAGCGGAGTATTCATTTTTGGGCCGAGAATCCCTATATTTATTGGAAGTGATGCTGCCTGAAGTGGGGGAGTTGTATTGATGAAATTTAGCGCTTACTGGCGGCTCATGCGTTTTCATAAACCAGTTGGCACCTTATTGCTCTGGTTTCCCACCGCATGGGCTCTGTGGATTGCGCAACGGGGCCAACCTTCATGGTCTCTCTTGTTCTTGTTTTTTTGTGGAACCGTCATCATGCGGGCTGCAGGATGTGTGCTCAATGACCTGGCAGATAAAGAGTTTGACCAACAGGTGACACGCACTAAATTACGTCCTCTTGCTGCGGGCGAACTCAAAACAAAAGAAGCGTTGATTTTATTGTGCTTTCTTTTGTTTATTGCTTTGTTGATATTACTACAATTACCTGCAGCCTGTTTTTTATGGGGGATGGTTGCGCTTGCAGTTGCCACTTTGTACCCATTTTGTAAACGGTTCTTAGCGGCGCCTCAATTCATCTTAGGACTTGCATTTTCTATGGGCATTCCCATGGCCTTTGTTGCTTCAAATAAGCCACTTGATGATACCTGTGTTTTATTATTCCTGTTGAATTTCTCCTGGATTGTCTTATATGATACTTTGTATGCCATGATTGATAAGGAAGATGATTTAAAAATAGGAGTCCGTTCTACAGCAATTTATTTTGCACAGCACACGCATTTAATCATCAGCCTATTACAGCTCGTTATGCAAACCTTGTGGCTATATCTCGCCTGGATGTTGCAGGTATCGGCGTCTTTTTATGTTCTGTGGATTCTGTCTTGGGGCATCCTTATTTGGCAACAAAAATTACTGATGCAAGCAAAACCTGAGCTTTGTTTCAAAGGTTTTGAGATTAGTGTCTATTATGGAGCAATTATGTGGATTGCTTTAATTCTTGGATTCGCAATTCATTAAAATTTTTTTATAAAAATTAATCAATAAGTAAATAATGTATAAAAAAAGTATTTTTATATTTCTAAAATATTGACTTAGCCCGCGAAACAAACTAAGAATAAATTCTTATCATTTCAGCACCATTCTAATCAATCAGGAGAACTTCACTAAGGAGAGTCGCAATGTTTGTCAAGCAAAACGCAGGAATATGTTCTTTATGGGTCACAGGTTGTCTTCTCTATAGTTCCTTATCTTTTGGAGCAACTTCAATAGGGCAGGGAATTTATTATGATAATCAGCAAATTAATAATTTAGCGCAAAAATACCCATCTCGTGTATCTAAAGATGCTGGATACCCCTTAATCGATAACTATTCAACTTTAAAATCCTCATTTCGAGGAAGTCAATTTGGTTTAAACAACAAGCCGCTTACTGCGGGCATGTGGTGGACTCCGTTGCTCGCTGTTGATAAACCCGCAAGTCAAATGCGTGATAGTGACTATTTAACTCCTTTGTTAATGATTCCCAACCCCCTGACGGTGTCTTTAAGTGATGGTGGTATCTCTATGGGTATCCCACTACAAAATGCAATTGTTGATAATGTGCATATTGACCGAGGCTATGTAAATACTTTGGATTTAACCGTGACCACCGGTGATTTAACGGGTACTGCACCGCTGGTAGCCGATTACTCCGATTGGATGGTTAAAGCACAATGGGCAAATAACAATAACCCATTATTGAGCGCAATTATCGCTGAGGGTTCTCCTTTTATTTACGTGGAAAAGAAAAATAAACAAGGCCTGTCTTACTTACGTTTTACTAACTCTCAAGGTGCACAACTCCTAAGTAATGCTAATGGTGTTAGTGTCTTTAGGACAAAAAATGCATCGGATCAAGCACCGCGTTATTACGCCTATTATGCAAACCCGAATGGGGCAACACCTACTTGGAAAAGTGCTCAAGGTACAGTAATTGTACCGGTGAACCAGGGCGGGAGTGGGACGGTTGTGCCTGCCACTTCAATAAACGCTAATGATACCGGAACGTTTTTCTCTGTTGCCGCAATTCCTGCAGCAAATGATACAGCAGCGATTGATTTAGCTAATCGCCTAAAAGCCAATGCGTATACATTTATTAATTCAACCCAGATTGATTATGATTATGATAAGGCAAGCTCTAAGGTAATAACTCAATTTAATTTCGGGACGCAACAGGTTTACAATAATTCTTCGTTGAGCCTGCAACCTGCGGTTATGTTATACCCTTGGCAGATCAAAAATTTAAATGACAGTGAATTAGCGAATTGCCTGCTGCAAGACCAATGTGCAAGTGATACGGCAACGATTAAAACCCTTAAAGGAACCATGCATTTGTTTGTGCCCACGGCCTCCGGCCAGACTGCACGTTTTAGTACAGAAATTCCCTATCGCGGTGTCATGCCTGTACTCCCCAACAGTTTAAATGCAGCACAGTTAGCACGTTTGGATGGATACTCATTTAATGTTCCGGCTGACCCTCATTTGGACGCAAAAAATCCGTGGACAGATACTTATGCCACTGGAAAAATTCTAAGTCGCGAAGCACAGTTAATTAAAATTGCTGATACTTTAAGCAGTAACAGCAAGTACAAAACGATTCGGGATAATTTGCTTCAGCAATTAAAAAACCAAGTGACAAGCTTTTTAACTGGACTTGACTACACGACACCCTGTGCAAATGGTGGCACGGATTGTAATCGAGCTCAAGGAAGCTGGTTTTATGTATATAACAATCAGTGGAACACCATGATTGGCTTTCCCAGCGGCTTCTTTACTGCAACGACACTTACGGATCATAGCTTCCATTGGGGGTACTTGGTTGACGCTGCGGCCACCATTGCGCAATATGATAAAAAATGGGCGCAACAATATGGCGGTATGGTCAATCTCTTAATACGGGATATTGCCAACTTCAAGTATGGGCAAGATAGTTCCGAACCCACACAATTTCCACATTTTCGTGGATTTGACCCCTATGCTGGTTTATCGTCAGCACTTGGGATGCCTTATAGCTTTGATAACGTGAATGAGGAAGCAAGTTCTGAATTTATGAATCTGGCACAGGCAATCATCCTATGGGGTACTAATACGCAAGGATTAACTTTTGAGGGGGATAATACGTCACCTCAAGATTTGCTTAAAACCGGTTTATACCTTTATGCTACCGAGGGTGAAGGATTGAATCATTATCATTTTAATCAAAATCCAAACTCAGGCGTATTTCCCCAGGGATGGTCAAATACGACTACGGGTCAAGTATATTGGTTGGTCGGAAATGTTTGGGGTGGCAAGCAAGATCGATCCACTTACTTTTGCGCGGCACAACCCTGTTACTATCAAAATTTGGCTTCAAATACATTCCCAATAACCGCTGGTTCTTTATATATGGGTATAAGCCCGGATTTTGTAAATAAAGCTTATATTCAAGATGCAAAAAATCCGTGCTCCGGTGTTGCAAGTAACTCTGCTTATTGTGGAACATTGCTAAAATATTATGCGCTTGGTTCACCAACTCAAGCCTTACAATATTTCACGCAATATTTTGATCAGCAGAAGAATATCCCTGACCCAGGTGAATCGATGCCAAGTATTTATTACTGGATTCAAAATTTGGGTAATATTGGGACACTTAATACCAATATTACTGCGGATACACCTACTTATGCGGTTTTTGGTTCAGGCGATGCGACCTATGTCAGCGCATATAATGGGAATAACACCACAAGTACTGTTAATTTTTACAATAATGGTACAGCTGTGTGCTCTATTGCCAATATTCCTGCTGGTCAAATCAAAGGTCAGCTCTGTAAAGGGGGGAATGAGCCACCACAGCCACCTAATCCACCAACCAAATTTTCCTACATGGTTTATTTAGGTGCTCCATTTAATCCTGTGGTGATTAATAACACCATAACCTGTCCAGATCCGGTAACGAAAAATCCCGCGTGTCTCATATCAAGTCTTCCTGCTCCTTCAACGATGACTATCAGCGGAAGTAATAGCAATTTGTGTACCTTAACAATCAATACTGATGGTACTGTTTCTAAGGTTGCCGATAAATCTAAAGGGTGCAATATTAATGCCCAACCCGCAACGCCAACCAAGCCTGGGGTTCTTAATTTACCCGGTGGTTTCTAAAAAAACCCACCCTCCCGCAAGGGAGGGTATTTTTCTTTACAGAAAAAGCAGAATTCGTTATATTGCCAAAACTTATGGAGGAGTAATCATGAATACGAAGATCTATAACGTTTGGGCACCGAAGGTTATCGCATTGATAACCAGCATTACCACATCAGCTGAGCAGTATGCGCTGGTTGATAAATGGTTAGATAATGAGGGGGCCACAGCTTTTCGTGTCGGTCAGGAAAATTTCTTCAAAGAACATAAAGAAGAATTTAAAAATACGACCTCAGGAGTCAGTGAGGCGCTATTCAAGCTCACACAAAAACAGGTTTTATCCGGTTTTAATCATTGGTTTGATGCTTTAATCACTCAATTCCCCGCATTGAATACAGAAGCAGTTGGCCTTAATTTCTCAGATTTTAAAGTAGAGTGTGTCCATGAGTGTTACAACGCCGTATTTGCATCCAGAATGGTGATAACGTGTAAATATGCTCAGGGTAAATTTACGGATCCAACGCTTTATCTGCTGGAGTGGGAGCGATTAAATGAGGCCGCAACAGATTCAATAGCTTCATTTAATGAGCAGAAAAATAAAGCACCACAAAATTATTCCCTTATGCATAATAGTGGGGGCACAACTTTGCAACATGAGGAAGTAGTTCCTAATCCTAGACCTTAAGCTATTTTTTGGATAGGTATTTGATAAATGTCAAAATTTATTACCAGGTTATGATGATTAATCGAAAATTTCCTCAAGAAATCGATGCATTAACCTCAATTCGATTTTTTTTAGCATTAGTCGTTGTTTTTGCGCATGTTAAGTTATTTTTTCCAGCATACTTAATATTACCACGCGAGCTCGCACAATACGCGGTTACGGGTTTTTTTATTCTTTCAGGGATGATCATGACCCATGTTTATAAACGAGAGAATTTTTCCAAAGCGGGTAAGACAAGTCGCTTTTATTTTAAGCGGTTCTCCAGGATATATCCCCTGTATATTTTGCCGTTAATTATGCTCATCCCCTTTAAGCTAATAGCTGATCGTTTCGTCTCAGACTCTTTACCTGCATTGCACCTAGATTATATTAAAAATTGTACTTGGGGGAGTTTTGCAATGCAGTTTTTTGGTCTCCAGTCCATTACTGCTGGCTTTGCACCCGCACAATATGGATGGAATCTTCCGGGATGGTCAATTAGCACGGAACTGGTCTTTTATCTTTTTTTTCCGTTCCTTATTCCGCTGATTAAAAATTTGAACACACGATTCCTAATAATGCTTTTAACGATTTTAAGTGCTATTTCTAGTTTAACCTGCTATTGGGTCTCTTCACATTCGATTGTCTCTGAAACTCCCTTTGTTTCATTCTTTTATATGAATCCGATAAGTCGTTTAGTCGAGTTTACTTTGGGCATGGTATGCTATGAGATTTCTTTAAAAATAAATATAAATTTTCGCTCCTTATTTTTGTTTACATTGGTTGTTGAGTTGCTGATTATATTTTTTATGCCATTATATATTTTACTTTTAGCCCCAGTCTTTTTATCGCTGCTTTTGAGTTATTTGTTAATTCATAATCCAAAGTTTTTACGTGTGAAATTTTTGACGCTCTTAGGGCATGGAAGTTACTCACTTTATTTAGTTCATTTTCCAATACTGTTGTACGTAGCGGTTTTAATACAGTTCAAACTAATTAATCTCTCTTATTTAAGTTTGTGGCTTATCATTATAGGGACAATTATTTTTTCAATTATATGTTATGTCTATTACGAAAAACCAATGACTAATTATTTGAGAAAAAAATTTTTATGAGTGTGCTTCAATGTATTTCTAGACGATTGTTGCCGATAGCATTTTTAATTAGAGGATGATAAATAGAGCGTATGAAAATTATCTGGCAGTTTGTTGTGACGAAATCCATATTTGAAGCGATTGATGCAGGGGATTTGCAAAAAATTGCAGAGCTGACAAGTATTTTCAAATTCGATGCCTTTAAAATCAATAGTGATCTTCAGTTAAGTCCCATCCAGGCTGCATTAGCTACAATGAATTTAGAAATTATTCATGCATTACTCCCCAGTAGCATGACTCTGGAGCAAAATATTCGTTTATGGCTTTATGCGGCGCGAGTTAGTAACCCCGAATTTATTTATGATTATTTTTTTAAAATCAGTTTATTGTGCCCAGCGCAAAATCAGACTATAAAGAGGGACTTCTTGCAGCAGCTATTAGATAATGAATGTTGGCAAGCACTTGAATGGATTTTTGCTCAAGGTATTCAAGTGAGCTTCTTTCCAGCAATAGATTTTAAACCCAAGCAAGCAGTTGTGCTCAGTCTATTTGCATTAAAATACGGTATGCAAGAACAGCTATTAAAACACCTTTATACTTATCTATTGGATGCACCCCTAAATTTTAGTTTAAATAAACCTGAGGAGCAGGGGAAAACCATACCTTGGTACTTGGCTTATCAAGAGAAATGGCAATTATTACGGGAAATTTTTCGCAAAAACCCTCATGCCTCCCTCAATATTATGCCTATTGACGGAGAGTATAAAGATGCATCTATATTATGGTTTTGTGCTCAGGATGATCGATGGAATTTACTTTATGATCTGCTTTGTTTGAGAACTATGTCTCCTTTAAATAGTTTTGTTTTATTTAAAGCTCCGGCTCATAATGAGTTTAGTTTAATTGAATGGGTTCTTGGTAGAGCACCTACGGAGAAAAAGAAAGAAATTATATTTCATATCTTGGTACAATTGATGCTCGTGAATCCCTCCATCTTATCAAATACAACGAATGATTTAGAGCCCAATTTAAGTCAAACGACGCAACATTTATTTAAGATGTTTACGCGCGCGCATAAAAAAAATTGGATTTCCGCTGAGTTTATCGAAGAATTCACAGCGTACAAAAACAAAATTAATTCATTGATACGAAAGGGCATCTTATCCACTCCCCAATCGTTTAAAGAAAAAATTGCAGAGGTTTTTTGCTCCTGTGGCATGAATGTACCGCTGTCTTTGCGTAATAGAGATTATGATTATTTTGATATTCATTTGAAAGAAGTGCTTCATAGTAAGATTGATTTTTTTAAGCAACCTTCAAAAAAACGTAAAGCAGAGGATGAGATATTTCAACCCAATAAGAAAATAAAGTTATAAGGGGCTATAAGTCCTTTTACAAGAACAATCCTTTTAAGTATGTAGGCGCGAGTACGGGAGTTAAGCGACTTCCGTGGCTTCATCGGGCATAGTAATATTTAATTCCAACACCGAATTATCACCCATCCGCTCCAAATTGACACTTACTTTATCGCGAGTAACGTGTACGTATTTGGCAATAACTGCAAGAATCTCTTCCTGCAGCTGCGGCAAATAATCCGGAGTATTACGTTGGGAGCGTTCATGAGAGATAATAATCTGCAGGCGCTCTTTTGCTACTGATGCAGTAGCCGTCCTTTTACGTAGATAATTGAAAATACTCATACAGCTACCTCCTCCTTGTTTTTTCCGAACAGGCGACGTAGTAATCCTTTACGATCATTGCTTATGTAGCGCATAGGTTTTTCTTCACCAAGAAAACGGGCGATTGCATCCTGGTATGCTTGTCCTGCATCACTGGTGTCATCCAACACGACAGGAACACCCGTATTTGAAGCCTTCAACACTGATTTGGATTCTGGTATTACTCCAATTAACGGAATGGCCAAAATTTCTTTTACATCATGTACTGAGAGCATGTCACCGCGCTCAACGCGCTCTGGGTCATAACGGGTAAGGAGTAAATGCTCCTGTACGGGTGGCTTGTTTTCGACCGCACGTTTGGTTTTGCTCGATAGGATGCCAAGAATGCGATCGGAGTCACGCACTGAAGATACTTCAGGGTTGGTAACCACGATGGCGTGATCTGCAAAGTACATTGCCATCAGGGCACCGGTTTCAATACCCGCAGGAGAATCGCAGATGATGTATTCGTATTCTTTAGCCAAGTCATTAAGTACCTTTTCCACGCCTTCAATCGTTAAGGCATCTTTATCCCGTGTCTGTGATGCTGGGAGAATGGATAAATTCGGTAAACGCTTGTCTTTGATCAGAGCCTGATTTAAGCTGGCTTCACCATTTACGACATTAATAAAATCATAAACTACACGACGCTCGCAACCCATAATGATATCGAGGTTTCGTAAACCGATATCAAAATCGATAACAACCGTTTTATGTCCTAATAGAGCTAAACCAGAAGAAATAGCAGCCGAAGTGGTTGTTTTACCCACTCCGCCTTTACCCGAAGTAATTACAATTATTTTAGCCAACGCTGAACCCTTCCTATTTTTTGAATTCAACACAATATTTAACCAACAGTGTACACGTTTCTTTATCGTCAATTCAAGGGGTATAATAGGTTTATTATTACTTCAATTTATTAATCGCAGATGGGAAATTAAGTCGATTCAGGATAGGCCCATAGCGGATTTTATTTGTTGATACACTTCATTGGCATGGTTTTGTGCCTCGATAATCAGATTTGTTCCTGCCGCATCACCTACGGTGAAGACACGCTGTGCATCGTTTTGGTCCGAAGCTTGAGACAGGGTACCGTCAATCTGACCGGAAAATCCTAAGGCACAAAAGATTAACTCCACATTGTGCAGAATCTCTACCTGGCTTTTGCTGTCATCAAGAGGTTTTCGATGACGGGGTAACTTTTGAAAAAGTTGCGCCTGATTTTTATCGTTCGTAATGATTTCATGGTATAGATAAACTGATTTTTTTATGTATAGTCTTAAACGTTGGTCTTCTTGCTGTTCTATTTTTATGGGTTCAACTAAAAATTGTTCCGTGCCATGAACATAGTTAATTTCTGTTCTTTTCATTTTATTTTCTGTTGTCGGGGCGAGCGAGGGTGCGGGATAACCGTCCCAGATTTCTCGATGATGAATGGCAGGACCACGAACTAAAACTTCAAGCTGACTAAGAACATTATCCTCCTGATTTAAGTAGCGGCACAACCAACGAATAATGTCTTGCGCCGTGTCCCCGCCACCAATGACCACAATTTTTTTATTTCTTGGATCCATAGTGCCTAAATAAGATTGTATTAGCGCTTCTCGTTCAGCGTTGGTGTAATCAACCCGTGCCTGCAATGCGCGGGCAAGCTCGTTAGCCGCTTTTAAAAACTGTATCGCATGCACAATACGCGACGAGCTAAGGTCACCAGCTTGCTCGAGCACCGCAGGATCTAACTCCTGGGGTTTACCTGCCCCAGTACATAGGGCAATGTAGTGTTGTGGGCAATCACGATGCGCGATGATTTCACCGCTGTTTAATTCATAAAAGGCACCTTGATTTGCATCAAAGGCAATCTCGCGCTCCGTCCATAATTTCAATCCCATATCATGTAGGGCCGCAAAATCCGTTTGAATGTATTTTTTGTCAAATTTATGCGCAGGAATACCATCGATTAAGAGTCCGCCAGGATGACTGGAGCGTTCATACATGCGTACGGAGATACCATCTTTTAAAGCACGATAGGCTAATTGCATGCCTGCGGGACCGGACCCTATGATAATGAGCTCTTTATCTGCTTTAGATGAACGCGAAGGGCTAAATGGCGGCGTAAATTCACTCATGATTTGATGGTATTCAGTCAAAGCATCCGTTGTTTGAATAAAAGCATCTGGTTCCTTGCCATTAAACCATCCCAAAGCCGAACCCAGTAAATATAAAGCATATTCAATATTTCTAATGGATACGGGTTCACCGATATTCTTGTTGCCGCGAAGTGGATTAGGGGGGCCAAAGTTTGGAATCGACTCGGTACAGGCATCTTCACACGGAGCAGGACAGGCAACCCCGGTATAAGCAATAAAGGGTGTTTCTGCTATTTGTACGGTAAAAGCTTGCCGCAAATAGCGCCATTGCAGCGGGGTTAAAGTGCCATCATCAGGTATTGTTCCTATTTGTTTTAACAGGGCATTAATCGTATTAATTTGTTTACCGGCAGGGCAACCGGTATTTACTTCAGAATCACCAGCGCATGATTGTGAACGACAGCTGGAACATCCAGATGCATCTTTATAAAGTATGGCGAGATAATTTTTAATCGAGCGTAGCGGCTCTAATAAGCGATAATCAGGAATACCGGTAATATCTTTTAAGCGTATGGCAACCGGATTTTTTTGCATAAACGGCTGCAAGTGGCCCTTTTTAGGATGGATTATTTGATGAACGGGTATATTAATTTCATTATTGGGTAGGATTAGATGATTTTGCAATTGTTGCTGAATTGCTATTGGTAGTACGCAAATATCGGGATGATTAAGCAATTTTTCCGCGCGCTGACGTGTGTCCGCTGTCGGCTTGTTCAGTGTCTCTACTTTTTGTTGCAGCCATACCTCCATTCCCCGTGTAAGACCGCTTTTGCGCAAACAGTAGGTATGAATAATATCCAGTACTTGAGACCAAGATTGAACTTGATCCATCGCTGTGGGTATCAGCACTTTATAGTCATTTAAACAAAAATTATCTAAAAGCATACGCGCGCGGGGCGAGTCAGTGTATAACCAGTGTTCTTGTAAGAGTTCATGGATTACTTGTTTATAATTCGCCCGTTCTATTGGACTGGCCATGCGGACACTGTCGGATGCCTGAGTTTGATTTTCTGGATCGTAAACAATAATGATGCCGCCTGATGCGCCGGTGGCTAAACCTCGGCCTGCAGAACCCAAAAGCAGCCCAGTACCTGAGGTCATATATTCAAAAGCAAAATCCCCCACACCCTCAACAACGACCTCTGCACCTTTAAGCAAAATAGCGAAGCGGTGTCCTGCTTGTCCATTGATAAATCCCTGTCCGCCGCGAGCACCATAAAATAACGCATTACCGGCAATGGTGTGCTCATGTGGATTATATACCGTGGCAAGTTTAGGCGCTTTAACAACTAATACCCCGCCGGTCATACTCTTGCCACAACCATCTTGTACGAATCCTTGATGGATTAACAGTAGCGTATTAACAAACCCATAGCTTTGTCCCGCATTACCGCAGGTATTAATGACAATTTTAGCTTGTGGATTTTCGCGCAGCCAAGAACCGAGTCCTCCTATTATTCGTGCACCAAAGCTACGGTCTTGAGTTGATAATTCGATAAGGGGTGAGTTGTACTCGACGCTATCGTTTCTCATCAAGGTGAAAAGATGGCGAACCAGGGCATCCTCCTTGAGGCGGACGAGTTTTTGCGTGCGACGATGTTTGGCCTTAACTACCTGAGATTGAGCGGGGTTTTTATGTACCGTAGGTGAAAGAAGGGCTGATAAGTCATATTTTTTGAGGTGTTCATGATGTATTAATGATAATAAGTTCCTACGCCCTCTCAGTTCGGTAAGAGAATGATAGCCAAGTGCTTGTAATTGAACGCGAATTTGTGCCGCTAGGAGCACAAAGTATCGCTCCGTATTTATTTGCTCTCCTTTAAACAATTCACCATCCGTGGCAACACCCGGTTGGCAACTGAGGTTACAGGTGCGCAGCATCTTGCACCCTAGGGTAAGCATAGCAGTAGTTCCCAGTTCAAAGAGATCTGCACCTAAAATGGTTGCAATCAAGAGATCGTTTGCTGTTTTAAAGCCTCCACTGCAGCGCAATTTAACTAAAGATCGCAGCTTTGCTTCTCGCAGCGCTTCATCTACAGCTACAAGTCCATATTCTGCTGGGAAGCCTGCATGTTTTATGCTGGATTGTTGTGCAGCACCAGTGCCTCCGGAGTAGGCCGCGATATTGATGATATCAGCCCCCGCCTTGGCTACACCCACGGCAATCGGTCCAATCCCCGGTGATGAAACCAGTTTAACGGCGACTCGTAAATCTGGTTTGACTGATTTCAAATCATGAATCAACTGTTCCAAATCTTCGATTGAATAAATATCATGATGGGGTGGGGGGCTAATAAAACCCATGCCTGGCATGCCCCCACGTTGGGCAGCAAAACGAATAGACACCTTAGTTCCGGGTAATTCGCCACCTTCTCCAGGTTTTGCTCCTTGAGCGATTTTAATTTCAATCTCATCGGCGCTTAGGATTTGATAAACACTAATACCAAAGCGACCTGAGGCAAATTGTTTGCTGCGGGTACTCGTCAACCGATGTGTAAGATCCGCCTCGGCTTCGCCTCCCTCACCCGAGGCCGATTGGGTGCCTACAGCATTCATACCGCGAGTTAACGTTTCATGGGCTTTAAGCCGTTCCGGTTCTTCCGGGTTTGCTACAGTCAGTGCTCCTTGGCTCATACTTCCGGCGTATAAACAAGCTCGGATTTCTGCCGTAGTTTGCATGTTTACTCGGGTGGTTAAAGCCGTTCTATCCGTTTTGATAACAAGATAATCGCGTAACGCTGTGGGGTGTCGTTGATTATAAGCATCGATTTGTTCCATGAGCTGCGTAAATGCCATTGAAGGCTCGGCGCGCTCTAAATACTCTACAGGGTAAAAGCCTGCTCTATTTTTGTAACTTGGATCGATAAAACCTTTTTCAATAGTATAGTTTTGTAAGTCACTAATAAAATCGCTGTATCCTTGTTGGTGCAAACGCCGATGTAATTGATAGGTTATGGCTTTTAGCGTCTCTTCTTTCATCCAATCGGTAAACGCATTAATAACCGGTGGGCCGTATCCATGTTTCACTCCTTTTTTTTCGGGCATGTAATATCCAGAGCGCGGTAACATGGAAAAATCGTGTTGATAATTGTATGCAACCTGATGGCGCTTAAACCACTCGGTTAATATCTCCAGTAAATTTAAACCCTTAAACGGTGAGGTAATACCTGGGAAAATAGAAGCCAAAGTTATTTCATCAGAGATCACAAACTCTAAATCTAAACCGATAGCGCCCAACAAATCGCCACTAATGTAATTATTTACGTCGGTGATTCCCATTTTGCCCATTGTTTTTAGTAGGCATTTTTGCAGTGCCTCACGATAGCGAACACAGTAAGAAGCAGGCTCTGCGAAAAGTGTATGAATTTTGGCATAGGCTCCACGGGGGTAAAGGGCTTTTGCACCTAGGGCTAATAATGTCGAGGCTTGATGGGGTCCATGAATTTGATAAGAATCGATGATCACAGCAAAGTCGCCATCTTTTTTATGAGCTGCGAGTATCGCGCGCGCTAAAGCTACGGCGATTAGATCAGGAAGAGCTATTTGCCATTGACTGCGCTCCTGGTCGCTAAGAATGAGAATACCGCCATCATGTTCTTGAATATGTGCTGTGAGTCGTGCGGTAAATTCCATTATCGAGTTTAAGAGTGAATTTTTTTGACTCTTGGCAAAAAGCGGATTATGGATTGGAATCATTACGGTTTGTGGTAGAGATTGGATAACAAAGAGTTCATGTACCGCTAATACCGGTGATCTAAGCTGCCATACTGACTCCATGATTTCCTGATGTATACGCCCTAAATTAACCGTTAAGGAAAATCGTTCCCGTTCTTTAATCGAATCCAGAGGCGGGGCAGAAACCTGGGCAAATAATTGATGAAAGAAATAAGAAGGATGGGGCGGGCGATGGCTGGTATAAAGTATGTTGGTATCATCCCCCATGGCTGCTGTGCGCTCAATGCCATATTCTGCCATATAACGCACCACCTGCTCCTCCGCTTCGAAATCCCAGCCACTGGCATATAAAATTCGGTTAAGCTCATTGCCTGAAAGAAAGAACGGCAACGGTACAGGTTCTTGTGGTAAAAGATGGAGCGTTTGTGATGCTTTATGCGTAAAATGTTTTGGATTATCTCGTGCATAACGTCTTGAAATTTTTTCAAGGATGCTCGCAGTATTGAGAAGATTGCCCTCGGGGGTAATGAGGAGCATGCCCCCAGGTTCAAGATGGCCTTTTTCTACAAGGTCGTCATTATTTGGATTTATAAAATCATCCGAGGCCACGTAAATGCGTTGCCTCCCGCTTTTATCGATAATTCTGCACCAGCGAGAAGGGCGCAGTCCCATTGTATCTAATTTAGCCATAAAATGACGTTCAGCCCCGGCCACAATAAAAGCAGGGCCATTGTAGGGGGTGCGTTCGGCACTCCATAATTGCAACATTGCTTCAACTTCAGTGGGATAACTCGGTGCGGATGGTTGCATCAGGCGTACCATAGCCTCAGCTAAAGTAATTTGCTTCATAACAATTTGATTGGCTAAATCTGCGTCAAATTGCATTGAATCAGAGAGCTGCTGATTGGGATAAATTCCCTTAAATTGATATTTATTTAATTCGCTACTCATCTCACGGGCATTTGCAGGAGCAGAGTTTAGTTCACCATTGTGGCTTATAAAGTGAGGACATGGTTGGGAGTTGGACCACAAGGTGCTCGTATTGGTGGCAAAGCGTGCGTGAAAATCAGCAGCATAGGCCGTAAAGTCAGCATCTTGGAGATCCAGGTAGATTTCTTTAAGTAAGTCCGGTGGAATCATTCCTTTATAAACAATTTTTTCGCAGCTTAAACTAAGGGTATGAAAGAATATGCGTTTCTTATATGCTTGATGATAGAGTGCGATACTTAACTCAAGCAGGCTGCGTTCTCGTAATTTAGTGTGTTCTTCCCGTTGTATCAGTGCCTGCCAAATGGCAGGCATTTTTTTCCGAGCGGATTTTGAAAGTAAATCGCAATTCATTGCTTTGCGTAAATCGCGCCAGCCGCGAATAATGAACCCTTTTTTTTCGGCGCTTCTACAAATTAGTTCTCTTGCTTTGTCTTGTTGTATTTTATTTTCAGGTAAGAAAAATTGACCAATCGCATAGGTTCCTGCTTCAAGTGGCGGCAGGTTTGCCGCATTAAACTCACCCCGGCTAAGTAATTTGTTAAAAAAAAACGTCGACAATCCATAAAAGCGGATTCCAGAGCCGTCACTTTCCGAAGTTACATCATTAAAACCCGACCGATAGTGGAAGTTTGCCAAGTGACTTAAAGCTTCTTTCACCAGCTCATGTGACGATTCTAATTGGTTTTGGGTCGAAAAATGCACCACAAGGCCGACCCCACATGCACAGGATTCGCGCTGGGAAGAGACATCAATTAAGGGATTTGGTCTCTGCGTCACATTGGCTATCCAGTGAATAAAAGGGCGATATGATGCTTATCTTAAAGATAAGTTCATGTAAAAAACATTATAGCACATACATTATAGCTTCACTGGAACAAGTCAGCGGGTATTCATAATTCTTGGGTTAAATTTGTCCAGGGAGTAAAGAACCAATATGAGTGCTAAAAAAAATCATGTATAATATTTCTACAATTTACGAACGGTTGTGATGAGCTATGCTTTCGTTAGATGAGATAAGGCGACTATACAAGGAAATTAAGACTCTTGAACAGAAATTAATTGAAAAGCAGCCCAATAGCACTGAAAAAAGACTGGAGCTATTTGAAAAACTCTTTACCCTGTCCGAATTTAAGGACTGCTTCAAGCCCTTGCTGAATCAACAGAAACCAGATTTTGATGCTCTAAATCAAAATTTATCAGAGGTTTTAAGAGCACGTTGGGAGCGCATTCGGTTTAGCCGTTTATGCTACACATGTAAACCTTTTGATGATGTGAATCAGTTTTGCTTACAGATAGCCCAAGCAATTGCACCAAGTGCGCAAACTACTGCTGATATCCAAGCCTTAACTCCTGGCGCAGGGCCTTATTTCATCCTTATGCCAACCCTTGCTTATTCTGAGGATATTTATAACGAGAATATACATAGCTTCAAGCTCTATGAATTTGTTTTATCCGATGATCAGCGATTATTTATTCCGGTAAAAAAATGTATTGAACAGGCTGCTGTATCCGATACAGGGAGATTTCGTCATTTGGTTGGAGACTCTTATGATTTTCTTTCCAAAGCAGAAGTGAAACGATTAAGAAATCATTCTGTGCAAACTCAAAATTATTTTGATGCTGTTGTTTCCCATAATCATTCTAGACTGAATGGACCTGAAATAAGTGCTAAATTAACCCAATTAGTTGCCTCTTTATGGGCTGGAGGAGTTGCTAAAGGGTCTGGCTCTGAATACAAAGCGGGCACGGAGGCTAATATAGGTATTGCGTTATTCAATGACTATTGGCAGAGTCTCGATCCTAAAAAAAGAACAAAATATTTTAAGCGAATGCCCGATTTAGAAGCAAACCTTAAACTTTTGTTTGAACCCTATACGGGTTTAACCCAAGGTAGTATTTACTGTGTTCAAGTTATCGCAAGTGATTTAAATAAAATTTTGGAAGATTTTAATCAGAGCGCGTCTGAGGCGCACGCGACATTACAAGAACAAAAAATTAATTTAGAGGATGCTTTGGTAAACCCCAATAAATTAAAGCTAGGGATAGATTACAATAAATTACCCAGACATATTTTACCTCTTACTTCAGATTTAGATTCAGCCCAGGAGCAATTTATTTTTGAAAATTCACTTTGCAATAATGCCCTCCAATATGCATTGATCTACGAGCAAGATGCGCTTACTGAATTTGAACTAGATCGTTATACAAAAAAAGCCGCAACTCAATATCGACATGTAACACAGGGTAGCGCTCTTGTTTGTGCTGCGAGAAACGGACGGTTACCTATTGTTAAACTCCTCATGGACTGGGGTGCTGATCTCAATGCATACGAAGAATGGGAGGTTCGGCCTTTGCATACTGCAGTAATTAGTGGTCATTTTGATATAGTCCAATTTCTACTGGAACAAGGTGCTGACTCACAGTCGAAAGACGTACATGGTTATACCGCATTACATTATGCCGTTATCCATAACCAATCTGATGAGTTGACTGAATATCTGTTAAAACACTCAAACTTGATGATCCGAGATGAATTCAATCGTAATGCTTTTGATATAGTCTTACGCGGACATTTTCGTTATTTAAATTTATTTCTCAAGCACATGTTACGGTTGCCACTCGCAGAACAAAGTGAATGCTTAAAGTATGTAAATAATGGACTTTATTCTTCAGTTATTGATTATGTGGCAAGCGAGCGCACTGATTTGTTCGCTGAATTGATTATTGAGCTGGATACAATCGAGGACAAAAAACACGTCGATACCCTCATTCGCAAGACTAAACCCTTATTTTTTGCTGCGCGACTTGGGGAATCAGACAGCGTGCGCAGACTACTTGCTTACAACGTTGATATTCATGCTGTTGATGAGCTCGGAAATAATGCGCTGCACGGGGCTGCAGATAAAGGTCATAATGATGTTGTTGATATATTAATCGAGCACGGGGTAGATGTGAATGCGACAGGCGCCGATTCCAACACAGCATTACATCTGGCCATCAAAGGTGGGTTTGAGCAGGTGGTTGATGAATTGTTAATCTCTGGGGCTGTGCCTACCCTACGAAATGCAGATGGATTTAATTGTATCGATTTTTGTTATAAATTAAATCCTGATTTTGACGCATCCAACTTATTGATTAATTTGTCTTGTCAGCCTTTGTCTGTTCAAAAAGAAGCTTTAAGGGAAATTGCAGCGCCCGAGTACGATAATGTGCTTTCGTTCGTATCTTGTACTCAAAATAAATACTTGGATACTGTAAGCAATCAAATAATGTCAGCAATGTCCTGCAAAGATAATAATCTAGCAGAAGCATTTAAAAAGTTTCAATACGCGTATCATTGCATGGCAACCCATTATCATAATAGTCTTGAAAAATATAAGGATGCGAGCGTAAACGAGACCGCAGATAAACTATTAAATCGATGTGGTCGCGCGATAACGCTATTGTCGCAAAGTAATATGGATACCCAAGCATGGAATGAATTTAAAATGGAATGTCAAAATGCAATTGGAGCCGCGAAACCAGTTTTAGAACAACATCGACAGTGGGGGAAGCTCATGGCTAAATTGATTGTTGCCTTACTGATGTTGCCTATTTCGTTGCCCTTATATGCATTAGGACTATTTAGTCTTAAAACAAGGTCAGAACAAATTCTTGATAATATGGATTCAGTATTTACTTTGCGGGAGCCATTGGCTACTACATAACTTTATTTATGTGATCAAATGCTGATCAGCGCAAACGATGCTGTCTTTTACCACTCCTAGAGCGGGAAAGACAAATAAGATGTCCATTGATTTTTCGCAGGAAATAAACACAAGCTAGTTCCCCTGTTTTAGCTTTTGTAGTATACTGTTTGGTTAATTTTAACCATTCTGATGAGAGCTAAATGGCCTTGAACATTGTGCAGCAATCATTAACTTTTGATGATGTCCTTTTAGTCCCTGCCCATTCACTAATTTTGCCCAAAGACGTATCTCTGAAAACCAAATTAACCCGTGAAATTAACCTGAATATGCCTTTGATATCAGCTGCTATGGATACTGTAACTGAAGCAAGGCTTGCAATAGCATTAGCCCAGGAAGGGGGTATTGGTATCATTCATAAAAACATGACGATATCAAGTCAGGCCGACGAAGTGCGTCGTGTTAAAAAATTTGAAAGCGGTATGGTTAAAGATCCCGTCACGGTCACCCCAGATATTAGTGTCTGGGAGCTGTTAGAAGTGATGAAAAAATATAATTTTTCTGGTGTTCCAGTTGTTGAGGGGCATCAAGTAGTTGGGATTGTAACCAGCCGTGATATCCGCTTTGAAACCAATTTGTCATTACCCGTATCGCAAGTAATGACCCCAAAATCACGCTTAGTGACCGTTAAAGAAGGTGCAAGTCGTGAAGAAATTCGTAGCTTGCTGCATAAGCATCGCATTGAAAAGTTATTGGTCATTAATGATGCTTTTGAGTTGAAAGGGCTAATAACGGTTAAAGACATGCAAAAAGCCAAAGAAAATCCTTATGCTTCCAAAGATGATTATGAGCAATTGCGAGTCGGTGCAGCAGTAGGAACCGGTGAGGGCACTGATGAGCGGGTTGCAGCTTTAGTGGATGCGGGTGTGGATGTATTGGTCGTTGATACCGCACATGGCCATTCCCAAGGGGTAATAAATCGCGTCTCCTGGATTAAAAAACATCACCCGCAAGTTCAAGTTATAGCCGGTAATATTGCTACTGCCGCTGCCGCGCTTGATTTACTCAAGGCCGGTGCAGATGCAGTGAAGGTAGGAATTGGTCCTGGTTCAATCTGTACTACCCGTATTGTAACCGGGGTAGGGGTGCCGCAGATTAGTGCAATTGCTAATGTTGCTCAGGCATTAAAAGGGCAAATTCCCATTATTGCCGACGGCGGTATCCGTTTTTCAGGTGATGTATGTAAGGCATTAGCTGCAGGAGCTGATACGGTGATGCTCGGTAGCATGTTTGCCGGAACCGAGGAGTCGCCTGGACAAATTGAATTATATCAAGGAACAACCTACAAAAGTTATCGCGGCATGGGTTCTATCGGCGCTATGGCTGCTGCCCATGGGTCGAGTGATCGTTATTTTCAAGATGCTGCGGTAGGTTCTGAAAAATTGGTTCCAGAAGGAATTGAGGGACGAGTTCCCTATAAAGGTTTGGTGCAAAATATAATTCACCAAATTTTGGGCGGATTACGCTCATGTATGGGTTATACAGGCTGTGAAACGATTGAGCAGCTTCACACGAAAACGGAATTTGTTCAGGTAACTAATGCTGGTATGCGTGAATCTCATGTACATGATGTGAGTATCACCAAGCAGGCCCCTAATTATCAGGTAGACAATTAATGAACGAATTAAAACAGCATCCGATACTTATCCTGGATTTTGGCTCTCAATACACACAGCTTATCGCGCGTCGTATTCGTGATCTAGGGGTTTACTGTGAAATTCATCCCTACAATCTGACAGAAGATCGTGCGCTACAACTTAATCCTTGCGGGATCATTTTATCTGGAGGCCCTGCGACGGTAACCCTCCATAGCAATCCTCGAGCTCCGGATTGGGTTTTTAATCATAGCGTTCCACTGCTCGGTATTTGTTATGGTATGCAAACGATGGCGGCGCAATTAGGTGGAGAAGTCCAATCCTCTGACTTACGCGAATTTGGTTATGCAGAATTAAAATTAGAGGGGCATAGTAAATTATTGGCAGGGATTGAAGATCGTGTTTCTGCTGAAGGAGATGGATTGCTGGATGTATGGATGAGTCATGGGGATAAAGTGACGCGGCTACCTCCAGATTTTAAAGTGCTCTGTGCTACCCGTAACGCACCCATTGCCGGAATGGCAAACGAAGAGCGTCATTGGTATGGGCTGCAGTTTCATCCAGAGGTAACTCATACTATACAAGGCTTGCGCATATTAGAACGATTTGTCGTGGATATCTGTCAGGCGGCTACGGATTGGACTTCAGAAATGATTATTGATGAAACCATCCAGCATATTCGTCAAAGTGTAGGGAATGAAAAAGTGCTTCTGGGCCTGTCCGGTGGTGTTGACTCTTCTGTAGTCGCAGCCCTTTTACATAAAGCAATTGGGGATCAGCTCATTTGTGTGTTTGTCGATACGGGACTTTTGCGTTTAAACGAAGCACATGAAGTTATGA
Source organism: Legionella sp. (assembly GCA_017306715.1). Classification (GTDB taxonomy): domain Bacteria; phylum Pseudomonadota; class Gammaproteobacteria; order Legionellales; family Legionellaceae; genus Legionella. Next base: position 11,235 of record JAFKHV010000015.1, on the reverse strand, counting down.
CCATGTTCAATAAACACATGGGAATTCGTGTTATTGCAGTCAACGCGGAAGAGCAATTTCTAACGGCATTAGCCGGTGTTACCTGTCCTGAAGATAAGAGGAAAATTATTGGCCGCACCTTCATTGAGGTTTTTGATGCGGAGGCGCACAAAATTCCGGGTGTTACCTGGCTTGCACAAGGAACGATTTATCCTGATGTTATTGAATCAGCGGCTACTGCGACCAATGGGGCGGCAGTGGTCATCAAATCTCATCATAACGTTGCCGGTTTACCTGAAACCCTGCATTTAAAGCTGTTAGAGCCTATACGTGAACTATTTAAAGATGAAGTGCGTCGCATGGGATTAGAGTTGGGGTTACCCTATGACATGGTGTATCGTCATCCATTTCCAGGTCCAGGACTTGGCGTGCGTATTTTAGGTGAAATTAAAAAGGATTATGCAGAAATATTACGTAAAGCAGATGCTATTTTCATTGATGAATTAAAAAAAGCAGATTTGTATCAACAAGTAAGCCAGGCATTTGCCGTATTTCTACCGGTTAAAAGCGTAGGCGTTATGGGGGATGGGCGTAAATATGAATATGTGATTTGCTTACGTGCTGTAGAAACGGTGGACTTTATGACGGCTCATTGGTCTCATTTGCCGTGGGAGTTCTTGGGTCTGGTTTCGAATCGTATTATTAATGAAGTAACTGGGGTCTCGCGTGTAACTTATGATATATCAGGTAAACCCCCCGCGACCATTGAATGGGAATAATGTAAGCCTTCATGAACGATTGGTACTGGATGCAGCAGGCTTATGAGCAGGCGAGTTTAGCGCTGATGCATGGGGAAGTTCCCATCGGCGCGGTATTGGTGGATCACCAAGGGCAATTACTGGCTGCAGCGGGTAATGCGGTTGAAACTCAGGCTGACCCCGCAGGACATGCCGAAGTTTTGGTAATTCGACAAGCGGCTAAAAAAATGAATAATCACCGCTTGTTGAATACTACATTATACGTGACTTTGGAGCCGTGTTGTATGTGTGCGGGTCTCATTATCCATGCACGCATTAAACGCCTGGTTTTTGCTACCCGTGACTTTAAAGCTGGGGCTGCAGGTTCGGTGTATAATTTATTACATGGTTTTCCCTTGAATCATCAAGTGCAAATTGATGAGGGAATTATGCAACAGGAGTGTGCGCAACTGTTAACGCAGTTTTTTCAAAAGCGTCGTTAATCCGGTGATGGTTTATAAAATTTTTTCTGTAGTTTGCGCATCAAGAGACATTATTACCCCCGCGGCACGTGTTCAATGACTAGTAACTCTGAGATAACTCCTCGATGAGTCGCTGCTGTAAGAGTTCTTTTTGCTGACTGTTAAGCGGCTCCTGTTGGGCATTTGCTAAATAAAAGGTATCTTCAGCTCGTTCCCCTGCAGTAACAATTTTTGCATTGTGTAACGTAATATTCAGTGCTAGAAACACGCGACTTACTGTTGCCAATAATCCTGGGCGGTCTCCCGTCACCAGGAAAAGTCGTGTTTGTTTTAATTGTTGACTATCTTCGTAGGTGATTTGGGTTTTTACTTTGAAATGGGCTAATAAACGTGAACGGCGACGTTTGGTTAATAGGGGTAATTGATTCATTTTGCTTAGTTGCTTTTGCAATGCCTGCTGTACCAGCTCAACCTCCGCGGGTTCAATGAATGCCTGATTGTGTTGATCTAAAACAATATAGGTATCCAGATCAAAATTATTTTTACACGTGGTAATAATCGCTTCCTGAATCGTTAATTGAAAATTTGCCAATACCGTAGTAACAATAGTAAAACGTGCATCTTGATGGGGCATGTAGATGAATATTTCGGTTCCGCCCTGAGTGTGGTGGGGCATAATGATTATTAAAGGAAACGATTTTGCAGTAAGGATAGCTTGGGTGTGTTGTGCTATAACCTCGGGCGATTCATGCAGGAAATAGCGCTCCCTTAGTTGCTGCCATAAACGCTTAATCTCTTTAGGATCAATAGGTTGATTTTTTAATAATTGTCGCGCGGATTTTTTCTGTGCGATGATGAGTTTTCGTTCATCCGGCTTTTCAACTTGTTGTTCGAGTCTGCGTTTTGCTGCACGATACAATTCTTTTAATAACGAATCTTTCCATGCATTCCAAAGACTGGGATTCGTTCCGCAAATATCGGCTACAGTGAGTAGGTAGAGATAGTCTAGGTAATGAGGATGAGGTAAAGCTTGGCAAAAAGTATCGACAGTTTGCGGGTCGTAGATATCATGTCGCTGTGCAGTTTGGGACATTAAGAGATGGTGTCGTACCAACCATACCAGCAAATTTTGATCTGCCCTTACAATCTTATGAGTTTGGGCAAAATGTGCAGCTTCCAGAGCGCCAAGCTCTGAGTGATCCCCACCACGACCTTTGGCAATATCGTGAAATAAAGCACTTAAGTAAAGGATTTCTGGTTTTGCTAAGGAACGCATTAATTGTGCTGCCAGTGGGAAATGCTGGCTATAAGGCGCTTGCTTAAATCGGCTAATATTACGAATCACAAAAAGTGTATGTTGATCGACAGTAAATACATGAAATAGATCATATTGCATTTGTCCTGTAACCTGCGCAAAGCACTCCATATAGTGGGCAAGTACCCCATAGCGACTCATCGCTTGTAAAGCATGGTAGGGTTCATGGCCATTTTTAAAGAGTTCAAAAAAAAGATGAGTTGAGCGAGCATCTTTTTTAAAGTGAGAGTTGATTAAATACAGGGACTCACGAATTAAACGAATCGTATCGGCGCGGATGCCGTCTATATCAGGACGTCTTGCTAACCAGAGAAAAAGCTTAAGTAGGCTCGGTGGATTATTTTTAAATACTCGAGGATGCCGAACTTCTAAATATTGATCACACAACTGAAATTCTTCATCCAGGCGTATAATTTGATGCTTGGAGCTGTTGGTGATGCTTTCTTCGAACCAAAGCAAAAGCATCTCATTTAATTCTCGATTTTTTTTGATAACTTTAAAGTAGTCCTTCATAAATTGTTCGATTGCCAGAGAATGCGGCTGATCCTGGTAAGCGAAAAATTTTGCTAATTTAATCTGATAATCAAAGGATAACCGTTCTTCTGCTTTATCAGCTAAGCAATGTAATGCAAAACGAACATGCCAAAGGAAATGCTGGCATCGCATTAACAATTCATATTCTTTCTCTGTAATAAATCCAAAATTTAAACCCTCAGCAAGTTTTTTTATATGGTAATGACGTTTGCCAATACTCAAGAGAATCTGTAAATCACGTAAACCACCTTGGCCGTACTTTACATTAGGCTCCAGATTGTAAGCAGTTTCACCGTATTTAATATCCCTTTGATGTTGTTCTTTTAACTTAGCCGTGAAAAATTCCTGACTACTCCACATATGAAGGGGATGAGTTCTGTAACTTAATTCCTCCATTAAAGCGCTAAGGCCGCATATCATGTGCATATCCATAATACTGGATATGACGGAAATGTTATCTGCAGCAAGTTGAGTGCATTCAGAGACGGTAGTAATTTGATGACTAATTTCTAAACCAAAATCCCAACAGCTTTGAATAAATTTTTGCGCCAGTTCCAATTCCGTGGCATCGATATCAGGAGCATGCAGTAATAGAATGTCGATATCAGAGTAAAGAAATAATTCTCTTCTTCCATATCCGCCTAAAGCCAAAAGGCAAAAGTTATTTTTTTTATGCAAATGACAATTATGAAAGAGGTGTCTTAACACCTCATCTATGAAGAGAACTAATTTATGAATGGTATGGCTTACATTACTTTGAAAAGTAAATTCCGCTTTGAGCTGTTCTTTGAAGAGTTTTACATCATGTTTACTGTAACACTTACCGTTCTTCATTGCGTAAGGTCAAAATTTCTACGCCGTCATCCGTAACGAGCAGCGTATGCTCCCACTGCGCTGACAGACTATGGTCTTTAGTCACTACAGTCCATTGATCAGGAAGAAGGCGGGTATGATGTTTGCCAATATTGATCATAGGCTCAATAGTAAATGTCATCCCTGGTTGTAACTGAATACCGGTTCCTGGTACTCCATAGTGTAAGACCTGAGGCTCTTCGTGGAATATTCGTCCGATTCCATGGCCGCAATAATCGCGTACTACAGAGCAGCGATTTTTTTCAGCATGCTGCTGGATAGCATAACCAATGTCCCCTAATTGCATGCCGGGTTTTACCATTTCAATACCGATGAATAAACATTCATGGGCGATTTGTACCACATGTTTGGCTTTAACCGAGGGAGTGCCCACAAAAAACATTTTGCTGGTATCCCCATGATAGCTGTCTTTAATAACGGTCACATCGATATTAATTATATCTCCGTCTTTCAAGGCACGTTTGCCAGGGATACCATGGCATACTACATGGTTAATCGAAGTACAGATGGATTTGGGGAAACCATTGTAGTTTAATGGGGCAGGGATAGCTTGTTGCACGTTGACAATATAGTCATGGCAGATAGTATTGAGTTCATCGGTAGTAATCCCCTCTTGAACATGAGGTCCTATCATCTCTAATACTTCGCCAGCCAGCTTACCGGCAACCCGCATTTTTTCAATTTCGTCAGGAGTTTTGATTGTGACGGCCATCGCTATTAATCCAAAATATTAAACGCTGGCATGTTAGCATAACTCACGAGTCCAGCAAAAGAATTCGTATCGCATACCTTGAGCGAAACGTAGGCGTGATAAAATTATAGCGCAAAAGTATTAGATGGATATTCTTTTCCTTTGGACCAGCATATAATCGCATTCATTCGCAAAAAAGACCAAATAAAAATGCACAAAATCTTCTCTTGGGGTGTTATCGGTGCGGGGCCAGCAGGCATAGCTACGGTGGGTAAGCTTCTTGATAAAGGCATTCCCGCGCACGATATTTTATGGGTGGATCCCTATTTTCAAGTCGGTGATTTTGGTCGTTTATGGTCACAGGTCTCCAGTAATACCCGGGCAAAATTATTTGTTGATTTTTTAAATGCTCTGGAGTCATTCAATTTTGCGCAGGTAGCAAAATCATTCCCATTAAGCCACGTTGACCCAGACGTAACATGCAAATTGGCCTATATGGCGGAGCCATTGCAATGGGTAACCGATAAGTTCAGAGAACGGGTGGTTACGCAAACAGAACACATTAGGCAGATTTCTTTGCGCCGGCGCTCCTGGGTATTAACGGGTGAGAAAAATACTTATGCCGCCAAGAGCGTCGTTCTTGCTACTGGTGCCGTGCCATCTAATTTAAATTATCCGGGAGTGGATATAGTTCCATTTGCTACCGCTATGAATCCGGTGAAATTGCAAAAGACAATAGATCCACAAAAAACTTATGGCGTATTTGGTTCATCTCACTCAGCGATGATTGCGATTCGTTCCTTAGTGGAGTTAGATGTTGCCAAGGTGATCAATTTTTACCGCTCTCCATGTCGTTATGCAGTTGATATGGGTGATTGGATTTTGTTTGATAATACGGGACTCAAAGGGGATACCGCGCTTTGGACACGAGAACATATCGATGGAGAATGGCCAAAAAATTTGCAGAGAGTTCATGCGAGCGAGGACAATATTTCCAAATATCTTCCCCAATGTGATCACGTAGTTTATGCGGTCGGTTTTGATGCCCGTAAGAATTTAGTTGTGGGTGATCATGAGGAAATACACTATAACCCCTATACTGGAATTATCGGACCTGGTTTATTCGGTATCGGTATCGCCTTCCCAGAGCTTAAGACTGACCCTTTAGGCAATGTTGAATCGCAAGTTGGTTTGTGGAAATTTATGGTCTATTTAAATAAAATTATTGATTTATGGTTTAAATATCCTGCTTAAAAAATTTAGCTAAAAGACGTTTATTCTTGATCTGAGTCTGATAATTCCTAAATATATTAAGGTATCAACTTACTAACGATTTAAGGATAAATCATGTTTAGTCAACAAGAAAGTCTCAAAAGGGATTGTAAGGCATGGGTGCAAAATCTCAGTTTACTGCTTAAAGAGGGTAAATTAGAGACATTTAAAACCCTTTTATTTACAAAAGCGCAAAATGAGCAATTAGATAATGCTTTAATTGCCTTATTAATTCATCCAAGTAACTATGCTTTTAAGGTTCAGGTTCATTTTATTCTGGGAATCCTTCATTTTTATAAATTAATTCCTGATGCGTGTAATAGCAAAGCTGCCTCCTATCTCGATGTTGCGGTTAAAGAACATCACGCATACGCTTGCTATTATCGCGGTTTACTCTACGAAGCAGAAAATAAGACTGCTTCAGCCCAATATGTGTATGAGGTTGCTGCTGCCCAAAACAACATTGAGGCTATGTATACTTTGGCTTGTCTTTATGAAGAGGCCGATGACTTTACAGCTGCAGAGAAGATGTATTTATTAGCAGCTAAGAGGAAATATGCTCCAGCTTGTAACAATTTAGGATGGTTGTATGAGCAAGGCTATTTAGGCAAAAGTGATTATTTTCTGGCTTTAAAATATTATCGAAAAGGGGCGGCGCGATTTCATGTTAGCGCTCTGTGTAATCTGGCTAATATTTACCAGTATGGCAGACCTGGAATACCTATAGATATTCCGGAGGCAATTAAACTTTATGATTGGGCGATTAAGTTTAATTCCGCTATTGCAATGGTTGCCAGGGCCATGATGTATCATCAGGGTATAGGCCAGCCGATTTCTTATATGAATGCAGCCAGACTCTATCGTCAGGCCGCACAACTGAATTACACCTACGCAAAAGATAAACTCGAGAGCACCAAGGTCAAAGAGTATCTTTACCATAAATATATGTTTCAAAAAAATATGAGTGAACTGGTAAATGTTCTTCTGAGTTATCCAGGACTTCTGGATGAATTTATGGAGTATGAGCTCAGCAGTCCCCTAGAGCATAACGTGGAGGATGTATTTCGTGCATGGTTCTTATACCGTGAAAATTTTGCTGTACCCGGATTTCATAAAGCGAAGGAGATGCTCATTCGCTGCAAGCTTGTAGTTACCCTGGTTCAACATGAAAAAAATACATTTATCCCATATGAGTGGCGAAATATGTTTCGCTGCTTACTTAATCAAAGCGATTTTGATATTGCACTCCTTTCAGATGATTTACTAATTGAGTTGATTCATGCGGTCGTTGATAAAATCTACATTTTTCCCTCGTTTAACGATATCGATCCTATTGTTCTTGTGCAAGCAACAGAATTAATCACTAAAATTTTTTTATGGATGCGGGTTTGTAATAAATTACCTATTTTAGAGCCCTATAATCGATTCATTGCCCAAATCATATTGTATAAGCTTTATCCGGAACTGCACATCAATATGCAATCCTGGTCTGAAGCTGATTTATTTAGGCTGATTTCTATATTGCATACTGCGGAAAAATCACGCCCCACATTGCGTGAGGTGATTATTTTATTTTCTAACCAAATCTTGTTGAATACACAGCAAAAAACAATGAAAGAGGAGATTGCAGGACCCGCCAAAAAATTTTTTAATGCCATAGATAATTCATCAGCATTTGAAAATGTGGCGGAAGGTCAATCTTTGTCAGCTATAATTAAATAAGGACATGGAAAAAAGGAGACTTGATGATACGCGATATTTACGACCTCTTAAGAATTAAACGCACTGATAATTTTAGATTAGTCAAACAAGAGTTCTTTCGTCAATTAGAATCTTTAAACCAAGGTTCAAATCATCAATCCCTCGCTATCGAAATCAAAGTATTTATTGAAGAATTAACCCAAGCCTGGAAAAAAGTGGATACGGAAAGAAAGTTAGTTCATTATTTCCAAAATAATTTTTATCTCTTGGAGTTTCCTGACGATGAAGATTATTGGCTCGGTGAGGAAATTAGGCTTGTTTACGTCCCCATTGTCGTTAAAGAAAATGAGAATGGACAAGAAAAGGATTGTTTTTATTTAAATCCTATACAAAAAGCAACTGTGTTTGATAAAAATTTCAATTTTAACTTATTGGCGCAGATAGTATCTTATAAGTGTCGACGCATACCTTTGTTCGTAGGGATAACCGCAGCCGAGGCAGAACGTATTCATCAATTATATCACCCCGCAGAATTAGGCCTTATCATTGAACTAGCGGTAATGCCGCAACAGCTTTCATCCGAACGTTACTGCATTCAGGACATTCTTCCGGGCACAGAGGCGAATTTTAATGCTTATTTTTGTCTGAAAAAGGGCAGCTCATTCGCAGAGCATGAGATACTCTCAGTATGCCCCATCGATTCCATAATGGATACCCAACAGAAGCATTACTTTCATCGTTTCTGGCCTAAAGTTGGCAGAAAATTTGTAATGCTAAATAATCTAAACGCGGCTACCCCTGATGAGATTCACCCATCGCTTAAAAAGAACTTATTCCCGGTCAATTTAGACCAGAATGAAGGAATATTACGCATACAAAGCATCCTTGAGAAATTAAAATCTAAAACATTAATATGCTCTCCAGGCAAAGTCGATGAGCAAGAAGAGTTATTACAAAATAAAGCTTTTTATATGAGTAAATTATGTAATGACTTAGATGAGGAGATAAAATTATTTATTCGTGATTTAAGTGTAGCAACGGTGTCGCAAGAGGAGCTATCTGGGGCACTTGTTTATTTAAAAGCGGACATTAATGAACGGTTAAATGAATTTGAATCAATGATGCAGAAAGATTCAAAAACAGATGTTCTACCGAATCTATTTCTTGCATTAACGGGGGTAGGATTATTCGCTTTAATCCCCAAATTACTCTATACCTACTGTATTAAAGGCAAGGCCGAAGGTTTTTTCACGAACAGTTCAGACTTAGACGACCTTTATGTGTTGCGACATAGTCTGAACCATTTATCCCTGGAGCAATTTTTAGTAACAAATCAGATGCATTCATCCGTTCGAACTCACCCACCAAACGAAACAGGCTAATAAGGTTTTTAAGTTAAATTAATACTAAAAGGAACAAAAATGTCCTGCCCATCAATACGAAATTGCGCAAATAGCTTCACAAATCCAGCCTTTTTAAATTCTAAATGAAACATCAGCCGTGGCCCGCCGCGATCGGCATCATTTTGGGGTTCTTTGCCCATAGGATGAGTATGGAGTATTGAGCTATGATCTCCGGTAAAACCCACTAGATGTGCAAAAGCGCCCATGACAGGCTCAAGCTCCTTGTAGGGACTGCCTTTTTTACTTACCGTAATTGTTGCCATGACGGGTTGCCCAACTTGAGGTTTACGATCAAAGTTCAGAGAGAATTGATAATTATTTAAGTCGGTAATGAAAACGTCTTTACCTTTGATGGGTGAATTGTTTTGATACGCGCCAATATTTTGTAGTATAAAACTTTGCTTATGCGTTGTAAGAGGCGTTATATCAACCCACATCTGATAGGAGTTGTTCGTTTTTGGGATGAACTTAGATACAAATGTTTTTCCATTACTCGACACTTGAGGATGGAGATGATGATAATCATTGAGGGAGGAATCGATGATCAGCACATGAATTTTTTGAGTATGCACTTCTTTTAAATCATCAGCACTTAGTATTTTTTTTCCCATTGTTATCTGAAACTCAATTGTAGCGGGTTTATCCCGTATAAATTTTTCAGGCATCATTATTGGTTTGACACGCACAGGCTGTTGCATTTCGTGAGCAGAGGAATGTTGATGTTGCGCCGCGACACTCATATTTATCAGAATAAAAAAACAGTAAAAAAGGAAACGCATATAAACTACCCCATTCAGTCAATAGCTATGTTAGCCTAAGTATTTACATGATCCACATTGCTAGAGCCATGCCAATCATCATCAAATTTTCAGTTAAAGAAATAAACCCTAAAGGGACATTGCTGTCACCGCCAACACAGGCACATTTTAGTTCACGTTTTTCAATGTAAACCGCTTTAAAGACGGAAATTGCACCAACAGTTCCTATAAATAAGGCGATTGGAATTGAAAGCCAATAAAATACCCCAGCAATCATCAATAGTCCTGCTAATGCCTCAGCAAAAGGATAAATGTAACTATATAGGACCCATCGTTTAGCAAGTAAGTCATAATTTAAAAACATTGTTGAAAATTTCTCAACATTTTGCAGCTTTAAAAGTGCCAGGATGGTCATACTAAAGGATATAAACCAACCTAATGTATGTGAGGTCCACAGAGAGTGGGTAAGCGCATAACTTGTTGCAAGTGCCATAAGAGCTGTGATAATGAAAAGAGTAAGCACAGGACGATAACTGGTTTCATTAGGCTCAGACACGTGCTTGCCAAAAAAACGCCGCAGGTCATCATAACCACCAACGCGCTTACCCCCGATAAAAGTTTGCGGTGTTGTTTTTACATTATGCTCTACTTTGAAGGCATCCACCTGCTCGCGGGTAGTAAGCCATTTGTCTTCAACTTGATAACCTTGGCGTTCCAATAAATCTTTAGCCTTAATTCCATAGGGACAGGTATGATGAGGCATAACCATACGGTATAACGTTGCACTTTTAACTGTAGATATATCCATTTTCAGACTCATAATTTAAGTGTCGAGAGTAGTAATGTCTTGAGATTGATTTTTCGTGATAATAGCACGCTGATTACGACACAAAAACCTTTTCTGTATCTTAATGAATCCCAAGAGTACTGATGAGCAGCAGTGGGATTATACCACGGCCAGGAGATCCCGCGCCGAAGGCTCGGGATGACGCCCGGAGGGGTTTCGTTAATCTTCGTATGCTGTCAAATCTGTTTAGCACTCCGCCAACGATGCACCCCGAGTACTACGTCACCACGTGAACACGCAAACTACGTCAACCCGAGCAATGCGAGGGTTCTCCTGCACAGCACACGTATTTAATTAAAAGAAACCATCCTGATAATGGCATGGCGACCTCAGGATGCTCGTGCACGCCCTATGCGCCCTCAGGACACTGGCAGGAGATCCCGCGCCAAAGGCTCGGGATGACGTCCGGAGGGAATTTCTTTAATCTTCTTATGCCGTCGACCCGTACACTCCGTCAACGATGCACCCCGAGCACTACGTCACCACGTGAACACGGCTCTACCCCAAATAAGGGGGCATTTTAATCAAGTTAGTCTAGACTAACCCTTTGATTTGACGGTCAAAAGGAAGATTAAAATGCCCAAGAAAGATTGTATCCTAAATTTACCGGGATATTCTATTAAAAAGGTGAGTGGAGAGAACC
>JAFKHV010000014.1 GCA_017306715.1 Legionella sp. | reverse complement strand
CAAATAATGGTGTGAATAGTGGCAATACCAAAGGAATAGGCACCGATAACGGTGGTGGAAATGGTCCTGTTCACTAGAACGGGGGTTGGTATCTGAATAAGGATTTTCAGGGTGTATACGCCAACAATTTGGTAAAGTGATACCGGGACTGGTCGCTCTTTACACATCAATTAAGGATGCAAAAATGAACTTAATAACATTAGTCGTGCTGATTGTGGTGCTGCTCGCGGTTTTGCCTACTTGGCCTTATAGTAGTGGTTGGGGGTATTATCCAAGTGGAGCAGTTGGTTTGTTGCTGATCGTTTTAATTATTTTATTGCTGACTAGAGGCGGTCCTCCCGTGTAAGTAATAGGCATTATCTGTAATAAAAATGACAGATAATGCCTCTTCAATAAATCCAATGATTCATTTTCATGCTATACTTTAAGGGTTAAAGGCAAGATCCTGGTTTTCCCATAATTTCAAAAAAAGCAACCAGCATACTCCATAATCGTCGCAATGGATATTTATAGGGAGATTAATATGCATGTTTCTTCTCATCAATTACACCTAAATTCTCTAGAGCGCTCTATTGAAGAGCTTATACGTCTAAATCTTAAAACGATTAATGATTTTTCAGCTGCCTACCCATCACATTTTTTAAAATGTGATGATGCTGAGTCTTTCATCGATATAAATGTGGATGTGATGGTGCAAAACGGTCACCAGCTTCTGGATTATTTTCATGACGCTTACGGTATTATGGAAAAATGTTGGTTAACTTTATCTTTAGACGTGCTTGAAAAAAACCACGAAGTGCTACAAAACTCATTACCTCAGGAATGGGAGCACAGGGTACAAAATAAGATGAGCCATTAAGCAGTTATCGGGAGTTAGATAATATTTATTCATGATCTGAGGTCGGTAATGGATATTGAGGGGGGAGACGGCACATAGCGCCATCTCAAAATAAATCTCTTGCCTGGAAATTTAATTATTCGCATTTTAGGCGATAGTTTTTTCTTCTTTTTTTGCAATCTTCACCATTTTTTTCCACTCTTTATCTTTAGAAAAAATAAAATGACTTGCTTCTTCAATAAAAATTCCCAGATCATTTATACCTGCCCAACTACAATAGCGCTCAATTTGTTTTAACGTATCGCTATCAATTTCTGCTTTTATTTTCTCTTTAGTTTTGGCGCGTTGCCCAGAAATAATTGCCATAAAAGTTCCTATCGATGATTTATAAAAAGGAAAAAATACTATCTAAAGAACGCAGCAGATGCAATAGAAACCTATTGATTTATGAGAATTTTTTCTCAGGAATAGCCCAGTTGAGCTTGGCAGTTAATTGTAATACCAAATATAGGCATTCAGGTAGGTAGCAAAACCTAACCACAGCCAATAGGGCAGCAATAGCCAGGCGCTGATTCTATCAAAATTCCTGTAACAGGTTATGAGGAATCCAGTTAATAAAAAAAGACCCAAAATCCAGATAAGGCTAAATCCCAGCCAATGCAAATTAAAAAAAAGTGGTGTCCATAACCAATTCATGGCTAACTGGATGCTGTAAAGTGATAGCGTAAGTTTTTTTTGCCTTGAGGAAGGCTGATTCACCGTGCGATAACCTACAATAGCTATTAAAACATATAATAATGGCCAGACTAGGGAAAAAATGAAGGCTGGGGGTGTCAAAGGTGATTTGATCAGATGAACATACCAGTCAGGAATATTTCTAGCGGTTAGCATTCCTAAAAAAAAGCCAACAGCTTGCAAGCTAACAACCCATATGAATAATTGAAACTTTTTCATCGTTCGATCCATTTTGCGTACCAAAAATCAGCGGAGTTAATTAATAAGAGCATAACTCAATTATTTATATTGTTAACAGGAATTTTCCATGTTATTGATATTAATTCATGAATTATAGTAAAAAAGTATGGATACTACTTCTCTCGATTCCAAAGCCCGCAAAATTGTTTTTCTTGCCTCTTTAGGTGGCGCGTTAGAATTTTATGATTTTATTATCTATGTCATATTCGCTCCGGTAATTAGCACAGTTTTTTTTCCAAAAACGGACACCTTCGCCTCATTAATGAGTGTTTATGCTGTATTTGCTATTGGTTATTTAATTAGACCCTTAGGGGGTATCATTTTTAGTCACTTTGGTGATAAATATGGGCGCAAAAGAACATTCATTTGTTCCGTCGCCATGATGGCTATACCTACTTTTTTGATTGGCTTACTTCCTACCTATGCGCAAATAGGGCTTGGGGCCAGTATTCTTTTAATTCTGATGCGTATATTGCAAGGACTATCAATTGGTGGAGAAATTCCGGGTGCCATAACCTTTACCTGTGAACATGTTGGTGAACGATTTCGTGGGGTAGCTTGTGGTATTATTTTTTGTTTTTTAAATTTAGGAATCTTTATTGGTGCTGCATTAAGTTTAGTACTCTCAGAAATTCTGGATTCGGCCCAATTAATGAGTTTTGGTTGGCGAATACCTTTCATAATTGGGGGATTACTTGGGGTGTTTAGTTTTTATATACGGAAAGAGATGACTGAAAGTCCTTTATTTATGAATTTCAAAAATCAGCAGGAGGGGATTCGTATCCCTTTTGTGGAAGCCGTTTCCAAATATGGTATCAATATTCTTCAAGGTGTTGGTATCACCTGTCTTGGCGCTGTGGTTATCAATCTGTTGTTTCTTTACATGCCTACTTATCTCCACACTATTTTAAATTATTCTATGGAGCAGGCTACCTTATTAAACACCCTTAATTTATTTTTCTTTTCGTGTTTGCTCGTTTTTTTCTGTTGGTTGGGCGATCGGGTAGGGCGTAAATCCGTATTATTGATCGGGGCCGGCAGCCTATTTTTTACGGTTGCTTATGCTTATCATATCTTGGCTCTACAAAACTTCTCAGCTCTTCTAAGCGCTTTATTCCTATTGGGTTTTTTGTCCAGCATTATTATGGTTTATCCCAGTATTTTAGTTGAGTTATTCCCTACTCCTGTACGTTATACCGGTGTTGCCATAGCCTATAACCTTGCTTTTGCATTCTTCGGTGGTTTAACACCACTCATTGCCACCTATCTAATTGATATTACGGGCAATCTTTTGGCACCAAGCTTTTATCTTATGCTTAGTGCTCTTTTATGCATTGTTGCGGTTGTTTCCATGTCGAAATCTGATGCCTAAGGTTCTTCTTCCTCAGGCCATTCATGTGAACGGTCAATCGGCAGGTCAAATAATTGTTCCCTTAAGCTTTGAATGCGATCTGCCTCCTGCATTTCCGACAGCGTAGGCGAACCCGGGATGGGGGAAGTATCAACGACATTGTAGATATCGGTATGGGAGCTTGTAGCATAGCCTGAGTAAGTGCTGCAGCCCATTAAGCCCAGCACCCCAAAATAACAAGAGCGATAAAAAAATTTATTCATGTACAACCTAAGTGTTATAAAACCTCTTAATTATAGCTTAAATTTAAATCATATCGTTCTTTATTTGTTTTATATTGCGCCTGTCCTTGGAGCTATAACGATGAGGCCATTTAAATTATTGATAAAGATTAAATTTCTGTTTTCACTCGTTTAAACACAGACGTTAACGTGCCTCAGCAAAATAAATCACTACTATATGAAATAAATAAAGTCATGACTGCTTTCAAATATGTAACGCTGTGTGGAAGTATGTGTACTTATTTTTATCATCATTCTTTACAATGAATAAAAATAAAGCTACATTTGATTTATGTAAATTTAATCAAATATAGTTATGAGTCCACGTGGAGGCAAACGGGAAGGCGCTGGGCGTCCAGCGGGTAGCGGTCGTTATGGAGATATCACAACTAAAATCATGCGGGTTCCGGTATCTAAATTGGATGATATACACAAATTACTCGCAGATGAGCCACCCACCTTAGTGCCTCTCTTTAGTTCGAAAGTGGCGGCGGGTTTCCCGTCCCCAGGAGATGATTATATTGAGCAATACCTGGATTTAAATCAATTGCTCATACCGCGACCTGCATCTACCTTTATTGTAACTGCAGAGGGGGATTCTATGACAGGTGCGGGAATTCAATCCGGGGATATGCTGATTGTGGATCGCAGCCTACCGCCTTTGGATGGTAAAATTGTGATTGCGGCTTTAAATGGTGAGCTTACGGTGAAGCGTTTATCAAAAACGAAAGATGTGGTGAAACTATTACCCGCAAATCCGGCTTACAAACCCATCGACATTACAGAAGATTTTAATTTAGTTATTTGGGGTGTGGTAACGTATGTGATTCACACTCAGATTAAAGCTTAGCATTATGGCTTTTGCATTGGTCGATTGTAATAATTTTTATGCCAGTTGCGAGCGTTTATTTCGTCCCGACTTAATGCATACTCCCATTGTGGTTTTATCCAGTAATGATGGTTGTGTCATTGCCCGCTCAAACGAAGCTAAATTTTTAGGTATACCCATGGGGGTGCCGTACTTTCAAATTAAATCCTTGTGTCAACGTCAGCGGGTGGCTGTTTTCTCTTCTAATTTTGGCTTATACGGTGATTTATCGCGACGGGTGATGAGTACAATTGAATCTCAATGGCCGCATTTGGAAGTTTATTCTATTGACGAAGCGTTTCTTGATTTAAGAAGTATGCCTGCAACGCAACACGAAAATTTTTTAAATAATTTGCAAAATATTATTTTTCGTCACACCGGAATTCCAACTTCCATAGGGTACGGAGCCACCAAGACTTTAGCAAAATTGGCCAATCATTTATGTAAGAACGTTTTAAAAATTCCGGTCTTTAATTTGGGGATGGGAGGGGAATGGTTACAAAAAATTCCAGTGGGAGATGTATGGGGGATTGGTTCTCGTTGGGAAAGTAAACTAACTGTGCGCGGTATTCATACGGCCTGGGATTTGACCCAGCAAGATATTCCGGCATTAAGACGAGATTATAATGTAGTTATGGCACAGACTGCTTTAGAATTACGCGGAATACCGTGTCATGAATTGCAAGTGGTTGAACCGAGAAAAAGTATCATGTCTTCAAAAAGCTTCGGACAGTTACAAACCCAATACGAAGCGGTCGCCGCGGCTTTAAGCAGCCACTGCGCACGGGCGGTTGAGAAATTACGTGAACAGGGCGGTATTGTGCGCACTTTATCTGTATTTGTACAAACTAATCGTCATCGTCAGGATCTTCCTCAGCATACCCAATCTAAAATTGTGCACTTAGGTCAAGCTACGGATGATATTCGGATTATTACTGCAGCAGCGAAAAATGCTTTGAAACAAATTTTTCGCCCCGGATATTTTTATCAAAAACGGGTATTTGTTTTGCCGAAGTAGAAAATAAAGAGGAAAGGCAGCTTGACCTTTTTTGGAGCTTTAACCAGCAGGAAATGCAAAAAACCGAGCAGTTAATGCAGATACTTGGCAAGGTTAACCAACGATTTGGGCGACATACTTTGCATCTTGCCGCCGAGGGATTTAATAAACCCTGGGATGCACGATTAGAGATGCGCTCACCCTGCTACACGACGCAGTGGTCGCAGCTGCCCCGCATAATTAACGATACTTAATCTCCATCGCGAGCCAGATTGGGTTCCCAGAAAGCCAGCTGTGCCCCGGTTGGATCTTGAATGATCGCAAGCTTTCCCATATCTCCCGCAACACTTACGCCTTTAACGGTTTTTGCTCCAAGTTCAATCGCATGAGCTAACGTTTTCTCAACATTATCGACGTAGATGTAAGACATCCAATGCGAAGGAATGGTATTTTGTTGATTGTGAGATATTTGCCAGATTCCTCCAGCTTGTTTATCGCCCGCTAGAATAAGGGTATAGGTCAGGTCGTCTGACTTGATTTCTTCAAATTCCCAACCGAATAATTTACTGTAAAAATCCTTGGCTTTGTGAATATCATGAGTGGCTAACTCATTCCAGCAGAATTGTCCTGTTTTAGGTAATTCCATGATCATCTCCTTATGGGTTATCCCGAGTATTTTCGATATGTAATTTACGAAAAAACTGATGAATAAGAGGGGAGAGTAAAATAACGATTACGGCAATAAAGGCAAGGTCGCTAAAGAGGGCATAGCATCCGGCGAAAATTTTTCCAGCGGGTGTCACTATATTGGTCGCAGGCCCCATCCCTGAAAGAATCATGGCAGCATTCATAAAGGAGTCAAGCCAGGGCATTTTTTCGGTTAAATGATAACCCACCATGCCAGTGCATAAAGCAATAATAGTGAAAAGTATACCAAGAGCAGTATTACGCAATAAGTGCGCGTAAAAGCGTCTTTCTCCTGGATTTTTGTGTGTTACCATCTGTCATTCCTTAATGATGGACTCCTTTAAATTTAGCATTAAAAAAGAGTATTTGCTGAAAATCACTTAAGGGCAGTTTTTTGGCGCCTATCAATGACCGCTGCTGTCATACGCGAGATGCATGTTTGTTTACCCTCTTCATTGTAAATTTTTATTTCCCAAACTTGAGTGGTACGTCCTAAATGGATGGGAGTGGTGATGCCTGTAACTACCCCTGAGGCTACGGAACGTAAATGATTGGCATTAATTTCTAAGCCAACACAATAAGAGGAATCCAAATCGATTACGGCATTGGCGGCGGTGCTGGCCAAGGTTTCAGCAAGCACCACATTGCCTCCCCCGTGTAATATACCTAAAGGTTGTCGTGTACGCTCATCAACGGGCATAGTCGCCGTTAAAAAATTTTCACCAATATCAATGAATTCGATTCCTAAAAACTCGACCATCGTTTTTTTGCCGCGTTGGTTTAAATCAGCGAGAGTAAATTCCCTAAACCAAATACTCATGTGTATACTCCTAATAATTAACTACTTTTGTTTTAGTATACTGTAGATCAGGATAAAAGAATGAATAATAAAACGTGTAGAAAGTATTTGATTTCGGGCAAAGTTCAAGGAGTCTGGTACCGTGTAAGTACGAAAAAAGAAGCGGAAGCGCGGGGGATTACGGGCTGGGCGCGCAACCTTGAGGATGGTCGGGTTGAGGTGTTTGCTTATGGTTATACCGATGATTTGATATCCCTGCATCATTGGTTGTTAAAAGGTCCTGAGTTAGCTCAAGTAGACCTATGTCTTGTTGAGGAGGCTTCATACCATCCTCACGAGGGCTTTACGGTGCGTTAATAAAAAGAACTCCCTATACTTATCTAATATCAATGCAAGGGAATTTAAGTGGACGTTTTATTCATTAACTGCATACTCGGCTTTCTTGAAGGCTTTGCCCTCATACTCTCGCCTTGTATTTTACCTATTTTGCCGGTATTTATTGCTGTATCGCTTCAGGGCGGTAAAAAACGACCCTTAGGTATGTTGTTGGGTTTTGTTCTCTTTTTTGCCCTGATCATATTTTTTTCGCGACAATTGACGACATTTATTGGGATAAATCTGGATTGGTTGCGCTATGGCGGCTATTTCATCCTGATGTTATTGGGCATCATGATGGTAACCGGCTACGGGATGGACAAATTCACCCAATGGCTGTCCTCATGGATCAAAACCGACGTAGGTGCTCAGTTAATGCAACGCTCGCGACCTGGCTTTTTTTCGGGCATTATTCTGGGTGGTTTACTCGCAGTCATCTGGACACCTTGCGCCGGCCCCATTTTGGCGGCCGTGCTGGTACAAACGGTGATTCAAAAAGCAGATAGCGCGAGTTTTCTCATTTTATTATTTTTTGCCGCGGGTGCTGTTTTGCCTTTATTTGTGCTGGCTCTCTACGGTCAAAAATTAGTTAAGACTTTTGATTGTTTCAAAAAATATCTACCTTGGTGGCGAAAAATTTTAGGTTTATTGCTGTTAATCAGTCTCGTATATCTCATTTTTTTTGCTAATAGTGTGGGGCGCACCGATAAGACCGTAACCGGGGTACGAGTCACAAACACTCTTCTCGATGGC
Organism: Legionella sp.; assembly: GCA_017306715.1. Taxonomy (GTDB): domain Bacteria; phylum Pseudomonadota; class Gammaproteobacteria; order Legionellales; family Legionellaceae; genus Legionella. The sequence continues at coordinate 73,444 of JAFKHV010000014.1, read as the reverse complement.
TTATTAAGACCATATCCAGCACCTGCCATATCCGGTATCACAACGTGGATTAATTCCACACCTGTTGATATTGCGGCTTTACGGGGGAAAGTCATTCTTATTGATTTCTGGACTTATTCCTGTATCAATTGTTTAAGAAGCCTGCCTTATATCAAAGAATGGTATACACGTTATCACCAAGATGGACTGGTGGTGATTGGTATTCATACCCCAGAATTCGCTTTTGAAAAAAATAGCGATAATGTACGTGCCGCAGTAAAGCGTTTGGGTATCCTTTATCCCGTGGCCTTAGATAATAACTATGCAACCTGGATAAATTACGGAAATCATTATTGGCCTGCTCATTATTTAATTAATAAAGAGGGGCAGGTGGTCTACCAGCATTTTGGTGAAGGTGATTACGACGTTACCGAAGCGAATATTCGTTACTTACTCGGTGTTCGAGAACAGATGACTAAATCCACGATAAGTGATGATCAATACCACTACCTGCAGACCCCGGAAATTTACTTAGGATACGGTAGAGCAGATCCACGCATCGCGCCGCGCTTATATCGGGAGCAAACCGTCAGTTATGAGGCCCCGCCCATGCTAAAAAATGATTCGTGGGCACTTACTGGGGATTGGCAAGCGAAGCAAGATTATCTTACTACCATCAAGGATGCTGCGGCATTAAAATTAAATTTTCGTGCGCGAAAAGTTTACGCGGTTATGGAAAGCGCAAATGGCAAGGAACTAACGGTGACGATTTTTGTGCAAGGCATAAAAGTTCGTGAGCTTCAGGTTAAAGAGGCAAAGCTTTATGAGTTGTATACCCAAGATAAGATAAAACGTAAAGAGCTAAAGATGGTTATTCACGGACCAGGTCTAAACCTTTATACCTTCACTTTTGGTAGTTAAATTAAGGATGAATATGGGAACGATTTCAGTCAATGGAATAAATATGTACTATGAAATACACGGCACAGGAACGCCAATCGTTTTTTTGGGTGGTTTTTCTGCGGATCATATTGTATGGAGTGCTGTTTTAGATCATTTTCGTAAAAGTTATCAGGTTATCTTGTTAGATAACCGTGGAGCAGGTCGGACCGAGGTGCCGGAAGGCCCCTATACGATTGAACAAATGGCACGTGATGTCTCTGAATTGTGTCTGCAATTAAAGATTGATAGAGCTCATTTTGTCGGTAGTTCTATGGGTGGATTTGTAACCCAGACCTTAGCACGGGATTTTCCGGATTTGGTACAATCCATGATTTTATGCAATACCGTAACCTCGCCAGATGCACCCTATCAAGTTTACCTACAAGCGCAGTGGGAGTTACGCCTTGCAGAAGTACCGCAAGAGGCTCTAATTAAAGCCGCATGCAGCTGGGTATTCTCACATCGCTTTTTATCTGAACCTGGAACGTTAGACATTTTAGTTCAACTTGGGGCTAGAAATCCTGCACCATTTACTGATAGAGGGTACGCCGGACAGTATGCCGCGTTATTGGCATTTAATTCCGAAGATTGGGCAGGGAGATTGCCTCAGCCAGCCTTGGTTCTTGCGGGTGATGAAGACATTATCTTTCAAGAATTTTTGGTAAAAAGATTGATGGATAAACTTCAAGATGCCCGATATTATTGCTTTCGTGAGTGTGGTCATCTACCCCAAATTGAACAACCCGAGGTCTTTTATCAGGTTGTCCATCAGTTTATCCAGAATTTGGCTTAGAATACTCCTTCTGGGAAATTGAAAGCACTTTAACGACTTCGGCAACTACTTCACCTTTTTTATTGGTGATGGGGATGATGAATTCCGGTTGAATTTTTTTCTCAAGCAAAACCTGTTGCCGCAGCGCTTCAATTTGGTCTAAGGATAATGAGAAGGTCGCATAAATCGTACCGCGAGCGGGTTTTTTATAGCGGATATTTGCAGCTTTATCCCAAATAATATAATCCCTGCCTAATAAGTTCATTAACATCAACATATAATACGGATCCGTCATCGAATATATTGAACCACCAAAATGGGTTCCTACATAATTTCGGTTCCAAAAATACAGCTTCATTTGCACCACGATCTCGGTATAATCTGGTTTAAAGCTTTTCACACGAATTCCCGCACCCAGAAATGGTGGCCAAAAGCGCATTAATTTTAATAAGGTCGAAAATTTCATAGTGTCGATCAGAAGCCGGGTTTTTTATCAAGTATGGAGTAGAAAAGATGAGCTTTCAAACGTTTAAATGTGCACGAGCCTTTTTCATACGGTGCCTTCTGCTTCATTCAGTTGCGGGATATGCGGAGCAGATTTATCAATGTAACCATCACCTACAGACTGCATCAATTCAAATCGCGGCAAAAACCATGGATGCTCGCTATAAAAAGTTTGCCCAGGAGCAACATCTACCAGGTTATATCTTTGGCATTATGCTCGATGGCCGATTAATTCATACCGGTCACTATGGTTATGCTGATGTAAAAAATAAAATACCGGTAAACGCAAATACTTATTTTCGCATTGCTTCAATGACAAAAAGTTTTACCGCAATGGCGATAATGCAGCTTCGTGATGGTGGAAAATTAAAATTAGATGATCCAATTGCCCATTATTTACCAGCCACAAAAAATTTAAAGCTGACCCAAGATTCACCGGACATAACCATTCGTGATTTACTCACTCATAGTGCGGGCTTTCCTGAAGATAATTCTTGGGGAGACCGGCAGCTTGATTTAACTCAAGACGCTTTGCTTAATCTATTAAAGCGAGGAGTATCCTTATCAACACCTGCTGCTTCGGATTTTGAGTACAGTAATTTGGGATTTGCTTTGTTAGGGCTTGTCGTGGATAAGGTAAGCGGAGTTTCGCTACAAAAGTTTGTAGCTAAAAATATTTGGCAGCCGTTAAAAATGCACGATGCGGCTTGGGAATATCAGGAAATTCCGCAAGGATTGCTGGCGCATGGCTATCGCTGGGGACACGGTACTTGGGAGGAGGAGCCTTTATTACATGACGGTAGTTTTGCAGCAATGGGAGGAATGTGGATCTCATTACCGGCATTTAGTCGCTATGTTGCATTACATCAAGCAGCATGGCCACCCCGAGATGAAGATGATTCAAGTCCGCTTAAACGCGCCTCTTTACGAGAGATGCATCAGGCTTGGCGACCATATGTACTCAGTAATCATCCAGTAACGCCTTGTGCATTAAACTATTCATATGGATATGGTTTAAGACGAACAGAAAATTGCAAAAAGCAGGTTATCATTGGGCACAGCGGGGGATTGCCTGGCTTTGGAAGTAACTGGTTATTTTTACCAGAATATGGCTTAGCAGTAATTTTGTTTACCAATCAGACTTATGCACCTGCGGAAAAGATAAATCGTGAGGTATTGGATGAACTCATTGAACAAGCTCATCTCAAACCCTGTACCTTATTGGTATCTTCGATATTGCAGCAACGTCAGCATGAGTTAATGCACATTTTACCGCAATGGAATATATCCCAGTCACATAATATTTTCGCAAGCAATTTTTTTAAGGATAATCCCCGCATTGGTTGGAGAAAACGTTCTCTAGAGTTATTTGAAAAATTGGGGGGAATACGAAAAGTTACCCAATTAGTCCCCCAGACTCAGTTGAGTGGATCATTTATAATTGAAGGTGTGAACGGAAGTCGCCTGAAAATTACCTTGGTCTTAAGCCCTGATAAGCCTGCTTTGATCCAAAATTTGCAAATGGAAGAAATTGCGCCTATGAAAAAAGAAATTGACTGGGCTTGAGTATCAGAAAAAATTGGAGAAAACGATGATTCAAATTGACCTTTTATACCATCATCAAGATAAACTCGAGCAATTAGCTGAGATATGGTACGAAGGTTTAGGTAGAATTTGGTTGCCAGAAATAACGCGCGCTCAAGCAGTTGAGCGTTTTCGCGATCATGCAAATACAGATTGCCTTCCCATAACTTTTGTTGCCTTGCACGAGAAACAAATTGTGGGCATGTGCAGCTTACGTGACAATGATGGAATTAGACCTGATTTAAAGCCTTGGCTGGGATCTTTAGGAGTCCATAAACAGTTTCGTGGCCAGGCAATTGCATCACGATTAATGGACGCTATTAAAGAACAGGCTCGAAAAATGGGTTTTGAGGATCTTTATCTCTTTGCTTTTGATAGGACCATACCCGAATACTACCAAACTCATGGTTGGTCGATTATTGCTGACGACGTATATAAAACCCATCCAGTAACCGTGATGCATATGGTTTTATCGGTAAATAATTCCAAACATGAATACACATGTTCTCCAAAGTGATTTCCAAAGGCTGCTGATTGCATAAAGAACTTTTCTGTACTAAATTTGATCAATGAAGGGTCTTTATAAGTACCCAGCGGAGAAGCTCTTATCGAAGTACAATAAGGAGATTAACATGACTCATTCCGGAGTGGTTAAATCAGGTGAAATAACTGGCGTAAAAGTGTTGAATGCGACCCATGAGGACTTGGGCGATATCGCAGAGGTCGTCATTGACAAGCTTTCTGGAAAAGTAAATTACCTGGTTTTGGATTTTGGTGGATTCTTAGGGTTTGGAAATAAGTTTTTTGCAGTGCCCTGGAATCGTTTTCATTATGACAAGAATGAAGATTGCTTTATTCTTGATGTGGATAAGCAGCGTTTACAAGATGCACCAGGGTTTGATAAAGATCATTGGCCTGATTTTGCCTCACCCACCTTTTCCTCTTCTATTAATCAATATTACAACTCGTAAGTTGGCTCTGCCTCTGCGGAGGCAGTTTGTTTCCTTTAAAGGGATGGACTTGTCTGACCAAATTATCTTTGATAAAAATAAATTGAAACTTTGCCTTGACTTAATTTTGGTAAAGAATTTTATCTAAAAAAGATTAATTTTAAAAAATAGAGTCTAAACTTAAAAGTTAGATAAGGCAGCTTATCACACCCACAACAACCGTTCGACGATGAGCTAATCATCGACAGTCAAAGGAATGATAATGAACATTTTAAAAACCCAGGTATTAAAAGGACCTAACTACTGGTCAAATAGTCGCACTCACCTGATCGAGATGAAGTTGGACCTGGGTATTTATGAAGAAAAGCCAACGAATTTACTCGGTAGTTTTAATCAGCGTCTTCTTGAGTTGCTTCCCAGTCTTTACGAGCACCGATGCTCAGAAGGCATTCGTGGCGGGCTAAAAATTAGATTAGAAAGCGGCACCTGGTTAGGGCATGTGATCGAGCATGTCGCACTGGAATTACAGTGTCTTGCCGGTATGGATTGTGGTTTTGGCCGGACCTATGGCACCAAAGACCATGGGGTTTATCATGTAATTTTTGCCTATCAGATACCCAGCGCTGGCCTTTTTGCAGGTAAAGCTGCCGTAGAGTTAATTACTGCTTTAGCAGAGGGAAAGGATTATCCCGTGCACGAAGCCATTGCACAACTGAAAGAAATAAATCGTCGTGAAGGGCTTGGTCCGAGTACTAAAGCTATTGTCGATGAAGCACGTCGTCGGAAAATTCCCTATTTGCGTAAGGAAAATGATTCATTAATTACACTAGGCTATGGATGCAAACAAAAAAAAATCTGGGCGGCCATTACCTCAGAAACCAGCTCCATCGCCGTAGATATCGCCTCAGACAAGGAATTAACGAAAAAAATTCTCAACGAACATTTTATACCCACCCCGAAGGGTATGACCGTTAAAACAAAAGAAGAGCTTAATCGCGCTGTCGAGCATTTAGGCTTTCCCTTGGTGATTAAACCTTTGGACGGAAATCACGGGAAGGGTGTAACCACAAATGTTACCACGCTCACGAAAGCGCAATTTGGCTTCGAACAAGCACAAAAAATATCCCAATATGTGGTGGTGGAACGTTATATAACAGGTAATGATTACCGTTTTCTAGTGATTAATTACAAATTAGTTGCGGTGGCTAAACGCACTCCCGCAATGGTTGTGGGTAATGGTGTGGATTCTATTGAATCATTAATCAAGCAAGCTAATGAGGATCCAAATCGTGGGGAAGAACATGAAAATGTGTTAACAGCGATTAAAATTGATGAGTCCACTTTTTCAATACTGCGGCAGTATAATCTCACTTTGGCCAGTATTTTACCTTTAGGCCAGGCATTGTACCTTAAAGAGACTGCTAATTTAAGCTCAGGCGGAACCGCTGCGGATGTAACCGAGGATGTGCATCCTGCCAATGTTTTTTTAGCTGAGCGTACTGCAAGGTTAATCGGCCTCGATGTCTGTGGTATTGATGTAATCGCTAAAGATATACGGTTGCCAATTAACGAGCATCATGGTGCAATCATTGAGGTAAACGCAGGTCCTGGATTAAGAATGCATCTGGCGCCTAATGTAGGACAGCCTCGAAATGTGGCACAACCTCTGCTCGATATGCTCTATCCTCATGCTGAAGAAGCGCGAATCCCTATCGTGGCTGTGACCGGAACCAATGGAAAAACGACGGTGGTCCGTCTAATTTCGCACCTGGCACGTGAAGCTAAATTGTATACAGGTACCACAACTACCGAGGGTATATATCTTGATAACAAGCTGATTACTCAGGGTGATTGCAGCGGACCTGCCAGTGCCCAAGTCGTTTTACATTCCCCAGAAGTTGAATTTGCCGTCCTGGAATGTGCTCGTGGTGGTATTTTACGGTCAGGGCTTGGTTTTGATGAATGTGATATAAGCATCATCACCAACATCAGTGCCGATCATTTAGGCCTTAATGATATTCATACATTAGAGGACTTAACGGATGTGAAAGCGGTGGTGGCGCATAGCACTAAAAAGAGTGGTTATTGCATCCTTAATGCGGATGATAATTTAACTTATAGCATTAAAGACCAACTCAGATGCCAAGTGGCCTTATTTAGCACCTTTGCCGGTCCGCGTATACGAAAGCATTGTGAGCAAGGCGGCATGGCCGTGTATCTTGAACAAGGTAAAGTGGTCATCCAAAAAGGAGCTGAACGGCAACTGTTCTGCGCTATAAAAGATATTCCGATTACTTTTGAAGGTACAGCGACTTGCATGATTTTAAATATCCTACCCGCAATCATGGCCGGGGTAATCAGTGGCTTTAATATAAAACAAATCAAAACTGCTTTATTGAACTTTCATCCCACCCCTGAAAATTTGCCAGGCCGTATGAATTTATTTCATTTTCCTCAATGTAACGTGATGGTTGATTATGCTCATAACGAAGGTGCTTTTTGTGAAATAAAAAATTATTTAGAGACAATTCATTGTCATAAAAAAATAGGCATTATTGGTGTAGCCGGTGATCGTCGCGATGAAGATATTCAGCAGCTCGGTTACCATTCCGCAACCATGTTTGACGAAATTATTATTCGTCACGATAAAGATGGGCGGGGTCGGTCAAATCAAAACATTACCCAACATTTGCGAACAGGTATTGAGCGCTCTGGGTTGCATCCCCAGGTGAATATTATCTCTGATGAGGTTGATGCGATTAAACAAATCCTAGAACGCTCTCATGATAATACCTTTGTTTTTTGTGCTGTCGAAGATGTATTTGAAGTAACCCGTATGTTAAAGAAAAAAGAAACGCAAAATAATCAGTTTAATGAGGTATATAATGACGCCCAAAGCTAAGTTACTAATTATTGGCGGTGCTGAGGATAAAGGCGACGAGCTTCCTGAGTGCGTCGAGCAGGATGAGGAGTTCACGCGTTATGAAATTTTGCGTGAATTGCTACCGCCATCCAATAAAAAAATTGAGATTATCACTACCGGTTCTGAAATACAAAGTGAAGTTAAAAAGGTGTATCAGCGTGTTTTTAATAACATGGGTTATAACAATATAGGTTTTTTACCGATTAAAAAAAGAAGTGAAGCGCGCAGTACTGAGTATCTAAGCCGTGCTGAAAATGCAGGTGCTATTTTCTTTACTGGGGGGGATCAATTTCGCTTATCCACAATATTGGGGGGGACGCCTATTGTGGATATCATAAAAGAACGTTACATGAAGGATAGTGATTTTATTGTTGCGGGAACCAGCGCAGGTGCCATGGTCATGTCTTCAGTCATGATTATGGGGGGCGGGCTCTCTGAGGCGCTGCGTTATCGTAATTTATTAACTTCTTCAGGGTTAGGCATTTTACAATCCTGTATTATTGACACCCATTTCATTAAACGCGGCCGTTTTAGCCGTTTAGCGCATGCGATTATCATGAATCCTGAGCAATTAGGCATTGGTTTAGGTGAAGATACCGCTTTAGTTATTCACAATGGTACGGATGCCGAATGTCATGGTTCAGGGATGGTCGTGATTATCGATGGCCGCTATATTGATCAAACCAATATTACTGAGGTGGAAGAGGGGGAGGCGGTATTTGTAGAAAATTTGCGGGTTCATTTGTTGGTGAAAGGCTGCCAATTTTCAATTTCAAAACGCATGTTATCCAATCCTGCGATTCCTAAACCAAAAACGCATAGTTAAAGGATTAAAAATGGGTAAAATCGCTATTGCAGTTCATGGCGGAGCTAGTGAAGACAGCGCATTTCTGCGTACACATCGTCAAGAATGTAAACAAGGTTTAGCGGAGGCCGTAGAGCAGGGCTATGGCATTTTAAATGCGGGTGGCACAGCAATCGATGCGGTTCAAGCTGCGGTGCAAATTCTCGAAGATAATCCATTATTTAATGCCGGTAAAGGTGCTGCGCTCAATAGCAATGGTGAAGTTGAGATGGATGCCTCGATTATGGAGGGCAAAACTTTACGTGCTGGTGCCGTCTCTATGGTGCGTACTGTGCAAAACCCTGTTCTATTGGCACGATTAGTAATGGAACATACGCGTCATGTTTATCTTTCCGGATATGGCGCAACGGAGCTTGCAAAAAAATTTGCGCTTCCACTCCAGCCGGAATCTTATTTTATCACGCCACATCAATGGGAAGAATTTCAAGAGCTGCACAGCCGTGAGACAGAAAACGATATTTATCAAAAGCGCATGAAAGGAACCGTAGGTGCTGTGGCTTTGGATCAAACCGGAAATCTCGCAGCGGCTACCTCAACCGGGGGGCTTAACAATTGTTTACCCGGGCGCGTGGGGGATAGTTGTATCATTGGTGCCGGTTGTTATGCCAATCAGTATTGTGCTGTCTCCGGAACCGGAGAAGGAGAATATTTGATTCGCCAGGTTGTAGGACATACGATTGCGATGATGGTTGAAAATAAATTAAGTCTACAAAATGCTTGTGAAGAAGTTATTTTTCAGCGCAACAAGCTCAAAGGTGAGATGGGAGTTATCTCTGTTGATCAACAAGGAAACTTTGGGGTTGCTTTCAACAGCGAAATTATGAAGCGCGCCTTTAAAGCCTCCGAAGTAGAATTAATTGTAGAAATAGATTAGGCATAAAAGAAAATTTTTTATGCCTTAATTTTTAGACCGCAGGAGGTGGGCCACGTCGTCCCAATAAGCCCATAACCAAAAAGACCACAAAAATAACTAAGAAGAGGAAAAATAAAATTTTTGCAATCCCCGCCGCAGCAACCGCAATGCCGCCAAACCCAAATGCTCCCGCAATTATCGCAATGATTAAAAAAGTTAATGCCCAACCTAACATAGTGATTCTCCTTGTTCAGGTGGAATAATAAGGTAATGCTACCTTGATGATAAGTATAGGATAAATAATCAAATCGTTCAATTTTCACCCTGAGGTTGTGCAATAAATTTTAAAAGAGCTATACTTTAATCCAAGTTGTATTGTCCAGGTTGTACGTTGTATGGGACAGGAAAAGTTAACGCTCCATGATCTCCCCACTGAAATCATTTTACAAATAGCCTCTAATTTAAACCTCTCTCAAAGTGTTGTTTTTGCGATGGCGTGCAAATTATTTAATGATGTCAGTCAAGAACCGGCTTTGCAAAAAGCATACTTAAAAAAGCATTTCGATTTTTTTCCCCATCAATATCGTTCAGCCAAAGAGGGATATGTTAAATCATTCCCCAAATCAATGACTAAAGAACAACGTTTATTATTTATCTGGTTAAAAGATGGTCGAATAGAAGATATATTATCGCGAATTATACTCGAAGATTTTTCATTACGAGATAATCACGGTTTTGGTTTACTTAATTGGGCTAAACTTTATCAACAGCAGTTGTTGCTCGATAAATATTACGAGCTAACTCTCCAAACTGTTGATACGCCTCAAGAAAAATTACAATATGCTGTTTTTTCTTGGCAGCCCATTGAAGAAGTGATTAAACTTTTTAATCAAATTCAACCTCAACCTGAAAAGCAAATTTTATTTGTTCTAGCGGCTGAAAATGGTCACCTTGATTGTGTTAAATGGCTATTACTTGATAGTTCTGTAGATATAAACAGTACGATTAAAAATAATACAACCCCCCTCTATGCAGCAGCAAACTTTGGTCATTATAAAGTGGTTGATTTTTTACTGAAACAGCAATTGATTGAGGTTAATAAGGGATGGCAAGGGGGGGGTAATTACTTTTCGCCTTTAAATATCTCGGCATCAACCCCTTATTGGAAAGTCACGAAGCTTTTATCCGAAAATCCTAAAGTTGAAATAAATTATAATGAAACAAAAAATAACGGAACACCTTTGTGCATTGCCGCAGAACATGGTAGATTAAAAAATGTTCAAATTCTGTTAAATCATCCCAAAATTGATGTGAATGCTGCGCGTAAGTTTGATGGATCGACACCGCTGTTTCTAGCGGCGCAAAACGGCTATCTTGCCGTAGTGAAAAGGCTTTTGCAGGTAAAGAATATCGATATTAATCTAGCCCGTAAAAACACTAATCTTACGCCGTTGCATACAGCTATTGTAAGCGGACATCAGGAGATTGTGAAAATTTTACTTAATCATCCATCAATTAATGTCAATACTACTCATAATGATACGGGTTCAACTCCATTGCATGCCGCCTTAGAAAGATCACAAAAACAAGATCCAGTGGCAATAGTTGAATTATTGTTAAATAAATCGGAAATTCAGCTCCATATAAAAAGAAAAGTTGATTTAAAAACGCCATTGGAACTGGCGGTACGAAATGGCTTCACAAAATCAGCAGCATTGCTTTTGCAGCAAATTAAAACATTACAGCATGATGAGTTGAAAAGTTATATTAAGATCGCTCAGTATCAAAAAAACGATGAGATGTCCAACTTATTAGAGAAGTATTTAAAAATAATACAAAGCAGTCCAGATAGCAGTACATTAACCGATGAGAATTTCCTTCGTAACGATGATCTTCCTTTCTTTTTATAAATTTTTTTAAAATGATTTACAGTCCCATTTATGAAAATTTGGGTAAATAATGTTGGAATTCCTGCTGATATTCTTCAAAATTATTCGCTGGATGGGAATTAATTTCTGATATGCTCTTTTCGTTTGAGCCCTTAAACATTCCATGGTTGGAATGAAAATATTCTGGGGACTGAGCTTGTGTATGAGCCACAGAATAAGAACTTTCTGGCCATTGAGCTCCGTTGCGTCGTAATAAATCGATTATATAACCATATTGATCATTTGTATGCTGTAGTGCGAGGACAAAGGACAAAGCAGATTCATTGTTATCATTTGTTATATCCACATCAACTTTATTTTTTAATAATTCAGCAGTGATTTCTCGTTGATTAGTTATTGCGGCAATAAATAATGCCGTTTGTCCTTTATTATCCTTTGCATTCTTATCAATATTTGTTGATAACAGCAAACGAACTATCATCAATCCTACCTCAGATTGTTCGGGGTTATCAACTATGCCCATCAACACACTATGAAGCGCAGTCTCCCCATACTCATTTCTTTTATTGATTTCGTTTTCATTAGTCAAATATTGTTTCACAAGTTGTACATTACCTTCATATGCTGCTTGAACGATATCCATGATTACCTCATTTATGGTTTTTGCGATAGAAGATCTTTAAACGAACAAAATTCCTCTTTATATTCCTGCGAATCTTCAGCGAACTTTTTAATAAAATCATCAAAGTCATCTAGTTCTTTAGGTTGATTTTCGATTTTAAAAGTAGATGAGGACTTAAAAAAAGAAAGTTCATTGAGATTGCTAATATTTTGGACTGAAGTAATCACTGTTGTTTTTGCTGAACTATGAGGTGTCGAAATGTGAAGCGCTTTATTCAATATAGGTAAAAGGTCGATATGGCTAACATACTGAATAGGAGTTTTATCATACATATCTTTAATATTCACGTCGATACCCGCTTCAACCAGAAGAGTTATTATTTCGATACGTGTATTCATCTCTACTTCAGGATAATCATCAACACCCATAATAACCTGATGAAGCGCGGTTCGGCCATATTCATCCCGCTCATTCACATTATCCTCACTGAGATATTTTTGTACTAAATCAAGTTTCCCTTCTTTTGCTGCTTGTATCAGTCTTGACATATTAAATTCCTAACTTTTATTTCAACTTATTGCTTTAAAAAAAGACATCTATAGATACTATCGAATAGCAGGCATAATCTCAAGATAAATAATGAAATTTGCGCTGAAGTATTTGATTAATATATCAAAGCGATAGCAAGGAGTGCGATTGCAATGATTGCAATGATACTAAGACTGTATGTACCTCCCGGTAATATATGGCCATGAGTGCTTTGGGGGCAGGTTTTTCTACCTTTCCACGCCATAAAAGAAGGTAATAGCAAGAGTAAGATGACACAGCACACCCCAGCATAACTTAAAGCATTAAGATAAATGCCCGGATTAAAAAGCACGACTGCTAAAGGAGGCAAAAAAGTAAGTGCTAAGGTATATTTACCCTGGACACCTGATTTTTGCAGTTTTAAGCCATCGGCAAGAAAATCAAAGAGGCCTAATGAAACCCCAAGAAAAGCGGTCAGCATACAAATTGAAGTAAAAAATCCAAAGAAAGCACTAATCCATTGACTATTGATTGCTTGGCTTAAGGCTTCCGTTAACCCACTGGTTGCATGTTCTGAGTGCATTAAAGACAGCAGGCCATGCTCCCCTTCACGAGCGACTACACCCATGATCACAGCATCCCACAGGATGTAGCAGATTAAGGGCATCAAAGAACCAAATAGAATGACTTTTCTCAAAGTTTGCGTATCTTCACCAAAATAATCACGTAAACTGGGGATGATGGATGCATAACCGAACGAAGTAATTAAAATCATCAAGGTACCAGTGAATGCTCGTGCCGAGCCACCAGACCAACCCGAGGCTGATGTATGAGGGCTGATAATTGCTAAGAGGAGGATGTAGACGCCTAGCTTTCCAAACATGAGTCCACGATTGACATAATCAACGGAACGAATCCCGTTATATACCACGAAACCAAACAGACAAGTAAAAACAATTGCAGTTAGGCTATTGGGAAGAGCCAATCCCATTTTTTGTAAAAGACTATTAAATACATCACTGCCACCAGAAATGTATGCAGAAAGTAACGTGTATAGCAAAAATAAGTAGGTAGTCCAGGCGATAATTTGTCCTGGAATTCCGAAGGTCGATTTAGCCATGGAAATCATATTGCTACCAACAGGCAGACGCAGATTCACTTCCAGCAGGAGTAATGCTCCCGCGGTCATAACAAGCCAGCAAAAAACTAAAAAAAAGATTGAGTTAGTAAAACCCACTTCTGCCGTAGATACAGGTAAGGCCAACATGCCACCACCAATGGATGTCCCGACTATGAGTAGAATACCGCCTATGAATTTGGAATTAGCCATGGAACCTTATTTGTTTAAAATTTCACCACAATGTTAATTTGTAACTCAACTATTGTCAATAGATATGGGTATATTTTACATTAAATGATACAGCTCATGAGCGAGTAGTAATAAAGAGATAATGATTATACTCAGAAATACCTTATTCCCACCCGGAACTCGATACGAACTACTAAATTTTTTTCTCCCGAAATAGCACATCAACGCGGGTAACAAAAGCAGTAAAATAATACAAAAAATTCCTGCATAGGCTAAAGCATTGATATAAATACCTGGCCAATAGATCACCAAAAGTAGTGGTGGCGCAAATGTTAAAACAAACAGTCCCAGCCCATGCCGGCCATACTCTCGTAATTTTAGTCCATCGGCGAGAAAGCTGTATAGACAAAGTGAAACACCCAAAAATGCGGTAAGCATACAGATGGAGGTAAAAAAATTAAAAAGGGTGGTGATGGTGGTATTTTGCACTCGTGCAGACAGCATCATCGCTAATGAGCTGGTGGTATGCGGGTCATGCATTAAATGTTCCAAATTATGAGTTCCCTCTGACGGTAATGAACCCATAATGACCGCATCCCAGGCTAAATAACAAATTAACGGGATGAGTGATCCAATGAATATAACCTTTTTTAAACGAGGGATATTGTCATCAAAATAGTCCCGCAAGTTAGGGACGATAATAGCAAAACCAAATGAAGTAATTAATATCATAATGGATGAACTCATCGCTTGCCATTGTCCATGCTGGAAATGACTTACATCAATAAATGGAGCAATGAGCACGACCAAAAGACCGTAGACTGCGAGCTTGCCAAACATAAGCCCACGATTTACATAATCGACATAGCGAATACCGCCATAAACAATCAAACCGAAAAGCACCGTAAATAAGAAACTCGCTTGCCAATCAGCTAGATGCAAACCACAGTGCAGCAAAATACTGTTTAGAACATCACTACCGCCTGAAATATAGGCTGCCAGAAGGGTATAGAGTAGAAATAGGTAACTTAACCAGGCAGCCAGGAGTCCAAAGCGTCCTAGTGTGGCTGCGGCCATGGAGACCATATGTTTGCCGCGGGGAAGGTATAGATTGGCTTCAAGAATACAAAAAGCGCCAAGGGTCATCACAATCCAGCACAAAATAAGAAAGACGCTGGATTGCCAAAAGCCTGTAGCCGCATTGGCCACGGGAAGAGCCAACATACCGCCACCAATGGAAGTTCCAATAATGAGTAAAATACCGCCTAACAACCGTGAATACACCCTAACCTCTTTATTTCATTGCGTAATTAATCGGAGCTGTGCGTTGTGCGACACAACATTGCTGCGGTGCGCGTCCCGCAAACCATTGAATCTCAATGCGACGATTCATCGCACTGGAATGTATCCAGTCATTGTCAGCGACGGTATATTTTTCTCCGTAACCTTCTGGTTTTAAACGTTGCGCTTGAATACCATTAGCCCACAAATAGGTCATCATCGTTTCTGCTTGAGCTTGGGAGAGACGATTTTTATGTTTTTCTGTACCGACATTATCAGTAAATCCAGCTACATAGATGGGTTTATCCGGATATAAACGTAAAAGAGCAATGATGTTTTCCAAACCTTGATAACGAATCTCATTTAATCTTGGGCTACCGAACATAAAATATTTATCAGTAGGCACGATAAGGGTCATCGTGTCACCATATTGAACATATTGAATGTCGCAGTTTCTCAGCTCACGAATTAACTTTCTCTTGGGATTTGTTCCTGATCCTAATATGGCACCGGTTACACCGCCGATAGCGGTTCCTGTTAGAGCGCCAGGTACCGTGCCCGTAGCTGCCGCACCTAAAGCGGTACCCATAGTGGCACCAATAGCCGCGCCACGAACGACTTGGTGTCGTGGTTTAAAATTATCATAAGGAGGATGTGCACAGCCACTCATAAGAGATGAAATTAAGCCGCAACCAAATAGGATGGGCAAAAATTGTTTTCGTGGCATACTCACTCCAGGTTTTAGCGATTAAACATTATTAAACATCTCAGTTAATTTCGCAATGGATCTGAAGGAAGTAGAGCAGAGGTAGCGGTTGCACGTTTTATGCGCCATGAAACACACCTGCAAAGAAAGAATCAAAGCAGGTGATTTTTTGTGTTATACGTCTCTACGCACCCATTCGTATTCTTCATCAGCTGACTGAATATCCACCTCTGAATTATAAGGGTAATCACTTTCTTGGTCTGGTGCAAAAAGATTAAGCATCATTTTCTGGTTCGTCTTATTCTCTTTATGGTGAGAAAGTGAACGATAATGACTAAAGCCCTCTACTGCTTTGGATATAGAGGTTATTAACAACCCCGCGATAGTAATCGCCGTTGCGATACCAAAAAAGGTAGGTACTAAAAGCATGGGCAATACTACTAAAAAAACCGAAGCCGATAAAGTAACTGCAGTCGAAGCCCAGAAAGCAATACGCAGTGAATTATATATGTTATGACCAATGGCTCCATTAAACAACCGATTTTGCAGTTCGTCTACATGTTTTAAATAGATGGGTAATTGTCGGTTGATGTAGTTAGCATCTTCAGTATTGAGATCCTTTAACGCCAATATAAAACATTCAAAACTTTGTGCAATGTTGTCTTTTGTGTTGCGGGTTTTAGCGCTTTCCCAAGAGCGAAAATAATAATTATTTATTGCTGCAATGATTTTTAAAAGTGGGTTTTCTGCTTCAGAGCCATCGTAGCTACGTGTCGCGGCAAAATTATTTAAGGAATTGGCACAATTATATATTCGCATAATTGACGCTTCAGTTATGTTTGGCATAGTTTAATCCTTGTGTGTAGTTAATTTTTTAGATTAGTGGGTGAATTTTAGAGCGGATTGTAGCAAAAATTTATTTTTTTTAAAAATCTATTTTGTTACTACTTATCTCATTTGTAGTAAAATCAGAGGCAAGGGTATGAATTCTACATAAGTCACTGAAATCGCATTGTGTGCAAAGAGCAGGGGTTAGAGGCTTGGGCATGCAAATCCCTTGACTAAATTCTTGTGCTAAAGATTCAAGCTGGGCCTGCCAATCGTCGCGATAAGATTCCCAAGAGCGCTCTTTTTTTAAAGAGCCAAGACCTGTAATTGGGTGTTTATCTTCACTCAAACCACTGCAGCAAACCTGACCATTTTTTAATTGAAGAAATAAAAGAGTATTAATCTGCTCATCCAATAGTGCATACAATAAGAGTTGCGGCTCCCGTGGCCGGTCCTCATTCCATGGCTTCGTGCTGGGCAAACTACTCTTGTAATCAATGACCCATTTTTTATCAGCCACCTGATCCAGACGGTCAATACGTACTTCAAATTTCAGTCCGCCGAGCTCCACAGTATAGCTTTGTTCCAGAGCGAGAATGCGAAATGGTGGTCGGTTTTTTTCCCATTCCAGACATGAATAGATCAATCGTTTTAGCCGCAAAAATTCAACTTCCCTTCCAATAGGTCCCAATTCTGGGTGCTCTTGGGTTAAAGCGGCAAGCAATGTTTCCAAGGATTGAACAATTAATTGCTCCAATTCATTTTCAGATAATGTAAATAGTGCTTCCTGTTTCTCTAGTCGGGTCCAAATTTGTTCCATAATTTTATGGACAATTTGCCCGCGGGTGCGTGCATCCAGACCTTCTTCAGGATCCGAGAAGCCGCGTACTCGTAAACGATGCTCCGCAAATGCTTTAAATGGACATTTTGCCTGATTAGCCAAGAGTGCGGTGCCACCCGTTACTGTTTCGGTTAAAGAAAGGGGCAGCAAATAGGTTTCTGTGATTTCTATTAAGGGAGATACCCAAGGGGGCATTTGTTTTTCGATTGGTGTATAAGAGGGCAGATTTTTCAATAAAGTACAGGGCATGAAGTGCTGATCTTGAACCAAACGGGGGTAACTAAATACTACCTCTGCGGCACTGTGTTGCAATCGAGTGATAAGGTTTTGTGCCAAGAAGAATTCCCTATCGATACTGCTATACGGCATAGATAAGTCTTTTTGTAACTGCGTGGGAATAAATGCAGACAAATTTACTTTGTGTGGTAGTGTTTGGTCGGTAAGACCCATAAACCACAAAGCATCAAATTCTAGCCCCGAAGCTTCGAGTACTCCAGATAGGTGAATACGTGCCCCTGTATTTTGTGCTTGAAAAATGATGGAATTAAGAAGCTGTTTAAACAGCATCAGCGCTTCTTCATATTTCAAGGTTTTATAGAACAAGGTAAATTGGCGAAACTCATCAAAAACTAATAGAAAGCGTTGCACGCATTGATAATTCAGAGAATCAAGCGCGCTTTCACCGGGAAAACCGATAGCATTGAGCCGTTGTTGAAAAAGCTCAATCCAGGAGGCGATACTTGCCTCTGCAGGATAGGGGGCTAATTGCATTAACGTATTGGCCAATCGAGGAGCGCTTGGCTCGAGAATTTTAATTAATTGGTGCAGTTCCAGGGGGTTATTAAGCAGTGAAACTCTATTTTGTAAAATTTGGGAGCGCCCGTTAAATTCCTGCTGGCCCGCAATGAGATAAGGTGACTGAAGCAGGAGCGTGATTTCTTCTGAATTTAAGTCTTGATCGCTTAACTGCAACCAACACAGCGCATGAGCAACGATTGGATAATTGCTTAAGGTTTTTCCTAACGAGATATTAATTTCCGTATCCGGTATTTCTTGCGTTAAATAGCGCAATAAGCTTGCGGCACGTTGTTGCAGATCGGGCACGACGACACCAATACGGTTATTGGTTGCTTCAAGTTGCCGGTTTAACCAAAGTTGCAATTGCTCGTATTCTAACTGTTGATTGTCTGCAGCAAAGCTATAGGCTGTATCTGGGCGATTTTGGGGCTCATATCGCCATTGGGGTATGTTCAATTGTGTAAAGTACTCCTGCAGGAGTCGCTGTTGTGGCGTATAGTCATCAAAACATAGCCAAATGATGGACGAGGCGGTACATTTAAAGTGTTGCTGTATGAGAAATGGGACCAGTTGCGGTTCTGCAAGAAGATTTTCTTGTTCTAAATAAGATATATATTGCTGACACCAATGCTGGAATTCACGGGTCTGCGCGGTATACTGAAAATCCTCCCCTTCAATATTTACCTGCCAAAGTGCACAAATTTCCCAAGCACGTGATACCGCAGCAACAAGCCCCTCACTATAAGCTAAGCTTGAGGTGTTTTTTATAATCCTCTGCCACAAATGAGTACTTAAATTATTGGTGAGCAGGAGCGGGTATTCTCTATCAGGATGCGAATAGCATAAATCATCATAGAGTGAACGGAGCAAAAAACTGTACGGAAAACATTTAGGTTTGCTTATGGATTGTTGTTGCTGCTGCCAAAAATAATCCTGGAGCAAGGATTCGCTGGCGCGGTTAGTTGGTGTTATAACCCACCCACCGTCATTTAAAGCAGCATAAAGGAATGCTTTATCCTGAACCAATTGCATGAATGAAACAAAATCCTGATTTATTTATGATGATGACTTACCACTTTATGATGCTTTGCTCGATTGTGAGCCACGTATCGGGGTAAGCGTATGTTTCGTCTTTTATCCGTGTGTAAGATATCGTAAACCAGCCAGCCACGCAAATAGATTGATGCAAAACCACAGGCAGTAGCTAAAAGTAATCCGTACAAGAAATAGCTGTACCCGAGGATCAGTACATACGCATAAACTAACTGCGGAATAGTGTTTAATGCAAATAATTGAGTTCCATTTTCATACATACACCAGAGCAATCCAAGAGTGAAAATAGGCAGGGAACCGAGAACCATAAAAAAACCGATCGCGAAAACCTTGCTTATAAAAGGCTTTCTACTGTGGATGAGTACTTTGCCACAAAGAGCACCAGTTGCTGATGATATGACCATGCCCAAGATTACCGATTGATATAGGGGCACAAGTTCTTCGATACCTAACAAAGTTAAGAATGCGTCAATGAGTACCGTCCCAACTACTGAAAGGACACCAAAATAGATTGCACAGAGCAACCTTGGATTAGAAAAGTGTAACGCTTGATCATAATCCTTCATGATAACACCTATAATTGGAGTATGTATGTTTAATATTAGTACTATATTGCCTTTTAAACTAGTTTTCCGTTATAGTGCAGAGCATGGTTGTTTCATGTTTAAAATACGAATAATTACTGTCATTTATTCGTAATCAAAGTTTTTTTGACAGTTGATGATGAATGTATATGAAAAAATTTGGTCAATTCTTTTTAAAGCTGTTCGGTTGGAAAGTAGTCGGTTCACTCCCAGATGCCAAAAAATATTTAGTGATTGTTGCGCCGCATACCAGCAACTGGGATTTTCTCGTTGGATTATTTGCCCGATTTGCTCTTGGGGTCAAAATTAACTTTTTGGCTAAAAAGCAACTCTTTTTCTTTCCCTTAGGTATTTTATTGCGGGTATTAGGTGGGGCGCCTGTCGATCGCTCCCGCGCAGCCAATAATGTTGAGCGAGTTGTCGAAATCTTTAATCGACATGATGAATTTAAATTGGCTATTACACCCGAAGGGACTCGTGCTGTGGTAAAACGATGGAAAGAAGGGTTTTATCATATAGCTTGTCTGGCGAATTTACCGTTAACTTTGGTGGCGCTGGATTATGCGACCCGTGAAATAAGAATAAGCGAGGCCTTTTGGCCGACTGGAGATATTGCACGTGATTTTCCTCTGATTTTGGAATATTACAAATGCGTCTCAGGTCGTTATCCAAAAAATATTCCGGAATATCTCCCTTACAAAAAGGATTAAATAAGAGTAATTTCAGGGCTGAATCAGGATGATTAATAGTTAGGGATGAACGAAGTGAAAAAATTGGGGCTATTGCTGTTTACTACCTTCCTGAGTACATCAGGGTACTCGGCTGATTTAATCGAAGCATTCCGACAAGCTTTGCAGCACGATAATATTTATCAGGAAGCAATCCTGAATTCTTTGGCACAAAATGAAGATGTTGCCATCAATCGTGCATCACTCCTGCCCATTGCGCAATTTGATGCACAGCCTTTGTTGGATCAAGCTTCCAACTCTGGGGTAATTGTTCCAAATACTTTACCACCAAATAACAGCATTCGCAGTTATGAGATGCGCTTAAGTCTGGCACAACCTATTTTTAATTTTGCTACGTTTTCACGTTATAAAGCTGCAAAAATCAGTGCTCAAGCAGCTGTAGCTAAACTTAATGCGGATTTACAAGATCTGATGTTACGGGTGACAGATGCCTATTTTAAAGTATTACGCAGTGAAAAAAAACTCGCTTATTTACGAGCCAATCAACGCGCTTTGGCACGACAGCTTATGGAAGTACAGCAGAAATTCAAGGCGGGTAAAACAACACAGAATGATATTGATATTGCTCAATCTTCTTCCAGTAACGCTGCAGCAGAATATATTACTGCAGAGACTGAGCTTGCTAGTGCACGGGAACAACTGGCTGAATTAACCGCGCAAGATTATACGCAACTTGCGGACTTGCGCGCACGACTCCCTTTAATATCCCCTCAACCTGCAAACCCTGACCGTTGGGTTCATAAAGCCGTACAAGGAAATTGGATTATCAAGGGAAATCAGCTCAAAGTTCGGGCGGCACGAGAAACGGTTAAGCAAAAATACGCAGCACATCTGCCCACGGTTAATGCTAAAGTTCTTTATGATACGAACGCGTTTCATTACTCTCAAGGCAGTATCATTCTTCCTTCGGGCTCAAGTCGTTTGAAAAAT
Organism: Legionella sp.; assembly: GCA_017306715.1. Lineage (GTDB taxonomy): Bacteria > Pseudomonadota > Gammaproteobacteria > Legionellales > Legionellaceae > Legionella. The sequence goes on along the minus strand of JAFKHV010000014.1, from coordinate 51,954 downwards.
GCCGCGGCATTCTTGAATATTAATGTCCCCATTTTTTCAGGAGGCTTGGTGGTCGCTTCGACGCGTAAAGCGCAATTACGATTCCGTATTGCTCAACAACGCTTGGAGCATTCTTTACGCCAGGTTAAGTATCAAGTACGTTCCAGTTATCGTAATGTGATTGCCAACATTAAAAAAATACGGTATGACGAAGATGCGATTTCTTCTGCAAACAGTTCATTAAGAGGGCTGCGTGAGCGTTATCAGGCGGGCTCCGGCAACCTAACTGATGTCTTGTTGCAGCAGGCTAAGCTGTTGCAGGTACAAATGAATTATGAGGCTGCTCGCTATAACTATGTATTAAGTTTGATTCGTCTTAAAAAGGAAGCGGGTACTTTAAGTACACACGATCTTTTCGCTGTGAATCAATGGTTGCAAAAGGACCAAGTCTAATTGGAAGACCTAGCGAAGAATTTCTCGCGAAGGCTCGAGATGACGTTCCAAGGAGCCCGTCATCCAGAGCGAAGCGAAGGATCCCCTGCACTGAGCACGGGTCGATTGAATTAAAGCGAACTGATCTGGATCTTAAGCATACTTAAGCACCTCATCCGAGGGCAGGAGATCTCTCGCGAAGGCTCGAGATGACGTTCCAAGAAGCCCGTCATCCAGAGCGAAGCGAAGGATCCCCTGCACAGAGCACGAATCGATTGAATTAAAGCGAACTGATATGGGATCTTAAGCACCTCATCCGGGCACAAGGAGATCGCGCGCCTTGGCTCGAGATGACGTCTGAGGGCTAATCCAGGGTTTTGCGATAGAATTTGTAACTTAAAAAAATCATAATGAATGCAAATAAAATTATGGCTAATACATTGGGAAGAATATCAAAAAGTCCGGCTCCTTTAATCATGACCCCACTACTGATCTGTAAAAAATAAGTACTTGGAAATAAATTGCTTAGCCACTGCGCCCACTCGGGCATAGAATCCCGTGGAAACAAAAAACCTGAAAAAAGGATGGCGGGTAAAATATAGGTCCCTGCAATTTGTGAGGCTTGAAATTGAGTTTTAGCAATACACGATACCGCAATACCAAAAGACAGGTTGGCAATAATAAAAGGGAATGCCGCTGCGGTAAGTAAAAACAAGCTTCCATTAAAAGGGACATTAAACAAGAGCGCAGCACTACCTAAAATCAGGAAAAACAGTATATATCCCAGAAAAATATTAGGTAAAAGTTTTCCAATAATGACCTCTAAAGGATAAATCGGAGTAATGAGTAGCATTTCCATCGTGCCATTTTCATATTCAGTGGTGACTGAAATGGCCATTAATAAAGCCAATGAAACTGTTAAAATAGTGGCCAGTAACCCGGGTAAAGTATGATATTTTGCTTGAACCGCTGGATTATATTTAGCATGGGTATCGATAGTGAAAGCATCACTTTGCGCTTGCAAATAATCTAAGGGCCCTTGGGATAGGTTATTTAAGGCGCGTGATTGCACAACGGATGCAGCATGAAACGCATTGCTGATAATTATAGGGTCACTTGCATCACCTTCTAAGAGGATGCGGGGTTTATCGCCACGAATTAAATCGCGGGTGAAATTTGGAGGGATGTTTATCACAAATTTAATTTTACCTCTTTGCATTGCCTCCTCGGCTGTGCGGTCATCTGCCGATATGGCCTGTATATCAAAATAGCTGGTATTCTTAAAGGCTGTTATTATTTGCTCCGTAAAGGTGGATTGATCACGAGCTATAACCATGGTAGGTAAATTTCTCGCATCATTATTGATAATAAGCCCAAATAGTACCGCTTGAATAAAGGGTGAGACTAATACAAAGACATAAGTACGCTGATCCCGCATAATCACGGTGAGTTCTTTTTTGAACATACTCCATAAACGTAATGTGCGATAACGTTTGAATTGCATTGTTAATCCTTACTTGATTGATTCTGGGTCATCCACACAAACACGTCATCTAAAAATGGCTCGATTATGGTCCAATTAAAATTTGGATTCGTCTTAAAGGGTTCAATGGCTTGATTCAAAAGATTATGATCTTTACCGCTCACATGAAGTGTGTCCAAATACATAGTTACCTGATCCACCCCAGGGGACATTTCCAATTGTTTTGCTAGCAATAACAGATTTTTTCCTTCAACTTTCCAGGTTAATAAATCAATTCCTCTAATAATGGTTTTAATATCACCACTGAGAAGCATCTTGCCATTCGAAATGTACGAAATGCGATGACAGCGCTCAATTTCTTCCATATTGTGTGAGCTCAGTAAAACGGTGACTCCATCAGCTGAGAGTTCACGCATAATGTCCCAAAATTCCATTCGAGATTTAGCATCCACACTGGCTGTGGGTTCGTCTAAAAGAAGTAGAAAGGGTTGATGTATCAGTGCGCAAGCGAGTGCAAGTCGCTGCTTCCATCCTCCAGATAAGCCTCCAGCTAACTGATTTTTGCGTGATGCCAGACCCAGGTGGCTCATTAATCGGCGAGCCGCTTGTTCTCTATCCTGAACACCATACAATTCAGCCATAAAAATAATGTTTTCATACACCGTTAATTGCTTATAAAGGCTGAAAAATTGGGGAATATAACCGACGTGCTTACGGATTGATTTGGATTGGGTTAATATATCATAGCCAATACATGTTCCATGACCGCTATCGGGCGTTAATAAACCGCAAATCATACGAATCGTGGTGGTTTTACCCGAGCCATTTGGCCCCAAAAAACCATAAATTTCACCTGAGCGCACTTGTAAGTCAATATTATTGACGGCGATGCGATCGTCAAAATATTTACTTAAGTTTTTAACATCGATGATTAAATTGGTATTTTTTATCATTATAAATCAAGATTCAGTTGCGCGTTCCAACAATTTTACGGTTAAAGGTTGACCCGGATGTAGGGGTATGGGTTGGGTATCGGGTAAAGCTTCTACACGAAATACAAGCTTTTCTCGTTCCTGCTCACTGAAAATAATCGGTGGTGTATACTCTTCTCGTGGTGAAATATAGCTGATACGTGCGGCTATGGGATCGCTTCTACCCGAAGTGTATACATCCACTCTTTGTTGCAATTTAAGTTTACTTAAGACAGGTTCTGGGACATAAAAAATAATTCTGAGGGCATTTTGCGTGAGCAATGCCAGAATCGGTTTCCCTTCGCCAACTTTCTCAAAGGGTGAAAAGTAGGTATCAAATACGAGACCCTCTACCGGCGCTTTTACGATTTTCTGTGAAGTCGCCCAATTGGCCTTTTTTAACTGGGCTTCTACGGCTAGAAGATTTGCTGCGGCAGCTTGTTGACTCGATACGGCTGATTGATATTCTTTAGTGGTCTGCTCCAATTCTTCTTTGGATAAAACACCTTTGCGATAGAGTAACTGATTGCGAGCGTAAAGTTTTTTCTGTAATTGCAGTGCTGCTTCGGCCTTACTTCTCTCATCTTGAGCTTGCTGCACCCGCGCTTTTGCAGCGGATAGTTCCGTATTTTCAGGATAAGGTTCTAAAATAAATAACGATTGATCCTTTTTAACAAATTCCCCTGGCTTTACATTGAGCTCTGCAAGAGTTCCGGAAGAATTAGCCGATATATAGGTAAATTTACCTTGAGCGTAACCTGAGAAGGTGGATAAATTGTTGTCACTACAACTGCTCAGCAGCCAAATTAATAGTGGTAAAAATAAGTGGAACAGTCTATTTGTTTTCACTCCGGGCTTTCCCTTTCCAAAAATGAGCAATTTTTTTCATCAAGCTTATGGTTTCCGGTTCTTGCTCAGATTTATTCTCTGGGAGAATAAATCCATAGCCTGTGATTCCTAAAGCTTTGACTTGAAATGCAATACGTTGAAGTTCCTTTTCTGTTAAGCTAACTAATTCTTGCAACACAAATTCTTCTTCTTCTTTTTTATCATTAATTCGTTGAAAAATCATCTGTTCTGTATCATCCTTCGCAATTATTTCTGATATTTGGAATTTTGGATTCGGGTGCGTAACCTGGGGCTCAAGGATTTGATGGTAGAAAGGTGTTTTATAAATTAAGTGTAAGAGCAGAAAACGTTCTGCCGCAGTTTTTAATGAGGGATAAATCGTTTCGTGATTTTTAAGAAAGTGATAGAAATCAAAAAGATTGATATACAGTAATACCATGGGTGAAGTTGCAGTAACGGTACCGCTGCGAATTCCATGTGTTGATTGAAATCCTGCCTCGACTAAATCAATCGATTCGTTCGGGCCTAAAGTCGTAATAAATTTAGGGTTTGTTTTTTGTATGCGTTTTAATGATTTAGTTACCGTCGCTTCGCCCGAAACAATGAGAAAAAAGCCGTCCAATAATTCGCCCTCGCTGGCCACTATTTCATCAGGAGCAACGTTAATTTCTTTTGCTAAAAGTGCTAACTGGGCGATTGACTCTTCTGGTAGCAAACAAAAAATCCCTTGATGGTTAAAATGTTGTTTACGCTCTTCCAAACGTAAATTAGATTGTTCTTCCTGCTTCGTAATACTCATGAACAAACCTCATACATGGTGCTCGTTATTTCGCTATTTGTTGTAAATTATAGAAGAGATTTGTACTAAAGATGCAAGATGATGGTTAGGCTTTGATTTTTTTCGGTATTTTTATTCACCTCACCCTTATCGATAGGGGTGAGGCGACTATTTAAGCGAAGGGCTTTGCGTAAGGGAGATTACCCCATTGTTGGATTCGTAGGAGTTGATTATATTTCGCAACCCGATCGGTACGGCACAAAGAACCTGTTTTTATCTGCCCACATCCAGTTGCCACTGCTAGATCCGCGATAAAAGTATCTTCCGTTTCTCCTGATCGATGAGACATAACACAGCGGTATCCGTGTTGTTGTGCTAAAGCAATGGTTTTCCGCGTTTCAGTTAAAGTACCGATTTGGTTTACTTTAATTAAGATAGCATTGCCAATATGCTTTTTGATTCCTTCTTGTAAAATCTGGGCATTGGTCACGAAAATATCATCACCGACTAATTGGATTTTATTACCCAAGCGTTGAGTTAATTCCTTCCAGCCCGACCAGTCTTTCTCATCTAAACCGTCCTCAATACTGATTATGGTGTAATCTTTTATTAAATTTTCATAATAATCAATAAGTTGATTCGAGGTTAGTTGTTTTTGCTCTGATGACAGTTCGTATAACCCATCTTGATGCAATTCTGAAGCGGCAACATCGAGTGCGAGGACAATATCACTACCGAGCTTATAACCGGCTTTAATGACTGATTCACTTAATAAATCCAATGCGTGGCGGTTAGAGCTTAAATCTGGCGCAAAGCCACCTTCATCACCCACAGCAGTGCTTAATCCGGCCTTTTTTAAAACACTCTTTAAGGTGTGAAATATTTCAGTTCCCATGCGTAGTGCTTCTGGAAAATCGCTTGCACCGATGGGCATAATCATAAATTCCTGGATATCCACATTGTTATCCGCATGAGCGCCGCCATTTAAAACATTCATCATAGGTACAGGCATTGTCATCACTTGGTTTTGATTCAACGCTTCAAATAGATGTTTTTTTTCGACGGATGCGCGCGCCCGCGCTGCGGCCAGAGACACCGCCAGGAGTGCATTAGCGCCCAAATTGGATTTATTTTCTGTGCCATCAAGCTGAAGTAAACGTTGATCAAGCGCTTCCTGGTCAGCGACCGAAAAATTCTGAAGTTCATTATTAATTAGCGTATTAATGTGGTGTACCGCTGTTAATACTCCTTTACCAGCAAAGCGTTTCGGGTCATTATCCCGTAACTCACAAGCCTCGCGAGTCCCCGTTGATGCGCCTGAAGGGACGCAGGCACGTGCAATGGTACCGTCTTTAAGTACAATTTCTGCCTCCACCGTAGGATTTCCTCGTGAATCTAATATTTCACGGCCATGAATTTTAGCAATTTCCATCATCTGCACTGCTTCCTGTAGAGTTAAAGTAAACAATATTAAGGTGTAAAAATGCGGCCATTAGAGGCTGTCTGGGTAATCCTAAAATGGTATCGTCCTCGCCTTTAATTTTTGCAAACAACCAACGGCCACCGCTTTCAAAATGATAAGCGCCGCAACTTTGATAGGGTTGTTCATCAAGTAAATAATTCTCGATCACGCTTGTTGGAAGCAAGCGCATCGTCAATTCAGCGAGCTCATGATGTTGCCAGACTATTTTTGTCTTATGTGCTATGCACATACAGACCAATTGCTGATGTTTTTTTCCATTTAGTAAGGACAGTTGTTTTAATGCTGTATGATGATTTTGGGGTTTATCAAAAATAGTATTTTCGAAGAGGCAGAGCTGATCTGCGCCCAGTACATAGTGTTCAGGAAACTGCTCACTGACTGATAGTGCTTTATCCTGTGCCAGAGCATAGCCTAAATCTACTCTATCTGCATTCCGATTCGCGTTTTTAATCCGTTCTTCCTGACAATGAGAAGGTATTATCTCAAAAGTTAATCCCAAAGATTGCAAAAGCTCGGCACGTATTCGAGAACCAGACGCTAAAATTAGAGGCTGCTGTTGCAAGAACTTAGACATAAATTGCCACTGCTGCCATCAATGAAAAACCAATTATTACAAAGCTGAAATCTGATAAATTGCAACATCGTTCCACCATGACACAACGTTCAAGACCATGGAGCGTGCCTAAATAAAGAAAAGTACCTGCAGATGCTGACATCAAGATTGGGTCAAACAGAGAATCGGTTTCAATACCATGACCAAAATACCATCCGCAATAAATCCCTAAAGGCGTCATCAGACTAAATAGGCTGAAAAAAATTAACGATTGTTTCGTAGTCATCGAGCTTTTATTCAATTGAACTGCTATTGCAAAACTTTCAGCCCATTTGTGCGTGATAATTGCCAAAAAAAGCATAATAATCAGGGAATTGTGATGCGCAAGCCCTAGTGCCGCGCCAAGCATTAATGAATGTACGGATAACATCCCCCAAGCCAGTAATGCAAATGCTGGATGTTCCGCATTGTGATGATGATATAGTTCTTTGCCTAAATGCTCAAACCATAAAAAAATTAGGAAAACCGCACCGGTGATAATGAAGGCAAAAGGATAATGAAAACCTCGATGTTGAAATAACGAATTGGCTTCCGGCAGCATGTGAAGCATGGCAGCACCCAGAAAAACGCCAGTGGCCAGTGTTTCTCCTATGGGGAAGTCGATATGAGAATCGTCTTTAATCCGCTTTTTGAACGGATACCATCCGGCAAGCAGAATCACTGCAAAAATGGAACAGGCAAACAGAATTTTTAAAGTAGTAGCAGCGAGCATGGGTAATGTCTAACTGGAGTTAAAGCAATGGTGTAGTTTACCTAATAATTAAGCTTTTAACTACCTGTACTGATTCTCAAGATAAAAAGAGTTTCAGGCTCATATTCTTAAGGACAGATTCATAAAATCCAGGGCTTGTATATTGATGATCCCGCGAGCACGTCGCGGGATGAAGGTTCTACCCAATGGCGCTAAAAGGCTAAAGTTAGATACGTTGAGAATATTTAACTTCAATTAACTTCTTAAGCCCGGTTCTATCGTATGACACTAGGGTGTTAAATCTTTCTGTTCGGCGGGTTTATTACAGCAGGTACAGGTGCAGCGTGTAAATTTATTGTAGAGCCAGCCGATTAAAAAACCCATGATAAAGGCATCAATAAACGCAATAAATGCACCCAGTAAACTACCGCGTACGGAGGGGGTATATCCTGGATAGAGATTACCCATTGATACGACAAAATCATGGCCGTAAGCATAATAAGTTGCGGCTAAACCCACCATGAGAATACTAATTCCCCACAGCACACCAAAAGATAGGCCCAAAGCTACGGGGCTCATTCTGCATCCATTCATTCTTAGCTCCTGGTTTTTGATTTGTAATTAACCAATTAACAGTATAGTCGAAACCGGTGCCAGGTAGTTAGTTCTCCAATAATAGTTTTTTACAGATTTGATAATATTGTTCTTCCAAATTGACTAAATCTACGAAGGCAACACGTTCGTTGACTTGATGTATCGTGGCATTAACGGGGCCAAGTTCAATAACTTCGACACCATAGGGCGCGATAAAACGGCCATCAGAGGTACCACCGCTGGTTGATAGCTCAGGAGCTATCCCCATTTGTTGCTGGATAACTTCTTGGGTATAGGTCAATAATTTACCATGAGACGTAAGAAATGGTTTACCACTTAGACGCCAGGTGATTCTAAAGTTTAAATCGTGTTGGGCAAAAAGAAGTTCCACATGCTCTTGTAATTGCTCATAATTTTGTTCGGTTGAGTAACGAAAGTTAAGTTGCATAAACAATTGACCCGGGATGATATTCCCTGCATGACCTCCGGCATTAATGCAGGTAATTTGCATGGAAGTTGGCGGAAAAAACTCATTGCCCATATCCCATTTTTTTTGGGTTAAGGTCAAAAGAGCGGGGGCGACTGTATGAATTGGATTTTCTGCCAGATGGGGGTAGGCGACATGGCCCTGTTTACCATAAAGTTCAATTTTTCCTGTAAGCGAGCCCCGTCGTCCGATTTTAATTACATCACCCGTAATTTCGGTGCTTGAAGGCTCACCAACAATACAATAGTCAATATGAATCCCTTGACGCGTTAATTGCTCCATGACATAAGGAGTGCCCAAATCATAATCATCGCCTTCCTCACCGCTGGTGATAAGGAAACCTAATTGTCCATTGAAATGAGGATAATTATGAACAAAACGTTTAGCCATAAGGAGCATACATGCAAGGCTGCCTTTCATGTCGGCTGTGCCACGACCATAGAGAAAACCATCGATTTCTTTTAATGAGAACGGAGCGTTATCCCACTGTGCAAGTTCTCCCACGGGGACGACATCCGTATGTCCTGCAAATACCAGCAAGGGGCCACAGTTACCGTACACCGCGAAGAAATTACTCACGCACCCCTTATTGTACTGTTGACAGCTGAAGCCAAGCTGTTCCAGATAGTCAATCATGTAGCCTTGACATCCAGCATCATCAGGGGTGATTGATGGGAATTCTACAAGTTTGGCAAGTAGCTCCTTGAGCTCATTGATCATAGGCTGGTTCTCAATAATTCATTGATGCTTACTTTATTACGCGTTTGTTCATCGACCTGCTTCACAATGACTGCACAATATAAACTATGTGTTTGGTCTTTGCTGGGCAAATTTCCGGCGACAACAACCGATCCTGCAGGGATGCGGCCATAGGTAATTTCGCCTGTTTGGCGGTTGTAAATTTTGGTGCTTTGTCCTAAAAAAACGCCCATAGAGATCACTGAATTGCGTTCTACAATCACGCCTTCAACTACTTCGGAGCGCGCACCGATAAAACAATTATCCTCAATGATCGTCGGATTTGCTTGCAGTGGCTCAAGAACTCCCCCAATACCAGCACCCCCAGATATGTGTACATTTTTACCAATTTGCGCGCATGAGCCAACGGTTGCCCAAGTATCAACCATGACTCCCTCATCGATAAATGCGCCAATATTGACATAAGAAGGCATGAGTACGGTATTTTTAGCAATAAAAGCACCGCGACGAACCATCGCATGCGGAACGATACGTACGCCCCCATCTTTAAGTTCTTGTTCGGAATACTGTTCATATTTTAAAGGTACTTTATCGTAAAATTGGCAAAATCCACCATCAATTACCGTGTTCGTAAACAACTTAAAAGACAGTAAGACCGCTTTTTTTACCCACTCATGTACAACCCAAGTATCATTAATTTTTTCCGCCACCCTTATCTGACCATTATCCAGACAGGAAATTACTTCATTGACCGCAGCCACTATTTCCTTTGGCGCATTATCTAGCGTAAATTTATGGCGTTCTTCAAAGGCCGACTCGATAATATTCTGCAATGCATGCATGGTTTTCTCCCCCCAATTTATTCAAAAGCATGACTTAAATCAGCTTTTAGGTCAGAAATGTGTTCAATGCCTACCGACAAGCGGATAAACGCATCCTCAATACCAAGTGCTTGACGTTGCTCTTGCGGAATTGAAGCGTGCGTCATAATCGCCGGATGTTCGATTAAACTCTCTACTCCTCCCAAACTTTCAGCTAGGGTGAAGAGCTCGCAGCGCGATAAAAAGCGTTTGGCTTGTGCTAATCCTCCTTCAAGGACTATTGAAATCATGCCGCCATAAGCGGCCATTTGCTCTCGTGCTAAATGATGTTGCGGATGACTGGGTAGACCTGGATAAATTACTTTTTTCACTTTAGGGTGTGCCTCAAGCCAATGTGCTAATTCAAGTGCGTTGCTGCAATGGCGCTCCATACGTAACGACAGCGTTTTAAGACTACGCAAAACTAAAAAACTATCGAAAGGTCCTGCGACTGCGCCGCAAGCATTTTGTAAAAAACTCATTTGCTCAGCCAAAGCAGGGTTATCGCCAACAACGACAATACCATTAATCACGTCGGAATGACCATTTAAGTATTTAGTTGCTGAATGCATTACTAAATCAAAACCTAATTCCAGTGGTCGTTGTAAGCATGGGGTAGCAAAGGTGTTATCAACTACGCTGATAAGCTGGTGTTGTTTTGCGATGTTGGCGATTTTTCTTAAGTCAGCAAGCTTTAACATCGGGTTAGAGGGGGTTTCAACCCAGATCAGCCGTGTTTTTGGGGTAATTGCCGCGGTAATATTGGCCGCATCCGTCATATCAACAAAAGAAAAATCAAGATTGGCGGTACGTGTTTTTACTTTATCAAATAGACGAAAAGAACCGCCGTAAAGATCATCCGTTGCGATGACATGATCACCTGCATTTAACAGGTTCATAACCGTATCAATCGCTGCCATCCCTGAGGCAAAGGCATACCCATGTTGGCCTGATTCAAGATTAGCAATGCATTGTTCATAAGCCTTGCGCGTGGGGTTATGAGTACGGGAATATTCATAGCCAAGATGTTCACCTGGTGCTTTTTGTTTATAGGTCGAAGTTGCATAGATGGGGGTCATTACCGCACCAGTAGCGGGACAGGGCTCTTGGCCTGCATGAATTGCTCGTGTGTCAAAATGATTTTTGCTCATAATTAGTCCTTTTATTACATCGGCCGGTAAGGGCTTTAATTCTAGTGTGCCTGAGATCCATAGGCAAGGAATGTATTTAATGCTACATTAGCCCATTTGAAATTAAAATATAATATTAAGAACCACGCGTTTCTTAAAGATCACGGCATGGAACCTCTTAATGATAAAACTAGATTTTCAATCATGGTTATCACCCAAGCATGCGCAAAAAATAAGCTGGATATTGATTGCATTTTTTGGCGTCCTGATAATTTATCAGTTAAGCACTTTACGTTTACGGCCAGATGGATTAGAAACTCAAGCGCCCGCGGTTGGATTTCCAATTGCGCAGAATATTTCTTATAAAGAATTATTTAATTCTTCACTTTTTGGTGCTTATGTTACTGAATTAAATGAAAATACGGTCAAAAAATCCTTGCTGAATGTTACTGTAGTGGGCATCCTGGTTGCAGGGTCGAACTCCCAGGTCATTATTCGCGCTGCAAACGGCGAAGAGCGTGTATATCGTCTGAATGATAAAATCCCGGGTGATGCAATTATCAAAAAGATCACCGTGCAAGGAATTGTCGTTGAGCGTCATGGGGTATTAGAGAGCTTGTCATTACCCAAAAGTGAATTAAATTTTGAGCCGGTAGCAAAACCATTGGAAGGGGACTAAATCCATGAAATTGATTTTAAAGATAATCCTGGTGTGTATTTTTCCATTATTGGTTTCTTGCTTCAGTAATACGTTAAATTTACGCGAGGGAATTAACAGCTTTCGGGTTGAAGACTATCGACGGGCATTTGTACGTTTAAAACCCTTGGCAGTAAAAGGCCTGCCTGATGCTCAATATGCGGTCGGTTATATGTATTACTACGGCAAAGGCGTTGTCGAGGATCGTAAAAAAGCATGGTTCTGGATTTCTGCAGCTGCCAATGCAGGTCAACCGGATGCCCTAGTTGCGGCGAAGATGCTCGATGGTAATATGAATACTAAGTAAAACCGGATGGTCATTTTGAACTAACCATCCGTATCGCGACAGATATTACTCATCTACCTGGATATTTATTCTCTTTTCGGTAGCAACATCTTTTTTCGGAATAATAATTTCTAAAACACCGTGTGTATATTTAGCGGTAATTTTTTCATCGTCTGCTGTCTGAGGTAAACTGAAGCGACGATAGAATTGTCCCTGTCCACGCTCACGCCGAGTGAAATTGTTTTTTTGCTCTGTTTTCTCAAAATATCGCTCACCTTTAAGGGTCAGAATATGTTGTTCAAGGGAAATTTGAATATCTTCTTTTTTAACCCCCGGTACGTCTGCAATGACCAAAAAACGATCGGCTTCTTCTTTAATATCCACGGGGGGTGCCCATGAACCTGTATCGACAAAGGATGCATCTTCTTCCTGTTGCAAATTAAATAAATTATCTAAAAACGTACCTACAGGGTTATGTAGGGGATAATAAGTTTTTCTAACTGTAGCCATGATGATCTCCTCATTATCATTAAGTGGATAATAAGAACGTAATGGCAGAAAGTAAAAATTCAAGTGGGTATCAATAAATTTTTTAAGCTTTTTTTACCCCCAGCATATCATCTGGAATAATATTAGATTGTGCCGAGTCTCGCCAGGCAACGAAGACCCGATGTTTAAGATGTTAGCTGGTGAATTTCGCTAAAGGCAATTACTTGGTTCCGGCCATTTTTTTTAGCATAGTATAAGGCCTTATCGGCTGCTTCGATTAACTCTTCAGTTTCTGTGCGATCATCTGGGAACATGGCAAAACCAATAGAGAGGGTGATAGGGCCGATGGATTGCGCTCCAAATTTTACATGTAACTTTGCAACAGCATTGCAGATTTCCTGAGCTTTATCCTTCGCCTGTGACAAATTCACTTTACTTAAAACGACAATAAATTCTTCTCCACCATACCGTGAAGCAATATCATCGGGCCGTACATTATTTTTTAAGACTTCGCCCACTTCTTTTAATGCAGCATCGCCAGCATCATGTCCGTAAGTATCATTTATTTTTTTGAAATGATCTAAATCCAGCATGAATAGGGCAAAGTGGGTATGCTCATGGAGCGCCCTATCTTTTTGCTTAATTAGAGCATCTTCAAGATAGCGACGATTATACAGTCCAGTCATGGGATCCCGAATCGATTGATAACGTAGATTTTCCCTCAGGCGAACATTGGCCATGGCCAATGCAGTTAACTCAGTAAATGCGGTCATCACTAATTGTTGTTCTTGGGTAATTTGTTTATCATTCTCCGAAAGCTCCATATACAACAAACCGTAGATGTCTTTTTGCGCCATTAATGGCACACACAATATTGACGGTGATGTTTCATCAAATAGCTGTAGATGATCACAGATGAGTCCCGTTTGAATATTGTCAAGTCGATGGGGTCGTCCTAAGCGAATAGCCCAGCATTCATCAGGGTCAAAAATCTTTTCTTGTGCAGTCGGATTTCCCCACGCACAAATTTGCTCAAGATAATTTTTAGAGGGGTGCATCACATAAATATACCCACTGCTGAATACTAAAAGATTTTGCGCATATTTAGCCATTACCTTGCTTAATTCGTGTTGAGAGTTTGCCGCGAGCATCATATCACTTAGATCGACCAACATCGTTATTTGTTGATTTTTCAATTCTAAAGCTTTTAAACTACTCTCCAACTGCTGATATGAGTCTTTAAGTGCGCGCTGTTCTCTTATATGGTTAGTGATATCGCGAATTGTATGCACAACACCTATTTTTTCATTTTTATCGTTAATTAATTGGTTTGACTCTAACTCCAATGTAATAAGTTGATTTTCATAAAACAATTCAATGGTTGAAAGATTATTATGTTTATTTATGGAGCTCAGCCAATTTTTTTCTAACGAAGATGAAGGACTATTTTCGGTTACCGATATATCGCTCAAGGACATATCTGTATACAAAGATTGTTTAAACAATGTTTGAAAGATTTGTTGATAATATTGATTAAATGTTTGAAAACGAAATTTCTCATCTAAAGCGGCAATACCGTCACTGGTGCGCTCAATAATCTGTTTTAAGTGCTCACGCGTTTTACGACTTTTATGCTCAATTATGGTGCGGTTAATCAATTCAAAATTAGCTAAGGTGAAGGGAATAGTTAAGAATATCAGACTAATAATACTCCCAAAAATTATAATAGAGCTGGCCGATTTTCTTTGTTTTAAAACCTGATTACTCCGTTCTCTTAGAAGAACTTGCTCAATGGCCTCAATTTCTTCTCCTATTGATTTAATTTCTTGGGCTAATTGCGTGTTTTGGTGCATGATATTGAGTGCTTCGAGCGTATTAAATCCTTTCTGCGCTTTAAGTTGAGGGATTTTTCCAAGTAAAATAAGACGTTCATCCATTAATTTTTTTAAAAGTAAAGTTCTGTTGCTTTGTTCGGGATAATCAGCTGTTAACGCGAGGAGATGGTTCAAGTTATCCTCAAGCTCCGGATAACGTATTTCGTTATGTTTCAGATACAAACTATCACCAGTAATAAAGTAAGAAATTTCATTAGCTTCGATTTCTCGCAACAGAAATAAACTTTTGTCTACTTTTTGAATCACTTTATAGGTATGGACGACCCAGCGATTCAGTTCAAAAAGTGTCTTGAGTTGATAAAAAGAGAACCAACTGATAAAAATTACAATAAGGAGCGCACTTAAAAATAAGGAGTTTAGAACCAGTTTGTTGAGTCTAATTGGCCTGATTTTCCACCAAAATCCTGTTTTTTTAAAATTTTGAGCATCCATACGTTCGCTATTGGTTCGATATTTATAGGGTCGTCATTTAATTATAGATACCGTTTGGAGGGTTGTAGCTTTTTTTAACTAATAACCCAGACTGAGTATTTTTTTAGTTGGCGTAGCAATTCCGAGATTGAGCAGTTCATTTTGGGTAAACCATTTCCCTTGTGGCTCTTTTACCATGGTTCCAAGCAGCGTTGTTTCTATCTTAATAGCCTCAATAAGAAGTAAAAAATGGCTAAAACGATGTTTAAGCTCTGTGAGCAGTCTTGGCTCTGCTCCCTCCAAATCATAATGTTCCCGTATAAATCTAAGCGGACATTCGTCAATATCCACTGTAGGTAAACACCATAATCCACCCCAAATACCCGTGGAGGGGTTTTTTTCTAAATAAATTTTTCCATCGTGATTCGTAAGCACCAAAAATTTTTTTTGCACCGTAGGGATTTGTTTTTTTACTTTTTTGGTCGGGTAGTTTTCTTGTTCTCCATGATTAAAGGCAAGACAAGAAGTGTTTACAGGACAGCTTACGCAGTTATAATTTTTAGGAGTACAGCACGTTGCGCCTAAATCCATAATGGCTTGAGTATAATCGGCGCATTGTATCTCAGGCATGCATGCATCGGCTAATGACCATAGTTTTCTTTTCGTCGCTGCCTGGTCGACGCTCCCAGAAATCATAAAGAAACGACTCAGGACGCGCTTCACATTCCCATCGAGTATGGCTGTGCGTTGATTAAAGGCTTGCGAGAGTATCGCTGCCGCAGTTGATTCACCGATGCCCGGTAGATTGATCAATTGCGTTAATGTTTGTGGAAAAATACTCGCAAACTCATTCACGATAATTTGAGCTGTTTTATGCAAATTACGGGCGCGGCTGTAATAGCCTAACCCAGACCAGAGGGCAAGGACTTCATCATCTTGAGCATATGCCAAGGTTTCGATATCAGGAAAAACCTTCATAAATCGCTCAAAATAAGGGATTACCGTTTGTACCTGAGTCTGTTGCAGCATAATCTCAGAAATCCAGACCCGATAGGGTGACCTTGGCAATTGCCAGGGTAGATTTTTGCGACCATGTATCTCATACCACTTTAAAAGTGGCGTGCTAAATTTATCGTTTAATTCAGACACAGCAGTTATAGAAAAATTAAATCCACTATAGTACTCCAAAATATGATGAATTCCAGCTCAAAGTGAAAAATAAAAGGAAATTAATTCGCGAAGTATTTTAAGTTGGTCTAGCCTTGTAAGTAGGAAATATCTAGTAAATAACGCAAAAGTCCCCTTGCGCATTCAGGATCTCACGAGCCTGAGGCAGGGGGATTTTTTGTTTGAAGACTTTATTCGTATTCGTAATGAAGGGAGACATATGATGTGCCAGGAAGCATACCAGTTTTTATCGTTTAAGCCGCCCTCTATTTTAGAGAACTTCTCACCAACTATTTGGTTTCAGCAGTCTCGAACTACTGCGCAAAGTTAGTTTTTTCTATTATAAAAGGGGAATATTATGGCACCACTTACTCTTGCCTTATTATGCACAGCAGCTCTGGGCGTGTTGCTGATTATCGCGGCTTTTATTCGACAAATGATATTGAATCGTGAAAAGAAAAAGAATGATGAAGCGCAAATAAAATCTCTTGAATTTGAAATTGGTCGATTGGATGAGCTTCGTAAAGAAATGAAACAAAATCCCCGCGATGCTTACCAGACTATTCATGAAACAAACAACAAAGAGATAAAAGAGTTGGATGAGGAAATTCGGCAAATTTATTTAAAAAAAGAAAAATTACTGGAGGAAGATGTAAAATCAATTGAGCTGGAAGCTAATATTTTAACCGATGGCGAAAATACGGTTGAGCGTAAAGAGCGTTTCAAACTAAAACGAGAAGTAAGTAAGGAAAAATTGGCTAGTTATGACGAGGAAATCAAGTTATTAAAAGAGCGCCGTGAAAAACTTTTGAGTGCAAATATTGAGCATGAACGCGAATTGCTCAAGCAAGAAGATACTCACATGCAAAAACTCGATGATCTCTATCATCAACATTCTGATGTTTATAAAGAGGTATATTTACGTCACATCGGTAATTCAGAAAATATTGCTCTGGAGACACTTAAAGCAGGAACAAGTACATTTTTTGATGCACTGAAGACCCCTTTGCAAATGTTGGTACAATTATTTACGGGGGTGCCAGTGACGAGCATTTCATTAAATCAAACACGCGTGCATACCAATCCAACACAGTTAGCACCTGATAGCGCCACCAACGTAAACAAATACCCTTTACAACGCCACTCTCTTTTTAGACCGCAACCTCCTGTAGTCAATAATAAATCACCCTCTACCTCTTTAGATGAGGCACAGGAGGGGCAACCGGCGATGGTGAGTATTCCTTAAGGCCATAATTGTTCGTGGAGTTTTGATTGTTTCCATAAAACTCCAGTTAAACACTTAATAATGCCCTAAATTTATCCTTTTGAGTTAATTGGTGACTTTTCTGGTTTTATATATTACAATGCTGCCTCGTGAAGGAGCAAAGAGCGGCATGCTGGCCATATGGAATCATTATATAGAGCAGAAGTGTTCATCGAATTATCTCAGCCCATGTTTTATGTTTACTGGATCAAAATAGTTGCCAAATATCCCCTTGCTCGTTAAAAATATTGCGTTAAGCGTGAACTCATTAGTTTTTTTAATGAATTGCATGGAGTAAAAAATGAAAAAACATCACTTGGCTTTTATTTTGAGCTTATTTCTGACTGCCCCAGGGTTTAGTCTCAATGTGAATGCATTACTGCCTGATGAACAAAATACGATACAGGTATTTCAGGAGGCTTCACCTAAGGTTGTTTATGTACATCGCTTAGCCACCGTTACGAATCGCATCTCGTTTAAAACAATGCAAGTTTCAGATGGTGCGGGCTCTGGTATCATTTGGGATGATAAAGGACACATTGTAACGAATTTTCATGTGATCAAAGGTGCTGATAAGTTAGCAATAACTTTGGGAAATATGACGGTACCTGCAAAAATATTAGGTGCTGAACCACGCAAAGATATTGCTGTATTAAAAATAACTTCCCCACATGCTTTGGCTTCCTTAAAATCTTTTAAACCCTTTGAAGTCGTTCATTTACCGGATCTGATCGTAGGTCAAAAGGCCATCGCAATTGGTAATCCTTATGGTTTGGACCATAGTTTATCTAAAGGAGTTATTTCCGCTTTAGGACGACAAGTTCCAGGGATTGGCGGTGTTACCATTCGCAATATGATTCAAACAGATACCCCGATTAATCCAGGTAACTCAGGCGGTCCGTTACTTAATAGCGCCGGGCAATTAATTGGATTAAATACAATGATTTATTCACGCTCCGGATCTTCTGCAGGAGTAGGTTTTGCTGTACCTGCTGATGATATTGAGCGGATTGTGACTCAAATAATCAAACATGGTCGTGTCGTTCTTGCAGGTATCGGCATACAGAGTGTGGCACCGAATATTGCGGAACGCCTCGGGATAAATCGTGGTGTACTTATTGGCGATATTTTACCCAATACTCCAGCCGCTTTAGGTAAACTACGTGGAACACATCGCGATGCCTGGGGACATATTATCTTGGGAGATATTATTGTTGCGTTAAACGGCCATAATGTTGAAAATTACGATTCACTCTACAATCAGTTAACCGATATAAAAGTTGGCGAAAAAATTACGCTGTCGATACAGCGTGGAAATAAACAAATGGATATTGCTTTAAAAACAATCGATATTGCTGGTGTGTAAATTATCGTTACTAAGGTTATCTTAAATTTCTAGCAGAACGCCACGACTAATGTGGCGTCACTCCTTTGCGACGCACCGTTGTTTAAGAGGCACTTAAATTCCTGATTGATGTATCAAGCTTTAGCTGTATCTGGTGACCGATGTTATACTGACGGAATAACAGGGAGATAAGGATGTTAATTGATAAAAATAATTCGGTATTGTTGCTCATTGATGTTCAGGAAAAACTTACCCCGGCGGTAATGAATCCTGAGCAACTTGTATATAACTGTGCCTGGTTACTGCGCTTAGCTAAAAAAATGCAAATACCGCTTCTAGTGAGCGAGCAATATACTCAGGGTTTGGGTGCAACCGTT
Organism: Legionella sp.; assembly: GCA_017306715.1. GTDB lineage: Bacteria > Pseudomonadota > Gammaproteobacteria > Legionellales > Legionellaceae > Legionella. The sequence goes on along the minus strand of JAFKHV010000014.1, from coordinate 32,974 downwards.
AAGGAATTAGCCTCCCTAGTACAGGATGAACCTCATTTTGATAAGCGTGCTTTCTCTTGCATGAGTGATAAAAGTTTTTTTACCCACTGTCAGCAGCTTCAAAGAAAACAATGTCTTCTCATCGGGATAGAAACTCATGTGTGTGTTTTACAAACGGCTATGCAGTTAAAAACTTATGGCTATGAGGTATTTGTTTTGGTTGATGCGACCAGTAGTCGGAAGATGGATGATTATCAATTTGGCCTCAAGCGTATGGAGCAGGCGGGGGTGCATTTAGTCACTCGGGAAATGGTTTTCTTTGAATGGCTGCGTACTTCAGCCGATGCCGATTTTAAACAATTAAGCCGTGAATTTTTACAACAGGGAGAGTAACCGTGAAGTTAGACCATAAAGTAGCCCTCATCACTGGTGGTGCCTCCGGTATGGGTAAGGCCTGTGCAAGCTTCTTAAAAGAAAAAGGATTACAAGTGGCGGTTTGGGATACACAGCCAGCAACAACAGCGGATTTTTTTGTAGCGTGCGATGTGACGAGTGATGAGGCCGTTATGGACGCAATGCAACAAACTATTGCTGCGCTGGGAGTGCCGCAAGTCTGCATTAATTGTGCAGGGATAGCGCCCGCCAAGCGCATTGTTGGCAGAGAAAACCCCATGCCTTTAGATGCTTTTAAACATGTAATCGATGTTAATTTAATTGGTACCTTTAACGTAATGCGTGTGGCCGCTTACGCAATGTCAAAACTGCCTTTGGATGAAGCAGAACGTGGAGTTATTATTAATACCGCCTCGATTGCTGCATATGAAGGGCAAGTCGGTCAAGCGGCATACAGTGCCTCTAAAGGAGGTATTGTCGCTATGACTTTACCTGCCGCGCGTGAACTGGCACAACATGGAATCAGAGTTAATACCATTGCGCCAGGTCTCATAGCAACGCCCATGCTGCTTAATATGCCAGAAGAAGTACAGGAACAATTAATCAAAACAATGACGTTCCCGAAACGTTTTGGTAAACCAGAGGAATTTGCAGCACTTGTCAGCCATATCGTTGAGAACGAAATGATTAATGGTGAAGTGATTCGCCTTGATGGTGCTTTAAGAATGCAATAAATAGATGCCAGGAACCCCTGGCATCATCATTAAACTTCGCGATAGTGATCTTGATTACGAGATATGGTTATATTGCCATGAGCATTGTAAATATCCATAGCATTGCCGCCATGTCCGGATAAAGTATTTACCATCTCTTTACGTATATAAAGATTATTGGCGATCACTTGACCATTCACAGAATTGAGTTCACGACATTGATTTAGTAATGTAGACAATTGTGTATTGAGCGAATTTACTTGTTGCACATCGCTTTCGCTATGACCAAATAAAAATTCGCGTAAACATAATTCTAAACCTTTATCATCTTTATTAATCAAAATCATTCGTTCTTGAGCGCTTTGCTCAAGCTTTTTGGAGAGATCATGTTTTTGTTGTGCGAATTCGTCTAATAAAGAAAACTTTCGTGTCTCTAAAGCTTTGCGTTCTTCAAGGAGGATCTGATTGAGATTCTCAACCCAGCTAATTTCCTCACGTAAGCAGGCACACAATTTATTTATTTTTTCGTTATGATCCATATAACAACCTTATTTCTCTAGAGGTCTTTACTCAATTGTAGCATTTTTGTTGCAAGGTGCTCGCAGTTAACCGCATAAGTATTCGATGCAAGTGCTGCTTTAAAATAAAGTACTCGAGCCTCATTCACCTCAGCAATCCCTTCGAGTGATTTTGTTATCGCTTCCAGCTGCTTGGTTAAATTGCTCACGCTGAAACTATCTTCATAGGATTGATTTGTATCCACTATAACCTGCTTAAATACCTCAGATTTATTTTTAATACGTTCGCACTCTAAAGTTTTCACCGTAGGCGGATCGCTAATTTGATTAACCATAACATTACCCTCAACTTCGTTGTTAATTGACTTAAAATATCCACTAAATTTAGTTATCGGCCGATTTTTACAAAACTTTAATAAAAAAATTATATTTTTTAGTGGGTTAGGATTTGTATTAAAAAATCACTGTGACCTGTTTTTCACCTGCCACTTGCGCCTCCAGTACTTTATTGGAGGTTAAATTACGAACACTAATCGAATCACCAATTGCACCATCATTCATCGCCAGACCGTCCATACTGATAGATAAGGTGTTGTTGGTGGTTGTAATCTTTACGCGTTCCCCTTTGTGAATAACTTTTGCGAGTTCGATATTTTGTGGATTAAAAGCTGAGTTTACGGGAATCGTATTTTTACATGCTCGGCCTATAAGTTTATCAATATCATCAAAATAACCATTTTTTAATTTATGTACATCCATCTCCGCCTGCACCAGATCACTTCCTGTTATAGTCTCACCCTTATGCATGGTTCTACTGGCGATATAGATTGTCTTCATAAGGCTAATTCGCACCGGTACATATAAAGACCAGCGGTTGTCTGGCTCCTGACAGCGTATACCCATCGTACTTGCCTCAGATAGTGGCGTAGCGTAGGGATTAAAGACAATTAATTGCTCTTCAGCACAGACTTTTAAACTAAGTTTTGAATCAATTTTATCGGCTGAAACGTGCAGTTTACCCTCATGCCGGTGCGATAGTTCCTGATAGATATAGTTTTCAATTTTTTTAGTCAGTAACTCAGGGGATTGGATTTCCTCTGCTAAGACCTGTGTACTTGCAAAAATAAATAAACCAATTAGTATGCTTTTTTTCACCATTAACATCCGTTTAATGTTTGGAACATCATATCGTAAATTGTGCATCGTTTTAAGGATTTTTATGTTTCAGCGGCGAGTATTTTTATTTCTTGTATTTCATGCTTTTACTCATTGCGTAATTGCGGCGTCCCATCATCCTCAGGATTTTTTGCAAAAAATTCGAAATACCAAAAATGAGAGCGAACAAATTTATCAGCATTTCTGTAGTACTTGCCACGCCAGCTCGCCAACAATTCCTCTTGGTGCACCTCGATTAAAAAATATTGAGGATTGGCGGCCGCGATTGAAACAAGGAATAAACCAGTTGCTTCTACATACCTATGAAGGGATGAATGCGATGCCGCCACGTGGGGGATGCTTTGAGTGTACTGATGAACAATTGAAGTCAGCCGTGCTTTTTATGCTCCCAAAACAAGAGACCAAGCACTGAAAAAATAAACGATGTATCCATTAAAAACGCACAAAGTAAAAAAAAATTATAAAAAGTACTAAACCTATTTAGAAATCTCCCGATAACAAAGAAAAAATGAGGGAGAAAAAAATGAAAAAAGCGCTATTGCTGGTACCCATCTGTGCATTGGCTGCATCATGCTCCACTATGGATAGGGGGGTGGCGGTTGTAGATGATGCAGGTTACACCCACTACACCAAGAGTATGTCCAGCGATCATAAAGGTCGTAGTGTTTTTCCGGAAAAACGTACTCCTACTGGTCATAAAGTCATTGTATTTGACCCGAAAGCCACTGCTTGGGCGGCATATGATAAGGAAGGGAATCGCGTAAATACGGGTAGTGCCTCTGGTGGTAAAGATTTTTGTGAGGATACCGGTAGACCTTGTCGCACGGTAACAGGTACCTATAAAATTTATTCTAAAAAAGGGGAGGAATGTACTTCAAGTCTCTACCCGATAGAAACTAATGGCGGTGCGCGGATGCCTTATTGTATGCATTTCCATGGCGGCTACTCAATTCATGCTGCTTACGATGTGCCGAATTATAATGCAAGCCATGGCTGTATTCGTGTTCTACCCAGTGCTGCAAAATGGTTAAACCAGGATTTTGCTGATATTGGCACTACCGTTATTGTAAAACCCTACTAAAATTAATTTATGTTCTTAAGAGCATAAATGTTAATAACATGTTGCATCTCCACTCATACCCCACCTCTGGTGGGGTTTTTTTATGGCGACTGGGTCACGCCACTTGCTATCCACTACAGACCGATTTACTATCAAGCATTTTTAGAACCGTGTGCACATATGATTTTATGCATTGATGTAGGAAACTCTCATATATATGGTGGTGTCTTTGATGGTGACGAAATAAAATTACGTTTTCGCCAAACCTCACAAGTAAGTACTTCCGATGAAATTGGTATTTTTTTGAAAAGTGTTTTAAGGGAAAACGACTGTTCTCCAACGCAAATTAGTCAGATTGGTATTTGTTCGGTGGTCCCCCAGCTTGATTATTCACTGCGAGCTGCCTGTTTAAAATATTTTGCTATCGATCCGTTCCTGCTGCAGGCGGGAGTAAAAACCGGATTAAATATAAAATATCGTAATCCAGTGGAGGTGGGGGCAGATAGGATTGCCAATGCGATAGCTGCAGCACACAGCTATCCTAACCAAAATATCATTGTGATTGATTTTGGTACGGCGACAACGTTTTGTGTAATCACTGCGCAAAAAGCCTACTTGGGTGGTGCTATTTTACCCGGGGTGCGTTTATCCGTTGATGCCTTATCTAAAAATACGGCCAAATTACCCGCGGTAGAAATCATTCGCATCGATAATACGATTGGTCGCTCAACGATTGAAAGTATTCAATCGGGTGTGTACTACGGGGTTCTCGGTGCGTGCCGCGAGTTGATTGCAAGAATGAATCATGAAGCATTTAACACCCAAAAAGCGCTCGTACTGGCAACAGGGGGCTTTGCCTCCTTATTTGAAAAACAAGATTTGTACGATCATCACGTACCCGATTTAGTTTTACAAGGTATTCGCCTTGCAGCCCTCATGAATGGTTAATTAAACCAGCCTCCCTCATTTTTAAGTTAAGTTCAGTCGGATTGAATCTTATCAATCCGATTTGCCCCAATTAAATTCCATCTTGAACCCATTTTCTGCAATAAAAATAATTTTTTTTCTTGACGAGTGTAGAAATGTGTTTCTATAGTGTATAAATGTGGGTTAAAATACCAGAAAGTGGAAAATTGTGGAGGTTGTTTCTTCACTGAGAAAAATCATGTTCCGAGGAATCAATAACATTACAATCGACGCTAAAGGACGCATGGCTATACCCACGCGTTATCGTACGGCGTTGTGCACCGAGGAAAAAACACCTCTGGTGGTAACGATTGATACTGAAGAAACCTGTTTGTTGTTGTACACAGCCCCCCAATGGCAAGTGATAGAAAATAACCTGCAGAAACTGCCCAGTTTTAATGCTGCAGCACGCAGAATCCAACGCTTATTGATTGGACATGCTACCGATATTGAAATCGATGCAAGTGGGAGGATTCTTGTGCCTCCAGTTTTGAGAAACTATGCCCAGTTGGATAAAGATGTCGTGATGATAGGTCAGGGTAATAAGTTTGAAGTATGGAGTAATGAACTTTGGGAGACACGCCGTAACGCATGGCTTGCCGAGGAGAGCGCGGGTGACAATAGTTTGCCTGATGAAATGAAAAACTTTTCTCTTTAAGGTGATCCAAATGCATCAATCAGTGTTGCTCGAAGAATCAATAAACGGTTTGGCAATTAGAGAAGACGGTATTTATTTTGATGGCACCTTTGGGCGTGGTGGGCATAGTCAGGAAATCTTAAAGCATCTGGGACCTTATGGAAAACTTTATGCTGTGGATAAAGATTTAGCTGCTGTTGCTCATGCTCACGAACTGTTTGGTAAAGATCCACGATTTCATATTTTTCATGGCTCTTTTGCTGAAATAGAACAATTTGCGCAGAGCGCAGGTGTAGCCGGCCAAGTAAATGGGATTCTATTGGATTTAGGGGTTTCCTCACCCCAGCTTGATAATGCAGCACGTGGTTTTAGCTTTATGCAGGATGGACCGCTGGACATGCGGATGAATACATCACAGAAATTCAGTGCCGAAGTATTTGTCAACGAATTATCCGCTGACGATATGGCTGCTGTGTTTCGAGAGTATGGTGAAGAACGTTTTGCTGGACGTATTGCTCGCGCAATTGTTACAGCAAGAATGGAGCAACCTATTCAATCCACTTTGGAGTTAGCAGAGATTGTTAAAGCAGCAAATCCACAATGGGAGAAACACAAACATCCTGCAACACGTGTATTTCAGGCGATTCGTATTTATGTTAATCAGGAGTTAGACGATTTAAAAATGTGCCTTGAACAAAGCGTACGTATATTAGCTCCTCAAGGTCGTTTAGCGGTCATAAGCTTTCATTCTCTGGAAGACCGGATCGTTAAACAATTTATGCGACACCGGGAGGAGGGGGATAAACTTCCAAAGGAAATACCCCTAACCGATTTTGCATTAAAAACAGATTTTAAAAGAGTAGGTAAAGCTATAAAGCCAAAAGAAGAGGAAGTAAGAAATAATATGAGATCTCGAAGTGCTGTACTAAGAATCGGGGAGAAACAAGCATGAATGCGGCAGCTAAAGTTATTAATCAAGGAACTTTGTTTAATGGGCATTGGGCGGATATGCATCTAACAAAATCGATGTATTTACTGATTGCTTTGATTGCTTCCATTTTAATCAGTGCTTTGGCTGTAGTCTACACCACAAATTCGTACCGTTCCACATTTAGTCAAGTGGAGCAACAACAACAACAATCCCATAAATTGGAATTACAATGGGGACAATTATTGTTAGAGCAGGCAAGCCTGGCAACGCCCGCACGGGTTGAAGAATTAGCGCGCGTAAAGCTTGATATGGATTTACCCTCGAGCCAGCATACTTATTGGTTACACAAACGGCAGTAGAATTATAATTGATAAATGAGTATTATCGCGGTTTGTAATAGCTTTAGGTAAGCTCTTGCTTGGTAAGCAACTTGAATCATCCTACTTATTAACACTCTGGTTATGGTCACAAAATGTTTGACCTTTAGAGCTTAATGAATATTCAAGTTTATTATATGTTTTACCCGGGTTATTAAAGTTGAGTGACTGCACTGACATTTTAAGCGCTTAATCCCTTCATGGATATAATTTAAATTGAGTGGCAAATCATGAAAATATCGCGACATCTTGCTCGATTAAGTATTGTTGCTGCTTTCTTCTTACTATTACTCGCAATTATTATTTGGCGCATGGTGGATTTGACCGTCTTGCATCGTCAGTTTTTGCAAGGTCAAGGTAATGCACGGAGCTTGCGCATCGTCGATATTCCAGCGTACCGGGGTATGATTACCGATCGCAACGGTGCGCCTCTTGCGATTAGCACCCCTGTAGAATCTGTATGGATTAATCCAAAAGAATTCTCTTCCGATAAAGAGCAATTTATGTCTTTAGCGAAGTATCTGCATTTAACGCCCAAAGAGTTAAGTAGAAAAATTGTTAATGCGCAAAAAGACAATCGAGAATTTTTATACCTGCAACGACAGCTGCCACCAGCATTAGCTAAAAGTATTAAACGATTAAAAATACCCGGAGTAAATTTTCAAAGGGAATTTAAACGCTATTACCCCGATTCAGATAGTATTTCTCAACTGATTGGATTTACCAATGTCGATGATCAGGGTTTAGAAGGTATTGAGCTTGCTTATCAGGATTGGCTAAGCGGCATTGTCGGTAAAAAAAGGGTGATTAAAGACCGCCTCGGTCGGGTAATTGAAGAACTCAATATCATTAAAGAACCCAGGCCGGGAAGAAATTTGGTTTTAAGTATTGACCGGCGCTTACAATATCTTGCCTACAGTGAGCTTACGAAAACAGTTGAAGAGTTTGGGGCAAAATCAGGCTCGGTGGTGGTTGTGGATACGGTCAATGGCGAAGTACTCGCAATGGCCAATTTTCCCTCTTACAATCCAAATACTCGTGGACGATATGATAAAGACACCTACCGCAACCGGGCGGTTACAGACATGTTTGAGCCAGGCTCCGTGATAAAAACCTTTAGTATCGCCAGCGCACTGGAAACAGGGCAATTTAAACCCAATACGGTAATTGATACCAATCCAAGTTATATGACCGTTCATGGGCATACCGTTCGCGATATTCATAACTACGGTGTACTTGATGTTACTGGAATTTTACAACATTCAAGTAACGTCGGGGTGACTAAAATGGTATTAGCAAGCCCTCCTGAGCAACTCATTGGTGTTTTACAAAGAAGCGGTTTTGGTCAAAAAACCGAAAGTGCTTATCCTGGTGAAAGCGAAGGAAATATTGTGAAATTAAAAGATGCCAATCCCTTCGTTCTGGCGACTCTTGGATTTGGCTATGGTCTATCGGTAACTGCGTTACAATTAGCGAAAGCAAATATGATTTTTGCCAATGAGGGCAAGTTAATTCCGATAACCTTGTTACACAATGATCCTCCAGCAAAAAGTGCGCAAGTCATAAAAGCGACTACCGCAAAGCAAGTACTTGCTATGATGGAGGCTGTTTTGGGGAAAGATGGTACAGGGAAAGCTGCCCGAGTCCCAGGTTACCGAGTTGCCGGTAAAACCGGAACGGCACGTGTTGCCGGTAAGGATGGATACAAAGATCGTCGTTACACCTCGAGTTTTATAGGTATCGCTCCCGTGTCTAAACCTAAATTTGTTGTTGTTGTTATTATCCATGAGCCTTCTCGTAAAGGCTACTATGCTGCGGCAGTGGCAGCACCTTTATTTTCTAAAGTGATGAGTAGTGCCTTACGTTTGTTTAATATACCAACCGATGAATTACTAACATAAATTTGCCAGGGAGTATTGAATGAAACTAGCAAGCATACTAACCCCCTGGGCTGACAGTATCGATTTCCACGATACCGATATTGAAATTCTCGGGATACAGAATGATAGTCGTTTAGTAACAGCAGGAGATTTATTTATTGCCTACCCCGGTGCTAAGGCAGATGGTCGTCTTTTTCTCGATTCAGCAGTGGCTGCAGGGGCTGTAGCCATCCTTTATGAAGCAGAAGATATTCCTGTACCCGTAAAGCCTAATTTTTCCATACCCTGCCTTGCGGTGCCCCATCTGGTGGAAAAATTACCCGAAATTGCGAGCAGGTTTTATCAACAGCCTTCCCAGACGTTACATGTTATAGGCGTTACCGGAACCAATGGTAAGACCACTATTGCTTTTCAATTAGCCCAAGCTTTGGAATTGTTGGGTGAGCACGCCGCGTATATTGGAACGATAGGTCAGGGTAGGGTGAACCAGTTACACCCCTTGGATAACACCACACCCGATGCCTTACAATTACAAAAATTACTTGCTTCCTATCGGGATTCGGGAATCAAGTATGTGTGTATGGAAGTGTCATCACATGCTCTTGCTTTGCATCGTGTAGACGCAATCCAATTCACGCAAGCTATTTTTACTAATCTCACATTGGACCATCTCGATTTTCATCAAACGATGGCACATTATGCACAGGCGAAGGCTAAGTTATTCAGTTACGGGTCACTGCAACAAGCAATCATTAATATAGATGACCCCTATGCCGCACAAATGACCCAAGCGCTCAATGCTCAAGTGGAATTGATAACCTATGGGATGCAAAACCCGTGCAAACTAAATGTGAAGCATTGGCAGATGGATATACGGGGGACACAGATAACTATCGATTCTGGGTGGGGCGAATTTCAGGTGCATATGAATGCCTTGGGAGTGTTTAATATTTATAATACTTTGGCATTATTTGGGTGTTTGGTGAGTGCGGGATTTACTCCTGAAAATGTAATAAGAGCCATTGCAGATTTAAAGCCGGCTCCAGGGCGTTTAGAGATTGTTGCCCAAAAGCCCTGTGTATTGGTTGATTATGCGCATACCCCTGATGCTTTGGAAAATGCTTTACAGACTTTAAAACAATTACCTCATCAACATTTATGGGTGATCTTTGGTTGTGGTGGCAACAGAGACCGTAGTAAACGTCCTTTAATGGGCAAAATCGCCAGTAACTATGCTGATTTTGTTGTGATTACCAGTGATAATCCGCGACACGAAGAACCAGAATCTATTATTGCAGATATTGCTCAGGGAATTTCAACTGACCATCAAGTTAAAATTATTATTAAGCGCGAGGAAGCTATAGCCTTTGCTCTGAAACAAGCACAACCCGATGATATTATTCTTATCGCTGGCAAAGGCCATGAAGATTATCAGCAAATTGGGGACGTGAAATATCCGTTTTCAGATCAAGAAGTAGTCCAGCGCCTCAATGCTGATTAACATCACCACCTAAACACAATTTCATGTTATCGCCTAACTCAGGATAAAGAAATTGATTAAAATCATGTCGTTTGTTGTGTTGTTTTCTCAGGTCAAGGAACGCAGCTCTTTTATCTGGAGCCGTTTTGAGTTTATGCGTTTCGGAACTCGGGTCGTATAAAGATAGTAGTTGCTGTTCCCAGGTTTGTTCCTTACTGAATTGAACCTTATCAGGCAAGGGCGGATTGAACAAGGGTTGGTCCATATCATACAGACGGTGCAGGTTCTCACTGATAATCGCTAAAGCACGATATTTGGCCTCAATACTATGACCTGCAATGTGCGGGGTGCATAACAAAGCTTGCTCGATAATTTGGGGATTTATATCCGGCTCATGATCATAAACATCGGTGCAGTAAATGAGCTGTGAAGCAAATAGAGGCAGGCTTTGTTCTGCAACAATTCCACCTCGGGCAGCGTTGATAAGGACACATTGAGGCTTGAGGCTCGCTAAAAAATTATGGTCTAGTAAATTTGTGGTTGGATGGAAAGGTCGGTCGTGTAACTCAGCATGTATCGAGATGAGATCGACCTGCTGCAGTTCTCTTAAAGAACAACTCTGAAAATCCTTATCAACTAGCTCTTTAGGTGGGTCATAACGAACAACTTTTAAACCACAGTGACTGAGCCGCCTGGCAACGATGCTTCCCACATGCCCCATACCAATAACCCCTGCGGTAACCCCGGAAAAAAGTTTATGATGACGTAAGTAGGCAAAGCAAGCCATTACATAATCCGCTACAGCAGTTGCATTGGCACCTTTTGCATCGAGGACTTTTATGTGTTCTTTTTCTAGCCAGTCTAAGTCTAAATGATCTAAACCACTGGTTGCGGTGGCAACATATCTAAGTGTGTGCCCTTGCAATAATTGTTGATTAACTTTTAACGTTGCACGACAAAGTAGTATTTCTTGACCAGCTATTAAGTTAGGAATTTCCTTTGCCTGATGATAACAGGTTAAAATAAATGGGGCGGGGAAAAATTGTTCCAGGTTAGGCAAAGATGCATCAGCTAAAATCTTCATAGACGTAATAAACTAAGTAAGCTGTGATAACCAAAATTAATTATAGGGCTTAGTATGGAGCTTAATATTCCTGTGAGCATGAGTAAGATGAGTATATAGAAACCGTAAGGTTCTATACGTTCGTAAAGCATAGCCTGGCGCGGCGGTAACAGGCTGCTGACAACACGGCTACCGTCTAGTGGGGGAATGGGTAGTAAATTTAATGCGGCTAACACTAAATTAATTAGAATACCTGCTTGAGCAGAAGCAAAAAGAAATAGGGCACCCATTGAGGACTGTGGATGTGCCGAAAGTGCAATTTTTAGTGCAATACCCCAAATTAATGCCATCAACAGATTAGCCATGGGTCCTGCCAAGGTGACTAAAATCATATCACGACGCGGATGTCTTAATTGATTCCAACTCACAGGTACTGGTTTGGCATATCCAATTACAAAATTAAAATGGGTGAGTACACCGATAACCAGAGGAATGATAATCGTCCCTATGAGGTCTATATGGCGTAATGGATTAAGACTTAATCGACCAAACATTTTTGCGGTCGTGTCCCCACAAAGATTCGCGACATAACCATGTGCCACTTCATGTAAAGTAATGCTCAGTAAAACCGGCAAGGCCCAAATGCAAATTTGTTGAATTAGGGTAAATTCTGGCATGAAGAAGTCGAGTTAGATAATTCTACGTTATTCTAGCTTATCCTTCAGACGAATCCTAGTTATGAAAAACATTTTTAATACGAGGGGGTTGCCTAATGCTTAGGGAAGAGGAAATTATTTTGGGAACTAAATTAAATTAAAACTTCTTGAGACTACCGAGAAATTATTGTTCAATGGTCAAAGTTACGCTGGGACTAACTGGCTTTTGATTCAATATTAAGGAACATCAATGACGCAATTTACGCAAACATTCAATTTCATGCGAAAACCGCTGGTGATCATGATTTATGTCATACTGGTATTCTTGGCTTATAATTACGTAGATAAAAATTTAGCGAATTACTTATACCCCTTAAATTTAAGGGTAAGTACGCCCGTTCTAGTTCTTCTAACCATGCTCGGGAAATGGTCAATATATGTACCTATTTTCTTAATGACAGCACTCTTTTTCCGGTTTGTAAAAAGGGACAAGAGTAATGAATGGCGTGCATGGTATTTGTTAGGCGCTGTAGTCGCTGTAAATTTAGTCTGCTTGGTACTGAAGGTTATGCTAAGTCGCGCGCGTCCCGAGCTACTTTTTACCACCCATGAGTTTGGTTTTTATTGGGTACAGTTAAAAGGGGATTTTTGGTCCTTTCCCTCTGGACACACGATGACTATTGTTGGTGTCGCGGCTGCGGTCGGTATCCTATTTCCGCGTTTTTTTTATTTATTAATGACCATCGCGCTCCTGGTTGCTGCATCACGCGTTCTTCTTTACTACCATTACTTAAGTGATGTTATGACCGGTTTTTACTTAAGCATATTAGTTATTGGTTACTACACTCAATATTTGCAGAAACACGGCGATTTTAATCAGCAGGCAATTATCATGTAAAGGAGTTCTCAAGGGAGAAATTTATGCAGCAAAGACTGGAACAATTAGCCAGCCAGTATGCAGACTGGGATGAAAAGAAGGGATGCTATGTTAACAGAGATGAAATCAAATCCCAGGAACGAGAAGAGATTCAACGTCTTTTCTCTAAATTTATTTATTTCGAATTACTGGCCAATGGCCAGGATACTGCAACCATAACCCAGAATTATGAAGATATCTATAAATTGTTTTCCGCACAGCCCGAGGTAGCTGCGCTAATTGATTGGCTCAATGCCAACACCCAAACAAATTACGCAATGACGTGCCTCGATACCAATTATCGCAAAATGTTACATCCAGAAGACTATAAAGAATTAACGCCAGTATCTATTGAGCATGCGGACGAAATAAGACATTGGCTAATTAATTCCGAAAAAAAAGCCACCCAATATACTGAAAAAACACTCTATGCCAGTTTTATAAAACTAATTGATCAATCAACCGAATATTTCTCTGAAGTGCAACAATCGGCGCCTTATGGAACAAAACATATACTCTCCTCCCTCCCAGTGGCAACAATTGGTTTAGGAGCTTCTCTTTTTTTAAAGCAGCTTTCAGTGTTGTATCTCCTCTATTTTGTTACATTAAAAAGCGGACAGTATGTGTCTAAAACGGATAAACCCAAGGTGCAAGAGGTGGGTAAGGCTTTCGAAAAAATTGCAAAAGTCAGCGCGACCACAACCTCTACTTTGTTAATCAATCTGATGGAAATGATTTTTTTATCCTTTCGTCAAGGTTATGCCGTAAGTGAAGAAGTGGCAGATGTACTGTCCAGTTTGCTCTTTGCGAAGGCAAATCAAGGCGCGATTACTCATGAAGAAGTATCCGAGTTACTGGAGTTAGCCCGTTTATCAATATCCGAAAACGGGGATTATTGCCACCCACAGATTAAAATCGTCGCCCTCCCTTTAGAAAAGCATCTTGAGCATTTGGAAAAGCAACCTTTTTTAAATTATCGTGCGGGCAAAGATAAACTTAAAAAAGTGAAGTGCTTGCTTAAAGATTTGCAAAGAATCGATGGTGATAAAAAAAAGAATATAGAGGAGAAGTTGCAGCAAATAAGAGAACTCCTGCCTCAAAATGGACAAGATTCGGCTATTTGGCAGGGTGCTACGGGTGAGGCGTTAACTCGTGCTAAAGCAACCCTTTTTATATTGGAAGAGTTTTTTTATCCAAAACCTACAGTAATTAACCATTCAGACGATAATACCTTAACAAATAAAATTACTATGGATTATTTCTAAGTCAAAGCTCTTGAATTCAAGCCGCGACCTCTGGCAAGATGCATTGGTTTCGATTATCCAAAAGAGGAATTATGAAAATTCTCGTTGCAGTGAAGCGTGTAATTGATCCTTACGTAAAAGTTAGGGTCAAGGCGGATAATAGTGGGGTGGAAACCCAAAATATCAAAATGTCTATGAACCCTTTCGATGAGATTGCTGTGGAAGAGGCTCTGCGACTACGTGAGAAGAATCAAGCAAGCGAAGTGATCGTTGTGACTATCGGCAGCGACTCAAGTCAGGAAACCATTCGTCATGCGTTAGCGCTTGGTGCTGATCGAGGCATATTAATTAAACAAGAAGGAATTCTTGAAAGTTTAAATATTGCCAAAATTCTGCAAAAAATTGCTATTGAAGAACAACCAGCCCTTATATTAATGGGTAAACAAGCAATTGATGGGGATAACAATCAGACACCGCAAATGCTTGCGGCACTCCTTGATTGGCCCCAAGCAACTTATGCTTCCAAAATAGAATTACACAATGAATTTCTACGGGTAACGCGCGAAATAGATGGCGGGCTTGAAACACTTCAGGTCATGATGCCAGCCGTGGTGAGTACTGATTTGCGTCTTAATGAGCCACGTTATGCAAGCTTGCCGAACATTATGAAGGCAAAGCGAAAGGAATTAACCATTCGGGATCTAGAGAGCCTTGGTTTAAACCTTAAAAAACATGTAGAAATTTTAAAGGTTAGTGCCCCGGTAACGCGCAGCGCTGGAAGCAAGGTGCAATCCGTTGATGAGTTGCTGGAAAAATTAAAGCATGAAGCCAAAGTGCTTTAAAAGGAGAGATGATGAGCACTTTAGTATTAGTTGAACACGATAATAAACGAATGCATCCAGCCATGCGGAATGTTTTAACCGCGGCTTTGGCATTTCAAACACCAATCACCTATCTCGTAGCAGGTTATCAATGTCGCACAGTAGCTGAAGAAGTGGCGACATTAGCCGGTGTCCATCAGGTATTTTACGTCGATCATGAGACGTTTAACAATCCAACCGCAGAGCAAATCAGCACCCTTGTTTGTTCGTTACAGCCACAATTTACTTATATCCTTGCTCCGGCAACCACTTTTGGAAAAAATTGTGCACCACGTATTGCTGCATTACTTGATGTTGCTCAGGTTTCGGATGTAACGAAGATAATCAATAAAGACACCCTGGAGCATCCTATTTATGCGGGCAATGCTTTAGAAACAGTTAAGGTATTAGATGAAATTAAAGTTTTAACAATTCGTCCTACAGCATTTGATGCAGTCACACAACAACAGCCAGCATGTACTGTCACAGAGATTGCAGCTCCTGAAATTAAAACGAAAACACAATTTGTAAGCCATGAATTGAGTCAGTCAGAGCGGCCAGATTTGGCAAGTGCCAAAGTTGTGGTATCTGGCGGCCGGGGATTACAAGATGCTGAAAAATTTAAAATAATTGAGGAGTTGGCCGATACTTTGGGAGCAGCAGTTGGGGCATCTCGAGCTGCGGTCGATGCAGGATTTGTTCCCAATGATTACCAAGTAGGACAAACAGGTAAAATTGTTGCTCCGTCCTTATATATTGCGATTGGTATCTCGGGGGCAGTGCAACATTTAGCAGGAATGAAAGATTCAAAGGTTATTGTAGCAATTAATAAGGATGAGGATGCTCCCATATTTCAAATTGCTGATTATGGGTTGGTAGGTGATTTATTCGAAATTGTTCCAGAAATGATTCAAAAAATTAAAAATCATTAATGTAGCGAACACATTATTTACAGGGAGTTACTATGTTAGTCGGAGTACCAAAAGAAATAAAACCACAGGAATATCGAGTTGGACTTGTACCCTCGAGTGTACGCGAAATTGTTCGTTTAGGAAGTACAGTCATTGTTGAGCGTGGAGCAGGGACTGCTATTGGGATTGCAGATGATGATTACAGTGCAGCTGGCGCTGAAGTAGTTGATAGTGCTGACGAAGTATTTGCCAAAGCGGATTTGATTGTTAAAGTAAAAGAACCGCAGCCTATTGAATGCAAACGCTTACGAGAAGGTCAGACCCTGTTTACTTATTTGCATCTAGCCCCTGATCCCCATCAGACTCGAATGCTTAAAGAGTCCGGTGTTACTGCAATTGCCTATGAAACAGTAACCCAAGCGGATGGCGGCTTGCCCTTATTGACTCCGATGTCTCAAGTGGCCGGACGTATGTCTATTCAAGCCGGAGCTCATTGTTTGGAAGCAGCACAGGGCGGAAGTGGAATCCTCTTAGGCGGAGTGCCTGGTGTTGCTGCAGCAAATGTTGTGGTAATTGGTGGCGGTGTAGTAGGTACGAATGCTGTACGTATGGCTATGGGTATGGAAGCACGAGTGACCGTGCTTGATCGCTGCTTAAAAAGGCTTAACGAGCTCGATTACCAATTCGGCTCAAAAATTAATACAGTTTATTCTACAGTGGATGCCATTGAAAAATATGTATCACGCGCAGATTTGGTAATTGGTGCGGTATTATTACCGGGTGCCGCAGCACCTAAATTGGTGAATCGTGCCATGCTTAAATCGATGCGGCCTGGTTCAGTATTGGTAGACGTTGCCATTGATCAAGGCGGCTGTTTTGAAACCAGTCATCCAACTACCCACCAAGAGCCCACTTATGTCGTGGATAATGTGGTTCATTACTGTGTTGCAAATATGCCCGGCGCAGTCCCAAGAACCTCGACCTTTGCCTTAAACAATGCGACTTTGCCTTTCATCTTAAGTATCGTTACCCGAGGTCCTAAGTTAGCGATGTTGCATGATCCTCATTTGCTTAATGGCTTAAATGTGCATCAAGGCAAAATAACTTGCGAAGCAGTCGCTCGGGATTTGGGTTATGAATATACTCCAGCAGCAATTTCTTTAGCCGGTAAATAGGGCTCACAGTAAATTTTGGATAGAGGACATTCTGGTCTGACCCAATGCTAACAAGCAGTTGACCAGAATGGACTCTGAATCAAGCTCTTTTGTCTAATGCCTACCAATTTTATGAGGCTGTGCTTAAAGCGGGTATACGCCTACGAGCCTGGTAAAGCAATACTTAAACATTTGTCTTGGCATGCCAAAAAACGATATGCTCTGGCTTGATGAAAGAATAGAGATGTTCCAGTGCAGTATCGACTTTTTCCGGGATATCAAAAAACTCAACAGCTAATGGCAAATCCAGTGAAAGGTCAAGAAATGATGACGTATGCGCATGCTCTTCACCATACCCTTTAATCGCTCGAAATACGCTTACCCCTCTTATCTTGACCTCTTGCCGTAAATGCTCAAGAATTTTGCTTAATAAATGCGATGATTCCATGATATAAACGCGAACAAAAATAACCTCGATTGTTTTCATAACTGTCTTGCTCCTAGCACGCCAATCCAGACAAATAAAAGACAAAGGACTACGCTCAGTAAAATATTTAAAAATCCACTTACCCAAGCACCACTTTCAAACAGATTCAGAGTTTCAATAGAAAATGACGAAAAAGTTGTGTATCCGCCCAAAAATCCAATTAATAAAAGCGACCTTAACTGAGGTCCACTCCCATTAAATCGCTCAACAAGCAGAACAAACAATATGCCCATTAAAAACGATCCAGTAGTATTGACCACTAGTGTGCCGTAGGGAAACTGTCGCCCAAGAAAATAATAAACCCCATTAGAGATCCAAAAGCGCAGCACACCACCAAGTCCTGCACCGATAAAAATAAGTAAAGTATTCATCAAGAGATCACACCGTCAGTCTTATATCCATACCTTAGAGCATTTTTTATTAAAGGTATAGAGAGTAGAAAGAAGCTCACAAATTAAGAAGAGACTGTTTGCAGATAACCTGTTCGCTTTCAACTTTTATTAGACACATTTTGTCGCCATAAGCACAGAGTTGTGTTGATTTATTATTGACCATAGAGTATTATATTTATCATTTTGGATTATGGATGTTACTATGAATGAAAAAAGAGAAAGTTTCTCATCGGATAGACCAGACAATGCTTTATTAACGAAAGCTATGCAAATTTTAGACATAATGAGGGCTGATAACATCTACACCTCTGTAATATTTTCAAATATTTTAACTTTGGCTCGAGATTTTACAGCTACAGGTTCCGCAAAAATGCTTGCTCCTAATTTGACTGCAAATGTGGCTACAACCAAATTAGGCCTGGGTTTATGCCAAGAGCTTTCTCAGCGTTTTATATTAGAATATGTTCTTAAGTTTAAAGAAATTAATGTGAGCATCCTTTTTCTTGCAAAACCCGGGGTTAGAAATGGTAAAAGAGACCATGCTTTTTTGTACCTTGGGCCACTTCATATTCCTAATGAATTATTTGTTAACCAAGGTTCATCCAATGAATCTACTTTACCGAATGCTAGCCAGCCATTACTCCAGTTTTTAAAGGCGAATCAAGCGGGTGTTCTGGCTGATCCATTACTGGGTTTTGCTAATGTTTGTAGCGGAGACCTTACGCCTTTATTTAATTATTCTAAAAAATACGACGTAACGCATATTATCGGTGTGCGTTCGTTTGCTAATACTTCCGGTCTTATCGAAAATGCACCCGTTATCGAAAAGAATGCGGAGCTAATTGCAGGGGTTCTTAGATCTCGAGTAAATAGTGAAATTAGAAAAAAGCTCTCTTTTTTGTCCTTATTTCCAAATCCTCCAAAGAGCCGAAGCATTCAAAGTCTCGATGCAGATGGTGAGCCTACGATTAATTTTGAGTTTTATAATAAAAGGTAAAAAATCTCAGGTTAGAGATTAAATGCTTATCATGCTCTGATGTATAAAAATATACTTATTAGAGCATGATTCAACGTTGCCCGATTTTGATTAAAACAAGCTTTCCTCTACTGGTGGTAATTGTTCGCTTCCAGCGGCACCGGTATTATACCTAGAGGATTCTTCCTCTGCGGGTACTTCTTTTTCCCTAAAATATTCGATAATTGCATTAGGTTGGTTAGGCTGTGCCAATAAGCCACTTTGCGGATCAATACGAACGGCTACTACATTCTCAGGTTGCTTGAGCTCACTTTGAGGTTGTCCTTTTAATGCTACCTTCATGAAATCAATCCATAGAGGTAAGGAAAGATTTGCTGCGTATTCATGTAATGATTTTGGTGTGTCAAACCCTATCCAGGTGGTGACGACCAAATTTTGATTAAAACCTGCAAACCATGTATCAACCTGATCATTGGTGGTACCCGTTTTCCCTGCAATATCCTGACGATTGAGTACTCGAGCTGCGCGGGCTGTTCCGTGTTGAATGACATCTTTTAAAGCAGTATTCATCAGAAAGGCAATATCCTCAGGTATTACCCGTGGGGCTAAAGAGGATTGGTCCGCGTTGGTGCAGTCATTACATGCGATTGATGGTTTGGCCTGGAGCAATACTTTGCCATCTTTATCAGTGATTTTAGCAATGAGGTAAGGCTCGACTTTAAAACCGCCATTAGCAAATACTGCATAAGCTGCCGTTAAATCCATGGGGCTTACTGATAAACTGCCCAGAGCCAAGGAGAGGCCTCGTGGGAGGATTTTTTTATTAAAGCCAAAACGGGTAAGAAAATCGACCGTATAATTAATACCGATATCGTCCAGGATGCGAATAGACACTAGATTTTTAGACTGCACTAAGGCTTGTTTCAGGCGAGTCGGGCCATTAAATTTTAAATTGACATTATGCGGGCGCCATAAATTGGGTTGGCTGGGATCATCAACAACAATAGGAGCATCATTAATTAACGTAGCCAGGCTGTAGCCATTATTCAATGCCGCTGCATAAATAAACGGTTTAAAGCTTGAACCAGGTTGTCTGCTGGATTGTATGGCCCGATTAAACTTACTTTTTTGAAAATTAAAGCCGCCGACTAAAACTTCAATTGCTCCATCTTTTGGATTTAAGGCAACAACCGCGGATTCGACTTCAGGAATTTGTGCAAGTTCCCAATGCTTCTCGGTAGGATGGACATATACAATATCTCCTACAGCAACAATTTGCATCGCTTTTGTTGGTGCTTTACCGACCCAACCATTTTTCAGCGCAGGACGCGCCCATGACATTCCCGCCCAAGGAATAATAATGGAATGACCATTTTGCAGAATAGCCGTGGCCGCTTTATCGTGTACCTCACTAATCACAGCAGGAACCAATTCGCTAAGTTCAGGATATTTTTCCAAATTTTGATGAATCGCTTTTAAGGATTTACTGTCTTTCGCACCAATCGTTGCTACCGGTCCGCGATAGCCGTGACGATGATCGTAGGCGATGAGATTTTTCTCAACTACTTGATTGGCGGTATTTTGTAGATGTCCATCAATAGTTGTATAAACTTTATATCCTTTGGTGTATGCGTCAGGACCAAAATTCTCATAAAGTGATTGTCGAATCATTTCGGCAACGTAAGGTGCATTTACTTTAATATCAGCGCCGTGATACTTGGCCGTGATGGGTTGCTTAATGGCATTTTGATATTGCTCATCGGTGATATAATGCTCTTCGAGTAGACGTTCGAGCACATGGTCACGGCGTTTTTTCGCAGCTAATGGATTGGCAATAGGATTTTTAGTCGAAGGCGCTTGGGGAAGGCCTGCGATCATTGCCAGTTCAGCCAAGTTCAAATCTTTAAGGGATTTACCGTAATAAACCATAGCTGCTGCACCTACGCCATAAGCACGATTACCCAGATAGACGCGATTGAGGTAAAGCTCAAGAATTTTTTCTTTACTCAGTTCGCGGTCGATTTTAATCGCCAGCATGATTTCATTGAATTTGCGAAGAAATGTCTTCTTGCGAGTCAGGAAGAAATTACGTGCTACCTGCATGGTAATGGTGCTTCCACCCTGTGATTTAGTGCCTGTGCGAACCATTCGTACTGCAGCGCGACCTAATCCCATAATATCCACTCCAGGGTGTTCAAAAAAGCGCTGATCCTCGGTAGCGATCAAGGCATGGATTAGGGTTTGTGGAATTTCTTCATAACTCAGTGGTATGCGCTTTTTTTCACCATATTCTTGAATGAGCAATCCTTCTTTACTGAAAATTTGTAAGGGAACTTGAAGTTGTACTGTTTTTAAAGAGTCCACATTGGGAAGTTGGCTTTCCAGGTAAAGATATAAAAAGCTGCCAGCGACTAAAAATAAAAAACACAAGCTAATCAGCGTCCAAATACCTTTCCGCAAAAAGTATGACATTTTTTCAAGATCCACATGATATGAGTAACTGGGGGCAATTATAACGCGTTTCTAGCAAATATGGCGAGTTTTGTTTAAATTAGGCCAGAAAGCGCATTTTACTGATAAGAATTTCTTAGTAAAATACGCAAGTTTGGTTTATTGATTCGGTGCCAATATGCCAAAGCTATCTTGGTCCTCATCCGATCCTAATTCTTGAACCAATGTTTTCAGATCACCATTAGTAGTATTCCGATAGATAGGATGATTAGCAAATAGGTTGGTTCTCGTTATATGTAGTACTGAGCCTAAACTATTTGGAGCAGGGTCTGTAGGTTTTGACTTTAAAGCATTGATCTCTTTTTCAAGCTCATTATTTTTTGATAAAACGTTCTCTAGATCTTTTTTAGCTTGAATAAGTTCGCTCTGGAGTCGGCGAGTCTGTTCTTGTAAAGTCAAAAAGGCATTTGCTTTTATGGTCTTATCGAGGTCTATAAAAATCATATCCACCAACTGTTCAACCTCTCCAATATTCAAGGGGCTGTTTAATTCAAATTTTTTCTGTATAAATTTTTCAATGTATGTCCCCGAGGTACAGTAAATTGTTCCCCAATATCCTTTTTTGGAACACCCAAAAATTTTTTTTTCGTGGACTGGTGCATCCTGTTCCAAGCGGATTACTTTAGCCGTAATTTCATTCTTCTTGTCCGCCTGACAGATAGAGTTGAGATCGGTGAGAAGCTGAATTAACTTATGTTTAAATCGCTTTTCCTCAGAATTATTTAACGGCTCAATTCTTTTCTCGAATTCTTTAAGATAGACAATTTCGTCTAAAAGAAAAGTTAACAAAACTTTTCGATTAATATTTTTATCTGGTATCCGTGCGATTAAATCTGCTAGCTGAGTTTGATAATTTGGCTGTTTTAAAATGATACTTGCTTTGAAAGGAGAGTTCTCTTTATTCTTGGTTACATAATTTAGGTACTCGACTAATATATCCCCCATAGATTGAATCAAATCTGAAAGTGTATGAGCCATAACTATCTCCTTGTACATGTGAAAATCCATTACATATTGATTTTTCACTATATTAAATGTTTCTAATAAGCGCAAGTGTTTCGGAAACACTTTGTATCTGAAACGGATTCACGTTATCATGGATTTCCAACCTTGAAGATATGTTATAAATGCTAGAACAGTTTAATGGAATTAAACAGCTGTTCCGCACGGTTTATCAGCGTCACGGCTCGATTCTTGGAATCGATATAAACCCTACGGCTGTATACATGGTAGAATTAGGATACGACCACAAATCGCTGTCCCTCATATCCTATGCGCATGCATCTTTTCCTGCGTCACAAGCCGATAACGGTGCTCCTGCAACTCAATTAGTGTTCAAAGAGTTTATTAGTCAAAACAATCAGTCTGGGAAACGAACAGTCACTGCTTTGCCTGATCAACAAGCCATAAGTAAATCTTTAACCCTTAACAGCGGATTATCTTTAGAGGAGTTCGAAGCATCAATTGCTCTGGAGGTGCGAAAAAGTATTCCCCATAAATGGTCCGAGTTAAGCTGGGATTACCAAACACTTGAGCTTAATGAAACAAACTTGGAACAAAACGTTTTACTGGTCGCTGCGAAAACAGAGCACATTCATTCACACATGGAGTTATTACATTTTGCAGGACTAAAACCCCAGGCCATAGAACTTGTCTCTCACGCAGTGGAGCGGGCAGCACAGTATATTTTTCCGCGCATGACGGGAAATTTGCAAAATAAAAATGTTGCCTTAATTCAAATAAGTGCATCAAGCCTATTGTTCTTCCTAGTACATCAAAACAAAATTGTTTTTATGCGCGAGGTACATTTTGATTGCACATATTCTGACAATAAGTCATTTGAAGCACTATTGGCGCAGCAAATACAACAAGTTGTTGAATATACCCAGGCCACCAATCCTTTATTCATTCAGCATATTTTACTCATGGGTGAATTGGCTGTTGAGGGCACAAATTTTGCGCAAAGAGTTGAGCTTAATCTGGGAATTGTCACTCAATTAGCAAATCCTGTCGTTGATTTTTATGATCCAAATCACCATCTCTCCGAGGATTTACTGCATATTGCCCCTGCATTATGGATTGCAGTGGGGTTGGCACTAAGGGTTTTAGATGGCAAAAATTAATCTCATTCCCTGGCGTGAATTGAACAAAAAAAAGGCGCAGCGGCAATTATTATTTATGATGTTTTCAAGCCTATTTTTTATCACTGTCGCGATGTACGGAGTGAAAAGACATTATGAGCATTTACTTCACAAGCAGCAGGCACGTAATCGTGCAGCACAATATGAGCTTAATCAAATAAAGCAGCAATTACTTACCATTAGAAAACTAAAAAAGAATAAAGACACCTTAATATCAAGAATGCGTACGCTCCAGGAATGGACTGTCTCAGCAGGTACCTTCTTGAGGTTACTCGAAGAATTGTCGGCGATTACACCTAAGACGATTACGTACCAAAAAATATCAAGTAGCGAAAGGCAAGTAGCTCTTGAGGGCCGTGCACAAAGTGAGGAAGAGATATCTGCGCTTATGTATGCTATTGAGCACAGTCCCCAGTTTAATCAACCGCTGTTGGATGAAATAAAAAACATTAATGACCAGGATCCGGATAAGAAGTTTAAACTCCGTGTGCAACAAAAATGGATAATTAATGACAATTTTTGAACAATTAAACAATTCTTATAGGAGACCTATTTACGATTGGCCTCAATGGATGCGAATAATTATTGTTATGAGCTTTTCTGGGATCATTTTTTTAGCAGAATATTTTTTATTACTGCCTAATGTATTCGAGGCTTATCAGACTAATCTTCATCGCGAAGCTGAATTAGTGAATCAATCGAGCCAGGTTTGGAGCGAATTGGTTAATGTAAAAACTCTGGAGCGGCAAATAGTTGCACTAAAAAAAAGTGTACATGAGCGCTTAACTTATTTACCTTCACGCAATGAGAGGTCTCCCTTTTTGCGCTATTTGTCTGCACATAAAACCAATTTAAAATTGCGTTATTATTATCCAGATCCTCTGACGCATCATAAATTTTATTCCGAGCAATTAATTCGCATATCGCTAATCGGCTCCTATCAGGAATTAATTGATTTTTTGATATCTATGAATCAGCCGCGAAACCAGATGATGATGAAAGACATAAAACTCTCATTGTCAAAAAACGGTTCTAAAGATCAAGTCGTACTCATGCTTAATATAAACGCTTATATTCATTATCGAGATTAAGATGCGGTGTATTTTAACAATAATATTTTTTATCTTAATCCTGTTTACTCAGGGTGTGGCTGGGAATCAGGGTTTGTCACAACATTTTTACCAAATAAAGCAAAAAAAACTGCCTGAGCCTGAACCCTTGCCAAGTTTTTTGGAATCTCCAGTACTAGAAAAGACAGCCACCCAACTGCGCATTAACCATCTCTTTTTACCAGCTGTTGCGGCTAAGCGTAGTGCAGGATCTCAAGTAGGATTAACCGATGTATTATCAATTTATCCATTAAAGAAGTTGCGTTTTGTCGGGTTGCTAACCGATAAAAACATGCGTTGGGCACTTATTATCTTACCTAATCAGCAGGTTATCTATGCTAAAGAAGGGGATAGAATAGGTACAGATGGCGCCCAGATTAAAATTATTGAGGAGCAAAAATTAATTTTATCGTCTTCGTGTGCAGGTTCTGAGCGTGCGCTTAATAACGAAATGAACGTTCCTATTTCCAGTGATCATTTGGAGTCATGATGTACCCTGCAATTTTGTTTTTTATTTGTACTATATTTATCGCGCCCGTTTGCGGCGCGAACCCGCTGGAATCAATCAAACTCGTTGATTTACCCGAAGAAAAGGTTCGTATCGATTTTACGTTCAAAGAGGCGGTTCACTTTAAACCGCTGTGTCAGGTCAACGAAAATCCTTTACAACTGACTCTAACGTTCCCCTCAGAGTCTTTCGTCACCGCTTATGCGCGCAGCACCGCAAAGGCCTGGATTCCGTTTTACGAGGTGCGCAAAGAAGGGCAGTTTTTACGTATCGTTTTTAATTTACAACAGACTATACCGTACACCTTATCGCAGCATGGTAAAAAAGTGAGCCTATTACTGCAAGGCCCGTTACAAAAGAAACATAATTTTCAGTTAACAAGCCATACCACAAGCCCAGATCAGGACTTAACTCATTTAAAGAAAAAAATAACATTAAATTTTCAAAAAATTCCCGTAAGGGCTGTTTTGCAGCTCCTTGCTGATTTCGTTAAGATTAATCTTATTGTAAAGGATAACGTTCATGGCGATATAACTTTAAGGTTACAGGATATCCCCTGGAATGAGGCTTTAGATATCATTTTACGGATGCAAGGACTTAACAAGCGATTGCAGGGGAATATATTAATCATTGAAAAGCGCGGAGCCTTGGCACGAAATACGGATACCAAAGTAGAAATGGTGCAATCAGAATTAATTCCTGTGAACTATGCTAAGGCCACAGAATTAGCAACATTGATTAATAACCAGCAAAACTCACTCTTATCCCCTGTAGGTAAAGTGGCTGCAGATAGTCGTACCAATACCTTATGGGTGCAGGATAAATCCTCCTTTATCGCCGAAATAAAGCGCGCATTACGTCAATTTGATGTCCCGGTAAAACAAGTGTTAATTGAGGCAAGAATTATAGAAGTTTCAAAGGATTCTGCTCAAGACCTAGGTATCCGTTGGGGAATGGCCCCCGGGGCTCAAAGAGAACAGGGTACAACCATACCCCTACAAAAAGCAGGAGGAGGTCAATTTAACCTGGATCTAGTTGCCTCTCCCCTTGGTGGTCTCACACCTGCGGCATTAGGCTTAGCTCTAGTACATTTAAATAATAATCATCTTCTTGATCTTGAGTTGTCCGCATTAGAAAGCGAAGGGAAAGCTGAGTTAGTTTCAAGTCCTCGCTTAATCACCACCAATCAACAACCCGCAATTATTGATTCAGGTCAAGAAATACCTTATCAAGAGACTACAGGCAATGGTGCGACAGCCGTCACTTTTCGCAAAGCCGTTTTAAGTCTTAGGGTGCTGCCGCAAATCACGCCCGACAATAAAATACTGCTCGAATTAAAAATTAATCAAGACAGTACTTCGGCGCAAATGTTTAACGGGGTTCCTGCTATACTTACTAAGGAAATTCAGACTCACGTGCTTGTGAACAATGGTCAAACGATTGTTTTGGGAGGAATTTACCAGCAGGATAAAACCAGTAAGGTTACACGCGTCCCTTTTTTAGGTAAAATACCTGTGGTCGGAAATTTATTTAGAAACAAGCATATTGCTATGACGAATGAAGAGTTACTGATTTTTATAACCCCTAAAATCATAACCTCAGCTCTAAAAGGGAAGTCTTCGTTTACTAGAATATAGAGGGAATTTTATCTACATTAATATGGCTCGACCAATTAAAATAATTTTTATGGGTTTTTGGTTGTTAATTGTGTAAAATACCGGACACTTTTAGCGGTAACGCTGATTTCCATTATAAAATGAGAATGATTAGCGTTCATCTGGCGATTTAGTCGATAAATATTGAAAACATGATTCAATATAAGACTTTATTGCAGGAGGATAGGAACAAGGGGTGATTTTACTGAGTCTGGGGATAACACGCCCACTTTCGGTAATTTGCCAGAAGATCATAACTGATAATTTATGACATCACTGAAAAGAGGTATATAATCAAAAATGAGCATGGTTAAAGTACGAAATATATTTCTAATTGGGCCTATGGGTGCAGGAAAAAGCACAATTGGTCGTGCTTTGGCAAAGGAGCTCAAATTGGAATTCTTTGATTCTGATGAGGTCATTGAGCAGCGTGCAGGTGCCGATATCTCCTGGATATTCGATATCGAGGGTGAAGAAGGTTTTCGACGTCGTGAACAAAAAGTTATTGATGAGCTCACGCAGAAATCGAATATTGTTCTCGCCACTGGCGGTGGTGTGGTTATTACGCCCGAAAACCGCAATGCCTTGGCTGGACGGGGCACGGTGATTTATCTTAAAACCTCGTTACAACAGCAGTTTGAACGCACCAAGCGTGACACGAAGCGCCCCTTACTACAAACTGATGATTTGGAAGGTCGTTTGGAGTCACTTCGTGATGAGCGAGAACCTTTTTACGATGAATTGGCTGATGTTAGTTTTGAAACAGATAAACTGACGGTTAAAGCAGTTGCCAATAACATCATTAAATATATTTATGGCGAAATATAATGCTTATGGGCAGTTTCATCTAAGGTTACCTGACGCTTCGTATCCGATTTATATAAATCGTCAAGGCCTATACTGCCCGGAAGTATTACGTGAACTGATTCACTCACCGCAATTATTAATTATAACCAATAATACCATTGCTCCTCATTATCTGAGTGTGGTTGCCTCAGCTTTTTCCGAAAAACAATGTGATACTTTAATTCTGGAAGATGGTGAGCAATATAAGAATTTATCGAGCCTACAGACAATTTTTGAATGCTTAATCACTCATGGTCACCATCGTGATACAACGATTGTCGCCCTAGGGGGCGGTGTTATCGGGGATATTGCAGGTTTTGCTGCAGCCACTTATCAGCGAGGGGTCAAATTTGTTCAAATACCAACCACGCTTTTGGCGCAAGTCGATTCGTCTATAGGTGGTAAAACAGCGATTAACCATGCCCAAGGAAAAAATATCATCGGGAGCTTTTACCAGCCGCAAGCGGTATACATCGATGTGAATACCTTAACCACGCTCCCTGCGCGTGAATTTCGCGCCGGTTTGGGCGAAATTATCAAGTATGGCTTGCTGGTTGGTGGAGTGTTTCTCGATGAATTGCGGCAACTTTTAGCTCGAGGAATTAACCCGCAAACACCAGAGTTGCCAAAGTTAATCGAGCAATGTTGCCGGATAAAAGCATCTTTTGTGGAAAGCGATGAAAAGGAACAAGGATCACGAGCCTTGTTAAACTTAGGCCACACCTTTGCACATGCTCTGGAAAGTTATACGCAATATACGCGTTGGCTCCATGGTGAAGCGGTGGCTATAGGTTTATACTGCGCAAGTCTTTTATCTTATGAAGCCGGTTTTGCTGCTGCAGATTTAGTGGAATTGGTTGCAGAAATGCTGCAAAATGCAGAATTAAATTATAAAATTCCTCAGGATATAAATCTGAGCACTCTACGCGACCTGATGAGCTTGGATAAGAAAGTACAAGCACAGCGTTTGCGTTTTATCTTATTAAAAAAACCAGGCGACTGTTTCATCGCCGAACATATTCGTGAGCAAGAGCTGAACCAAGTGCTATTGGCTGCAGTTGAAGGAGAGTAATAAATGCATGATGGATTATGGGGGTCTGAGATGGTATCAAGGATACAGTCTCAACCTGGAATAAAGCCTGCATCCTGGATGTCGCAAATTGAATTTATCAATCACTTAATCTTGTTTAACAACATGATTATTACGGTATTGGCTGAACAATATGGCGGTAAAACTACGCTTGCTTCTTTAATGCTAGAACATTTAGATGAACAAATAAAACCCATGCTTATTACCGCACGGGCGCCTTGTAATCGTGAACTAATTATTGATGAAATTGCAACACGCTTTCACCTAAAAAATGATGAGCATACCGATATATCGTCCTTAGTGGCGCAAATTAATGAGCGTCGCTCACACGTATTACTTATAATTGATGATGCACAACATCTACCAGAGGTTTTCATTAAGGAAGTTTTATTGGCAATAAAAAACCAGGAATGTTTTAACTATTTCCATATATGTCTATTTGCTGATTATTCTCTTGTCGGCACTTTAAATGGTTTTGCGGCATCTTTTTTCAAGGGACTGATTCATATACTTGATTTAGGTAAATTAACCGCTTCTGAAGCATTGGATTATACAAAAATCAGGGCAAAACAGTTGCGTCTCGATGCAATTGTGCCTAGTGAGAAGCAGCTAAAACAATTCTATCAGACTACCGATGGAAGTATCGCGCGCATTAACACCTTGATAGAGTCTTTTCTTCTCAATACTACGAGCACGAGTAAAGAGCCTTTAATCAATACCATAAAAAAAATTGCCATTCCTATCGGTAGCGCTCTCGGAGCAGGTCTCATTTGTTTGTTTTTTGTAAAAAACTTGATTAATGAAAGCAGTATTCCTGAAACGACCCTACAGCATGAGGTAGCGGTTAAAACAGAGTCAATGCCAAGCTTTATTGCCCACTGGCAACAGCAGGCAACCCATGAAATTATCGAACATAAACTTGCAATCAATCAAAATTTGGACAGCCCTCTGGAAAACAAAACTGTAATTGCTGAAGCAACGCGTGCACAGGTAAAGGAAGAGCTTAATCGTCCGCAAACCTCTCCCGTAGAGGAAGAAAAACGTTATACAGTTCAGCTTGTTGCAAGTCCAGATAAAAGGGATATGGAGCGCTATTTAAAAAGTAATAAATTACTTTATGCTAATGCCCGCCTGAGTCATTACTTAGAAAAAAATAAAGAAGTATGGTATGTGCTTACAATTGGAGAATTTAGTAATATGAGTGAGGCGCAGCAATCCATCGCGCGATTACCCCCACCCTTGCGTAAATTAAATCCGTGGGTTCGCCCGATTTCTTCATTAGGATAAGACAGAGGGAGCAAAAGAGAGGTGTCTGCCTCTTTTGCTTCTCGCTAATGCTCTGCGATGAGTTCACGAATGATAGCGGTTGCATAACTTCCAGGCGGTAGAGCAAATCTAAGCTCAGCACAATTATTTTCGATAGAATATTGCAGATCTTCCACATCCAAGCGATTAGTGCGCCATACCTCTTCCATACCCGCCTCACTTAAGGCCAAAATCCATTCATGGTGCTCATCGTATAGAGCTTGAATCAATTCAAGCTCTATACGCGCAGATTTTTTCTTTCCCGGTAAAGGAGAGGCAGGTGATAAATCATGAGTTTCAATCCGGTGGATGATTTCAGGGGTAATCTCGTATGCGGTAAAAATACTCTGGCTACCCTGTAGCTGTACAACATCACCGGGTAACGCTTTATCCCAATTTCCTGCCGCTACCCGTTTCGACAAAATTGAATTAAAAATCCACGAGCGGGCCGCTGAATAATAAATTCCTCTGAGTAAGGGATTCGAAACGCGTATTTTTTTGCAAAACAGAAGTTCTGCTTGTTGCAGATTATTGCCATTTTTACCAAATCGCTGCTCGCCAAAATAATTGGGCACGCCCGAGATGTTGATTTGCTCTAGGCGCTCGATAAATGCCTGTGGATGAGTTAATTGGTGTAAACGAATAACAAAGCGATTGCCGCTTAGATATCCCGGACGCAATTTTTTATGATGGCGGGTACTAGATAATACCCTCCAACCAGGAGCGCAAAAGCTGTCAATTTCGGGAATTTCTGCCCCAGGCACATGAATACTCAACCATTGTGTTGCCACCGCTTGTCGATCTTTAAGGCCTGCATGGCCGATTGCCTTTAACGGTACCTGAGCCTGACGCGCAAGTGCACGCATTACTTCTTCGGTAGTAAGCCCTTTCTTTTCAATTTGAACCACTAAATGTTCACCAGATCCGCTAAATGGTGTGTTAAAAAATTCATGGACTTCAAAATCTTCAGGTGTTTGTTTGAATGAGGCCTTGGCCTCGGGAAAAGGGTAGGCGCGAGCCCAATTTAGACAATACATCGATACCTCATAAAAAAAACACTCAGCACCCATCAAAGTTCTCATTTTGATACATACTTAATAGTAATACTAAAAGTAGGTCAATGATAATGAAAACAAAAAACATGCCTATTCGTAAAGCAGTATTTCCCGTGGCGGGTTTAGGAACCCGATTTTTACCGGCCACTAAAGCGGCTCCTAAAGAAATGCTTACGGTGGTAAACAAGCCACTCATTCAATATGCTGTTGAGGAAGCTTATGCCGCAGGGATTCGTCAAATGATTTTCATTACCAGTTATAATAAACGTGCGATTGAAGATCACTTTGATTTTGCGTACCAGCTAGAACATGAACTCCATAGCCAACATAAGGAAGAACTACTTGCTGCAGTCCAAGCGGTAACGCCTGAGGATATGGAATGTTTTTATGTCCGTCAAGCAAAAACACTTGGGTTGGGTCATGCCGTACTTTGTGCACAAAAAATTGTTGGTGAAGAGGATTTTGCGGTAATTTTGGCGGATGATTTAATGATTGGCACCCCCCCAGTATTGCAACAAATGACTGAGATGTATGCGTGTTATGGCACGAGTATTATCGCCACCGAACAGGTACCTTCGGAGTTAACTGCACAATATGGCATTATTCAAGGTATACCTTGGGAGAAAAATCTGTTAAAAATACAAAACTTGGTAGAAAAACCGTTGCCTCACCTTGCCGCATCAAATGCCGCAGTAGTGGGCCGGTATATTCTCAGCCATAAAATTTTTGCTCAGATAAATGCTTTGCCGAAATTGGAGTCTAAGGAAATTCAGCTTACTGATGCAATCAATCAGCTTGCTCGGGAAGAAACGGTGCTTGCATTTAGTTATGAGGGCCGACGCTATGATTGTGGCAGCGTATTGGGTTTTTTGAAGGCTAATGTTGATTTAGGAAAGTTGCATCCAACTGAAGGCGAGCATTTCAATCAATGGATTCGTGAGCAGTACATTAATTAACTCTGGATTTATATTTATGCCAACTGAATTATTATCATGGAAAAAATTGCAACAAAATACGCAGCAGAAAATCAGAGCCCATCAGTCAGATTTTGCCGATATTATTGAACATAACGCCATTTCTTTAGATTTTAGTGGTCAATTTTTAACATCAGAGATTTACCATGATTTATTGTCTTTAGCGCAAGAAAGTCAGTTAAAAGATAAAATCAATGCTCTGTTCCAAGGCGAGGAAGTCAACAGTACTGAGCATAGACCCGCATTACATCCAGCCTTACGGGCGGATGAAGCCAAACCTTTATTTGTTAACAATCGCAATATCATGGCCGATGTGCATGAAGCACGAGTGCAGATGCAGGAAATCTCCACCTTAATACGTGAAGGTCGATGGTTGGGGTACACGGGGAAACCAATTTCTGATGTGGTAAATTTAGGAATTGGTGGCTCGATGTTGGGACCGTTATTTTATGTTAAAGCGTTAGCGGATTATCAAGACACGCAAGTGAAACTGCACTTTGTTTCAGAAATTGATCCCTATGCCTTTTCGCGAGTCTGTAATAAATTAAATCCTGAAACCACTTTATTTATCGTCTCTTCAAAATCCTTTACTACCCCCGAAACCCTAAGTAACCTTCACAAGGCTTATGAATGGCACGGACAACCATCACTGCGAGCAGCACATTTTATCGCGGTAACGGCTCATGTGGATGAAGCGGTTAAAATGGGCTTTGACACCGTTTTACCTATCTGGGATTGGGTCGGCGGTCGCTACTCCTTTTGTTCAGCAATCAATTTAATCGGTTGTATTGCTGTGGGTTATCAACATTTTAATGACATGCTTTTGGGTGCGCGCAGTATGGATGAGCATTTCAAAAGCCAAGACTTTGCCGTGAATCTACCGGTTATGTTAGGCCTGCTCGGCATCTTGAATATTAATTTCCGTGGCATAAATAATCATCTAGTACTCACCTATGCGGAACCTTTAGAATACTTTGTTCCTTATCTGCAACAACTCGACATGGAAAGCAA
>JAFKHV010000116.1 GCA_017306715.1 Legionella sp. | reverse complement strand
TTGATTATTAGCCCAGGCAGCTCCTTTGATTGCTTCCAACAAGACCCCAGGCCTAGGGCCTAATTTTTCGAATATAAAATTGATAACGGCCGTTTGCTTACCATAAATTGCAGCGCAAAGCATGGCACCAGAAATTTTATCCGGTTTATCCTGAAAATATTGCTGAAGCACGTCCAGCATACCCATCTGTGCAAAAGCTTGCAGTAAATATGCCTTACACTCCCAGAAATACTCGCCTTTGAATGAACCCTGCAATAATTTATTAACAATCTCTTTAGGTTTTGCCCATTCGGTGATATGTCCTCCAAGAACCGCACCATAAAGAATTGGGCCTAGAGATGCTTTAAATTCCGTCACCAGCCAATTTACGGTCTCCCAATCCCCCTCTTGAGCACAAAGTCCCGCAGGGGTGAGCGCAAAATCTTTTACTGGCTCAAAAAATGATGATCTGTGCAAAAGCAGAAGAGAAATAGTTTTTGCATCCCTTTTTTTAGCTGCCTGATAAATTAATTCAAAATCGGACATCGTACTTCCTTAAATGTTGTACTGGTCAAGCGTAAAGATATGAATTCTTTATGTCCTTTAAATAAGTTTACTTAGCTAAACTTGTTTCGCCAATAGCGCTTCGCTTTCGTCACTATTCGTTTCGGATGTTTCCGCCGTTAATGGCTTAAGTTTGTTCTCGTTAAAAAAAGACTGTACATCGCGTCTTGCTTTGCCAACCTCAGAGCTTAAGTTCTGATAGCGTTCTTTACGATCACTTTGGGGAATAAAGTTCCAATCATCGCGCTCGGCTTGAATGGTCGTCATCGTTAAAATAAAAAGAGAGAATATAACCACTGCCATAATGATCAAAAGATTAACATCCAAAAAAATTCCCCCATACATCATTAAAACAATAAGTGCGCCACCCATGCACGTTCCCATGACTCGGAGGGATTGCGGATGTTCCGATAAAAAATCTTGTATTCCTGCTAAGGCACGTGCAATTTTATTTTCGGAAAATTGTTCAAGTTGCTCCTCTGCATCCGTGAGTTTTTTAAACCGTTCTCTTAAATCAATAATATATTTCGGTGTTTGTCTCCATGTGGTAAAGGCATGATAATTTTTTAAATTAACCTGAGATAAAATACGTGTATCTTCTGAATTAAGCCATGAGAGTATCAATTCAAAGAGCTCTGGTGGGAGTAATTCAAATAGATTTTCTTGCTTGATTTGATGTTTTTTGGTTAGCAATTTTTTTTCAAACATTGGGCACATCCTTAGATAAGTTAGTTAATTTTTTCCTATTGTTTATTTAATCGAATCCCATGCTCTTCGATACGAATTAGGCCTTGCTTATAAAGCTGGCCTATTGCGCTTTTAAAATTTTTCTTACTTTCAGCAAACATCTGCTGTATTTGTGCAGGTTCACTCTTATCATGTAAGGCTAAAAAACCGTTGGATTGTTCTAATTTAGATAAAACACGTTGCGCCAAATCGTTAATACTTTTTTGCCCAACTTGTCTTAGGGTGACATCAATTTTGCCATCTGTACGGATGTTTTTGATGTAGCCATTTATTTTTTTGCCATAAATCAATGTTTGAAAAATATCGGCTTGATGAACCAAGCCCCAATGACTGTTATTGATAATGACTTTTCTTCCCAGGGGAGTGGTCTCTGCGATGATTAATTGAACCTCTTCATTGGGTTTGAACTGGGCAGGCGTTCTATCTAAAAAATAATCAATTTTTGAGCTGGCGATGATGCGACCCTGATTATCTTGTTTCAAGTAAACAAGATAAGATTTATCTTTTTCCATAGGGCGATGCTGCTCTGCTTTGGGCACTAGTAAATCTTTCTCCAAACCCCAATCAAGAAAAGCGCCAAAGTGATTCACATCAATCACTTTGAGAAAAGCAAAGGTGCTTAATGTCGCCAGTGGGCGTCTTGTTGTTGCAATGATTTTGTCTTCGGAGTCGAAATAAACAAAAACATTAAGTATATCACCTACTAGAGTGCCTTTAGGCAACGATTTATTTGGCAATAATATTTCACCGTACTCGCCTCCCTGAAGATAGACTCCGAAAGGGGCTTCACGTACCATTTTTAACTGATTAAATTGTCCAATTTTTATCATGACTTAACTCATTTTTTTATAGTTGCGCAGTTTATCACAGGATGGACTTATTATTAGCACAGTATTAGGCATAATAAATAATGGGCAGCAGAAATTTATGTGTATTTGGAGAAGCATCTAGGTGGTAATCATGATATCCATTATCGTGCTCAGCATTGAATAAGAATAATGTCTTGGAATAGCTTTATTAATAAAAAACTGATTTAAACAATCGCTTCTTGTAAGTTAAATCCATTGAGAATTCCTGGGGTGAAGGGATTCACCTGATTGGTCGTCTTTAATAAATAACGTCCTGAATTGCTGTTTATTTCAAAAAGGATTTGTAGGCTTGCGCTGTCTTGCTCATCGATAAGCACGTTCACTTTTTCCAGTAGTTTAAATAAAGCCCAGTCACCTTGCTCTGCTAATTCGTAATGATTACCCTCTATCGAGTCGAGTGCAAGCCTGGCATTGGGTTGAGGCCATAAGAAGCGGATAAACGATTCAGTACCTTGGTTATCACGTAACTGAGTATTGCCAATTTCCAAGATTAAGCTTGATACTACGGGATCTAAATTAATTTTCTGTAAACTAAATTCAATTTTACTTTCATTACTTTGATAGGGGAAAAACATATTGGTAATGATGTTCGCACGAATTAAGGTATCGATTGTTTCTTGAGTAATCGGCATGACCGTATTATTAACTTCTTTAACTTTCCAGTCAGCAGTACTCACATCGAGAAATGGTTTAATAAACTCATCAGTAAAGCGATTTAAAATTCCTTGCGTACCGAAGAAATGATTGAAATCCTGAATGGCAATCTCATTGGTTTCGGTGTTATCAAAAGGATAACGATGCGCGATTTTTTGCTTAAAATCCTCGAACACTACGTGTTGCCATTGGTTGTTAATATGTTGCCGGCTATCTTTAATCAATAAACTCCAGGTCTCATTGGCAAGTTGTTGCGTCCAATGATTTAAGGGCTCAGGTAATTGATGACCTTGATTAAAGAGTTGGCTCACCGGATCACTGGCATTATCGCTATTAAAACGTGCTTTGACCAAGTTAAATGCTGTTTTTCCTCCATCTTGAACCATCGCCAAAGTGGCAATAAAGCGTTCTACATCCTTTAATTTTTGTTGGAGATCTTGGACGTTTGATGAGCTCATTAAATTGAACTCTGTAAATTGCGTTGCGACTAATTGATTAAAGGGCGATGATGCATTATTAAGGTCGGCTTTCGTTGCCTGCTGAATTAAAGACAATAACTTATCAAAAGCAGCGGTCTGCTGAATTTTTTTGACGACAATCCTTCCTTCTTGGTACGTTTGATAATGCATGGGTTGGGATTTGCGCATAAATGTTTGCCACCAAGTCACATAATCATAACCATATGCCTGCTTGAGTAACGGAATAAGTTCCGCTTGCTCCGAACGTCCCAAGATCCATTGCTCCTGCTTTATTTTGCTACTAATTTCAGGTAGCTGTTGCAAGACTTGGTGGAAGCCGCTTTTGGTATAATAAGTAGGGAATTCATGCACTGTTAATGCGAAGCCTTCAACATCTACCTTAACCATTTCTTGTGGAAAAAATTGTTTTGCTATGGAGTAATATAAGTAGTTTTGTGGTAAAGCATTTAAATAATTTCGTGTGTCGTTGACCAATTGCTCGTTCACAATAATTTTCGCAGGATTTGGGGTATTTAAGAATTCTTTCAATAAAGCATCCTGTTTCTTCGTAACGGCTGCGGGTAAATTGTGCCACTGCTTTAAAAACCACGATTCAATAATTTGGGGATTAAAATGCTCTGTTTGTCCCAGTGTCAGGTAAGCTTTTAATGCTTCATAACGTGCCATAGCACTATTTTGAGGGTTGGATAATGCATTTTCAAGCTCTGCTTGTAAAGCAGGGACAAATTCATTATGCATCCGTTTATGAGTATTGTGGAGTAAATTAGTTTTTAATTGCTGGACGGTTGGTAACGATAATGAATTGCTTGAAATATTGCTCATCGATTTCGCTGCCGAGGCCAGATGATACAGCGCTTGTTTTTCTTGTTGGCTCTGGTTATTAAGTGCATCGTAAGCTAAGAGTTCTTTACTTGCCGTATCAAGTAAATTCATGGTGTGGATATGACGGTAAGTAAGTACACCAAGGCTTAGAAAAGCGATCCCTGCAGCTATAGCAATTAATGGTTTTTGTTGGATACGCTCAGTTTGGGGGATTTGACTTGAATGCTCCTGGATGGAACGTAGAGCACCTTCAACAAAATAAGCCCGATAATTAGTTGCTTGTGGGAAACTATCCTGAACGACAAGGGCATACTCATGTTTAATTTTTGGATTGAGGCGGTCAACACTGACTCCTCCTTGCTCCGCGCTCGTGAAGTAAAGAGCGTTTACATGAAACTGTTTTGGAGAAATACCCTGGAGTAAGGAGTGAAGTGCGGGGCGTAGTCCTGCGATTTGTATCGGTAACTCCCGGATTAGGCTTCTGCGCATGGTCGAACGGGCAGGGTGCATCTTATTGATGACCTGTTGTCCCATGGTTTCAATAAATTGATGGAATTTATGAGTAAATATTTCCATTCGTTGTTGCGGATTATCTAAACAATCCAAAGAAAAGCCTAAGGGCTGATTTAATTCTGAGGCATGATG
>JAFKHV010000115.1 GCA_017306715.1 Legionella sp. | reverse complement strand
CGGAGAAAATAAGAAAGCTGATTTGCCTGCCGTAATAATTCTCGATATGTTAATGCTTTCTCCCCATGCTTAAGAGCTATATTATTCGGCTTCCTCTCCACAATCCCATCTATAACCTCTATAATAGTTCCTGAGAATCCTTGGTCATTATCAAACACGACCTGTTTAAATTCATTAATAATGATAGGTACTTCCTCAACATGTAACTGTGGATTTTCACCAACAATCCTTAAAAAGTTCTCAAATCCTGATATTAATTGTTTTATGGTGGATTCCTTGAATAAATCTGTTGAATATTCAAGACGCAGTTCAAAATTATGCTCTGTTTCTTTCATCCATAAAGCTAAATCAAATTTAGAAATGTGCTCGTCTACTCGAATATTTTCAACGTCCAAGTTCTTAAATGAAAATAAAGAGTCTGTTTTATTTTGAAGTACAAACCATGTTTGGAAAATTGGATGCCTGCTTAAGTCTCTTCTAATTTTAAAGTCATCCACGAGCTGTTCAAACGGTACGTCTTGATTTTCCTGGGATTCCAAAACATTTTCTTTGTTTTTGTGAAGAAGATCCAAAAAAGTTGGATTGTCTAAAATATCTAAACGCATAGCTAATGTATTAACAAAAAATCCAATTAGATTTTCTATTTTTGAATAATGACGATTCAAGATGGGAGTTCCCACGACCACTGTCTCATCGTTTGAAAAACGATGTAATACGACTTGAAAAGCTGTTAATAGTACAACAAACAGAGTGACATCATGCTTTCGAGTTAGCTCTTTTAAGAGGTAATGTATTTCTGTAGGAATGGTGTAATAATAGGCTGCGCCTTTATAACTAACTTCACTCGGCCTTATGTAGTCAGTCGGAAAAGAAGATGTGTCTGGAATATTTGATAGAGCCCCTCTCCAATAATCAAGCTGTTTTCTAATGATCGTGTCTGTAAAATGGTTTCTTTGCCAGACTGCAAAATCAATATATTGAATATGCAATTCTGGAAGTTGAGGGGCACGATGTTCAAGTGAAGCGTTATATAATTCGCTTAATTCATTAAAAAATAATTCCATAGACCAAGCATCAGTAATGATATGATGAATAGCTAAGATCAATATGTGCTCGTTATTAGATAGGCGGAGGAGGCTACATCTCAATAAAGGAGCTTTAGATAAATTAAAAGGTTTATTTAATTCTGTATTTAGCTTGTTTCGTATTGTTGATTGTAGGGAAGTTTTTGAAGCATCGGATACATCGCAATAATCGCATTCAAAATCAATATTAGGCGATATTTTCTGGTAAGCATTTCCAGCACTGTCTATAAAAATCGACGCTCTTAATATTTCATGCCTTTTAATGATATCCTTAACAGCATCCATAATCGCCTTCTTATTTAAGGGACCTATCAAGCGTAAAGCTGCAGGAACGTTGTAAACATTGAGCTCAGGGCTAAGCTGTTCCAAAAACCA
Organism: Legionella sp.; assembly: GCA_017306715.1. GTDB lineage: Bacteria > Pseudomonadota > Gammaproteobacteria > Legionellales > Legionellaceae > Legionella. The sequence continues at coordinate 3,319 of JAFKHV010000115.1, read as the reverse complement.
GAGTCGCTGCTGGGAAAAAGATAAAGGAAAGTGATCTTGGTTTCGCTCTATTTTTTGAATGCTAGAATTTGCTAAATTCACTCCACTCTTCTCAGACATGGAATTTATATATTTAATAAGATCTGTTACTGTTGGATTTAAAAAAATTTCTTTAATTGGAATGTCTGCACCAATCTCTTCTCGAATCTGAACCGCAAGCTTGGTCGCTAGAATTGAGTGTCCTCCTATTTCAAAGAAATTTAAATTTACATCATGAATAGGGATAGATAAAATTCGTGACCAAATCTGACAAAGACTTTTTTCTAAATCACTTTCAGGTAGCCGTTTTTCCTTTTGATTAAAATTGTGAGTGTATTGCTCAGACTTTAACTTGATAAAATCTATTTTTCCATTAGGTGTTAAAGGAAACTCATCCAGTATGACAATATAACTAGGCAACATATAAGGAGGCAATTTTTCCGATAAATAGGTATTAAGGTTCCCTTTAAACTCAGATTTTTGATTCTCGGTAGTAGGCTCTTGAGACTGTTCAATAACATAAGCAACTATGTGCCTTTCTTCTAGTTGGACTCCCTTTGCAAGAACTACGGCTCCCTGAATACTTTCGTGAGCTGCAAGAACAGATTGAATTTCGTCAAGTTCAATGCGTGCTCCACGTATTTTTACTTGCCGATCGTTTCGTCCTAAAAATTCTATATTGCCATCTTCTAGGTATCTTCCTAAATCTCCTGTTTTGAAAAGGATTGAATGCCTTTTGTTTTTAGAATAAGGGTTAGGAATAAACTTTTTATTTGTAAGCTCCGCATTGTTTAAGTACCCACTTGCTACGCCGGTTCCGCTGATATGTATTTCACCTGCAATGCCTGGCGCTAATAAGTTATTATTCTTATCTAAAATGTAGGTATGAAAGTTGCTTAACGGTTTCCCAATTGGCAGATTAATTCGGCTACTCTCAGATCCCGTAACCTCATAGTATGTAGCATCCGCGCAGAATTCTGTACTACCGTAGATGTTAATCAGTAATGACTGAGGGCAAAAATTTAAAAACTTTTTAGTCAAAATAACAGGACAGGCTTCTCCACTTACAATACAAATTTTTAATGCATTTAATGATAGCTGTTTGGAACTTCCAAGATCAACCATCGCTTGAAGCAGAGAGGGAACAACGACTATGCGAGTAACTTTATGCCGATTTAACCCATTGATAAATAAAGTAGGATCCTTTACTGTATCCTCGGAAAAAATAACAAGAGTAACCCCTTTTAAAAGAGGACCCAATGTTTCCCAAATTGAATCCCCAAAGCTAATGGGTGTTTTTTGGCAACAAACATCATCAGAGGAAAACGGGTATTTTTCCCACATCCAATGGAACCGGTTGAGTCTTGCTTTGTGTGTTTGTTGTATCCCTTTAGGATTACCAGTTGATCCAGACGTATAAATAATATCAACGCCCCTTGCTTCAAAATTCAATTTGAGGTTCTTCGTCGAATATTTTTCAAAATTTTGCTTATCTACATAAATAGTTGTAGCTTTAATTCTTCCTATATCATCTGTTCCGTTTGAAGAACTAATATAAGCGGATGCTTCAGAATCCTCCACCATATATTTTTTTCGAGCAGCAGGGTAAGCAGGATCTATAGGAACATAAATAGCACCAACCTTTAAAATAGCAAGCTGGCTTACGACAAGCTCAGGAGTGCGATCTAGACTAACAGCAACTTTTTGATAGGGTAGAATTCCTTTCTCTATCAAAAAATATGCAAGCTGATTAGCTTTTGCGTTTAACTCCTCAAAATTGAGAGATATCTCTTCATAGGCAATAGCGACTTTTTTTGGGGTCTTTATAACTTGCTCCTCAAAAAGGCCATGTATAGATTCATTCTCTGGATATTTTTTTTCGGTATCATTCCAGACTTCTATTTTTGTTTTCTCTTCGTCTGTTATAGGATTAACTTGAATCAAAGAAACAGAACTATTCTTTCTAACACTATGTAATATATTTACAAAATGATCTATTACTGATTTAATTTGGTTTTTATCAAAATTCTCTGTTTTGTATGTCACATCTAAAAGTATTTCATCCTTTGGAACAACGAGCAGTGTTAATGGGTATTCAGTCGGTTCAAATCCTTTAATAAACTCGAGATTTAGAGAAGATCTGGCTTCTTGCTCAGGAGCTTTATAATAGTTTTCAAAGACTAGAAGTGTATCAAACAATGAGTTTTTTTCTCGAATTCCTGCCCACTTTTGAATCTCAAACAGCGGAGCATGTGTCGATTTCTGTAGCTGAGGAAGTGTCTTACTTAAAACTTTCAGCAGATCTTTAACAGTACCCTCTTGATCATCCAAATTTATGCGCATGGGAAGTGCATTAATAAACAGCCCAATCATACGGTCGATCCCGTCAATAGGTATTGACCTCCCAGATTGTATAGCTCCAAATGTTATATCAGGTTGCTGGGTATAATATCGCAACAAAAGATACCAAGCTGCTTGAAAAAGTACATTCAGCGTAACTTGTTCAGTTTTCGCAAAATCCTTTAGAGCTTGCGATTGAACAGAAGAAAGCGTATATTGATAATTGCTGAATTCATCATCAATATCACTATGATCTTTCTTTATAATTGAATCAGTTAGTTTTGTTATATTTATGTCTTTTAAGTAGGTTTTCCAAAATTCTTTCGTTTGGGTATAGTCATATGTACTTAGCCATTCTATAAACGTGCGATAGGACTTCTGAGGGAGCAACTTTGGAATTTTACGTTCTATTAACCTAGAATAAATTGTCGCTAAATCATTCATTAAAATAGAAGAGCACCATCCATCTATCAATATATGATGAAATGTGAAAATAAGATAATAGTAATCATGAGAAACTTTTATTAAATGAAAGCGTAACAAGGGAGGCTTTTCAAGATCAAATTCTTGTTCTCTATCTTGTTGAAATAAATCATTGAGCTTCCCTTCTAGCTCTTCTTTTGAAAGAGAGGAATAATCATATTCTTCCCAAGGAATCTTTACTTTTCTGCTGACAAACTGAAGAAAATGAGGGAGGTGGTCATACTTAAAACCTGTTTTTAAGATATCATAATGACCTATAAGTAATTCCCAGGATCTTTTAAAAATATCTACATCCAATTTTTGATTGACTTTAAACAAACTTTGCACCAAATAAGCATTAGATTTAGGATGGAATAATTTTTGGAAGAGGAGACCCTCTTGCATGGGTGAGAGGGGGTAAATATCCTCGATGTTGGGGATATCCCCGAAGACTTCGTCTAATTGCTCTTGATTAATCTTAGCTAATGGGAAGTCAGAA
>JAFKHV010000096.1 GCA_017306715.1 Legionella sp. | reverse complement strand
GTTGGAAGTTTATTTTTCTTTTTAGAGATCATGGGACTTACGCACCTTTTCCGATTTTGGCACCCTCAATGGGTACCCTTATGCCTTCTTTCTATTGACTGGGAGTGGTTTGGGCGTAAAATCTTGGGAGCGCAAGCGCGATTAAAACATGCGTTTCCAGCTTTGCAGCGTTTAGAAAAGCAATTAAATCTCAGTAAAGGTTGGGTTCCAGTAAAAGGAATATCACGTTCTTATAAAGGTGTAGTTTATTCTTTTATGGCTGTCTTTTTCGGATATTACATCGCAAATTTTGTTTTCTCTTTAGGAGAAAGACATCTTAATTACCCTTTTTCTTCCATGGCCTTTTATTCTGAGAATCGGGCAATGAGGCCCTTTGACAAGCATACCTATTATCCCATTTACCGCGGTTGGGTTGAGGTACGTACTAAGGAAGATGCACCAGGGCAATATGTAAAATTCACTGCTTTTCCTTCGGATGTACTTGATACAGTTTTGGGTGCCTCTGGCCAAGAACAGGAAATGCGCGATATTCATGCTAGCGCGCGTATGCGCATGAAGATGGGGTCTTGGCAAGTTGATAGCCTTCCATGGGATGCTTCTCACACCACAACTGAGATTGTTGAAATACGGACTTATCGCCAAATTATGGCAGTTCCGCCTTATCCTAGGCCTCCTTTGCCAATGGTTCCTCTCCATTCCGGCTTATTATCTGTCGAGGATGAAAGAGGGTTCCGTGGTCTTGCACCACGACTAGAATGGGATGAGAAAGCCCAAGAATATTACATTGAGCTAAATCCTTATGGATTCAAGAATCCAAGCTTTCGTGTCTTAACACATCGCAATGTACGCGAAACACCAGCAGAAGTGGAACCAACAGAGTTAGCAGGCCAATGGCAGGGAAAGCGCTTTTATATTAAGTCAACTAAGAATATTGATGCGTCATATTTATATACATTAATTGAAGTAACAGATCCTGTTTTAGGTGTTAAAGAGATTTATGCAGGACCTGAAAATTTCCAAGGATACCGTTAATGAGTAAAAATTATATCCTTTATGATGGCGATTGTCCCTTCTGTACCAATTATGTAACCTTAGTAAAGCTGCGTGAGGCTATAGGGCCGATTGATTTACTAAATGCACGTGAGCATCCTGAGCTTGTCGCTGAATATACCCAAAAAGGTTACAATCTTGATAAAGGGATGATTTTGAAATTGGAAGGCGAAGTTTATTTTGGGGCTGATTGCATTCATCGTCTTGCTTTACTAAGTACCCAAAGCGATGCTTTTAACAAGATTACGAGTTTTATTTTTTCTTCTCCTTGTCTCTCACGATGCTTATATCCTGTGTTACGATGCGGCCGAAATTTAACATTAAGATTACTTGGGCGTCGTTCTATTCATGATAAGTAGGGATTGTTTAGTG
>JAFKHV010000114.1 GCA_017306715.1 Legionella sp. | reverse complement strand
ACTGAATACCTTAATCCATCACCGACATCGATGCCCAATTAATGCTCTTTCTCATCTCCTGGCAGGGCTTATTAGCTATCAACTTAGGGACGACAAACCTTCTCTGCATAGCATCACAACCCTCATCCCTTAAACGCAACTCGGGTTAAGAAATATGTTTAATGGTGCTACATATAGCATAATCACATTATAAACGAACTAAGAATGAAGCATTTATGGCGTCTTCATGTTCATATCCTCTTTGCTTAAAAGTCTTATAATGATTTTTTAAAATCGCCCATTGATTTTCAATTGGGTTAAAGTCAGGAGAATAAGGTGGCAAGTAAAGGAGATCACATCCCGCTTTTTCTACCAACTCTTTCGTTTTTGCACCCTTATGAAAGGAGGCATTGTCCAAAATAATCGTCCATCCTGATCCAAGCTCCGAAAGAAAACACTGCTCTAACCACTGATTGAATAGTGTTGAATCCGTGTGGCCATTAAACGCATAGGGGGCTATAAATTTCTTGGCTTTATGCATCCATCCTGAAATAAGAGAGGTGCGCTCAGATTTCTTGCCAATAATATCTGTTTTTACTCGTCTTCCTCGTTGTGATCTGGCATACTCTCTATATAAACAGGAATCAACTCCTGACTCATCTATATAGACAATCTTCTCCGAATCTATCCTCTTTAGTTTCGTCAAGAACTCTTTTCTCTTTTTTTTCATCTCTCTCTGCGTATAGGGTCGTTTTTTTTACGAGTTATGCCCAGCTTTTTTAGTCGTCTGTGAATGGCATGAGGCCAACAATTAAATTCTTGGGCTAATTCTTTTAGTGTTGCATCAGGCGTTTTCTCTAAAGCACAGATAAGAGCCTGTGAATCTATCTTTCGAATCTTGTATGGTTCACGTGGCCTATCTTCTAAAGATCCTTTTTCTTTGTATAAGTTTACCCAACGACTTAGGGTATCTCGGCTGATTGAGAATATGGAGATGACTTCTTCCCATGTCTTGCCTGATTCTAAATTTTTTAAAACACACTTCCGAAAGTCTAAGCTATAGGACATTTATAACCTGCATCTTATTGGTGATTACTTTAGACTTATACTTTAAACTATATCAGTTCGTTATTAAAGTGATTTAACTATAAAATTGAAAGAGTCTAAAAAAAAATAACTAATTATAAATAATGATTCAAGGGGTATAAGATGGGAAAATTGGTAAGAGGATTGAAAAGATCATTGATCTATACGCGCTTCTATCGGCTAAGTGACCTCTTATAACGCAGGAAAGCAGAAGAAAGAAATTTTTAGAGAGATGTGAACAAAACTAAAAAACAAGTATAGAAGGAAAGGCATACATCTCTAATAAACCCCTCTATAAAGACAGTCAAAATTATTATTTAGTACTACTTTTATATCCATAAAATCTCATTAGATAAAAATGAACATAAGGAAAAATGTTTCTTCATATAACTAAATAGATCAAATTGAACGAGGATTAGGGAAAAATTCTATTTTTATGAATATTCAAGCTTCCTTTTTAAGGCTTAATAAAATAGGATAGCCTAAAATTTTTATAAAGAATAAAAAAATCAAGTCCTATAAGAATTAATAAATTAAATTTTTTAATTCTTATACGGCCCTTTAGTAGGATTGTTTCTTAGAAAGGATATAAGGCAACTTTTAAAATTTGCTATCCCCAACCAAACGTCTAGAGGATTTATGTGTGGAATTGTCTCATTATATTTAAAAAATAAATCTGTAAGTTTAACACAACTCACAGAAAGCTTAATTAAGTTGCATCATCGAGGACCAGATGAAAAAAATTACTGGATTTCGGAAAACAACAAAGTAGCTCTTGGACATGCGCGTTTAAGTATTGTTGGATTAAACAACGGCCGACAGCCTCTCCAGTCTGAGAATCATGGAATTTATGCAGTCGTTAATGGCGAATTTTATGATTATAAAAATATAAAGAGAAAATATCAAAAACAAGGCTATAAATTTTCTACTGAAACAGATAGCGAAATCATTATACCTCTTTATTTAGAGTATGGGGTTCGATTGTTTGAGAAGTTAAATGGTGAATTTGCATTTGTTATTTGGGATGCAAAAAATAATCAGATTATGGCCGCTCGAGATCGATTCGGCATAAAACCCCTCTTTTATTCGTATAATGGAGAAAACCTTTATATAGCCTCAGAAATTAAGGCTTTGTTACCTCTGGGAATTAAAGCGGAGTGGAATGATTACGCATTAGAATGCATTTTTAAAGGTGTCCCTCCCCAAGATCTTTCTTGTTTTAAAGGTATCAATCAAATAAAACCAGGGCATTTCTTAATAGCATCAAAGGACACTTTTGAAGAAAAAAAATATTGGGACTTTAAAGCATCTAACGAAATAAGCTTATACAATGAAAAAGAATACATAGCTTGTTTTAAGGAAAAACTCTCATTAGCAATTAAGAAAAGGTTAACAGCAGACGTTCCTGTTGGGTTTTATTTAAGTGGAGGGATAGATTCCAGCGCTATTCTTGCTTTGGCGTCTCAGCATACAAACAATTTAAGAGCCTTTAATATATCATTCCAGGACACAAGTGTAAATGAAGAGATTTTTGCCAAAAGCGTTGCCTCCCATCTTGGGGTTAATCTCTCTTCTGTTACCGTTACTCAAAAAGATCTAGCAGATAACTTTAGTAAAGTAATCTATCATCAAGAGTCTCCCGTATTTCAAGCTAATGGAATTGCTAAGTATTTACTCAGCAAACACACCAATGAAGCGGGCTTCAAAGTTGTTCTAACAGGAGAAGGAGCTGATGAAATTCTAGGCGGATATCCTCCTGTTAAAGAAGACTTAGCTTATCACCTGTACAAACAAGGAAAAAGGTCGCTCCTTAAAAAATTAAAAGAAAGTGGATCTATTGCTCAAGGAAACTACGATATTCCATACTTATTGGAAGTAAAAAGTATACTAGGATTTTTACCATCCTATTGGAAGCTGAGTTTCGACATAGGAAATGCAATAGAAAAATGTTATTCAGATTTCTTCAGAGAAAAAACCCTCTGCTACAACCCTATGCAAGATTTTATAAGCTCAAACTCTCTACAAGATTTAAACAAAAATCATCCCATAAACATATCTTCTTATATTTTTTTAAAGACATTTCTTCCTGAGTTTGTTTTGTCTTATTTGGGAGATAGAGTTGAGATGGCCCATTCAATTGAGGGAAGGGTTCCATTCCTTGATGTAAATTTAGTTAAATTTGTTCAGGAGGTACCAATTAACTTAAAAATCAAGGGAGAAAAAGAAAAATACATGTTATATGAGGCGGTTAAAGACTTAGTACCACAATCAATATATCACAGAAATAAACATGCCATTAGAGCCCCTTCAATAAAAGCTAGTTCAAAAAAAAGATTGACTCCTATGGAAGAACTTATGTTAGATATTTTCCATAGTCATGATTTTAAAGACTTGTATTTCCTAGACCAAACGAGAACCTTAAATCTTTTTAAAGAAATGAAAAACATAGACAAATCGAAAAGAATGCTTTACGAAAGTGCTCTATATTTTGCCTTAAGCGCTTATTTCCTTCATCGACATTTTTTCTCCTCAACACATTTTCCTTGAATTATCATCTATAAAATAACTTGTGATGAATCAACTCTTCGTAGGAATTTTTTCTTTGAATAACGTAAATTTCATATGATGAGCCTGTTTGAAAAGTCTTTGGGAATTCCTATGTTACAAATTCAAGCTTAAATTCAGCCATATTTAGGTCTTTTTGAGAGGGGGTTGCCATGGATTTCTAATTTTTTATTCTATTTTTGACTTTTTCTGCTGATTTTGGACATACTTATCCCTTAACTTAAGCAAAAAGAGGGGGTGCTTGAATCGCAATCAACCGCTTACAATTAAATACAAATGCTTGCATAAATCCTTGAAACTGGGCTTTTGCTTGTTCCCGATAGCGAACCCTTTTATCCATCTTGGGACTGTTGCTAACGTAAATTTTTGTTGTGATTTTAAGTTGAGTTATGTTGGGCTTTAGATTGTGGTGCTGAGCCAGACTTTTAAGCCGCTTATTTTTGTCTAAAATCCGGAAAAAGCCAATTTTAGACAGACTTATCCTATGGTCTCACCTTGGAAAGGTGGCCCAATAACAAGCATCCTCTTAAGATTAACCTGAGTTGCGTTTAAGAGATAAGATTAGTGAGGCTATGCAAGGAAGGTTTGTCATCCCTAAGTTGATAACTAATAAGTCCTGCTATGAGATGAACGAAGGCGTTGATAGGATTTCTATGTCTATGATGGATTAAAGTATTTAATGATTTGAGAGAAGAGAATATCGTCTCAATAAAAGACCTTTTCATCAACATCAATTTATCTGCCGTATCCATCAGGATATTCTTCATGTTTCTCTTAATTTTGGTGATAAGAGTGACGCCATCTTCAAACAATTGTTGGAAGAGTTTCTGAGAGAGATATCCTTTATCTCCAATGAGTTTGGCTGTTATTCCTTTGATCATGTCTGTAACAGGAGTTTTGTCATTAACATTTCCTGGTGTGATGGCCAGACGAACAATTTCTCCACGAGTATTAAAGATCAAATGAATCTTCAAGCCAAAGAACCACCCAGTTGAAGTTCTTCCTTTAGCAGCCAATCCTTTAAAGACTTTATGTTTCCTTTCTCGTAAATTATGGCAAACAGCCATGGGTGTTGAATCAATAAACAAATACTCTGTGATCTCTCCTGCTAGGCTTTTAAGTAAACAAATAAGGGCTGGAAAAGCTTGCTTGATGAGTTTGACAAAACGCGGGGAATGTTCAAATAAGTGTGTCACGGTTTAATTGTTCAGCTCTAATTTGAGCCGTCCTTCAAAATATACATCCAACTGAGAAATGGTCAAAGCCCAATTTTGCAACGGCTGATTCCATTTTTCAGCAATTTTCTGACAAGCGCAATAA
>JAFKHV010000013.1 GCA_017306715.1 Legionella sp. | reverse complement strand
TGGAATCTTAATTTTCTTGAAAGCGCGAAAGCAAGTAATTAAAACACTGCAAAAAATAACGTCATATTGTGTTTAACGATGCAATAAAAATTCTTTATTGCGATTAATGAGAGTTCATATTGATTTAAAGAATTATGTAGTGAAGTTTTGTTTCTTTTCTTTTTCCAATAAAATGAGGGAGGTTGTCGAACTTAGCTGACTAATGGACGAGGAACCACTTCAGAGTTTATCAACATATTTAAAACTCAAAATTCGATTTAAGGTTCAATTTCATAGGGTCTCTGGCTCAGGAGACCCATGGGTTTCTTTTAGTGCAAATGAATAAATAACCAATCCGATGAAGGCAATAAAAGATAAAGAAATAAATCCTACCTGAAACCCGTACATTTTTGTTATGAATCCGGCAATTATATTGCTTAATGAGGAACCGAGTCCGACGCATAATCCTAGAGCTCCTAATAATAAATTAAATCGCCCGGTTCCACTGGCTAAATCCGAAACAATAACCACGGACATCACGCCAAAAATGCCGGCACTAATGCCGTCTAGCAGCTGGATAATGAGTAGATAAAACGAGTTTTCTGTTATTGAAAATAAAAGGGAGCGTAAAATTAAAAAGATAAATGAAAATAAAAAAATCGGCTTCCGACCTACTTTATCGATTATGAATCCCAAAAAGTAAGCAACTCCAACCATCACAATTTGTGCTAATACGATACAACCTGCCATAAAGATAGAATCATTGTCGGGATTAATTTTAGCAAGTTCTTGGCCAACCAATGGTAGTTGCGCGGCATTAGCAAAATGAAAAACAATCACTGCGCTAAAGAAGATTAGAATTGATTTTGTTTGTGCGATTTTTATTAAAGCGATTGGCGCGGCTTGGGCTTCATCGTTCCCGTTTTGTATCAGAGGCAGCTCTCTTGCGGCTGCATAGTTTATCTCTTTAGGATTAATGAATAGTATTGGCATTAAGGCCAAAATTGAGAACATAATTGTGCCGTATACAATCCAGGCATGGCCGTAAAATTGAGCCAATATTCCAATGATTAATATAGCAAATAAGGTCCCTGCATGAACAATGGATTCGTTAATACTAACTCTTAGGGGAAACAGTTCTTTACCCACCAATCCTAGGGTTATCGCGGCGATTGAAGGTGGGATAATGCTTATTGCGAGTCCAACAAGGGATTGTGCTGCAACAATCAGGTACAAAGAAGTTTGACTTAACAAAATGACGCAGCTAAGAATTATGCAGGTGCAAGCAAAAACGATAAGGGATCGCTTAAATCGAAGCGCATCAACGATCATTCCGCTGGGAATTTGAAATAATACCCCAGCAATGCCTGTGGTCGCGAGCGCGATACCACCTGACTAGTATCCCATCCCAAGTTGGACCGTAAATAGATAGAGAGGATAGGACCTATGCCTCCTTGAATATCGGCAATGAAAAATATCATTAGGCTTAATGCAGTCAAGCTACGGCCTGATAATTGTTGGTTTTTCAAATTATCTCCTTGAAGATAATAAGCATAGACTAAAAGATTGCTTAAAGTAAGCCATCTAACTCAGAGTAGAAAGGCACAAAAATCGACACAGGATGACACTTTTCAAAACATAGGGTATACTAAAATTCCTTTCTTAAAAGAAAACCATTTCTACTTAATATTGAAGACGATCAATCTAAAAATAAGGAGAGAATTATGGTTACTCTAGTTGGCACTCAAAGTAATTTTGCCTCTGCCCTATATCAACTCTGCGAGCTGGATTATGATGCGGTTGAAGCTTATGAGGCAGCAATCAATCGCCTGGATAATCCTGTCTATAAAGAAAAGTTAGAAGAATTTAAAGAGGATCATCAGCGCCATATACAACAAATTACCCAGCTGCTCAAAAAGCATCAGCTTGAACCGCCTAGCGGCCCTGGAGTGAAACAACTGCTCACACAAGGTAAAGTAGTCTTCGCTGAGTTGTTGGGTGATAAAGCAATTCTTCATGCCATGCTCTCTAATGAAATTGATACGAATACGGCTTATGAACGTTTAACGAATTATGCCGATGAGTGGATTGATGCCCTCGATGTTTTAAATCAGGGTTATGAAGATGAGAAAAAGCATAAAAAATGGCTCGAAACAACCATAGCTGAAATGAGTAATGTTTAAATAAATTTTTAAACTCCTGGATCTGGATGTACGATACGTTCAAATCTATTCGCAGCATCCAGATCACTTTTACTGAGCTTTACTTAATTACAAGGCCACAATACTACAGCGTCATTTGCACTAACTTGAACAGTAAAACGTCCCTGACTAATCAAATAACTTTGCCCAACACATTTATTGTCTTTGTTCAGATATCCATGCTGCAAGTCACAATAGATGCCATCAACGAGTGGCGTTTGAAACGTTTGGTACAATGTATTTAATTCGTGATTAATAACCACCAGGCCTTTATTTCCACGCGCGTAAGCAATGGCATTATTATCATTACTCCACCACCAGGAAACGGGAGCATCTTTGATTTCATTATGAAAATGAATCAGTGTGGCAATTTGCGGCCAACGATGCTGGCATTTCCACTTATCTTGATAACATTGGCGAACCTCACCCTGATTCGGAGGCCCAGAATTGATATCTTCAAACTCATACCCGGAAAATATGTTGGGCTCGCCGTAAGGATAAGTCAGCATAAAAACATAAGCCAGGGTATAGGTTGCTTCATTTTTATAATTTAAAGTAGAATTATTGCGTTCCGTATCCCAATTATCAATAAAAACTCGGGCATAATGTTGAGGTAGATAGCCCCATTGCTCCCCAAATGTTTTCAAATAAGTGAGTTTTTCTGTTAAAAATATCCGCTTCAAATCCCAGGCATAACGGAATTCATCGACATCCCCAAGACTTAAGTATTCTTTGGGATGAATCGGCTCCCCTTCCCCGTAGATAACTTCTTGCACCCAATAAATAGAATTTGGAAGTTGCCTCTTAATTGCCTGTAAATCAGCGCTAGAGATATGTTTTGCTGCATCAATACGAAAACCATCGACACCATAAGCGGCTAAGCGCTTAAGATAGGCAACTATTTGTTCTTGAACCTTTTTACTACCCGTATCTAAATCAGCCAAGCTATCCAATTCACAAGACTGCACCTGTTCTCGACTTTGATAATTGGTAATTGGATCATGGCAAGTATGAAAGTCATTTAGCTGATAAAGACCTGGATAATTATACTTGGTAAACCGGGTCCCTCCGGTGCCAATACCCTCCAAGCGATTTGACATATGATTCAACACCACATCGGCAATTATTTTAACACCCGCTTCATGGCAGGTTTTAATCATCTGACTAAATTCTTGTGGTGATCCAAGCCTGCTTAAGAGCTGATAGCTAACTGGTTGATAAGAAGTCCACCATTGAAAGCCTTGTATATGCTCCTGAGCTGGGGAGATCTCCACATAGCCATATCCCATAGGACCCAAAAACTCTTGACACTCCCGCGCCACCGAAAAAAACTTCCATTCAAACAGAGTGACTGTAACCTTCTTAGATCCATTTGGTGACGCCCAACTGCATGATGCAACGAAAAAGAATGCCCACAATATCCATATTATTTTCATTTTTCGTCCTTAATGAAGTTGTGCAATAAATTTATGAATTATCATAATAATTTAAGTCTTAAAAATTAGTTTATTTTTGAAAATAATCAAATGAGCACAAAAAATGCAAAATAATTTTTCAGAAAAAGATAAATTTATTTTAATAAATTCGTTTCATTAAGTGATTAATATGTTAGTCTGAAATTAATGATAATTTATGGAGATTATTATGGATAAATACAAAAAACACACTCAAGAAGTAATGGACCAAGGTGCAAAACAAATTAAAAAAATCAGGAGAAGATTGGCTAAGTTATGTTGAAAAACATCCCCTACAATCTATGCTTTTTGGGATTGTTGGTTATTTCGCCCTGAAAGGAATTTTGAGTAAGAATTAAGACACTGCAGATCCTTTTGGATCTGCCTTATATCTATTCTTACTTTCTCTTCTTAATACTTTTAGATTCCCGCTTGTTTTTCAATTTATCGCAGACCGGATGCGCATTTTTTGCATCGGAATTTATATCACAAATATTTTTTATATTTTCAACTTCCGGATGTTCTTTTTTCATAGGATAACCTCATAAAAAAGCCCATCAAAAGATGGGCCTATTGGTTTAACGAGAGTTCTCTCCGCCTTTTTTACGGTCGGACGCTGTTAGTTTATGACTGCTTTTAGAGCCTTTACTGCTGTGGGAATTTTCACCACCTTTTTTGCGATCTTCTGGGGTCAAGTTAGAACCTCTTCCTGATTTTTTTTGAGTAGCCATGTCAAGTTCTCCTTTTCTAATGACGCACTTATAATGGTAAACCTATTTTTAAATTTGATCAAAAAAATTTAAAATATTATTAATATTTTTTTTGATAATTATACTGATTTAACTCAAAAAATATTAATTAATTTTTAATTATTTTGCCATATCATTCATATGAACCATAATTAAAATTATAAGCGTTAATGTCTTGAATTCGGTGAACACTGGAGGTTCTATGAAAGCTTTATGTTGGCATGGCAAAAAAAACGTACAAGTGAACGAAGTTCACAATCCTAAAATTATCAACAAAACGGATGTAATTATTAAAGTTACCGCATCGGCTATCTGTGGATCTGACCTTCATTTATATAATGGCATTATGCCGGAAATGAAAAATGGGGATATTCTTGGCCATGAATTTATGGGTGAAATTGTTGAAGCTGGCTCCGAGGTGCATCGTTTAAAAATAGGCGATAAGATTGTGGTGCCATTTACAATTTCCTGTGGTAATTGCGAGTTTTGTAAACGACAACTTTTTTCCTTATGTGAGAATTCCAATCCCAATGCATTACTTGCTAAAGAACAACTAGGAAGCTCCCCTGCAGGGCTATTTGGTTATTCACATCTTCTGGGCGGGTTTGCAGGTGGTCAAGCAGAATATGTGCGCGTGCCCTTTGCTGAGGTCGGCCCAATAAAAGTACCTGAAGGGATACCGGATGAGAAAGTTCTATTTCTCAGCGATATTTTACCCACAGGATACATGGCTGCTGAAAACTGCAACATTAAACCCGGTAACACCGTAGCTGTGTGGGGTTGCGGGCCTGTAGGATTATTCTCCATCATCAGTGCACGGCTGTTGGGTGCTGAGCGGGTAATTGCAATTGATTGCGTCCCAGAACGACTCAAGCTTGCAGAAAAATTAGGCAACGCTGAAATCATTAATTTTCAGGATGAACCCGTTTACGACGCACTCATGGTGATGACCCAAGGTAGGGGACCCGATGCCTGTATCGATGCGGTGGGTGCTGAAGCA
The DNA here is from genome assembly GCA_017306715.1 of Legionella sp. Lineage (GTDB taxonomy): Bacteria > Pseudomonadota > Gammaproteobacteria > Legionellales > Legionellaceae > Legionella. The sequence goes on along the minus strand of JAFKHV010000013.1, from coordinate 82,625 downwards.
CACATTGGGCCAACATTTGATTCCTTTGTTGACCGGCTAAAGCAAGTTACCTACCTCTCTAGCTCGCGTGCTCATGTTTTACGCGAAGCGATACAGTGTTGTAAAAAAGGAGGAACCGTATCCATACCCGGGGTTTATCTGGGAAATATTGATAACATCCCCTTTGGGGCAGCAATGAATAAAGGTTTGACTTTCAAAATGGGACAAACTCATGTACCAAAATATATGAAATTGCTTTTGGAAAAGATTTTGGAAGAGAAGCTCGACCCATCACAAATCATTAGCCATCAAATCCGAATTGATGATGCACCGCAAGCATATGAAACATTCTGCAACAAGCAAGATAACTGCATCAAAGTAATGATAAAATTTTAGGAGGTTTGCCATGAATATTTATGATTATTTAAAGTGGGATCATCAGTATGTATCCCAATTATTTAAACAATTAGATAAAGCCCCAACCTTCCTGCGCAAACAACAAATTATGACGCTTATTGCTGAGGAGTTAATGGTTCATGCGCAAACCGAAGAAGCTACCTTTTATGCTGCCCTATGCCAATGTGCACACAGTGAAGGACAAGCTTTACACGGAATCAAAGAGCATGAGGAAATTAAAGAAAAAATATTCTTTATTTTAAAATTGCAAGCGCGTGAGGATGAATGGCTAAAACAAGTACATGAATTAAAAAATCTGGTTGAACATCATGTTCATGAAGAAGAGAACCAGGTGTTTAAATTGGCGCAAAAAGAATTAGATGAATTTACAGCCTATGCACTTAAAGAGCACATGCACTATCTTAAGCCAAAATATAAAAAAGAATGCCAGAAATTGCTGCACCAGTAGCCCAAATAGCCGATATAAGCCCTCTCCCATCCATTATTGGATTTAAAAAGAATAAGGAGAAAAATATGGACGCTGTATTACATCCAAGCATGGGCGATATTCTGTTGCGACTGCTCCTGGCAGTAATTGCAGGTGGAGTTATTGGTATTAATCGCGAAACGCAAGGACACTCAGCTGGATTTAGAACAACGATTATTTTATGTCTTGCGTCCGCTTTAGCCATGATTCAAGCAAATATTCTTATGTCCTTACATGGCAGAGCTTTAGATTCCTTTGTAATGCTCGATACCATGCGTTTGCCTCTAGGTATTTTAACTGGAGTGGGCTTTATTGGCGCGGGCATTATCTTCAAAAATGCGAATCACATTAGTGGCGTCACCACTGCAGCAACTTTTTGGGTGGTTACCGTAATTGGTTTATGCTTTGGGGGCGGTCAGTTTTTTTTAGGAATAACAGGCACACTGATTTGCATTGTCGTTCTTTATTTTTTTAAAAAAATTGATTTTAAATTACCACGCGATCAACACGCTCTTGTAGTGCTTGTAACTACGGATAAACTGTGTGTCCCTCCTGATTTATCCTTATTAATTCAACCCTTAGGATATCAAGTAAAATTTATTCAGGCCTTTTGGGAAAACACCCACAGCATGATGCATTATAAATACAAAATCACGTGGAAAACTGCAACAGAGCATTGCATTATGCCCAATAAATTAATATCCTGTTTAAATGAACATTATCAAATAGTTTCTTTTGAGCAGTATTAGTTTCACCGTTACAACTATACTTACGATAGAGCGCTTTTACCTGCCGTAGTACCTTTGGGAGCCTCTATTCTTCAGACAGAATAGTTAAGGAGAGAAATATGGATATGCCTGCAAAGAAATTCGTCACTGTTTTACTCAAAGATCAGGATACCGCAGAAAGCGCTTATCAAGATGCACTGGCTCAAGGTTATAAACCAGAAGAAATCAATGTTGTTTTAGCCGATGAGCCGGATTCTGTTTTCGTTAAAGAAGTTCAAGGTGATAAATCTATGGATGGCCTTGCTTTAGGTGGTGCCACGGGTGGCGCTATCGGCGGAACTCTAGGTGCCATCATTGGTATTGGGTCAACCGTAGTCTTTCCAGGAATTGGTCTCGTGCTTGCTGGCCCCTTAGTAGCCGGGCTAATTGGCGCCGGTGCAGGGAGCATTTCAGGGGGATTACTGGGCTCGCTTATTGGTTGGGGAATCCCTGAAGATCGTGCTCAGTTATACGAAAGCCAAATTAAAGAAGGTAGTATTATGCTTGGAGTAACCCAAGATCCTTCGCGACCCGATATGGAAAAAATCTGGTCTAAATATTCTCATTAACTATCATCATTAACTATCATAAGGAATGATCATGAGCCTAACATTATTAATTTTAATTGTTCTACTCGTAGCACTTTTACCAACTTGGCCTTACAGCAGTGGTTGGGGATATTATCCCAGTGGCGGTGTGGGCTTAATCGTGCTTATTTTATTAATTATTTTACTGACACGTGGTGGAGTTTAATTATAGGGAAGATGTTTTTCCCTATTTCTGTAGGAGATAATAATAATGACAACCGATTCGAATCTACTTGTTGGCATATTTTATGACAAACAAAGCGCCGATAATGCCTATCAACTCGCTTTAGATAGCGGTTATGAGGCTCGCGACATTAATATTATTATGTCTCAGGCATCGATGGACCGTTATGCGATTGATAAGGATGATAATTTATCACCGACCTCTGCAGGCACTATGATTGGTACTGGCGGAGCCATTGGCGGTTCTGTAGGTGGAATCCTTGGCGCAATTGCAGCGTTAGGCACGAATGTGTTTTTCCCCGCTCTGGGTTTAATTATCGCCGGACCTTTAGCAGGAATCGTCTCGGGAACCCTAATGGGCACCCTTCTTGGTTTAAATATTTCCGAAATCCAAGCACAGGATTATCAAGATCAAATTGATAAAGGCGCTATTATTTTAACCCTGGAGAAAAAAGAAGGTAATTCTTTAGAGTCTCAATGGCGCGCATTAGAACAAAAAAGTAAAGCCCTCGTTACTGATTGAGTCAACGCCTAGTTTTTATCTTGCCATCTCATTGTTTAACTCGTATTACAGGAGATAAATCATGACCCATTCTAACCAACAGCAACCTCCACAACATCAATCTCATCAACCCGGTATAGAAAAAGAGATGAATCCTCGTCCTATTTATCTGGATCCTAACTACCAATCAAGTAATAAATTAGCAGGGAAAACTGCGCTCATTACTGGAGCTGATAGTGGAATTGGCCGCGCTGTCGCTTGCCTTTTTGCCAAAGAAGGCGCAAATGTATTCGTTCATTATCTCGACGAAGAAGAAGATGCTCAGGAAACGAAACGTGTTATTGAAAATATGGGCCGTACTTGCTGGCTCTATTCAGCAGATTTGCAGGAATATGATGCCTGTAAAAAACTTTGTGAAGACGCAATAAAACAATACGGCTCCATCGACATTCTGGTTAATAATATTGCTGTACAGTATCCTCAGGAACGTATTGAAGATATTAGTTGTGAACAAATGGAAAAGACATTTAAAACTAATTTTTTTCAACGTTCTATATGACCAAAGCGCTCCTACCCCACCTGAGTAAAGGGGCGGTGATTATCAACTCGACATCAGTTACTGCCTACAAAGGCAGTGAGCAACTGCTCGATTATTCTGCTACCAAAGGTGCTTTAGTGGCTTTTACACGCTCTTTGTCACAGAATCTTGTTGAAAAAGGAATTCGGGTCAATGCAGTGGCTCCGGGCCCCGTTTGGACTCCATTAATACCGTCAAGTTTCGATGCTGAAAAGGTAAGCCACTTTGGCGATCAGGTGCCTATGAAACGCGCCGGCCAACCTTATGAAATCGCTGGAGCATATTTATATCTTGCATCTGATGAATCGTCCTACATGACCGGACAAGTTTTACACCCTAATGGCGGGGTTATTGTGAATAGTTAAAGTTGAAATAGATACTAAATTAGATCTCTTTAGCCGCTGATACAGAGATCTAATTTAAACATATAGAGCCTGTTTTATTAAAATAAGGGTTCCTAAGTACACTCACTATTAAAACACCAATTGTATAATTAAATCCTCTTTATGGCCAATAATAAGTCCTAATTCCGACGACGTTATTTTAGATAACAACGCTTTATAATTCTAATAATATAACTTTAAAAGTACGATAGCTCCTTGCGCAATTTCTCCATTTAAGATGAATAATATAACATCAAGTGCTTTGCCCCTTTACTCCCGCGAGGGTTAACACTCGTGTATACTGTTTTTATTTTGGGATGTGTGATGTTTGTCTTCACTGTAAATATCTATCATGAAAATGGTCAGCTTAAATCGGCAGCAGAGCTGCTTGAAGCCATTAAAGAAACAGCAGGGACAGGGCCCGCCATGGTATCTTTTTTGGGCGCCAAATCCCAGAGATTATTTCAGAGTCTGATAAAAAAAGAGCCTGTATCAACACCAACAAAGATAACCGAGCCTGCCCGAGCAAATGAGATCATCAATGCAAAGAACATATCGCCATAATTTAAACTATGTGCTATGTTTCATGCTCATTTAATAATTAAGGATAAAATATGAAATTTGCGATTAAAATAATGCATTGTTTCATTATCATAGGATTATTATTCTCTTTAACCGCTTGTATAAAATCACAGCCGTCTGGACATAAAACTAATTCTTATAAAATCAAAGGCAAAGTATATACACCACTCAAATCTTCAAGAGGCTATAAAGCACGAGGACTTGCTTCTTTTTACGGTAAGCAACTCCATCGCCATAAAACAGCTAACGGTGAGCGCTACAACATGTATTCAATGACCGCAGCACATCCGACATTACCATTTAACACCCGATTACGTGTTAAAAACGTGAACAATGGACGAACCGTAGTTGTTCGTATTAACGATCGCGGCCCTTTTCATGGTGCACGCATTATCGATCTATCGCAGGCCGCAGCTCGTCGTTTGGGTATAAATAATCTATCCATGGTTGAAATACAGGCCTTGGGTTAAAAAAAGGATTAAGGGTCCACGCTCAAGAGGATTAAATATGTAAATAAACCCTAAAAATACTGCTCACCAAAAGCACAAACAGAGAAAATATGGTAGTTTAGATTTTTATCAAGAATCTTCTATGCATCATGACCGCCTAATTTTAATTATGCGGGCCCTGGGATACTCCAAGGCCTTTGACAAAGGGGTGTGTTTTGGCTTTGCTATGATGTTTACTCAAGCTGCGTGCAACAATCAGCTTAAAAAATTTTTCCAACGCCTTAAATTTCTGGAACGATTCAGGGAAAACCCAGACTCTATAGTTCAAGCGCTGGAATGCGCGCGATTAAAAGTTTCGAAAAGAGAGCCTTTATCTGCGGATGATGAACAAATTCTCGAGATTCCGGCTTTTTTTGATGGCATCAGTCTTTATCAAGGATTACATTATCACCGCGAGCTCGAAAACACGGTCAATAATCAATTCCTTTACAACAATATGGGTAATCAATTTCTCAATATGGAGTTTATTTCGTCTTGGGTTCAGCCTCAAGCTGCTGAGAATCGACTCCATAAAGTTTCTTGTGCAGGGCAATATACAGAATTAGAATTTAGCCAGTTTCTAACTAAACTGGCGAGTGCTTTAGAAGGACGAAAAGGCGTTGGAGTCATAGTGGGTAATCCCACCCATGCTGTGAGCATGCACTATAAAGGCAATGGCATGTTTGAATTAGTGGAAATTAACGTTGATACCATTCATCCAACCACACCACTAACACCGGAAGAATGCGCTGATTACCTTTTTAATTATTCTTTTGACTACGATTTACACCATGATAAATTACTTTTGCGTACCACAGCCTTTGCCACAAATCCCCCAAACCTTCCTGACTTGAGTTTTGAGCATCAAAAAAAATACACCACCTTGCATACGAATCAAAATAAGATATCACTTCTGGAATTAGCGCTGGTTACAGATGATTTGGATTTATGGAAGCAAATAAATCTAAACGACATTCCCTTCAAAGAACTGAACGAAAATACCCGAAACGCATTGTTTAAAGCAGCATGTCTGCAAGGACAAGAAATTATGGTACGGTTGTTTCTACAGCAAGGAATTAACCTATTGCACCCTAAATTGAAACGAGGAGGATGGTTTGCCACTGTAGAACATCCACAAATTATGTCCCTTTTATTACAGCATGGTATGGATCCAAATACCCTACACCCTCAAGGAGTAAGTCCGCTGCAATCAGCCGTCACCAGAAAAAAGCCTGAAATAGCCAAGCTCTTGATAAGTTATGGAGCCGATATTCGCAATGCGACCAATACGTTACATCTTGCAGCATCTCAAGGCCAGCAAGAAATGGTTAAAATTTTGGTAAGTTACTACCCACAGGCAGGAACAAAAGACAATAATCATCTTCGGCCACTCGATTATGCCGCAGCCAAAGGTCATCACGCGCTCTTTACAGAGCTCCTGCCTCATACCCCCATGCAGCCTATTGATTTCTATCGCTTATATAAACAAACTGATTCACAAGATAAGGATTTGAATAAGTACATTCTTATTGAAGGACTTTCGCGCTACATCAAACAGCGTCAGCAAGAATTTAAACCGCTAAGTACTTTTTTTAGTCACTTTGGTTGCGGCTATGCGGAGCGAGAAAAAGTTCAGGTTGCTACAAAAGTGCTCGAATTACTTAAAACCAACGCCAACCAGCTCGAACTCGAGCCTCGTGAAATACAGGTGTTAAATAACGGACGCTTACAGTGGTTATATCGAGCCGTGAATGAATATTTAAAAACAGTCGAATACAGTCTGAACGCATCCGTGCCTGTTGTGCGACAGTCTTTATAAAATCCATTATCCACCGAAACCATACACCTGACATTTATTTAAGTTCAAACATCTCAGGGAGATGATGCAGCATGTGCTCTAAAGCGTAGTAAGAGGCTTGATATTGTATGCTTTCACGTTCACCGGAAAAAATCTTCTTTTCCGTAAAGATTTTCTTTTCCGATTTATTTTTATAGCCCCAGGCAAAACAAATTGTCCCCGGTTCTATTCCCTCTATGGGTTCGGTTCCTGCTAAACCGGTGGTTGCAATAACAATATCAGCAATGCTTGACGCAAAAACACCTGCAGCCATTTCATGGGCTACTTCTTCACTCGTAAGCGTGTATTGATCAATTGTACTTTGACGCACCTGCAAAATACGCTTTTTAGCTGCCGCCGAATAAACTACAAACCCAACATCAAGACACCCACCACAGCCCTCATTCTCAGCTAATAAAGAGACAATTTTACCCGCAGTACATGATTCAGCAGTTGCTAAAAAGAGATGATTTTTACTTAAAAGAGAAATAAGCTCGCATAAATTGTTCATACACCATCACCTCACTCATGCGTGAAAACAGGATCAAAATCCTAAATATTTTCAATTACTTCATATTAATACGGTTTAAGTCATTAAATGACGCTAACTTTTGCGCAAAGCCCATAGGAGCACGCCCTTCAAGACGTCCACTGGTGGTTACATAAAGCTCAGCAGCACTTTTTAATGGAATCTTAAGCTGCTTTAAGCGATTCCATAAATCGTGATCTTCACCTGTAAGTAATTCATTCCATCCCCCTGCTTTGATATATGCATCAGCACGACATCCAAAGTTGGCCCCATGAACATGAGGATGGGTACCATCCCTATTAATTTGGTAGTGATCTTCAAACAACTTCTGAACTGTAGGTGAATGCTCGCGATAATTATCTACTTTTACAATTCCGGTAATTCCCTGAATGCCCTGAGTTGCCAATTCAAGTTGAAGACTAAGCCAATTTTCGGGAACCTGGCAGTCCGCATCCGTATGGGCAAGCCAGCAATTATTCGTATAACCTTTAATCTGAGCAAGCGCATACTCCGTAATGATGCGTCGAGTGGCACCCACATTTTGTTGCTTCATTTCAAGAACTGTACCATGTCCTGATAGGATTTTACGGCCTATCACTGCAGTTTTATCAGTTGAAGAATCTACGCCAAGGACAATTGATGTGGGTATCGAAACATAATGCAGCGCATTAAGAATCGCATGGAGGCACCGAGCAATAAATTCTTCCTCATCTTTAGCAGGAATTAAAATACATAAATGGTTTATCTCCATATTGCTCTATTCCTTGTGAATTTTATCATTCACAATTAGTTTAGACTAATTATCAAATTAAGCTAAATAGGATGCTGAAGAGTGTTTTGGTAGTTAAATATAAAGGGCCTAAAAAAGGGCCCTTTATACAAGGAATCTAGTTATTGTTTTTGTTGTCTGCGATGAGAATTTTTACCACCTTTTTGACCTATTTCAGCGTGAAAACCCGGTTGCTTTTTCTCTATGGTATCCGAAGCTTTTTTTGCTTGTTGCGACAATTCCTCAGGACTATATTTTTCAGCACGGGCCTCGCCGCCTTTTCTTCCCGCCTCTTGTACAGTCATCCCCTCATTTCTGCTTTGCTTATTCATAATATATTCTCCTGAATTTTATTGTGAATAATGGACTTATCACCCACAATTACACATTAAAACATTTGCAAATTTGATGCAAGCAGATGGCGCTAGATAACCTTAATATTCATTGATTAAGTATCTGAAAATATTCTAATTTTTATATAATTATTTACGAATAGAAAGCATTCTATGATTTTTAATTTCCTCATCAACCCAGGAACTCATTAAATCTAAATTTTTCGCAAAAATTTGGTGGTTTTTTTTGAAAAAATCACCGGACTTCTCAACCGAAATTAAGTTTGCGAGATCTTTTTTAATTTGAAATATTTGAGGCTCATTGAGCAACGGAGCTATTTTCATAAATAATGCTTGAAACAGAGTAATTTCACAAGTATTTGCAAATTTTATTAATAATGAAATTGAAGGACCATCAGTGAGAGTTAATAATGAAGGAACATCATAAGAATTGATACATTCTCTAACATCCTTTCGTAACTTGCCAAGAAAAATATTGTCAGACTTTTTTTTGTCCAACATAAAAGAGTAGCGATTATCTGTATGTATGCGAGCTTTAATTGAGAATAACAATGAGGTTAATCTAAACAAATACTCTCTACTCTCTTCATTTTCTAACCGACTAATGCGTGTTGATTTTTTTAGTTCATTCCGTGCTTCCATAACTATTCCCATTTAATAAAGCGGCTAATTTTTAATGTATCGTTCATTATTTTTAAAACATATCTCTTAATTTTAAGATTGGTTAAAAAAACAGGTAATCTGCGTAAACATAAAGCGATGGTTAAACGAAAGTCAAGAACTCGACTAATTAAATTTCTCAATTTTCCGCTCTAAAAATTTGCAGATCGAATAAAACTGTCTATAGTTAACTAAGTTACAACCTTAAGGAGAAATACTATGAACAAGGACATTTTCGAAGGTAAATGGGAAGAAGTTAAAGGTAAAATGCAAAAAACCTGGGGTAAATTAACAAATGATGACCTGGACGTAATTGAAGGTAATCAAAAAGAAATCTATGGTAAATTGCAAAAACATTACGGCTACAGCAAAGAACAGGCTGAAAAGGCCGTTAAAGATTTCCTGAAACACTAATCAAAATATTATAAATTGTAAGGATATAAATATGAAAAATTTAATTATTGGCTTGTCTTTAATATTAGGCACTTCAGCTGTATTCGCAGCGAGCAGCACTGATATGAGTGCAAAATGGATTTGTACAACAAATGCTAGCTCTTCTGATGTTGCTTCTGATAAAGCTGCTGACGATCAAATGGCTAAGCACGAAGGTGCAGCTGCTGATTCTTTTGCTTTTGCAGCTAAAAACTGCCGTGATTGCACTAAAATCACTTGTGAAGCAAAAGACTAATTTCTCTTGGCCCGGAAAGCGGTCTTTTCCGGGCTTTCTATTTTCTTCCTTTATTAAAACCTAATGCTTTCATAATCGCTCTGGTCCAGTCCCGAACCATCTGCCGTATAATTTGCCGAACTAAGGTATTTTTACTTAAAGACTGAAATAAATCGGTTCCTTTCTGCGCAATAGGCCCTTTTTCCTCTGGTGTAGTCGAGGTTGCAGCTACCGAATCTGCGCTTAATATATCTTTAGCGGAACGTTGATGCTGGGGTGTTCCATACTGTGCGTACAATGAGGATCGCGCGACTAGTTCATTTAATTCTTGAGTAGTTAAAATACCCATTCGCGATTCGGGCGCACGGATCCTGCATTGAATTAACGGCTCAGGCTGCCCCTTACTATCTAAAGCGGTCATCAGTGCTTCACCGATGCCAAGATGAGTCAATAATTGATCCGTTTGATAATAGGTTGATGGTGGGAAATTTTGCGCTACAAGCTTGATGCTGGTGCGATCCTTGGCGGTAAATGCACGCAAAGTATGTTGAATTTTTAACCCCAATTGGCTTAGGATATTTTCTGGAATATCGTTAGGAGTCTGGGTACAAAATATGAGCCCAATGCCTTTTGAACGAATTAATTTAACAATGGTATCGAGCAATCGCAATAACGCCTTACTCGCATTTTTAAAAATTAAATGCGCCTCATCAATAAAGAGCACCAACTTCGGTTTTTCCGGATCCCCAATCTCAGGCATACAGTTATAAACATCAGAGAGCAATTTCAACATAAAAGTGGAAAAAAGATCAGGTTTCTCTTGCATATCTAATAATCGCACAATGGAGATGATTCCCAGTCCATTGGTAGTAGTGCGTACGAGATCCTGAACATTAAATTCAGGAGCACCAAAAAAATCATTGCCTCCCTGCGTTTCCAAAGCAACAATTTTACGAACGATGGTACCCAATGAAGTCGTTGCAATCACACCATATTTGCTCTCGATTTGCGTTTTTCCACGCTCCGTCTGCGCAAACTGTAATAAACTTTTTATATCCGCGAGATCGATTAAAGGCAGATTATTTTGCTTGGCAAATTGAAACAGTACCGCAATTACGCCCTCTTGTGTTTCATTGATATCGAGCATTCTGGAAAAAAGTAGCGGGCCAAACGATTCAACAGTTGCCCTTAGTGGAACCGCGGATTGTGTTGCGGACAAAGATAAAAATTCTGTAGGATAGCCGCGTGGATTAAACTCAAGCCCTAGTGACCGGGTACGTTCAATTATGGATGCATTTTCTTGACCGGCAACAGCAATGCCCGATAAATCCCCTTTAATATCCATCACTAATGTCGGAACACCCGATAGTGAGAGTTGCTCACATAAAACCTGAATGGTTTTTGTTTTGCCGCTACCGGTCGCCCCTGCAATCAAGCCATGACGATTGAAAGACTTTAAAACGACTTCAACCTTACTCTCAGGTATTAACTCATCTGCAACAACAATACCTCCAAGAGTAATTGCTGGTAAATTGGTAACGGTATATGCTTCACGCAAATCTTCATACATAGACTTCTATCCTTAATATGAACGTCTAAAGTTGTATTCTTCTACTATAAAGCATAAATAAGTGAAACAGCAATAACTCCTGTTGGGCGCGAGAAGACAACATCTCACCATCGAACATAAAACCATAAAGAGTAAATTAAAAACAAAAAATACATTTATTAGTCATTGACCAACCTTATCTCTTCTTTTAGACTGTTTAAGCCAATTTAAGGTAAAACGGAGAGTTCATTATGAAGTTAAAAACCATCGTCTTATCGATGTTGCTTGGAAGCAATATTGCAGCGGCGCACGCAGATGCAATACGGATTAAAGGAACAATTACACAGAAAGTACCGGTATCCACTGCCACAAAAACTTTTGGAATACCTAAAGAGCGCACAATTAAGCTTTTAAAAGTTGAATTGCCACCCAGCTTTAAGAACAAATTAGCCCAATCTGCACAGAAAACTTTGCAATCTAATGCAAGCACTGCGTTTCTTTCTAAGAATTCTAACCTCCCCTCTGCAACACAACTTGATATGGGAGAAGTTCCAGTTTTAGACCAAGGAGAACATGGTACTTGTGTAACCTTTGCGGTTACTGCAGCTATGGATGCGATTTTAGGTAAAGGAGATTACATCAGTCAAGCATGCTCGTTACAACTAGGCAATTATTTAGAGACGAATGGATATGAACCCAGTGGTTGGGAGGGCTCATGGGGTAGCATAGTTCATAGCCAAATGAGCAAATTTGGTATTGTTAATAAAGATCATGAAGCATCCATTGGTTGCGGCGGAATCACCGGTTACCCAGCACACGGAACAGCTCCTTTATCCTCTATAACTCCTGATGCGTATCATGAAATAAGTGAGCCTTTGGAAGGAATAGCCTGGTCACCCATCTTAGACCTTAATGATGCTAGTGAGCGTTATGATACCAACCAAACGCTTGATTTGGTCAAAAAATCCTTAGCCCAAGGCGACCGCGTTACATTCGGCGTATTATTGGTTGATTTTGATTTAGGTTTTATGGGTGCAGTTGGCTCTAAAAATCAAAAATTTGACTCCTGGGTCTTAACACCTGAAATTGCTCGTGACGTTTATATGAATTTCAACCCCGGTGGCCATGAAATGATTATTACCGGCTACGATGATAAAGCGGTTGCAGTGGATGATAAAGGAAGAAAGCATAAGGGATTACTGACTTTACGTAACTCATGGAGTGATGAAGTCGGTGACAAGGGTAATTTTTATATGTCTTATGATTACTTTAAGCTCTTGGTTATCGAAGCTGCTCGCATTCGTCAAGTTTATGTGCCCGGGGCAGAATAACTATTTGTGCTGAACTCGTGAATGGGTTCAGCGTTATAAAAAAGCATCAACATCGAAGGTAGAGTAACGATTCAATGCTTTACCGTGATGTTTTAAGAATAAATCAGCGGTATTTCTTCCCTCTTGAAATAAGGTCGTCAAAAAAGACCATTCTGCATTTAATTTAGAAGAGTATCCCAAATTGACCATTTGATCGCTGGTAATACGATGGATGCGCATATGCGCCCAACGAGCTCCCTCCCCGTGATCTTCTTTAATGGTATCCCGCAAAACGGCAATCATCCGCAGTTCCTTCATCAGAGTAGCATTAAACGCCACCTCATTTAAGCGATTTAAAATATCCCGAGCACTTTTGGGCGTCCCAATCCGTTCAACGGGATTAATTTGCACTAAAATGGTATCGCTGGATTCACATTCTTGAATTAAAGGGGTAATGGTGGGATTACCGCTATAACCGCCATCCCAATAAGATTCTCCATCAATTTCAATAGCCTGAAACATCATGGGCAAACAAGAAGATGCCAGTAACACTTCAGCAGTAATCTCTTGATTATGAAATACTTTTCCTCGCCCCGTATGGACATTCGTGGCGGTGATGAAGAGTTTGATAGGAGAATTAACTAAAGCATCAAAATCAATACTTTCCTTTAAAATATCTTGCAACGGATTTAACGCCGTCGGGTTTAAATCATAAGGGGAAAATAAGTGTGTTGCCAGCTCAAACGTGATAAACGAGGGCGAGTAATCCATGGTCCAGTTACCACTTAAAACATCCCAAAAACTCCGCCGAAAAGGACTAAAGCGGGCAGCCTCTGCAACACGACGCCAAAAAGCATGCAAAGCCTGGCGCGCGCCCTCTGCGCCGCCTTTAGCATAACCGCTTGCTAAAGCTGCAGCATTCATTGAGCCTGCTGATGTCCCCGAAATCCCTTCGATCAATATTCGTGGCTCCTCAAGTAATCGGTCAAGGACCCCCCAAGTATAGGCACCATGTGCACCTCCACCTTGTAGCGCAAGATCAACCAAAAGTGGCTTCTTTTTCGTAGCATTCCTTTTACTCATGTCTCATCCAGGCGCAACTTGATGCAAATAATGATTACCCATAATTGTAGCAGTTAATTTCATCTTGCTTACAATCAACTCACATTTGTTAATAAATACAAGATTTTTTTACTAATCTAGAGTAATAAGTGGATTGTTTTTACATTTATTTTACATGATGGAAGTATTTATTTGTTTAGGGAAAAGGTATAATAAACCCTCAAATTTGACTCACACTGTCCTATTTAAAAGCAGGAGAAGCTTGGTGACAATCGATACACATAACCCGCAGCTTAAAAACCAATTGGAACAATTACTCCTTACAGCAGAGCTTGAAGAATGCACTGATCCTGTAATGGTCGCGTTTCCGGAGGATTTGGATGCTTATGATATCGATGCAATTAAAACCTTTCTGTCTGCCCCGAGAAAAAGAATTTATCTATTTACAATTCCAGAACAACCCGAAACAAGCAAATTTTTGCAGCTATTAGCTGTACGTGCATTTACAGATCATCAAGCCGCGCAATTTCGCAATCGTAAACAAAAGGGACAAGTTGGTGCTTACAAATTAATCAATGAAGAAAATTTTCAACATCCCGGGATTGAAATCCAACGTAGTATGGATGTGCATGGAGCTAAGACTGTATCGCAACAGACTGCAATCAGGCATGCGCAGATGATGAAACCCACCGTAAGCTGGGCTTTTGAGAAAATAAAGCAATCCGAGATACTCGACCAGTCAATTTTTAAGCAAATAATGATGCAAACAGAGGCCTATGGTGTCCATCAAATTCATAAGTTAGTCTGTGACTTGGTGCAAAATAATCGACATGCGTTTACCGATGGACTCGTTCTTGAAAATTTACCGAAAGGACTGTACATCGATGATAGTCGCGTTAAAAATTTATGCTATACAAACACCCCGATTACGCTTCCGACCTCATTAGCACCGCGCCTTTTCGCTCCAGACCAGCTCGTTGAGATTGTGTTACCGCATATCACACACATGCGCTCGTTATTAACGGGAGTAGAAGAAGAAATATGTCTTGCTCTAATGAGTCCTGATCTCCAGCAGCAACAGCAGGCTTTAATTACTCTAATTCCCCACTGTACACAGCTGTTCACGCAACTCCCTGTTGAAGATACCCTGTGGATGACCCCTTTACTGACAAAACTCTTTATCCTGGGGGGAGAAAATCACCTAAAATTATTTGTGGAATATGCCGCACATGCGCTTCAAAAAGGAGTGAACCTATCTTTTCTCCGCAATTCATTCGCACAAAGATGTTTTCTTGAAATTGAATCAATAAAAAATCTCAAAAAATTATCGTCTTTGCTGCCTGAGCAAATTACCTGGTGGAATCGCCTTACAGAACTGCATTTATTAAATCCAATTCACATTTTTGACTTTAATTCGTTTTATTTAGGTTACACCGATGAATTTCTATCCGCGATTCATGATTTCGGATTAACTCTACCCTCCCCTTGTCATTTAAATCATAAAGGTCATTTTCTAATCACCTTAAACCGCATACTTTTGGTGCTCAAAAATGCAGCTAATCCGGTGGATCAATTCCAGGAGCTTTGCACGCTTGATTGGAGTTTTGATGGTGCTTACAACGCCATGCTTCATGCCAACCCGCAATTTAAGCAAGTGTCTATAGAAATGCAGAATACTGAGACTTTATTCCAGTTTAATAAAACAACATTTCATAAATACTTGCGAGATATTCTGCTCCCCACAGAAATGCACATTATGGGGCTTCCAGGGTTAGAAAACGAAGTAAAACAAGGTTTATTTCGTATCTTAGGCTTAAACTGGAAATCAACTTTTTCTCTTGACAGGATTCGCGCCCAGTTTGCAAAAATTCAGGAAAAAGCCTCCGATCATTTTGAGCTCTACTCGCAATGGCTACTCATGACCCACACATTGTGCTGTGATAAAGAGGCAAATATGGGGCAATGGATTGCTGGAATTGATTGTTTCATTGAAGAATTACAAAGCGATTATGATACGGATGAAGGCATCAAACTGTTTAGTCTGTCTGAGCAAAGAAGAATACTGAACGCTTTAAACCAGGCGATCCTTGAAAATCAACACTTCGATGCCAAGACCCTGGTACATATCTTTAAAAAATTTACCACTTACTTAACCATAAACTTTGAGCAGAAGCAAACGCTTATAGATTACTTCTGCTCCTGCCTTTTTAACGAGGGGTTTCCTTTATTGGAGCGCCTGGATCAGAGCCTATCCAAGCGTGATGATAAATTAAAGCCAGAAAAGGAAAAACTCTTCTTTGAATTTATGCAGATGATGCATCGAGACCGAATCGATATACATAATAAAGGATTCTACCCTCATTATTTCCATATGCTGGCATCCTTAAAATTCAATTTCATAGAAGAATTTTACAGTCCATCTTTTGTTGATTTTTGGAGTAAAAAACTTACTCCCTGGGATATAACTATCCGAACTTGCTTTATGCAGGCTTTTAGTAATTTAAATATCCGCGTTTCAAACTTACCCACTCCTGCAGAAATTGAACAGGGACTAAAAAAACTTTTAGATGAATGCTCATTAAAAAGTGAATTCGAGAAGATGGGGCAATCTACTTTTATTTCATGGCTACAACGGAGTGTCATTAAACCCTATCTGCCGCAGTGTGTTTTTGGTGAAGCGGGTATTCCTAAGGTGAATGAATTACTGGTGGATACGATATTAAAAATAATACGGAGTAGACAAAATCTCGTTGACGCACCCAGTTTATTGTTATCAGTCAATGAAATAAAAAAGCCCAAAATCACTGCTCAATTAGAACCACTAAAGTTATTACTGCAAGAATTAGATGTCTTTTTTTCATTATGGGAAAAAACACCTAAGCCTGAGTTTAAAGATATTCTCAAGCAGCTAGAAACGCTTGAGAGTTATGTAACCAATATGCTGGAACAAGAACTACAATTTCAAGGAAAAAATAAAATTAAGGTACTCCTTGATTGTATTATCGAGGGGAAGACAGAGGTTTCAAACCTTTTTTTAAAAGCTGAATTATTGGCTGGTCATTTATATCTGAAAAGCTACATACAAGACAATGAACGCTACTTTAGAGGGTATGGTTTAACCTCAAAAATTGTACTGGATTGGTTCAAAAAGTTTAATCAATATCACACTTTAAGCCATATTTTTCAAGACGAAATGGTTGCGGCCTTAAAAAAAGAACTAACCTATGTGCTTTTAAAATTAAACTCCGGTGATCAAAAATTAGATGAAGACATAATTCAATCATCCCAAATTTTTGATAGTGCTGCGATCGCCTCTAAAGCTTTGGCAAAATACGAAATCCACATCACGCAAATTTTAAAAGCCGTCGACCAATTAATTTCACTCAAAAATTACAGCCCTGCGTGCTTTACGCAAGTAATTGATCTTCTTAAAAAATTAAATCTAATAGATTTTAGTACGAAACAAATATTGTTGGCCGGCATTCCGCAGCATCAATTAATTGAGTACCTGGAATTAATTTTGAGCGAATTAAGCCGATACCCGGAAGCCTCTCTAGAAGAAAAAGTTCGTGCCCTAAAAGAGGTACCTCATGTATTTGCAATGAATCTTGAGGAAGACCTAAGGAAAGATTTTTTTAAAATGAGTTTTAAGCATAATCTTAAAAGTAGCAATCCTTTTCCTTTAGCCGCGTTAAACAACTTCAACAGCTTACCAATTCCTGAGAATGTGCGAGATACAATCACACAACCATTAATTAAGCATTTGGCACGTTTGCCCAGCGAATCAGTAGAAATAATCAGCATGCTTTTTAAAGAAATCGGTGGCCATCTTGTCAAAAAACCTGTAGATAGCGCGTTAATCATTCATATGATTGAGCGTATCCCCTTATCAGAAGAAAATATAAATGAATTAAGCAATCTAGAGACAATTCTAGAACAATTAAAACAAATTAATGTACCCCAAGAACAATATGAAAAATTAGCGCAACTGCTCGTGCAAGCCACAGGGAATTCTAAAGATAAGTTTTTAACTCTGGAGCAGTTAAAAACATTTATTAATTTTCTTGTCCAAAATCCTGGAAGCCAAGAGCTAATTGCCTCTTTATATCAAGCGCTACCCCTGCCCAAAATAGAAACAGTACTTAAGGTCATCGCTCCTGATTCCGGAATAAGCTTAGCAGAATACTGTGCTCAATATGATAAAAATCCGCTTGCGCAACCCGGTAAATCTCGAGATCTACAAAATCACTTTAATTTAAACCGCATTCCAAAAGCCTTAAAAGAAATTGAGGATTTAGTTCATGAACTAAAACTCAATACCGAAGATCAAGTGAAACTTGCACGACAACTGACCTATATTAACGTTCTGGGTTATCTCGATGCACAAGGACATGATGACTTCAAGAGTTTAAAAAAACTTACAGCCTGTACCCGCATTGAATTAAAAAATAAAGCGCATGAATTATTTCAGCAGTTACGTACCCCCAATGATCTTGACGAGTTACAACACGAGCAGTGCCTATTGGAATTTTTAGCGGTTATCCGTGAAATCTATTTTCGCACCACCGGACTTTTCCCCAACAGCACACAAATGCTGGTTTTACTATTAAGTCAACAGTACCCCTCACACAATTTATTGATGCGCATTTGTACCGGTGAAGGGAAAAGCTTGATTACTCCCTTACTCGCAGTCCTTGAATATACTCGCGGCCCCGTTGATATCTGCACTGCCAACACGATGCTCCTTGAACGCGATTATGAAAATAATGGTGAACCCTTTTTCAATTTTCTCGATATACCTTCTGCAGTGATCCATAGCAAAAGCCCCGCGGAAAAGTATCAAGCGCAAGGAATTAATTTCTCAACCGTCGAAGATTTAGCATTGTTCCGCCTCGCCGCCCAAGAACAGCACAAAACACACCTATTATACCTTAATGCACCCCGTAGCTTGATACTGGATGAGTGCGATGATGCTCTTTTAGATCAAAATACCGCTTATCAATTAGTCACCCAGGAGCCCGAGCAGAATCAGAAAGCCTTGTGGATTTATCCGATGGTATTAACATTTATTAATTCAGCTACTTTTAAAAATATTGGGAATAATGCTTGGGATGAAGAGGAAGATATCGATCAACTACGAAAATATTTATTGCATCAAATACAAGTCAATGAGCAAAATGACGCAAATAAAGTAAATTTCGTCACTGGATCATCTAGAGCTCAGCTTAAAAAATGGCTCATTGCCTGTTGCAAGGCCATGCACATGCAAGAGAATAAGCATTATCTTCTGAAATCGTGTATTAGTGAGGAAGGTGTTCATTACACCAGCATTTGCCCTGTACTCAAAAGCTTCCCTAAAACCGGAATTATTGGTGAGGGCGTGCATCAAGCACTGCAGGCACGTTTAAACCAGCGCATTGATCCAGGGACCCAAGTCATTGCTTCTCAATCAGCAATTGGTTTAGTTAAAGAGTATCAACATCAAGGTCGACTGATTGGAATATCGGGAACACCTGGAGAATTATTCGAACTCAAAGAATTAGCGGGAATTTTTAATATACAGGCCATCAATATTCCACCTCATGCGGGTGATAACCGTCATAAACATGATGTAATCATCACGCGCAATCCCTTACGGGCGCGTATACTTTTAAAAAATGCGATTTTGGAAGCCAGTAAAAATAAGCATCAGGGCGATATACAACCCATATTGATTATCGCAGAAGATTTCGTGGAGGCACGAGCTATTGAGACATATCTTCGCGCAAATCTCCCTGCAAATACTTATAATTTACAGCTCGTTACCGGCCAAGAAAATAATTTGGTACATGATAAAAAGATTCAGCAGGCAGGTAGATCCAATACAATTACGATTGGCACCGCCCAGCTCTCCAGAGGCACGGATATTATTCCGGAAAATCATCCTCGCGGTCTGTTCGTAATTCAAACTTTTCCTGATACAAATCGGCTGACGACGCAAATTGCGGGACGTAGTGCCCGTAACGGCAATTTTGGTGAATGGCTTCCTATTTATCAAGTCAAGCAGCCAAAAGAACACTGGTTTCGAAAGTTAATTTACAATCTATCATCCCAGAAAACCAAAAATAAGCTCAATATGAGTGAGATTGCGCAACGACAACAAAACTTAAAAAGTACGGCGCTAGCAGAGCGACGTTTTAATCATCAGGCACAACGCGTGCAGTTGCTCATCCAGCAGCAAATTGCCGCATGGGAAGAGCTACTTCTCGAAGTTAAACCCAATAACAAAGAACAACTTCTAACCTGGCGTCAAACGGTACTCACGGAAATAAGTATCCTTCAATCTGATTTTTCAATTGACCTGAATAAGGAGAACATTCAAAAATATACTGATGCTGCATGCGTAGTATGGAAGGAGTATCTCAAAGAATTTTGGGGGAAAATGGCGCAGCATGAACAAGTACACATGAGCTCACTGCAAAACATTAAGTACCAATACTTACAAACGCTGGAGCTTCAGGAAGAGTTAAAGGTGCAAGCGGCACTGCATCAGGAACAGCACTTATGGCGTAAAATAAATCAGAATACGCAAAACCATCAAGTGAGTATGACCGTGAAAGATAAGGCAGGGGCTTATTTGCATTACCAACCCGATGCACCTTTACAAAAGGAAAGCGCACAGCAACAATTACCCTACCTCATCGGTAATTTATGCGTTACCTTAAAGACACTCATTAAAAACCCTTCTAACTCACTAAGTAAAAAATTTACAACGGTTTTAGACCTGTTCCCCACGCAACAACAGCAAGAGATAATACGCACATTAAAAAGTGGAAAAAAATTAGATACACTAGTTGAGTCTCATGTTCAAGATTTTTTAAAAACAGCAAATGATGAGCAAACACAAATACTACTCACCCGAGTGAAAGCCTTATTTCTGGAGCAGGATCCTTTAGATAAGCAGCTCATCACACAATGCAAAATGAATGATTTACTAATCAGTTTTAATAAAATCTGGCAAAATATGGGTGCACCTGAAGACCAGGAATTAATTTCTCTGGAACAACTTTACACTCAAAATAAACTGATTCATGTCGCGCGTTACTTGCAAAAACAACTAAGATGGTGCAATCAGTTTAGCTTATACGGTCTTTTTCAAAGTCGCTCAGAGCAGCATGCGGCACAAGAAATCTTAACCCGGGTTGATGCTCTATTAGCAAATCCCAGTGCACAAAATACGCAAGAAACATATGTTTTACTGCAAAAATACTCCCATTCTCTACCTAAAGGATGGCGACCATGGGTGCGCACCCAGGAAATTCTTACTACTGCACTCGAAGCAGTTGATTCAATGTCTGAACTTCCGCACTGTCCGTTAGATTTTCGTGATCAGGTGCATGATAAAGCAGTAGCTGACCAGAAAATTCATTCTTTGAAACAGGTTTTATCTGTGCTGGACTCACATAAAAAACTTATAAACAACCCGTTATGGAGTCATTTTAAGAATAAAATCAATCAACTATGTGATTCGGATGAGCCTTATACTATTTTGGAATTGCAAGAACATCTTAAACGCTGGTCTAATTATCCTGCATGTATTTCGCTGCAAAAACCATTTAAGCAACTGCAATCAGCTTTAGAGTTATTTTCAGCTTCATCAACAAAGCAGGATTGTATTCAAAATTTACTTCGCGATAAGGAAAAGAACCTGGCCAGACTAATGCAACTGGAGCACAATCAGATTAAATTGCGCCAGGTTCATGACGGCATGGATTCATTTATTGAATTACAAATCGAGCATCCAGAGCGGATTCCTCATTTTTTTGGTTATCGCTCAGCCTGGCTCGCGCGCATGCCACAGGATCATCAAGCACATCTCAACGAGCTTTTAGCAAAATTGTCACAACTAAAAGAAGAAATAAAATTCGAGGTTCTCCTCGATTTTAAAAATAAATATACCTGGGACTCTATACCCGACAGTTTGTCACAAAACTTACCTGAACCACTCAGTCAATATTATAAGAATTATCTGCAAAACACTGATGCTGAGAAATTATGGCAGGCTGAGCAGCCCCTAAAAACGAGCATTAAAGAAGCGACCATAAAGCACGATAAAATCGTAAATAAGTTAAATAAAATTTATACAAAAAAGGCAATAATTGCTGATAATAAACAAAAATCAAGCTTTATCGGCACTCTAAAATCAATCGGTGCACAAATATCGATACCCAAAGAAGAGAAGCAAAAAAAGTTAAAGGATAATTTAGAAAAAATAAAAACATTCTTAACAGCGAAAGATGCTGAATTGAATAAGTATTTAGAAGAGCAAAATGCAAGAATTGAGAATTCGCGACAGATGTGTAACGATGAATTAAACAAACAATTGAACCGTGTAGCAGAATTAGAGCAAAAGATAAGCGAACAAAAACTTCTAACAGCAACAGAACATCTAGAAAGACAAAAAATCCGTTACCAAACGCGAAAATTTAATACTTTGGGCGAGTTTTTAGCCTATGAAGCAACCCTTTATAAAGAAGAGCAAAATATTCCGGTGATTCCTGTCACTCAAGAACGAGTATCCTCAGCCAGGTTTCAACCCCTATCCCCTAGAACAGCGATAAAATCATTATGAGCACTGATTATTTAAGCAATACACAAGCATGGATTAATAACGTAGTTATTGGTTTAAATTTATGTCCCTTCGCCCAGCGGGAGGTAACGCGTAACTCATTAAAAATCTCCGTTAGCACCACACAAGACCAAGCTCAGGGACTAGAAGATTTTATGCAAGAAATTCTTTATCTGGATGCGCATCAGGAAATAAGCACAATCGTGGTGGTATTTCCTCATTTAGTAGAAGATTTTTTTGACTATTTGGATTTTGTTGACCAGGCCAATGATTTGCTGGAGGCAACTCATTACGCAGGAATTTATCAAATCGCTACTTTTCATCCACAATACTGTTTTGCAGATGCAGAATTCGATGATGTCAGTAATTACACCAACCGTTCCCCTTATCCAATGTTGCATATCTTGCGTGAACAGATGGTGGAGGAAGCAATTCATTATTATGGTAATACTGAAGAAATACCTGAAAATAATATCCAACGCTTGCGTCAATTAGGACTTGCTGGAATTGCTCAACTACTACCCTACCCCTTAAAATAATTAAACCTTAAATTTAGGTGCAATCTTACGAAAAAGCGCGGGTAAATAGAGAGCAACGAAGGCGCCAAAGCGTTCCTTAAAGGCAGAAACCACAATAACGGGCTTGTGCCGCGTTACGCCACGAATAATTTTATGGGCGCAGGTAACCGGACTCATGGCCTGAGCATGTACCGTATCGGTATCTCCATAAGCTTCACCGCTGGATACTAGGGAATTTGCAGCAATACGCGTTTGCGCGTAACCGGGGTACACTAAAGAAACGCTTATATTTGTTGACGCAAGCTCATTGCGTAAACTTTCAAAGTAACCCCGCAAACCGTGTTTACTCGCAGCATACGCAGAGCGAGTTTGCATGCCAAAGAGACCCAACATACTGGAAATAATAACGATTTGACCCTGATTATATTTCAACATATCTTGCAAAATTGGCCGCGTCATTGCTATGGTACCGAGAAGATTCGTGGCTATTATTTGCTCATCCAAAGTGATTTTACCTTCATTCACCAAATAACGCTGAGAGATACCTGCATTATTGATTAAAATATCAACGGGACCAAGTTGTGCGACGAGTGTTGTTACTTTTTCTTCCAGGGCGTGATAATCGCTCAAATCAAGGGGTGCCAGGATATGCTGTTCAGAATTATGGCATTGCGACTTTACTCGTTCAAGTTCCAGAGTGTTGCGCGCAGATAATATAAGTTTATGTCCCTGCAGAGCATATTCTTTTGCAAGTGCCTCACCAATTCCAGAGGAGGCGCCTGTTATCCAAATCGTTTTCATTTTTTGACCTTAAAGAGTAAATAAACTCAATTATAGCAAAGGAGTCATGTACTATTTATTCCTTAAACTGTGAAGTACTTGCTCATCGTTACTAATGAATTTATCCCCTCCAAATAAAGTAATACCTTGCACTGCCGCAATACTGTTTGCTGATTCATATAAACTCTTTTTTATATCCTCTTTATAATTTTCAGCTTTCATCACTTGATTACTTGCAACCAATAAAGCAATTCCGGTAGCACTCGTGGTGATCAGCGAGGCGATCAATAAAGGAGCGTAAATCGTTGCCACTGCTCCGAAGAGAATGGGCGCAATAGCCATCATCGGACAACAGGTGAGTAAAATACCCAATAAAATAAAGCCTAATGCTGCCAAAGGATTTTTATTGTGAGATTGATAGAGATTATGTGTTGCTACTAAAATTTGTTGCTTATTCTCCTCAGAGGAATCTTCAAAATACCGATTTATTTTTTTAAGAAGATCAACAGTTAATGCGCCATCTTGACTAGAAAAATGCCTCGGAATTTTAAAGCCAACATAGTGTTTCAGAGAATGAACCGTATTCATGTCCTCTAAGACATGCAACGATTGCTGTAGGATTTGCTCAATAATCAATTGTTTTTCACTACTTAGAGTCACACGTCTTTGCAGCAAAGCGATTATACTCTCAATAAAATCATTCAAGCAGGATAACTGGGACAACTCAACGTAACGTTGTTGTGTAATTAATGCGGTTTTAAGTAGAATTCCCCGTGCAAAAACTTCGCCATTCACGGGCAAAGCCTCCTTAAGCTTAAACAACAGTGAGTCTAGAGCACTGCCATTTGTTAATTTATCTAACTCTTTAACATTTTTGATATTAATTAGGCCTGTGCCCTGAATCGTTATTGGGGAGATTTTATCAATATAGTGGTCTGGATCCTTACTTTGATACAGTTTGATAGTAATGTTTGCAGGTATATTGGCGCTGTTATTTTGAAGGAACTTAGGAGTCAAAAAGCTATTATATCGTGTATACAACTGGAACTCTATTTCCTTATCGGGACAGTCCCTAGCGAGTTGATTCATGGCATCGATGATGATGTAATCGTCATCAGATGGTGAAGAGGGTTTTAAAGTCTCTGTGGCAAAATTGTGTCTTGTTAATCGCTTTGCTTTTTTAAAGTGAGTAGCAAATTCCTTCATCCTCGGTTCATAATTTTCACCCGTCTCAGCGCTTAGTTGAATATCAGGAATCAGAATAATATGCTTGTCACTCTCGCTGAGATTTATATTATTTTTTAGGATTGCTGCGGTATTTGTATAATAAGACCTATAAGCATAAACCACCTCTTTTTCACAATAAATAACTTTGATTTTCATTTATTAGCTCCGATAAATAAACATCAAGCATGTAGATAGGTTACCTACAGCGTCCTTACTTCAGATTGTCCTATCATAACGATTAAGAAGAAAGAGTGATACCCATCAGCGCTTCTATTGAAAACTCTTTGCACAAAGTTTTGCTTCAGCCTTATCAAAGATTTCAGCAGAGATATCACGGCGACTTAAGTGTTCAACACCGGCAACTATTTGCGTCTTCGTATTGCGCTGATGTTGGATCACATCTTCTCCCTTAAATCCAAGACCTGCTGTTACCATGCCACCAAAGATAAGAATACACGTGCCCAAGGACACAAGAACTGGTGAGATCACCGATAAAGTGAGGATGAAAGGTAATGCCATACAACTGGCTGCTATTATAGAAATACCAGCAATTTGAAGTACGCGGGCCAGGAGTAATTGTGAACGATCCGTTGCTTTAAATTCATTTATGCACTTCAGTAGATGTACGCAATTGTTCTCTCGCTCGATTTCTAAACCATCTAAAGCCGCTTTCATTGCACATAAAACTTTTGTCATGGCCTTAAATGCATTCGTTGAAAAACCATGTTCACTATTGGAAAAAAATAGATTTCTTGTCTTATTTTTCGGATCAATATGACTAAATAATTCTAATAACTCATAAAGTAGGTTCTCGACAAATGGGTTATCCTGCGATTCCATATTATGCTGCAGAAAAATAAAATCTAAAACATCTATAAATTGCTGGAATTCCTCAAGATGATGCAAATGAGGATAATATGTGTGGACATACTGGGACAGTTTGAAATTTAGTTTCATATATTGCGGGCAATCCCGCCCATATCGGTCCATTCGATTTTGAAGGGTGACACGCAGCTCACTTAATTTATCAAAATGCTCAGGAGGAGTATAATCAAAATGCATTATCCCCGTACCTTTAAGCTCTGATTTATCGTGCGCAATAATCGTGATATTGGGTGGTATTCGGTTCGTATTTTTAAGTGTTATTGGCGCATCTGCAGGAAGAATTATATGAAATTCTTCTAGGGGATAGTGCAACGCTAGCGCGTCTATTTGTTTCAAAAGGAAGTGATCTGCGTTACCAGTATAGCCGAACTCGTCATAATTCAATTCCACCAAATGCATTATCTGTTGAGAGTCAAAATAATTATTTACCGGAATTATTTGAATTTTCATCGAGAACCTCCCGCTACGCATACGAACTGCGGGCATGATAACATTTTATTCTTAAGAGAACATTACGAACATTTCAGAAGCATATGTTTTTGTTTTTAAACACATGATACTCTAGCCCTGCTTTTTAACTACATGAGGTAATTATGAAAAAATGGTTCTTATTTTGTTTATTGGGCTTTTTCGTTTCTCCCTTTTGCTTTGCTTCCACAGAAATGCCCGATGAGTTATTTGTAACAGAGCACTGGATTAGCCTAACCAAAAGCTATGATGTCGGTACAAATCAATATAAATTGGGTACTGTATATCGCCGCTTTTTTAGTTTAACCACAACCTATGATTTCTATAACCCACGAGATGAACACACCGCTTCTGCAAAAACGCGTTTCTTTTCGTTTGGTACAGACGTGGATATTTATGACGTTCAAGACCGGTATTTAGGGTTTGTTGAGGAAAAAATATTTAACTTTTTCCCCACTTTTCTTATTTATGCCGCAGATAACAGTACCAAATTAGCCTTCGCAAAAATGAATTTCTGGGGAACTAAATACTATATCTATGACCCAGTTACTCAAAAAGAAATGGCTGTGATGTCCCGTTCATTTTTTCGCTTAAAAAATAATTGGACAATTCGGGTTACAAATCCTGCTTTACTCAGCAGCAAGCAGATTGACTCACGGGTTTTAATTACTGTATTGGCGATTCAAGGTGAAATTGACGACTGGAAACATCAGAATAGTTATGCAATGAAACAGGATTCTTTGCCCAAAGATATAGAAACACAAGCCAAAGTTGCGCAAAAGATGGCTGAGATACATGCCTTATATCCTATGCTAAGCAAACACGCTTTTGATGAGAGCAACCTAGAGGATTTGGCAAATACCCTTGATGAAGAATTTACGTCTTATAATAACAACGGCTTAAATCTAGATGATGCGGAAACTGTCACTCGCTTCATCGATTTCTGTATACAAAAAATGCAAAATCTTACCGAACCGGAAAAAGCAGCCGTGATGCATCTTTTGAATTTGCGGGTACCTCTACACGCTTAATCGCTGCAATTCAATCTCAATAATCCCAGGCACACAGCCTGGGGCATTTCTAAATGGAAACACAGTGAGACTTAATTAACTTTTATACTGCATTGTTCCCCATCCGTAACTAAGGTCACGATGCTGTCATGAGTTAATACTTCCGACCCACAGAGCACGTCGCGTCCGTAGGCAAAGTTTTTGCGATATCCAAAGATATAAGTTTTGTTGGCAGGGCCCTTACCAATATAAACTTTACCGCGCCCTCCTGATTTTTTACCCTCAACTTTAAAACCTAAAGCAGCAGCGGAGGCTTCTTCAGTTCGTACCTGAACCTGAATGGTGTTTTCTGCCCACAGTGTGCTGGAGAACAAGACTAATGATAAACCTGCAAGTTTTTTAATATTCCAGTACATCATGACTCTCCTTATCATGTAACTGTAAGATAGTATAGACATATTTTTCCAAAAAAATACATTTCCTTGAAACCTAATACACCATAGGCTAAAACTATATAATATAGATTGAGACTACGTGATCATAAAATGACCCACTCCCTGATCGGCACGAAAGCAAAAGCATTGCACATATCCATTCAACTTTTACAAAAACAAGGATATGAAAAATTAAGTTTTCAGCAAATCGCTGCGGAATTATCGATTCGCGCACCGAGTCTTTATGCACATTTTCAATCCAAAGAAGAACTGGTATCCATTTTATTGAATGAATATCTGCGCCATTTTGAACAATGGATTAATAGTTTGTCGTTCCTGGATGCGAAAATGAAGCTTCAAGCCCTTATTGAGCGTTTTTATCAATTTGCAACGACTGATAACAAAATTTGTGTGCTCATGGCTTTAGCCGGTTCACTCAATAACTTGCCCAAAAGCTTACGTGTTCAAGTACAAGAGGCATTCACACGGCAACGACTTTGGGTTGAAAACAATATTCGTGACGGACAAAAAAATTCTCTCTTTCGCAAGGATTTTACGGCTGGCGAACTCGCCGATCTCTTTTTAACCTCAAGTTATGGCAGCCAAAGTCTGGCTCGTTTAGCCTCTTCACCTCATTTAATTCGGCAAAATGCTCTAACCGTTTTGAAAATGATGAGCATGGAAACAAATAGGAGTACACCATGAACACCCAAAATAACGTTTATATACTCGGAAGCAATCGCATTCCTTTTTTTAAAAGCCAAACAAAATATAATGACCTGCGCCGCCTCGACTTAGCGGTGGCTGCACTCAATGGCTTAGTGACTCAATATAAACTACAAGATCGTCTTATCGGTGATACCGCCATGGGCGCAGTATTAAATAGTGTTCATGATTTTAACCTCACGCGTGAAGCAATTTTAAGTACCGAACTCCATCCTGAATCACCCGGTTATAATGTACAACGTGCTTGTGGTACGGGTTTGGAAACAGTGTGGCAAATCGCATTAAAAATTTCCAGTGGCAGCATAAAACACGGTATTGCAGGTGGAGTGGATACTAATAGTGATTTGCCCATAGAGGTATCCCCCCTATTGCAGCGGGTGCTCCTTGATTTACATAAAGCACGAAGTCTTCAGGAAAAATTTCAAGCGCTAAAAAAATTAAGACCCAGCGCCTTGAAACCGCAAATATCCAACGTGAATGAACCCCGGACCTT
Source organism: Legionella sp. (assembly GCA_017306715.1). Taxonomy (GTDB): domain Bacteria; phylum Pseudomonadota; class Gammaproteobacteria; order Legionellales; family Legionellaceae; genus Legionella. The sequence goes on along the minus strand of JAFKHV010000013.1, from coordinate 53,809 downwards.
AATGTCTATGGGTGAACACTGTGAACTCATGGTGAAAGAATGGCATATTCCTCGTGCTGAACAAGATGCTCTGGCTCTTAAAAGTCATAGGAATGCAGCGCAAGCATTTGATAATGGCTTTTACACTGATTTGGTCAGTAGTTTTCAAGGCTCTAATCGCGATGGTACCATCCGTGGCGATACAACATTAGAACGATTAGCACAACTTAAACCCGCCTTTGATTTCAGTGGCTCCGGTACGTTAACCGCAGGTAACTCTTCACCGCTTACTGATGGCGCGAGCTGCGTGTTATTAGCCGGTGAAGAAGGTGCCCTAGAGTTAGGTATTACCCCGCTTGCTCGCTTAATCGATGTACAGGTTGCTGCCGTCGACTTTGTACATGGGGCAGGCCTATTGATGGCGCCGACTAAAGCGGTCGCAACTTTACTTGAAAGAAATCATTTAAGTTTTGCAGATTTTGATTTTATTGAGATTCATGAAGCATTTGCAGGACAAGTCCTCTGTAATATCAAAGCATGGGAGTCTGCTGCATACTGTAAAAAAGAGCTTAACTTATCCGCCCCGCTAGGCACTGTTGATCAAAATAAATTAAATGTAGTCGGCAGCTCCCTAGCGGTCGGTCATCCCTTCGCTGCTACAGGCTCAAGAATTGTGGGCACACTTGCCAAGCTTGTATCAGGAGGCGGTAACAAACGTGGGCTAATTTCAATTTGTACGGCTGGTGGGATGGGTATTGCGGCAATCATGGAGTCTATATAGCACTCCATGAGTACCGTAATAACCTGCGGGACTAATCTGGCAAGGACATTAAGCTTGCATTACCACCCGCAGCAGTTGTATCCACGGTATAGGTTCGCTCATGACACAAACGCAGTAAATAGTTTGGCCCCCCAGCTTTTGGTCCAGTTCCAGACAAGCCTTCACCACCAAAGGGTTGTAAGCCCACAACCGCACCCGTCATATTACGATTCACATAGCAATTTCCGGCGTGAACCCGTTGACGGATGTATTCAACTGTTTCATTAATGCGGCTATGAATACCCAGGGTTAAACCGTATCCAGTATTATTGATTTGCTCAATAACTTTATCTAAATCTTTTCGTTTATAAGGGATCACATGCAAAATTGGTCCAAATACTTCGCGTTCCAGTTCATCAAGATTGCTCAATGCAATCGCGGTCGGAGGCATGAAATATCCGACATTACAGGATTCATCTAAAGCACACTGATAGATGATCTCATGACCTTTCTTCATTTTATCGACATGAGTCTGTAAAACCGTTAACGCTTCCTGATCTATGACAGGCCCAACATCCGTTGTCAGCCATTGCGGTGCTCCAACCACTAGTTCGGCCATAGCCCCTTTTAACAAGTGTAAGGTGCGCGGGTAAACTTCTTCTTGAACAAACAGCACACGTAAAGCGGAACAACGCTGGCCAGCACTTCCAAAAGACGAGGTAACAGCATCTACTACTACCTGCTCCAAAAGCGCGGATGAATCAACAAGCATCGCATTTTGGCCACCAGTCTCAGCAACTAGTGGCACGATCTCCCCACCGCGATTAGCCAAGGTTCGATTGATGATGGTCGCCGTTTCCGTTGAGCCAGTAAATAAAACACCTTTGATACGCAAATCAGCCACTAAAGCCGCACCAACCACTCGACCATCTCCAGGGAGCAATTGGACGGCAGCTGCTGGAATACCCGCCTGGTGCATTAGGGTCACTGCTAAGGATGCAATTAAGGGTGTTTGCTCTGCAGGCTTGGCAATAACACAATTACCTGTCACTAAGGCGGCTACAACTTGTCCTGTAAAAATAGCTAAAGGAAAATTCCAGGGACTAATGCATAAGATAATGCCACGGGGATGCAAGCTGAGCTCATTAGTTTCACCGGTATAACCCGTGAATTGATGGGGCTGTGCCAGGGTTTTACGTGCCAATTGCGCATAATAGCGGCAGAAATCTATTGCTTCGCGAACTTCCGCTACACCATCATTGAGCGTTTTTCCAGCTTCAAGGCATGCAAGAGTCAAAAATTCATGCTCATGTTGCTGTAATAAATCAGCAAAGCGCTCAAGACATGCGGCACGTTCGTTAACCGGACTATTAGCCCAGGCATTTTTTGCCTTTTCTGCGGCATTTAAAGCCTGCTGTACTTCATTTTCCGTCGCCTGGTAAACCGTGCCTACGATTTTGTGGGTATCCTGAGGGGATATAACGTTTAAAACGTCATTTGTTTTAATGAGTTGCCCTGCAATTAAAGGGCCGGCTGTCCAACTTTTCTTTTCTATCTGTACAAGTTCTTGTTGTAATTGCACACGTTGCTCACGATTACTAAAATCAACCCCTCGTGAATTTTGACGCTCCGGACCGAATATATCGACGGGCAAAGGGATATTTTTATTAATCTTATTAAATAGAGCACGCGCTTTTTGCACCGGTTCTTCAACCAAAGTCGCAATGGGTGCATTGTCATCAACGATGCGATTTACAAACGATGAATTGGCACCATTTTCTAATAAACGCCGTACCAGATACGGGAGTAAATCCTCGTGACTCCCGACCGGAGCATAAATTCGGCAAGGGATGCCTTGGCGATTTGCAGGAACAATTTGCTCATACAATTCCTTACCCATCCCATGCAAACATTGGAATTCAAAATCACGATAATCGCCGGTAATATTTAAAATCATGGCCACAGAATAAGCATTATGAGTAGCAAATTGTGGATAAATCGCATCGGTCATGGTCAGAATTTTTTTAGCACATGCTTGGAATGACACATCAGTAAATACCTTGCGGCTAAACACTGGGTATTCCTCAAGCCCTTGCATTTGCGTTTTTTTTACTTCACTGTCCCAGTAAGCCCCTTTGATAAGACGTACCATCATGCGTCGGTTTTTACTACGCGCTAGCGAAGCGACCCAGTCCAAGACATAGAATGCACGTTTTTGATAGGATTGAACCGCAAGACCAAACCCATTCCAACCATTTAAACTGTCATCAACAAAAACTTTCTCCATCACATCAAGCGACAAGTCAAGACGTTCCGATTCTTCTGCATCTATGGTAAGACCAATACCATACTCTTTCGCAAGTTGCGCCAACATCAGTAATCGTGGGGGTAATTCTTCCATCACCCGTGCGTATTGACTTTCTTGGTAACGGGGATGCAGCGCCGATAGTTTAATGGAAATTCCGGGGCGACGGTAAACATCCGAGTTTTTATCCGCCTCTTTCCCTATGGTCTCAATTGCTTTCTTGTAAGCTTCTAAATAACGTGCCGCATCGGCTGCGGTGAGTGCTGCTTCGCCAAGCATGTCATAAGAATAGCGATACCCTTGAGCTTCTCTTTTTTTGGCGCGGCTTAACGCCTCTTTAATGGTACGCCCCATGACAAATTGCTTGCTCATTATACGCATGGCTTTATCGACTGCAGCACGCACCACGGCCTCACTACTGCGGTTCACAAGCTTCATTAACGTCTTGCTTAAGCTGGATTGCGCTTTTTCAGGAGTCAATACTTTACCCGTTAACATTAAAGCCCACGTCGTAGCATTGACAAAAAATGAGCTACTTTGGCCTCGATGAGACTCCCAGTCAGCACCTGCCAATTTGTCTTTGATTAGATCATCAATGGTGGCACTATCGGGGACTCGTAGCAGAGCCTCAGCCAGGCACATTAAGGCAATACCTTCTTCACTGGAAAGCGCATACTGCGTTAAAAATGAGTCGATTCCTGTTGTTTTCTTGCGTTCAGAGCGAACTAATTCAACAAGATGAGTCGCAGTATTTTTAATCGCATTGAGCTGTTCTGGTTCTAAATCAGCTTTATTACACAATTCTGTAATCAAGGACAATTCATCCGCACGATAAGCATGATTTATTGCTGCTCTTACCCCTTCTGGTAAAGGCAGTGCCTGTTTCTCAAGCATAATTTTCTCCGAACAAAACTCAAAAAGCGCCATAAGGCACTCGACAGTGATAATTAAAGCGTCATTATACGATAAATCCACACTTTTGATAAGGCGCTTAGTGCTTTTTAACTCATCGTATAACTTATTTTCACATTGATGACCTGAACTTTAAAAAGCCTTTTTGAAAAACACTTAAACAGAAAAAAGCACTATCTATAAGCATTTAGAAACAATTTGAATCGACTGAATTCTCAGTAAATACAGTCACTTGAATTGAATAAATTTAATCCTTAATGACTCAACTGCTTTCTTATCAATTTACATTTGACTCAGTTGTTAATATAATCACCGTCTTTTTGACAACCAGAAATCTGGACTTTAGCCATTTTTGGTGAGAATATTTTGCCATTCTCAAAAATAATAATAATAAAGTGACGGGAACAAATAATAGCTAAGGTCGAGTGACGCAAATTTATAAGAAGAAAGGAGCCGTATGAATACGCTATTAACTTTAATAACTTCTGCTTTATTAACGACCCACATTAACATCCCTTCTTTTGCTACAGGCACTGATCTCAATGCAAAAGTTCAACATTTGGCTACCAAAGCCCCGCAGTTAAATAAGAACGTGTTGAAATTAGCGCTTACCGCCTATACCAATGCAAATAAGAAGGGACAAGTTAAAAAACCCGTATTAACCGTAATTGATTATTCTTTGCCTTCAAACAAACAAAGAATGTGGGTATTTGATGTCAATAGTGAGCGGCTGCTCTATAACACTTATGTCGCCCATGGCAGAAACTCTGGCGGCAATCGTCCCAGTCACTTCTCAAATACAAACTCCAGTAAAGAATCAAGCCTTGGCACCTACATTACCAAGGATACCTACATTGGACATAAAGGTTATTCACTTAATATCAAAGGCATGGATAAGGGTTTTAATGACAATGCCTTAAATCGTCGTGTCGTTATTCATGGAGCCTGGTATGTAGAACCGGATTTTATCCGCAAAGCAGGACGTGCTGGCTTGTCTTGGGGTTGCCCTGCTGTTGCCCAGACCCTGGCCAAACCAATTATCAATACCATTAAAAATGGCTCTGTTATTTTTGCTTACTACCCTGATAAAAAGTTTTTATCAAACTCAGGCTATTTAGTAGGCTAATTTCATCTAAAGTCGAAAAAATAAGTACCAATAAAAAAGCCAGGTTTTCACCTGGCTTTTCGCAGTCATCCGTATAAGAACATCCCGTTCTTATTGTGTCATCTTTGACATAATCAAATCCATTTGATTTAAATCCGTTTATTATGACTAATATCCGTACCAGCCATGTTTAAACTTTAGCAATACCAACTTTTATATGCAAGTGGTATAATTAGTAAAAAATATTAAAATATAATTTATTTAAATCGTAATTTTTATTAAAATGATATAAAAAACAAGTACTTAAATTTTTTATAAGAATATTTCCTAATTTAAACGGGCGAATTTCATAGGGTACTTTGAGATATTTCTTACAAAACGACGGGCAAAATAGGTGCTTTTGTTTTAATATAAAACACAGGGACTTATATTTGTAACTTATCACTACTTGATTAAGTATATAAATATGGTAGCTTATTCGGCAAATAATAACGCTTTAGAGCAAAATGATGGATAAACAATTAAATTTGGTAAAGAGAGATAAACTGCTTATTATTGAGTGGTTGATTGAGCATTTTCCAAGCGCTTTCTTTAAAAAAAGCACTCAGGTCAGACCATTAAAAATTGGTATCTTCGATGATATTATCGATTTTTATGAACGCCTCGACTCCCCTCCTTTTAGTAAAAAATCTTTACGTGAAGCATTAAGCTATTACAGCGCATCTCCGGCATATCTTAATTGCCAGAAAGAACATGCTGCACGTGTTGATATTTACGGTAACGAGGTTGACCTGGTTACAGCAGAGCAAGCCCGCTATGCGCACCAACGATTCCAAGAGCGTTATAATAAGAAAAAAGAGAATCATCCTAAAAATCAAGAAACGAAACAGGCCAATTAAGAATAATCAGTGCTGTGCTATCTTAAGCGCACAGCTATTTCTTTTGTAAAGCTATCAAATAATTAACGGAGACATCAGCGGTCAGGGACGCGCCTCTGGTTATCGGGTTATAGCTCATTCCTTTGAGATCAATTAATTCAAAATCATAACGACGTGCTAACCGCATAAGTTCGCTTGGCTGAATAAATTTTTTATAGTCGTGCGTTTGTCGTGGTAGTAGCCCTAATAGATATTCAGCAGCTAAAATAACTTCTGCATACGCTTTAAACGTACGACTAATCGTAGAGACAAAAAATACACCTCGGGGCATTAATAAACGTGCTACGTATTCAAATACCATTTCTGGGTGCTCAACATGTTCGAGCATTTCCATACAGGTAACAATTTCGTAGCCAACCTTATCAAAGCACTCAATCGGTGTGCATTCATAATGGATGGTCAAATTTCCATTTAGTGCATGGGACTGAGCAATTTTTATTGCTTCTGCCTCAGCATCAATTCCGGTTACTAGGGCACCTGCCTGAGCGAGTGCTTCAGAGAAAATTCCCCCGCCACATCCCACATCCAATAGCCGACTTTGATTGAGCTGCGCATGCTCCTGAACAAATTGCAGACGTATCGGATTGATATCATGGAGCGTTTTTAATGGTCCGTCTTTATCCCACCATTGATTTGCATGCTGTGCGAATTTTTTTACTTCTTCAGTATTAATTGTTGATTGGTTCATAAGTTAACAAATCCAATGGTTGGAAAAAACGGATTACATCCGGATTGGTAATAAAACTGATATTGTACGGATGTTCTGACACTAAGCCAACAGGTAACGAGGTATGAACCGCTTCAGCAATTCTACCGAAGAGTACTAACTGAATATCTGGATTATAGTGATGTATTAATGAAAAAAGACAATTCATGAATGGTTTCCATTGCCGCGCGTGAAAGGGGACTTTGCCCTCGCTAAATACCAAAGAGGCATTAAGCAGTAGAAAGCCTTGCTGCATGAACCGGTTAAATAATTGCGGCCCTGTTTGCACTAATCCTTCTTTATTGAGTTGCGCGATTGCTTCTTGGCTGGTGTTATCGGTGGATAAATCGCCGCGAGCAATAAAAAACATTTTTAATAAGTTGCGCAAGGAGGTAGCGCGATTAACCGCCGTGCTCAGTCCTTTATCACTCCATAAAGACCCCACCGCATCATCCCAAAAAGCATAACCATTAGCAGAAAGTACACGCGGATAAGGTGATTCACCCAATAAAATATAACGAACTTGAGTTAAGGGGAGTTGAAAAGCTGCGAACATGCGCTCAAGACCGGGCAGCCAATCGGTCTGCTCTTTTAATTGTTTTAGATAATCTGCATCAACCTGAGATAAAGCCTCTTCCAGCATCGGACGCCAATCAGAATCCACCTTAGTTAAATCCAGGTTTTTCGTCATATTGTCCACCATCAGTACACCTATCTCAAGCTAATCTACAACAATGCTAACTTTTCAGCTTAAAGGATTCAATGAAAAAAATATTTCACTTACCATAATTTTTAATTTATGATTAAAAATAGTCATTATAAGGAAATAATTAATCAAAAGGAGTCGTTATGGCTACTAAAGAAACGGAGCTACAGTTGTATTTTAGTACGAGCAGTACTTCCAATCAGAATACCAATATGGCCTCTGGAACAATTATTTCTGCGCATGATTTAAAAAAGATGAATCAGCAACAGTTGCTGAAATATCATACTGACGCCATCAAAAACCTAAAGCAGACCATTGAAAATCTGGTTGAAATATCGTGTAGCAATCAAAGCTTGATTAGCCAGGCAACAGCAATCTGGGCAAATTTGACTACCGCACAGAAAATTTTAGCTGGGCTTGCGGTAGCACTTACTCCGGCAACAATCGGGATCTTGGCAAATATTCCCATTTTTATGGCTATTAGTGGTGTTAATCTGAGCATTTATATGGGGGGCGGCGCTTTACTTGATAATCATGCGGCCCATACCCATGAAAAGCAGGAAGATATCAAACAACATTTATTTCGGCTTGCTGATGTAGTGGGCGGGATTATTTATAGCCTGTGCGATCTCGCCACTTCATTGAATAACGAGATTGAAAAGCTCAAGCAGGAAAACTCTAACTTTAAAAATCACGTACAAACCCTAAGAAAAGAAATTCTGGAGATGTCCAATCAGGTGAGTATGTCACGTGAAAATAATAATTTTCTCCTTCGAGAGCAAAATAAGCTTCAGCAAACAATTCATAATTTAGAAGAACAGTTCGCGCACAATACGCAAGAATATAAAGATGCCCTGGATGAATTGGATCTAAAAAAGCAACTGCAAGAAGAAATCAATAAAAAATTAGAAAGCGAGCTTCAGCAATTAAAATTAAAAGAGGATGATCTAAACAAGACCATTGAAAATAATAAATTATCAATGCAATTCCTCAACGAAGCTATCAAAAATATGGCAACAACGATTTCCCAAAGTTCATCAGAACAGGGTAATTTTTACGCTAAAATCGATAGTACACTCAAAAATCAAGAGCAACAGTCTTCTGAAATTCTTGATAAACTGAAAAAAACGGAACAGGAAATGAATGCTCAAAAAGAAGAGCTGACGAGTCGGGTAAAAGAATATCAAGAACTTATAGCAGAACAAAAGAAAATCCATGCATTAACCTTAAAAGTGATCCAGGGTAAAGTCTCTCAGCAAGAGATTCAGCAGGATTCGCGTTCCATCAGTGAGCAACTCGGCAAATATGGGCATTTTGAACGTGTAATCCAGGTGGATGACGACAAGAATGCAATTACCGTTATTGATGCACCACCACCTGCTTCCTCATCAATCAATTAAAAATCAATTCGTTAGGTGGATCCGCTCTGCTAGACAGCATCGGGTTCACTCGCTATGCTGAATATTTAGGATTTCGATTCCGGGAGCTTCCTCATGTCCGTAGGTTATCAGACAAATAAATGGCAAATACCACGTGAACAGATGATTGCGCAGCTGCATGCATTATGTGCTATCAACTCGGGTACGTTTAATTTAGAAGGCCAGGAAAAAATGCGACACGCATTAATTAGCCTCTTTACACCGGTTGCTGATGAAATACATATTTATCCAACCCCTACAATTAAAACGATTGATATGTCTGGAATGGCAATTAACCAGACTTGTGGTGATGCTTTATTTATTCGTAAACGCCCCGATTTAAAAAGACGCGTTCTCCTTGCGGGTCATATGGACACGGTATACCCTCTTACTAGTCCTTTCCAAGCTTTACATTATCTGGATGACCAGCGTTTAAATGGTCCAGGGGTTGCAGATATGAAAGGCGGATTATTAGTCATGCTGCACGCATTAAATACCCTTGAACAGGAACATATGGCCGAAAATCTCGGTTGGGATGTGTTTATTAATGCAGATGAAGAAATTGGCTCTCCCGCTTCGCAATTTTTTTATGACGATCATGCATTAAATTATCAAGCGGCATTAGTTTATGAACCAGCAATGACGGAATCGGGTACTTTGGCACGTAATAGACGGGGGAGCGGCAAGATTACTTTGATTGCTACTGGGAAATCGGCACATGTTGGTCGCGCATTTGATGAAGGTCGTAATGCCATCTGTTACCTTGCTGAAATTATTATCGCCGTACATCAATTAAATGATAAACGCTCAGGGGTGACTCTGAATATTGGTAAAATTGCTGGTGGCGATGCTCTGAATATGGTGCCTGATAAAGCGGTAACAAAAGTAGATGTGCGCATAAGCCAACCCGATGATGCGCACTGGGTGATGCATGAATTGAAGCGTATCCAACGTGATTTCACCAAAAAAGACTTTAACTTATCAATTTTTGAAAATTTTGGTCGCCCTGTTAAAAAAATCAACTCAGGAACCGAACGTTTATATCAGCGGATACAGCATCATGGAGAAAAATTGGGATTAACGATAGACTGGCAAGATAGTGGCGGTTGTTGTGATGGTAATAATATTGCCCAGTATAACGTTCCTGTTCTTGATACCTTAGGCGTCCGCGGCGGTAAAATTCATAGTCCGGAAGAATATATAATACTTGATAGCCTGGTTGAGAGAACTATTTTAAGTACTCTGCTTTTACAGGATTTAGCCCAACATGGACTTGAGGATTTACAGCAATGATGCTTTTTAGAAGCGCCGTGGAAACTGACCTTGCCGCGATACATCAGTTGGCAGAAAAGAGCGGTGTAGGAATTACCACTTTAACTAAAGATAAAAAACTCCTGGAACAAAGACTCGCTTGGGCAATTAATTCATTTAAAACGAATATTACCGAACCTAAAAGCGAGTATTATTTCTTTGTATTAGAGCAACCAGAAAATGGAAAACTTGTTGGTGTGTCAGGCATTGAATCTCGCATTGGTATTGAAACACCTTTTTACTCCTTTAAAGTAAGTAAACGTGCACGCTTCAGTAGTCAACTTAATTCACACACCGAATATGAATACTTGACCTTGGTCAATGACTACCATGGCGCAAGTGAGATATGCACGCTCTATCTAAATCCTCATTATCGCAAAAACAACAATGGGCTTCTGCTTTCCAAGGGACGATTTTTGTATATGGCGCACAACCCTCAACGATTCGCAGGAAAAGTTGTAGCCGAATTACGGGGTGTAAATAATAAAAAAGGCAAATCGCCATTTTGGGATAGTGTGGGCCATCATTTTATAAAAATAAGCTTCAGTGAAGCAGATAAATTGACCATGACTACTGATAAACAATTTATTGCCGATTTAATGCCGAGAGGTCCGATTTATGTTCCTTTATTAACTGCTGCAGCGCAAATGGTAATTGGCAAACCCCATCCGTCCACAGCCCCGGCAATGAAGATACTGCTTCGTGAGGGCTTTCGCTACAGCCAATATGTGGATATTTTTGATGGAGGACCGACTTTAGAAGCGCCTCTCGAGCAAATTCGTACCATCCGCACGAGCTCAGCATTGGTGATTAGCAGTCTTAGTGATCAGGTAAGTGGCACAATGTGCCTCATTGCTAATGCACGACTAAATTTTCGCGCGACCCTGAGCACGGTATTGATTGATGCAACAAAAAATTTCTGTGTCATAAGCAAGAAGGCAGCAAATCTATTACAGGTTGATTGTGGGGATATAATCCGCGTCGCCCCACTCTACCCACCTGAATAATCAAGGGGTAAATATGATATCCAGTAAGGGACAGTATATAAATGGTAAATGGGTCATCGGTGAGGGTACTTCCTTTTCATCAATTGATCCTGCGCAAAATCATTTAATTTGGGAGGGACGCGCAGCCACAAAGGATGAAATTACAACCGCCGCCCATGCCGCGCGTGCAGCACTTCCTTTGTGGAGTGCTCAATCGATTACCCAACGAATACAAATTATAGAAAAATTTGCTCTTCTTGTTGAACAACGTCGCGCTGATCTTTCCCTACTAATCAGTAAAGAAACGGGAAAGCCCGCCTGGGAAGCACAAACCGAAGTCAGTGCGGTTATTGGTAAGATTAAACTGTCCATTCAGGCCTATCATGAACGTACGGGTGAAAAGTACACCGCAACCCCTGAAGCACAAGCATGTTTACGCTTTAAACCTCATGGGGTCGTCGTGGTTCTAGGGGCATTTAACTTTCCTGCACATTTAAGTAATGGTCATATTGTGCCCGCCCTTGTAGCCGGAAATACGATTCTCTATAAACCCAGCGAACTCGCCCCTGCTGTTGCCGAATTCATTATCCAATGCTGGCATGACAGTGGGATTCCACCCGGTGTTTTAAATGGTTTACAAGGTGGTGTTCCCTGTGGTGAGACGTTATTAGCCCAGGATATTCAGGGAGTTTATTTTACCGGAAGTTATTCCACGGGCTTACGCATCCATCAACAATTTGCTCATCGTCCAGAAGTGATCCTGGCCTTGGAGATGGGTGGCAATAACCCGCTGGTAATCTCGGAGTTACAACACGTTGATGCTGCTGTTTACCACAGCATTCTTTCCACCATGATTACCGCAGGGCAGCGCTGTACCTGCGCTCGTCGTTTGATTATTCCGGATACGGCTTCTGGCGATACGTTTTTATACCAGTTTATCACAGCCTGTAAGCGCTTAAGAGTGGGCGGTTTCAACCAAAATCCGGAACCTTTTATGGGACCTGTTATCCGTTATGAGCACGCGTTAAACCATTTAAAGCGCCAAAAAGAGTTGCTGCAAAGCGGAGGCAAATCGTTATTAACCATGCAATTATTAACGCCCAACACAGGGCTTTTATCCCCAGGTATTGTTGATATGTCCGAGGTGTCAACACCTGAGGATCGAGAAATCTTTGCGCCTTTAGTTCAAGTTTATCGATATCAAAAATTTGATGAAGCTATTCATTTGGCAAATCAAACGCACTATGGATTGGCAGCGGGTCTCATCAGTGAGAAGAAAGCAGAATATCAGCAATTTTACCATGAGGTACGTGCTGGATTGATTAACTGGAATCGCCCCACCACGGGTGCTGCAAGCAGCCTGCCTTTTGGAGGTGTGGGTCATAGTGGCAATCATCGTCCCAGTGCTTATTTTGCTGCAGATTATTGTGCCTATCCGGTCGCAAGTATGGAACAATCGCAGTTAGTTATGCCCGATAAAAGGCTGCCTGGTATTCACCTGGAGTAATCATGACTATGTTTGAGGTTAATTTTGATGGCTTAGTGGGGCCAACCCATAATTATGCGGGGCTCGCAAGCGGCAATCTTGCATCACAAAACAATGCGTTGAGCCGCTCTAACCCCCGAGCAGCTGCATTACAAGGTGTGGAAAAAATGCGCTTCGTATCCTCTGGATTAGGTTTGATACAAGGATTAATCCCACCCCATCAACGCCCAAACTTAAGTCTTCTTACTCAACTGGGCTTCACCGGAACGGTAGAGCAACAGTTACGCAAAGCGTACCAAGTTGCTCCCGAGATATTGAGTGCGTGTTATTCGGCTTCCAGCATGTGGACTGCGAATGCAGCAACGGTAACCCCAAGTATTGACGCAGCGGACGGTCGAGTACATTTTACTGCTGCGAACCTGATGAGCAATTTACATCGACATCAGGAAGCTGAATTTTCACGCAGATTGCTGCAAAAGATATTTGCTCATGAACAGCATTTTACCCATCATTCCATCTTACCCAGTACCGTAGTAACCAGTGATGAAGGCGCCGCCAACCATAGTCGCCTTTGTAAGCAGCATCAAGATCCTGGAATTCATTTATTCGTTTACGGTAAAAAAGCATTTAATGAACAAAATATTCCAACACCACGAGTTTACCAAGCACGGCAAACATACGAAGCGTCACAAGCACTGGCGCGAAAACATCAACTCTCACCTGAACAAACGGTATTTGCTTGTCAAAATCCAGAGGCAATTGATGCGGGGGTATTTCACAATGATGTCATTGCTGTTGCAAACGAGTCTGTACTATTAATTCATGAACAGGCTTTTTTAAACCAGCATGCCGTTTTACACGAACTACGACAAAAAATGCACGCACCCTTACAGCTTGTCGAAATTCCTATTCAAGATTTAAGTTTAAATGAGGCGGTCTCCTCCTACTTATTTAACTCGCAGTTATTAAGCTTACCGAACAGCTCTGAGATGCTCCTGCTTGCTCCAAGTGAGTGCGCAGAGCAAAAGCGGGTTAAAACCTGCATCGACAAAATAATCTCATCAGCCACGAATCCCATTACCCAGGTCCATTATCTGGATTTGCGTCAAAGTATGCGCAATGGCGGCGGCCCTGCATGTCTTCGGTTACGGGTACTTTTGAGTCAAAAAGAAATTGAGGCAATACATCAAAATGTGCTGGTGAATAATGAATTATTAAACCGTTTAACCCTGTGGATCAAGAAGCACTATCGTGAGGAATTGATGCCTAGCGACTTATTAGATCCACAATTAGTTCAAGAGAGTTATTCAGCACTCGATGAGCTGACTCAAATTCTTAATCTAGGCTCCATTTATCCCTTTCAAAAGTATTCCCATGAATAAAACACGCTGGGGTCGTTGTATTTATGAGTCTGCATCCGGATATCAAGTGTATCAAAACTGGCTTTATCGTTGGTTAAAGTTTAATTCTACTGCAATTCAAACTCTGCAATATCGCCGTAACCCTTGGAAACCTGGACTTCATTATTTACCAATGCTTACGCTGACAATGCGCTATTTTCCAGGAGACGGCACACTTTTGGGTTTAGGGGGTGGCGGTATCCCCTGGTTGTTGAGCAAAGCAGCCCCGCAAAAAAACATTACGGCCATAGAAATCAGTGCCGAAGTCATTAAAATTGCGCAGACCTACTTTGGTACCTCAGAACTTAAAAATTTAACCGTGATTGAAGCCAATGCCGCAGACTTTGTTCAGGAACATCCAGAGCAATGCTCCCACATTCTTGTCGACCTTTATAATGCGCATCACTTTCCTCCGGAATGTTGCACCGAAGTATTTTTTCAAAACTGCAGCCGTTTAATTAGCTCGCGGGGGGTTCTCACAGTGAACTTGGCGAATATAAGTGAACAAAAACCTATTCTTGAGCTGATTAAAAACTATTGCCGTCAGGTTTTACTAATTCCTATAAAAAGAAGTGTGAATTTAGTTCTTATTGCCGGTAACTTCGCCAATCATGAATTATTTTATAATCAATTATTACAAACGAAAGAAATTAAAAAAATTAGCTGGGTGCAAGATTGGGGCTTTGTGGGCTCTTATTAGAGGTTCCAAATTTATAAAAAATTGTACGTATGGACCCCACCACATATAATCACCAAAATTGAGGATAAACCCTGTAGGAAAGGATGCTGATCATACACAACGGAAAGTGCGGCACCGCTCGATAATTCGGTTAAAATTCGCTGTTCCCTGGCAAGTCGTGCGCAAGCATTAAGCGCGATTGTATCAGATACCACGATATTTTTTATCTCATGCTGTTGCGTCCAGTCTAATAATTGCGCCGCCACGCGTTTTGCACCAAGACTGGTTGCTTTACTGGTTATTTTATCCAAAGTAATTAACTGACCAGCAGCTACTGAATGCGCGAATGCATCTGCGCCCTCAGTCTCGACGGCAATTAAAGGAACATCTTGCCAACCAACTTGATGCATCCCCTCAAGAACACCACAGGCTAATCCACCACCTCCTACCGCAAGAACCACCACTTCGGGTTTATTCATTCCTTGCGCCACAACTTCGGGTATCATCGTTGCATGTCCTTGCCATAATAAAGGATGATCAAAGGGTGGAATATAAGGAACCTGATTTTTTTGGGAAAATTCTTGGGCCGCTTGATGAGCTTCATCCCAAACGCTGCCCGCAATTTTGACTTGGGCCCCATAAAGCTTTATCCAGTCTATATAGATCGCATTACTGGATTCAGGAATAAAGACCGTCACGGGCATGCCTAGTTTCATCCCACAATAGGCCACAGCAATACCCGCATTTCCCCCCGAAGAGGAGATAAAGCCTTGCGCACCCTGCTGGGCTTCATGCTGGCAAATCCTGCTCATTCCTCTGAGTTTAAACGAGCCTGAGGGTTGCAAACATTCGAGCTTTAAATAAACATTTTTATTCAGTGCTAATTTTAAAACATCTGATTTTATTAGCGGGGTTCTACTGTATAGTGGTTGCATGCTCGTTCCTTATGACAGTTGAAATGAAGTACCCATTCCCTGTCGTTGCGCATTTGAATAAACAACCTGAGCAACACTTAAATCCTGAATCGCCAAACCTACTGATTTAAAAACTGTTCGTTTTCCTCGTAAGTCGGGATTTTTAGTCATGAGCCAAGTACCTAATTCGAGCAATTGCGTTTGCTTAATAGCCCCTTGATTTACTGCTTGTATAATTTCTCCAGCCTCGGCCATCACCGCATCGATTTGGTCGACCACAATATGCGCGGAGGATAATACTTCAGAACTTATTTCTGACATCGCCGGTGTATGCGAGCCAATCGCATTAATATGAACATGTTCGCTCAAATGTTTGGCAGTTATTAAAGGCTCAGTACTTGAGGTGGCCGTACAAATTACATCAGCATCTTTTACCGCGTGAGGTATATCCGTGCACACTTCACAATGAAATCGATCCGCGAATTTTTTTGCTAACAGCTGTGCATTTTCTCTTTGCCGCGACCAGATGGAGACATGCCTAATATCTCGCACCGCAGCTACCGCCTCAAGTTGTGTCTGCGCTTGGACACCCGAGCCAATTATGGCCACTTTTCGCGCATCATCTACCGCAAAATATCGAGTCGCTAAACCCGAGATGGCTCCGGTCCGTAATGCGGTGAGATATTGTGCATCCATAAGCACGGCAGGCTCTCCTGTTTCTGCATTTAATAACAGCACCACGCCCTGAATTGCGGCTTTATTCATCAAGATATTTTGCGGGAAGATTGACACTACTTTTAAGCCTAAAATTTCCTCTCCAGCCAAATATCCTGGCATTGTGAGTGTTAACCCATCCTTGGCACCTGGTACCCCGGTACGCACAGGCATCACCGCTTTTTTCTCAGCCAATTGAATAAAAGCACGCTCCATTGCGTTAATTGCCTCGTTCATGGTAATCGATTCTTTAACCTCTGCAGCTGATAATAAAGTTAATGACATTAAATCATCCTTTCATATGAATTGTTTTTTTAAAATATCATAGTATGATATTATATAGCAAGCTATAAAATTTTGGAGTAATTATATACCCTTCTACTTTAATCAAAAAAGCACATAGGCTTCTCGTAAAGCAAGCTAATGAATTATTAAAAACTTATAAATTAACCGACGCATATACTTATTTTTTAATGGCGTTGTATATTGAAGACGGATTAACCCTATCCGAGTTACATAAACAAATTGGCATAGAACAACCCACGGCAGTGCGCACCCTAGATCGCATGGAACGTGATGGCTTGGTCCAACGTATTCCAAGCACCGAAGACCGTCGCGCCTTCCACATTAAATTAACCCAAAAAGCAGAACAGCATCGCCAAAACATTGGCCATTGTGCAGAACTACTGAATCAAAAGGCACTTCAGGGTTTTACACAGTCAGAAATAAACCAGCTAACTGAATTTCTTGAACGAATCACCAGTAATCTAGGCATTGAATCGAATATGAACAAAAAGCGCACCCACAAAAAGCACTCGTCCTAAGGGGAATTAGGCTCCGGTGCGCCCTATAAAAAACACCTGTAGAATATAGCTTAATAATACCCAACCCATTCAGCGATGGTGCGCGTGTTAATGTAGTTATCACAGGTGCTATCTTTAGTTAGATTCCAATTAAAGATACCGGCAAAACCAATATAAGGTGGGTAATCTGGATCACAAACTTCTCCAGTATCAATGCCATGGGCAATTTGTTTTTGCGGATAACCCAGTGCTATAAGCTCTTGATAAAATTCATCTGCAAAATCTGGATTAAAGTAGCTTTGAATATTAATCAAATCGAAACTTCTGACATTTTGCGCATCTATTTGTGTACCGACAATTCCTTCAGCGGGTTGGTTATTTCCTGCAGGCGTGATTGTCAAGTAATAAGGCTTACCGTCTTGTAAGGAGGCATAATTTAATGCATTACGCAAATTAGCAATGACGCCATTAAAATTTGTTTGCGGAATTACCCCGCTGCTACTCCCAATGCTCTCATCATCGATATCGACACCATCCAGTCGATTCTCCCGAATAAAGCGAATAATACTCGGCACAAAAAGATGCGCGCGATTCACATAATCGGTATTGATATAGGTCCAATCCTGCTTCCCCCAACCCAAAGACATCAGAATTTTTATCTTAGGATTGGCACGGCGTGCCGTATTCGCCAATAATGCGAGCCGCTCTGATTGATCTTGCTGACCCCTCTCAAAAGCAAAAATTGCGCCATTAGCTTGAGGATAGGCATGAGCAAAGGCTACGAAAATGGCACTAATATCTTGAAAAGGGGCAATCGGAGGTAATGTAGGGGGTAACCATTGGCCTGCGCCATAATTATAAATGGGATAAAAAGTACCCGCATAAGGCGTTGGAAACTGTGCGATGGGCAAGGCGGCAACAGTAACTAAAACTCGCTCTGCAGCTACTGGGATTGAACAGACAGCCCCCTTAAAAGCACATACTTTAGGCGCTAAAGCAACCTGTGCTGCTTGGCCATTGCTTTGCAAGTTTAAGGTAAAACTACATTGCGCACCAGGATTAAGGATGCCATTCACGCATGTGTTGTTATTCATAGAGATGAGAAGATGTTGTCCGGAGTTGCCATTTTTTGGATCAATGGAAAGAGCATTTACGGTCCGTCCTGAATTATTTTTGACGAAATAGTTTAGCGAAATACCCCCCTGGTTAAATAAAGCAATTGGAGAATTACTGGTCGGGACAATCTCCAACACGGCTTGTGCATGGGCTATAACCGTATAACAGCAAAATAGAGCAATGAGTATTTTCTTATTCATGAGAGATAACATCCTGTTAGCCAAAGGTTGCGATTAAAGAAAATAAAACCCCTTGAGTGTAAAGTGATTTTATTTGCAATCGGGAATCTGAAGTTTGCAGCGGTGCACGTCCTAAACGTCCACTACCTAAATTAAAGTATTGATAACGCACAGCAGCATTATATTCTATGGGATGAGCAAGCGCTTTCCCCAGCAAAAACTGTGTTCCGACACTTAAAGTATAAGCAAATGATGCACTGGTATGGCCATTAAATAAAACCGCAGGACTTGCGCTGAGTGAGGGATTCGTGGGCCGCTCACGATATTGGCTAAAGCGATTCCAGCTATTACCAATTCCGACCAATATAAAAGGCTGCCAGCGATTCATTTGGTAACCGTATGCGGTCTGCACCATAAGTGCCGCGCTCTGGGTTTTAAATTGATAGTCCAGACTATCAAATAAACCAAAATTGATTAACGGATGCTCTATTCCTTGAGCTTTACCCAGATTTAAAAAATATCCGGCAATGCCGTAATTGATGCGGTATCTAGAAAATAATTTATAAGCCAGTTGTTGACTTAATTCTATTCCAGCTACCCCCTGCCAAGTCGTGTTTCGTTTAAAATTATAATTATTAGTTACATCATTATTAATTGAAACATTACTATGATTGCCAAAAACAGGCGCATGTAGGCCACCTGTCACTGCGAATGACCGCGGAATTGCTTGAGCTGTACCCGTACATACTAAAATGACACCAACAATACATGCCTTGAATTGTTTGATTTCCATATCGTTTTAAACACCATTGCTTTCAAATAGTTAGCAATGATAACGGATTGATAACAAGATTTCAGCAAAAAAATCCGATGCAACCACCCGTTCGATAATCACAGATTTATGGTGCTAAAGAGTCGCCTACATTTGTTGAATGAAACACAGTCCGTATTTTCTCGATTAATACGTCGTCGTCTACCTCCAACAAATTCACTTCACTAAGCACCTGCATTATTTTCTCCTGAACCAGGGTGATCTTATCTTTTTTAAAGAAGGTTAAAGTGTGTTCTGGCGGGCACTGGATATCCAAAGTATCAATGGCAGCCGCCTTAAATGCTTGTTGTAATTTTTTTTGGAGAAAAGTCACATTATCGGCCCCAGAAAATTGGGAAATATGGTTTTCAATAAAAAGATTAATATTTTTAATTAAATCAGACGAATTGGATTCCTTTTCAGTTAAATTAATCGCTTATTGTTCTAATTGATGCTGCTCGAGCATGGCAATAACCTCCACTTGACTACTCCATTGCGCAAACTGAAGAACGGTTGTATGGGGTAAATAATCATCCTCTGTGGGGTTTATTGGGTGTGCGTCGATATTCACCTTAGGGTAGTGCTCTAAAATAAGTTTAACTGTTGGCCATTCTCCAGACTGAGCAGCAAGCCAAAGTATACTTCTGCCTTCATGATGCCCAGACGGATAGCCATTAATGTCATCAAAAGACAGGGTTAGAAAATACTCGACATAATCCCATTGATTGTGATACGCAGCTAACCACGATAATGACTGACCTTCGCAACCTGATTGATACGTTAACGCATGTTCAGAATCTTTCTCTAAAAGCCTAACAACAATATCCCATCGATTATTACGTGCTGCATGCCATAAAACAGTTTGACCTGGATAACTATCAGGACAAATAAAAGATAATTTTGTTGGTAGCCGCGTCAACAACAACTGCACCAGATTTAATTGCTCCATATGAGCCGCACACCAAACAAGCAGTCCATTGAGAAAAAATGACTCTAACCACTCAGGATCCTGAGGATTGGCAGGACCGATAATCCCCGCTAATGTCTTAATAATTTTATGAAGATTGGCAACAGAATACTCCGCGCAGCACTGACTACCAGGAGTATAATGATACGCATTATTTTCAATAGTCAAAAACCAGGATACTAACGACCACTGTTTCTGTCCGATTGCGTACCAAAATAAGGGAAGGTTGCTGTCAACATAGCTTACTAAATCCAGTGGATAATAAATTAACATCTCTGTTTGCCCAGAATGACTTTCATCAAGTCTTATACCCACCTCTTTCTTTTTATTTTTGGATTCTTTACTCTCCTGGATATGCTGAGAAAACAGGTGAAATATTTTAATATTATCAGGTGCATTGACCGCAACAAACCACGCATGCGCATCAAGTTTCGTGCCCTCTGCTAATAATTGCTTGATGGCGATTAAATCACCCGCACGGATTGCTTTATAAAATTTATTACTCATAACACTCCTGAAAACAGTATTTTGTCAAATACATTTCACCGCAACGTTGAATCAATTCATTATTAATTACAGAGATTTACCAGGTAATAGATTATCCGTGCTGAGATGTCCATGTATTTATGGTCGGAAAGCTATAGTATACACCGCCAGCCCCAAATGCTCAATTAAAAACCACATAGCGCAACATTTGCAGGGTTGTTGCATGTGCTTGACCAATTAATATACAAATTAGCACGCGTATGCTATAATGCGGTCCTTATGGTTAAGAGGAATAGCTATGAAGACTTTTATATTCATATACAATGTAGTTGCAATAAAAGCTAATTTATATGAAGTAAACTTCCCACAAAATTCAAAATTTATATTGATTGGAAGTGATTACTGCATTAGGAAATTATCTGAAAAAAATAAGAGCTTTTTCAATCAAATACATCGTATAGAACGTAATTTTCATCAGGCAGATGTAGAAGCCGTCGAGCAAATTCTTCTGACTTATTTACAAGAAAATCAGCCAGAAAATATCATACTATTAAGCAACGAGGACAGCACGCAAATTACCTGTGCGCTACTACGAGAAAAATATGGATTGCCGGGTAATCAAACAAAAAAAATTTTACCCTACGTTAATAAAAAAATCTCGAAAGAAAAACTCACCTCAGAGCTCACTGTACCCCGACACCAGTTATTTAATAAAAGCGCCTATACTAATAACCGGCGCGAATACTGCAGACAATTGGCTCACGAATTAAAATTTCCAATGTTTATAAAACCGATTGATTTAGTCAGTAGTATTGAAACTTATTTTATTCCCGATGAACAATCGCTCGAGTTAGTGCTTATGCAAATCATCCATAAACCTTATGAATATGAAATAGATGAATTCATCCAAGGGGATTTATATCATTGCGATCTCGTTCTTGCAGAAGAAAATACAGTTTTTTTTATGGCTGGATTGTATGCGAATCCTTTAGCTCAATTTTCAAAGGGAAAACCTATGGGGAGTATTCCTGTCGCAGATCAATCTTTTTTATCCGATCTGCAGAGCTACTGCGAAAAAATTATCCACTGTTTAGGTAGATTTTCTTCAGCATTTCATATTGAGGTTTTTCAACGACATGAAACGGGTGAATTTGTTTTTTTGGAGGCGGCTGCGCGAACTCCCGGCGCTTTAGTACCCGAAATGTATGAACTAATGTACAATAATCACCTGGAAAAAATGCATTATGAGGCACAAATATCACCTCAGGAATTGAAGCCGGTATACCCAACGGATAAGCATGCAGGCTGGATTACTTACCCGCAAATGAGTGGAACTATCAATGAAATTATATTTCCTGAAATCAAGATAGCCCACCAATTGATTCAGCATGTCGCTCCTGGGGATAGAATTGAGCAAGCTGCCAGTCTTTTGGATAGTTCTTGCAGCGTTTTATTCTGGGATGAGTCCCATCATCGTTTAACAGAGCTGTTTTGTGCACTTAAAAAGCATCAACCTCTAGTTTTAAGTGAGGACAATCTTGAATAATATTATGGGATCGTTGGCAAAAACACGCATATAAAATTTAGTTAAACTATCCTCGTTGGATGATAATGGATTTAAAACTGAAGATGACAAATCAAACACCAGCAATCGATGAAGCCAATCTTTTAGAGCTTCTATTCAACAGCATGCCCTTCTCTTATGTCTTTTGGAAAAATACCGATGGCGTCTATTTAGGCGCGAGTACCAACCAACTTCAGTTATTTGATACCCAAGGTAAAGGATTTATCGGTAAAACTATTTTTGAAATCATTGATGATTATGAGTCGGCTAAAGTCATTGATGACACCGATAAACGGATCATGCAAGAAGGAATCCC
Source organism: Legionella sp. (assembly GCA_017306715.1). Taxonomy (GTDB): domain Bacteria; phylum Pseudomonadota; class Gammaproteobacteria; order Legionellales; family Legionellaceae; genus Legionella. The sequence continues at coordinate 31,248 of JAFKHV010000013.1, read as the reverse complement.
CTTAATAATAGAGGAAACTGTAACCACTCCGCGTGGTGAAAAAAAAGTTTTTCTATCACAAAAGCAACCTGTACGTGATAATAAAAACAAAGTCATTGGTTTAATTGGCTTTTCGATTGACATTACGGAGCGCAAGCAGCTAGAGGAGGAATTACGGTATGCGAAAGAAGCTGCAGAGGCTGCAAATAATGCTAAAACTGAATTCCTGGCCAATATGCGCCATGATATTCGAACACCTTTAACCGGGATTGTGGGTTTTGCCGATATTTTAAAATTAGAATCAGAAAATCCGAAAATAAGGGAATATGCTGAAAATTTAGTGGTCTCCAGCAGAGCTCTATTGCACATATTAGATGATGTACTGGAGTCCATTCGCGTGAGCACTGGTGAGATTCCCCACTTGCAACGAAAATTTGATCTACATCAGCTCATGCAACAGATTATCAATCTGAATCAAGCAAAAGCAGCGCAAAAAAATTTACATCTGAAACTCAATCTCGATAAGGACCTGCCAATCTATGTAATTGGCGATAAAGTACGTTTGCATCGTATTGCCCTGGAGTTAATTACAAATGCTTTGAATTTTACTAATTACGGTCATGTTATCTTGAGCGTACTTTTGGCAAAACAAGAAGATCGTAACCTCGTCATTAAACTCATTGTCGAAGATACTGGTATTGGTATACCTACTGAAAAACAACAGGAAATTTATGTGCAATTTAAGCGTCTAAGTCCCTCTTATCAGGGAATTTACAAAGGCGTGGGTTTAGGTTTGTCTGTTGTAAAACAATTTATCGATGAATTGGAGGGCGAAATCTATGTTCGCAGTGAAATAAAGAAAGGAACCTCCTTTACCTGTGTCATCCCTTTAAAAAGGCCTTTACTCGAGGATAACTCAGGTGTTGACACTGATCCGGTCAAACCTGCCGAGCCGGAATATGAATTACAACCGCACACAGAGAGTAAGGCCACCCCTAATAAGCATCATATTTTATTAATAGAGGACAACCCGATCGCAAGTCATGTTGCGCAATCGCTGCTAAAGCAGTTAAACGTAAATGTATCTACAGCAACAACAGGTACCGAAGCGATTCAATTATGCGAATCTCATACTTATGATCTCATATTTATGGATATTGGTTTACCTGATATCGATGGTTATGAAGTAACACGCAGAATAAGAAACTCTTTGCGTAAAACAAATCAGATCACACCCATTGTCGCCCTGACTGCGCATATAGCCGAAGAGCATAAACGATTTTGTATTGATGCGGGTATGAACGCGGTGCACATCAAACCGCTAACTTTAGAGTATGCTCACAATCTCTTTAAAACTTTTCTTCCTGAACGCTCTAAAAAAGGAACACAGCAATGCATCGGAACAAGTATCCCCTCAGAAATTGAGGCCTTGAGTGATTTTCCCTTGCTCCAGATGAACGATGTTTTAAGCGTAAACAGTAATCAAGAGTTAGCGCAACAGATGCTTCGTTGCTTGATCAATGATTCCTTACCCCAAGAACTAGAAGCTTTAAGCGAGGCCTATCGAGCGCAAGACCGCCTTAAAATGCAACAAATCGCCCATAAAATAAAGGGAGGCGCTGTTTATACGGGAACTATACGTTTAAAGATTGCCTGTCAAAACCTTGAAGCCCGTGCAAAAAATTGTTCAAACGAATTATTAGATATCTTGTACCAACAGACTGTTGAAGTGATTAAGCAGACGATTAAAACAGTACAGGGGCAACTCATGCATTGCTAATAGCTTGACTCATCATGCAAGAAAAATAATTTCACGGTCAGTGGACATAAATTTTTAATCAGGTCGAATGATTGTAAATGGTTCCTTAGAAGGAAAAATATTTTTCTTTCTTTTTAAATTTTAAACAAAAAATCAAATATTTTATTGATGTGTACCTTAATAAATCATATAATTCTAATTTTGATTAATTAGTGTTTATAATGTCTAATATTTACAACAAACTATGCACCGCTATCAAAAATGGCAATCTCCATGAGATAAAAAACATCACCGAAAGCATCACCGAAAAAAGCGATCCCGATGAAATAAAAAACATTTATGATAATTACACTTCCGACAAGGAAAATTTTAGAGCACTTGTTCAGCGTGAAGCGCTGCTTTCATACAATAAGAACTTTACTAATTCGGACATTTCATCTCTACAATCCATGCTTGATCAGTTTATTGCCAGCATACTGGTCATACAGCAGGACTTCTCCAAAACAGAACACGATTTAAAAAGAAAAAATAATGAAGCACATCCCGATGAGCCTCTAAGCAAAAAAGCCAAGGTTAGTCCTGTGCCGGATACGCACATAACACCACTTGTGGTAAGGGAATATCAGCTAATCCTTAAAAATTTAAATTTTGCACAGGCAGAGATTAAGACACTTATCGCAAACAGTAAAAACCTCGCCGGTGACGTGAATGACATTGTAGCGCTCATAGAAACTTATAAAATGAGTCCCAGCTTTATTTATAAGCAATTTAAAGAACACTCGAGTTTATCAAAACTACATGACGTGGTACTTATGTTGCATGGATTAACATTGTCTTCTGAAAATCAAAACGGTTTCACCCTCGGGCAGATTTTTAATATGGTAAAAAACAATAAAGTATATGTTAACAGTCTATTTGTAGTAAAAAATTGGCATAGCATTAAAACTCACCTCTTTACCTACGATGAAATAGAAAAAATTGTTACTCGCTACGATACGAGTATGATTAAAGATATATTCTTCTATTTAGGTGAGCTCCGAGCAAAAAAGTGCCCTCACCCCCATGTAACAAAGATAGGCGAGAAGACAATAAAAAGCCTTTTAGCTTTACTGCATAAAAATTTTGACAAATTCGAGAAACACGGGTGGTATCGGATTGAAGGCTTGAATTTTAAAGAACTTTCCTCATTACTCAAAAAAATTAATAAAATGCAAGGAATGATGGATTACTTATCAAAACACCCGCTTGGAGAAAGCGAAATATCAGCTCCTAAGGTAAATTCAATCCCAGACTCAACTATAAAACCAGTCTCCACTATGGTTACCACCCACACACAAGCGGAATGGGAGAATGCAGATAACTATGATTATCAGACTTCACAGCATTTTGCACTCGATCAAAGCGACTCTACGTACAATCCAGATAGTTTGTATTATTCATATCAAAATCCACCAACAAGCTATTCGAATCCGTATTCCTCTAGCCCTCATCTCACCGCTCCTGCAGCCTACTCAGCACAACCCTATCACCAAACTTATCTGATTAGCACCGATAATTTCAGTAATTATTCAGACGCAGCGTTGCATCAGACGCAACCTCAAATGCCGAACAAAATTCCCCAAGTACAGTTTAATACGTTTAATTATTATCCATTAACAATAAATACTGTGAATATAAATTCACCAACATACTTCGCTCATCAAGTACCAATTTATTACTCCGAACAGGTGCCAGTATCTCAACCCAATACTTTTGACTCTACAGAAGCTCCACAACAGAGCACACAAGGAAATAATCTGCAAAACTGGGGTATTTTTAATCAAAGTAGAGCGAATTCTACAAACTCATTTAATTTGATGAATAATTTCAATCAGCAATTTAAATAAACAGACGGTGGCGCCCTTTTATAAGGGTAGCCATTTCTGCTATCAGAACTTTGCCTCATGAATTTAATATAACTTATGTAGATTGCTTGGATTTATAGTCCGAACTAAATTCATTAGACCATCACAAATACTGAGATCATGCGAGGATATTTGTTTAACTAATATCATCCTGAACGCATGCGTGTTAATATTGAACATCTTGATGTAAAAGTGCCGCGAAAATGAAATATCTAATCCTTAGGAAATTGCTTGTACAGTACGGATTTAAATCAAGTGACTTCGAGCTATTTGAATCCAAAATTACTTTTAAAATCAGGGATGTTAATCAACAGGAGCTTAGAGAGGAAGGCTCAGCTATTCCCAATAAAAATGATTGCTACTATCACAACTACTTTTACCCTGCGGGCTTTATTGCAAATATAGAAAAGATTAAAATTGACCTCTACCCTGAGGGACATCGATTTAAAAATCGCATTAAGATGATTACCTTTCCAGTTGATTTGTATAAAAATCCTGATAATACTGCTGAAATCATAGTCAGTACCGCAAATCTGATCTGTGGCACGCAACATCAGATTGCACAAATTAATGACCACCTTCAAATAACATTGGATTATTCCACCGGTCGTGGTTCCGATGACACCAAGTACTTGCTAAACCAATTGATAGCAGGTTTAGAGCCTAGAACAGCTGATAAGGATGAGATTAGAGCTGGGGTTAATTATGTCAGTGATTTAGCGCGTATTTTTCCTTTAATTTTGCCTGAAATTAAAAAAGAAGCCACACAACTGTTAATGAATCCTCAGGGAGATAAATCCTTACTTCAGCTAAGCGATCGAGTAGTTAGTTCAGCAGAGCATGTAGCGATTCGAGCAATTGAATTAGATATCCATTTTTTCTTTAACTATATAGAAAAAATGGTACGCGAAGAAGGTTATTTAGCTCAATTGATTAGAAAGCATCTAAAATTAGATCAAAAAAATTGGTTTTTAGCGGATCAAAACCTTCTAAGAAATGTTATGGATACGAACAACTCCAATGAAACTAAATTTAAGTTAGCACTGGAAAAGAGACAAGAGCCTCTTTATATAAGTACAACTACAGGGAATCATGCTTTTGCTGTTACTGTGGATTTTAATAAAGACACTTTATTTATAGCCAATCCAGGCGGTGATTTAAGTAATTGTGAAGAAATCATTCAGTTATTAAAAAAAATTACAGGATATGAAAAAGTTATATCGGTACTTACCAAAACATTACCGAGACAGGATGATATCCCTTTTAATGATTTGTGTACTGTTGACTCACTGGTACTTGCGCACATGATGATGGATAGTCCAGATTCTTTAAGTGAGGGGTGCTTAAATAATCGTACCCTTAAAACGGGAACATTAATTAAATTAGCATTAGAAAATACCGACTCGGCCATTGTGGACAATTCCGCACAAACTCCAGTTTCACCAGAAATACAACAAACAGAGCAACCTCAACAAGCCATTCCCTCGGGTGATTTAAATTCAAGTAACCTAAATTTCTGGATTTTAAGCGGTTTTATGGCAGCTGTAGGTGCTGCGGCACTCCTTCTTACTTTTATTGTACTCAATGCCACGACTTTAGGTCTTGCTGGAATAGTAGTTGGTGCTGTGGCGGTAGTAACGCCATTAGTAGGTCTCGGTATTTTCGCTTGCAAAAAATATAGCAATTATCAACTGCACGAAGAAGCGGCACTACCTTCTCTATAAATTAATCGCGCTGCGTTAGTTAATGCCAATAGAGTCCAAATTTTAATTGATATCCGGCTTATCTTAATTATTCGCAACTAAAATAAGCCAGGCGATAATTAGTAATTTGGTGCTGGTGATTGGTTGAAGTTTACGGCACCCGCTTCTGTTAATATCTACAGACATTCTAAATAATCCTTATGTTTGGGATTATTTTTATCCTGGCATTTTGACTGGACCCAATCAAGTGCCATTTTACCGCTATTAGGATTGTTATCTCGAGCATTTACATTAGTGGTCAATTTAATAAATTGTTTTAAATCTTCTACATTTCCTTTAAATGCCGCATTTCTTAATGCCTTTTTCAATACTAGCCTGGGTGCGATCAGGAAGATTATATATTTTAAATAAATCAGTAAAAAAACCAGGGCCATTTATACTGACATTATTCGATATGTTACGTTCCGTAAGAGTCATGCTTATCGATGAATAAGGAGAAGTTCTAACAATTGCTCCTCGCCTCATAATGCCCTTACTATGATAGTGTATCGCGAAGTCATATTATGTTCGATTAAATTCAGAATGAATATCACGAAAGAAGTCACGCTAGGAATGTTTATTGGCAGGCAACGGTTTTGCAGTAATCGTGCTTGTGTACAGCTACTAATCCTTTAAATTCTGAAAAAATTCAAGTGTGACATCCTGTCATCATTCAGTAGCTGTACCAAACTTTCAGATTATAGCCCCACTTCTAGAACTAGCCAGTGAGATGATTCGCAATAACATGTAAGAAATTTCTTATTTCCGACCTCTATCGTTTACATAAGGTACTCTCCATTAGATGGGAAATTTTTTTCTTGCCAGGTCTTTTTTAGCTTCGATGATAGTTATTCTTAAACGACTAGACCAACGAGATCATAAGGGAGCATTTTTAAATTGCCGCTACATTAAGGTGAATCAGTTTTGATTTTAAGTTTTAAATAAATTACCATAATGAATACTTTCCATTGACTGTAACAGAAATCACGCCATTAAGTAAGGACGCGCTAATGCAATTCCCCAACCAATATTCCGTCTCTAAATTATTGTTTTTTATTTTGTCAATGTGCTTTGTTTCAGCAGTACATTCTGGAGCACCATTATGGACTATGCAACCCACTGCGAATAGCCAACCCAGTCAAGCCATTCCTCAAAATGGGAGTGCTATCGTTCAATACATAGTTCAAAATCAATCAAACAAAACCCGACAATTAATCATTAGGCCCACAGCAGGTATAACTCAAACAACATCTTGCACTGTGACGCCCAAGGGTCAAGCGGGCAGTACCTGCATTTTAGACCTGTTTATTAAAGGAGTCGCTTTACCGGCAGACGGTATTCATGGCGGACCCCTGTTATGTCAAGCCAATGCTAATGGCACACCTAATCTGAATCAATGCTATCAGCCCAGCCAGGCAAACTCATTAAATATAACCCAGACCCCAGCAACCTCCTCGACGATTTCAATTACTCCGTTAACACTTGGTTTTACAGCAGGTAATAGTGGTGTGGTGACTGTAACAAATAGTGCTCAATCTACAGAGATTGCCCATAACATAATGGCCACGATTCCGGGGGGCAGTAGTGTTAGTGTGCAAAGCACGACTTGTGGTGCCACTCTTGCTATTGGAGCAAGTTGCACCATAACCTTTACGGCTGCAACGCCCGAAGGCCCCACTAATATTTCAATCGCAGGTAGTAATACCAACAGTGTTAACGTGGTCGTTACTGTTACACCTGTCCCCACCGCACTTATCAGTGTGAATCCCTCCACCTTATTATTTGCAGAAAACTCAACTGGAGTCGTTACAGTCACCAATGATGTGAGCTCCGTGGTTACCGCGGATAATTTCCTTGCGACAATACCCGGTGGGAGCACTCTTAGCGTGCAAAGCACTACTTGTGGCGCCTCTTTGGCAATAGGAGCAAGTTGCACAATAACCTTCGCATCAAGCGCTCAAGAAGGCCCTACATTAGTCCCCATCGCAGGTACAAATACCAATACAGTAAACCTTAATATTACGGTTACCAGTCAGCCCCAAATCAGTATCACAGGCCCCGTCCAATCTTCTCGTGTGGTTACAGTATCAGGAGCTGCTTTGAACCTTCAAATCACCAATGATGCAGGAAGCCCCGTCAATGCTAATGCTATAACTGTAAGTAATCAGGCGGCATGTCCTAATTTGACTGTTGATGACAGCAATTGTACCAGTGTCGCTCCGAACACTGCGTGTATTTTGGTTTTAAACTCACCTGACCCTTATGCTCCTTGTACTATTACCATAAGCGGCAGTAATACGGCGAATAGTCCTACAACTCTAATTGCATTTTCTTATCTTGGGGGACTTGTATTTACAGAAAGCGGTGGCACCGGCAAGGTTGTGGTCGAATCAGGTTTTGGGAGTCAATGGACCAATACCGTTACTAACATTGCAGGGGCAGTCAGTCTGACTGATGGAGCGGCTAATACCAACGCGATTATTGCAGATGGTTCTTGTTCAGGCGATACAGCAAATTGTGCTGCATACCAATGCCGTAATTTGGGAGGGACTCCAACCCCTGATTGGTACATGCCTGCTTTAAATGAGTTAGTCTTAGTCAATACTGCACTTTGCGGCAATGGCACTATTCCCTGTGATTTTGGTAATTTCGTAACTACCATCTATTGGAGTTCTACACAAAATAATGCGGGTATGAGTGATGGCCGGGTAGTAAATTTTCCATCAGGTATTACGGGATTAGCAGGGAAAACTGAAACGCATCCGGTGCATTGCATAAGAAATTTTTAATTGTATTGTCAATTGCACACGCCCTTAATACCTCGACTTGTTCGAGGTATTAAGTATGAGTACTACCGAGTTTATTTAGGAATTGGATATATGCTTTCTGGATTAATATCAGAATTCATAATTGAAAATATCTTTTTCCTGCTTTTCCCTCCACGAGTTAATTTAACATTAGTGAGGGGTACATCAAATTTTTTAGCCAAAAACTTCTGTAAGGCATCGTTCGCACGCCCGTCAATAGGTGAAACACTTAAGCGAATTTTTAGTGCACCATCATGGATACCAACAATTTCTGTTGATTTGGCACCTGGTTGAACATAAATTAATACCTTAAGATTATCTTTTTCTCGAATGCACCACATATTTCCCCTGCTTAGTTAAAGAGACAGCACTGCTTAAATGATGAGCAGAAATTTATTGTTTAATTAAGCATCCAAGCTATTGTGAATAGCTTCACATTCATTACCAAATAGTCTCTTCTATTTTTAAATATTGAGAAAGTATTTCACGGCTAATACAAAGATTTTGCAAGACAAAATAGCTTAATTCGAAAATTTTCCAAAAAAATCATCTAAACAGATTGCATTCTTAATGCATCACCAAGGCTGACAATCTTACGGAGGCACAATTTAAAGAACTGGTCTAGTAATTTAATTTAAACTCCGGCAATTATTACTTTTTTTTTGCCGCCCCCTACATTATTTCTTCATCATGGATACAATAGTAATTTTTTTTTAATCCGATATAAACGAAAGCAAGCAACTGTATGACTAAATATCGCCTTGAGACAAGGTTATCCTTTGTGGGTTCAGTTAGTACAGACTTCTGTTCCTTCTAAATCGGCTACCTGGAAAAAAAGATAGCAGCACCCATATTTTCACTTATAGGGTTTTCTGCATATACAGTTCTCAAAAGATACCCCCCTAAACTTTGAATCGGATACTTCATCTGGCCCAGCGATGCGGCACTCTTCTCGGTGAGTCAGGTACATTTTCACCAGGTTTTTCCTCACAGGCGACTTTAGGTTCCGGTTTAATCTCGGTTGTTGCCTCTTTTTTACCCACATTAGCAGGTAACACTTCTAAAGAATTACAAATGAGTTGATTAGAAGAGTAAAACATTTTACTGGTATTTGACTCTACTTTGGCAGCAGAACTTTTAACCTCTACAGGATTTTTTTCTGAGCTCTTGGTATCTTTCCCGTAACCAAACAAAAATTGACTAAAACTCATATGTCCATTCAAAAAAGCGCGCAAGTTGGGGAAGAGAATTCCATGTCCCTCTCTCCATGCTCTAAAATCAGCAAATAATCTTCGCTCTCCCCTGAATAATGCTCTTAATTTTTCAAAAGGTCTGCTATATACCACTGCCCGTCCATCATGAGCTGGATCGTATCTATCATGAATTTTGACTTTGTGTGGGACTAGTCTATTTACATCAAACCCGTTTATTAATTGCGTCGTTTTATTATCCAGCTTTAGTTCACCTACTTCTTTATGAGGAAGTTTAGCTAGACTTTTGTCAGAATTGTTAGGGCCTTTATGGAGCTGCGCTGTGATTTCACGGCTCAGATCATCCCATAACTCTTGCGTTTTTTTCTGATGACTCGCTAAATGTTTATTAATTACCTCAGGTTCTGGATTCGTTTTATCCATTTCTTTAATAATCTGCTTCCACACAGAATTCCAATGCTGATCTTTTTCTTTAACAAATTTTATCCATGCCGGGCTTAATTCTTTACGTTGATTTGGTTCTATATTTACTAAAAATTCCTTAAAAAAATTATCGGTGATTTTTTTACTAAAATCACTGAGTGTATTTTTAATTAATCGTTCACATTGATTTTTTCTATCCATCAATGCTTGCTGCTGGCGAATATAAGTTTCTGGAGCGGTATAGAATCCTTCTTTCAAAGTAGTTTTACCTAAAGTCGCTTTGAGATCCACTTTATTCAAAACAATCCGTGTATCACCACGAGCACCAAATCGTCCACTACGACCTAGTATTTGCATCATGTCACGTTCACGAGGCAGATAAGCAAGTAACACCTTAAGACCTTGAGTTTTTGCTTCACCATGTAAGTGGATGTCAGTTCCTCGCCCCACCATACCAGTGGATACGGTTACCATTCCCGGTTTGCCCGCATTTTCTATAAGCTCAGCTTCCTTTTCTAAGGTTAATTGACTGTCGATACGCTGCATTTCCCCTACAGGTTCTTTATTCTGTAAAGCATTACTCAGTTTAATTTGCATTTTTTCACTGGTAACATCATCACTACAAATCACAAGCACCGGTTGATTATTCCGTCTGGCTTCCTGGATGTATTCAACCAATACCTTGATGTAATCTTTCTCATCTGCGGTCAAGCGTATGGGTCTGTCCTCCCTGTTTAGCCCGCTATGTCTGGGAACAGATATGAACTTCATATTGCTATATAAACTAGTGGCTTCCTGTTGCTCAATGAGGGATCCAGCCGTACCGGTGACTGCGGTCACCCCTCCCTGAGAATAATCATCTAATAAGCTTTTACTGGTTGAGGAATAAATAATCTGTTTTTCGGCATCAACATGAAAAAATGTTTTACAATTTTTTAATTTTTCTAATAAGGATGGGTCAATCGATTCTTCTGACTGCGGCTTTTCCTTTAATTTGTTTAAACGAGCATGAAGGCATTGATGCACCCCATATGAAAATTTAGAATGTTTAGAGCCCCTTTTATCTGCTATCAATTGCGCTTCACTTGCTACTTTTGGACCAAAAGGAGTACTAATATGCTCGTCGGCTTTTATATTAAAATGCTTTTTAAATTTTAAAGCGCGAGCCGTTATTGCAGCCTCTTGCCAGGACTCGATTTGTCCTTGGGGGAGTGCTTTAAGCCTTGCTACCTGATCGGATTCGAGCCTGGATGTAGCAAATTTAAAAAACGCCTTATTGCATCCATCAATGTCTTGATAGTATAAATCCTGAAACTCTGTATTTTTATTCACATCATCCTGAGCAAAAAAATCAATCATTAAAGGATATATCCACTCTAATCCTTTAAGAGATTCATCGCCTTCGGTAGAAAAATTAAAGCGAGTATCAGCAACATCAAAATAGGTTTTATCCGCTTCATCTAACATAAGGCTTCGATTTTCTGCTTTTGGATCAATTACAACCTGACCTAAACCAGTACTGGATGCTTTATTACGAAACAAACTCAAATTAGATGCATCAGAATAATTAATTCCACCAATACAATATTGAGCAGCAGGTGTATGAGCCAAAATGATGTTGGTACGTGCCCCCAATAGATTGTAAAATGACTGAAATTCCAAGTAGTCACGGGTCGCCAATTGCACATCACTGGTAACGAAATCGACCGTTTTACCCAAAGCAAATTGACACGCATTACATAAAGCCATAATACGAGACTTCCCTTCTCCGGTGCCAATTTGGCTGGTATTGTGACTTCCAGAATTTAAAGTTCCTAATACTGCAAGATATTGAGTGGTATTGATCTCGAAGGAACTGCCTATAGCTCCGTCTTTACCCTTACTGCGGTAGAGTAATTCTGCTGTGATCGCTACCAATTTAACATAGGTTAATTCAGGATCTCGGGGTAATATACGAAATTTTTTAAATTCTGAAAGGAGCAGCGCGGTGGATAAATCACGTGCCTTAACGCACTCATTCGCCATGTCCTGTAGATCTGCTGCTAAAAATTCAATACCTTCAAATTGACTCGCCTTTTCCTTGGCTTTATCAAGTTCAAAACCATTCCCTTTTTTAGTGTCTAACTCGCCACCAATCTCTCTAGAGCAAGGTCGTCGATCAAAGTGGGCGTATTTTTCGCTTAACGCTTCAGAATAATTTGCTGAATTTTTTTCGGTTTCATGCCAGAGGATGACTTGAGTTAGTGAAGGATAAGGTGCATTTGTATAAAACTCTTTTAATTTGCCTATAAATGACTCACCAAATCCCTTATCACTGGCTAGGCTTATGATTTCATTGATTTGTTTACTTTCAAAATATTTTTCATTATTAAGTAAAACAGACACAATATTGAGTATTAATTTTTTATGGCTATCAGCTAAGGCCTGAAAATTTTCACTTTGCATCAAAGCAAGAAGATTTTGCGGTGTAAAATTCCCTCTACCGCCAGAATAATGATAACATAGAGAGCGAACTACATTTGAATCGTTTAAATTGTCAAACTCTTGTTGTAGAGTCACCACTGCGTTCCACACATTCACTGTCAATGATGCCGGATTTTTATTATTCTCTATGTATCTTTGGAGAAACTCGATTATTAAATCTTTTGCTCCAGAATACTGCTCTGCAACTTTATAAATGTTCTTAAATAAATCATGAAAAATACCCGGATAACATGCACGTCTTTGTTCCTCCGACATAAGGTCTTTTAATACCGTATTTAAATATTCTTTATCTAATTTTGGGGTTGACTCTACTTCTATAGTTTCTATTATAGGGGCTGGTTTCAAAGTTTCTTGTGGTGTTTTACTAAATAAATTTCGAACCATATTTCCAAAAGCTTTAAAAGCTTCTTCGATCCCTTTACCACTTTTTTGATTTTGACTGACATCCTTTTTTGGTTGCGGTAATTCAGGAGATGCCTTTTTGATTCTCAATTTAATTTGATCGAGCAAAAGATCAACCGAATTGAACTTTGGAGAAAAATTGTTCCTGAAATACTCTGCCGCCGTCTGCATTGCAACCCAATCTATTTCTTGGTCGTTTAAAAGATTATTTAACAGATCACTCATCAATTTTTTAAAGTCATTAAAAATATCTTGATCTGCTCTCTCTACCTCTGGGGTAGCAGTTAAAGTCTCGATAGGGTTTTTCAATAAAAACTCAGTCGCTAGTGGTAACGTTTCCATTTTGGAAACAACATCGCTCGTGTTCTTTTCTATATCCGGCAAAATAGTGGATAAATACAAACTTGCTTTTTGAACGAGTCCATCGGTTTTATGAGTTCCTGGCTGCGCCAGTAAATATATAAAGTCATTTACATGTCCGCGAGACATCATTGCGTCCAATAATCCATCAAACTGCTCTATGGGTAATTTTTCATCAGTCTTGGATGGGTTAGGATGAAACAACTCACTTCTCTGTAGATCTTTTAAAAAAATTCTCCTTTCATTTGGAAGCATTGCCCCAACAATAATTGCAATTTTTTTAACCACAACACCAAAGCTTAAACTTTCTCCAGCCTCATTAAATTGTTTTAACACAGCAAGAATAAGTTCTTTTTCTTCCATTAGTGGGAATTCTTTCTCGAGCAGACCCAGCACTTGTGCTGAAATTTCCTGATTTTGTAAATTTTTAAAAAAATCCTTGGGAAAATAGGCTTCCAATTTCTTTTTAATGGTATTTTCAATATTAGTTTTGTTAATTAAGCTGCCAGCAGAATAGGATTGGGTGGTGGCGTCCAATATTGTGCTTAAATCCTGGTACGTTAATTTCGTGTTATTAATATCATTTGATTCAATTTGAGTTAATAATTGCAATGTATATTCGGCAGCTTTTCGCTTTGACCGGTGGTCCTCAAATCTGCTTAATTTTACCGATATAGATTGTGCATCTTCCTTTGTAATATGGAACGTACTTATTAGACGAAGAAACAGTTTCCTTAATTCGGTTGGAGCCTCAATGCTTTGTTGATTTTCATTGTAACTATAGCCTGTGATTTTTGCTGCAGTTTCCAAATGAGCGTGGAATATGGAATTCTGACCAGACGCTGCAAAATCATGAACATTATAAAATTTCATTCCTTCATATATTGCGTCGCCATACTGAATATCATATCCGTCATATTTGCGGGTTAAATTCTCTAGTGTAGTGCACATTTGAAGTAATGAATCGACTTTCTGTTCGAGCTCAGCTTTAATCTTTAATGGATTAGACGTTTCTAATTTTACTGAATTGCAAATTAATTTAAACAGCTGATCGAGCACCGGCAATGAGGGAACCTGTGACAATTGAAAAAGACTATCAATCATGTCAAGTCGAACCTTACTCACCAATTTTGGAATTTTAATAATTTTTGGTAAAGGCAAATTATCCAGGATAGATAAAATATTATCCCACTCTTTTAAAGATTCGTTTTCGTCTTTTAAAAATAATTCGTTTTTAACTCCTGTGGTAGAGCAGTACAGCAGTGCTGCTAACATGACTTGAACTGAAGACTCAAAATTTTTAGCTTTAATTTTTTCAAAAGCTTGATCATAGAATGATATGGATAAGCGATGTTTTTGATGGGCGATACCCTTGTAGAACTCCACCTTAGCTTCGGTGAGTGATGTCATCTTACCTAAATCGTGCCAGTCATCAGTAGCTTTTTTATATCCCTTAAGTACGCTGTAATGAGCCGCATTCATTTCGGGGATAACAAACAAACATTTGTTATCCTGATTTTCACCATCTTTAATAGCCCGAATTGCCCCGGTTGGAGCCAGAGATAATTGACTAAGCTGTTCCCATTGCGCCTGTACATCTCTTTGTTGACAATTATTAAGGATAGTCAGCATCCTGGTTAGGGCAATAGGCATACTCTCTGTATCTTTAAAACTGTCGGCAGAAAGATTATAAAATTTTAATCCTTTATCATTAATCTGTTTACTAAACGCCTTAAATGATTCAACGAGAAAGAGTAATTCGTCATAACCAACAGCTTTACCATGCTTTTTGAGTAATATATCCCACCAAATTTTTTGGGCACCGCTAAAACCCTCGATCGCAGCCAAGGCCTCTTGGTATCCCTTATCCATGAACGGTACATAACTTTCGCCATTGGTAAACAAAGCGTCTAATGTAGACTGTAAAACATCCAGGCGAATATCATTCCAATAAGAGAATAATTGGTCTAAACCAACCTCACCCAGCTCGCTGTATGTTTGTAATAATGCATCAGCATTTACGGAGGATAATTTTTTGCACCACATGTGGTATTGATTAAGCAAACCCGGCTTTTCTGCTAACAATTGATCAAGCAATGCACTGTGCACCCTGGGGGGATTTTGGTGAAGGGACTTAGCCAGTTCTACAACCGCCTGAACTTTTTGATTCGAACCAAATAATTCACTCAACTTTTGTCCATATGGATTATTTAGACTCATTGACATAGCAAATAAATCAGCAATTATGGATGTTTGGGTAATAATTAATTCCCATTGCTCTTTATCAATGTGATTCTGTTCAAAAGTCAGATTAAAAAGTTGTAGGAGCTGTTCTTTATTATACGTCATTAGCTTAGGCAGATACGCAGCAAAGAGATAATTTGCCTCTCGATCATAGGGATTACTCTGTAATTGCTGCCATTTGGATGCGATTAATTGATCCCTTTCCGATCCTTGATTCAACCCCTCCATTACGGATAGCAATAATCGATGAGGTAAAGGCTTGGGTCTAGGGGGCTCGGTAATCACTACAGCAACAGGATTGCGTTTATTATGTAGCGCAAAACTCAATGCATCGTAATGTAATACTTTTTTGCCCGTTCCAGCAGGATATTCTAAAACAGAAAAACCCTGTGGCAAATGATTAAGATCAACACCCATTTTAAATTGTCTAGGATGATCGAGAAGCCGTTCACATGCTTGAATCGTAATCCCGGATAATTGCTGGCTTAGAATTTCCCTGCCCTCTTTATCAACATGACCGAACCAACTTTGCCATCTTTTTTTTGCATCGGATTCAGATATGAGATAGCTTTTTCGAGAAACTTTAAAACTACCCTTATTGAATTGTGAGTAAAACTGTGAGAACAAAGCCGCTGAAAGGACTTCTAATTCGCCAACCTCAGAATTATTCCCCTGTGCACTCATTTTTTGAGCTGCAACAGCTACTTCAGCTTGTTGCTCTTGTTGCAGTTCAATATCTACCGTAATATTTTCTGCGGGATCCTGACGCGGTCTGGTACGTTTGAATCCATTGGAAACAGGGTGATTCTCGGCATCATATTTTAGGGGGTAGCTTTGTGCGGGACTCATGAAACGGTTATTTGAAACAGCCTGATCGATTTCACGTTGAAGATTAGTGGAACTGAATTTTTCTGGCAAAAGAATATCAACTTTAATTTCCCGGGCTTTGATGACATCAACGATTACTTGCCAGAGTTCGGCATTAATTTTGTTGTTATTGTCTAAAATAGTAAGTTTCTTCAAGTTCTTTTCTGACATATTGATAAGCAATGTCTTGAACTTTTCTATAAAACCCGCCACGGATTCATTTGGAATATCAGCTATCTCAATAACTAATTCTTTAATTTTTAAAATTACTTCATTTGCAGAGAAAAAATTTAGGCCATCGAGGGCTACGGAAGTACAGGGCACAATGTGTAGTTTTTCAAGAATTTTATGATTTTCAATTAATTTCACATGCGTGTTTAATAAAAAATCATCATAATCTTGTGGCGTAAGCTCTTTATCCTCTGTGGCTGGAAAGCTAATAATGTCTTTTAAGATACTAAATTCATTTAATTTTTTGACGACTATTGGATTTAATTGCGATAATGGCTCAATAGCTCCTGTTGTCTTTAACACTGGCGAACTAATCTGATCCAGATAACGTACAACTTGTTCTGGGTAAAGCTGAACTTTATCCTTATGACCTAATGAGGATTGAAAATCCAAACCTCTTTGTAAGTGGGTTACTTTTTCTTTATCTACAATCAGGTTGTTTAATTGCTCTTGATAAAAATGCCTCACTAAAGCGTAGCTGGATGAAGTGCAATCAGCATAATTTTTTGCTTTAGTATTAGAGTTAACCATCGCGGCTAAAGAAGGATCATTTAATAAAGCGTGTAATGCTCGATAACCGCAGGAATATGAATCCTTCTGAGTTGCTTCACCGATAATGTGACACGATTGGTGATTAATCAATGAATTGGGGTATGCCTCAAAGGTAGAATCAACCCCTGAACTAGTTGATTTCTCGGAAAACCTAATCCCCTCTTCTATTATCTGAGCAATTTCTTTTTTCTGGTTTTCGTTTAACCTAAAGCTGTCTTTGATTTTATAAGAAACGGTGTTGGTATTCGTATCCACAGTGATAACCGCAGCAAACCAATGACAACCTGATTGGCGCCCCTCACTTCCTTTATTTAGCAACAAAGGAAGTGAGTAGATATCGGTGTCGTTATTTTTTTCACGAGCAAAATGCAATTGCATGCCAATGTCACTGGGATTAAAACGAGTGATCCGAATTTTATCCCTTAGCCCCATTGACTCAAGAGATCGTTCTAAATCAAGGTCAATTAACCACTCCTGACTTCCTAATATATTTTTTAGATATTTTTCTCGAATACCCAGATTAGAACTATGACTATATAAGCTTCTAATATCTCTAACATCAAGGTTTTGACGGATAACACACACACTTGCATGAGCATTAATTTTACTAAAAATGAAGCGATTATCCGATTCGTGATAATTTAAAGATTGATCTAAAAAAGTATGAAATAAACGTCTTTCGACATCGAATTCAGAATTCCCAGCTGCAATAGCCTCTAAATTGAGTAAATCGCCAAATTCATTTTCAAAAAAAGCGACGGCCTCTATAAAAGCGGTATGATCAGATATCTTGTCTTTTGTTTTTGTTTTAAGATACCCATTGACTAAGGAATTAAGTTGCTCAATTGTAGGCACTATACAATCCTCACCCTATATAGCAGGATATTTTCAAATTACTCAATAACTGGTGTTAGTATAACAAGCGGATATTAAGTTAATATTAAATCATTTAGTTAATTTTAGTTCTACGAATTGCCTCAAATTACCTGTTGCCGAAGGAGATATTAACTAAGTATGTAAATTGCATCGTTGCCTCATTATTGCTGTTGCCGAAGGGAGAAGCAAAATGGGAGCAGTTAGCATGGATTTATATTTAAAAACACAGCGTTATCGTTATCGTCGAGGTAATCGAGCGGTTAAAAAGCGTATATTGGATGACTTTTGCGAAACCCATGGTTATCATCGAAAAGCGGCAGCACGGTTGCTAAGACAAGCGCCAATTTCTGATAAAAAACCTAAAAAACCGGGTAAAAAGAAAATTTATAAGCCGGATGTATTATTGGACCCGCTTAAAAAGATATGGCTTGCTACGGATCAGATGTGTGGTAAGCGGTTAAAGAGGGCCCTTCCTTTATGGGTACCGCATTATGAAAAGCACCATGAGCCGTTATCAGAGGATGTATCGACTCAACTCGTATCAATGAGTGCTGCTACGATAGATCGTTTACTAAAACCCATTAAAGCACGCTATGGGAAAGGTTTAAGTGGAACTAAGCCGGGAAGTCTTCTAAGGAAACAAATTCCGATTAGTACCAATCAGTGGGACTCAAAACAAGTCGGCTTTATGGAAGCAGATACGGTCGCACACTGTGGTACTTCATTAATGGGTGATTTTGTCTGGTCGATTACATTAACGGATATTTTTAGCGGTTGGACAGAAATGCGTGCTGCCTGGAACAAAGGAGCGACTGGGATCATGGAAGGCATTCAAGATATAGAAGCCCATTTACCCTTTGAAATAAAAGGTTTTGATTGTGATAACGGTTCAGAATTTCTCAATTGGCATCTTGTTCGTTATTTTACTGATCGGCCAGAAAAAAAACAATCGATTCAATTTACACGATCAAGGCCTTATCATAGTAACGATAATGCACATGTTGAGCAAAAAAATTGGACTCACGTGCGGCAAGTCTTTGGTTACCATCGCTTTGATAATCCAAAGTTAGTCAAACTGATGAATGATTTATATGCTCATGAGCTCTCACTTCTTTTTAATTTTTTCTACCCCTGTATTAAACTCGTTGATAAAGTACGTATTGAATCACGCATTAAGAAAAAATATGACCAAGCACAAACCCCCTATCAACGATTAATGGAATCAAGTGGCCTTACTTTAGAGCAGAAAAAAACGTTGCAGGATAAATTTATTACACTTGACCCATTCGATTTACAAAAAACCATCCAAAAGAAGCTAAAATTACTCTTTAAGCTCGTGCATGTTCAAGAGACAAAACAGAGAAAGGCCATTTAATGAAAAACCTGGATGAAAGTAAATATAAAGCCTATGGATATGATGGACGAGTCCTTCGGACCAGCCAGTGCCCTACGGGACGTGTGAACAAAGTTATGAATAACGAAAAGACGTTACTCACAACTATTGTTGACACTCACACGCTTCTCGCCCACATACCCACCAGGCTCAATAACAATTATTTTTTAACTCTAATAAAACCTCTCAAAAGCAACACCTATTCTGAGGCAACGACTCAGTACTTTTTTTCTCCTTCGGCAACACCTTTCATTGAGGCAACAGGTCTAAAAGTGATTTTAAGCTCTTTACATAAGACTACAATGTTATTATATGTTCATAATGAGTAAACATTCACTTTTACCAAGGATTGATGCATGACTCTTCCCTTTCCTAAATTATATCTAAATCTCAATTTTAATGGTGAAAATCTGGCGGTTAAACTAGCTTATGAGCACCATGATAAGGAAGTTAATTACTTGATTGCAGAGGGTGGCAATAAAAAAGACGCAATTTACGGATACGCCTGGGGAGGGCATTTTGAAGATGTAGAAACTCTGTATCGAGAACATAAAGAGTTAATTCCTTTTGCGGTTGCCGGATATTGTCGAGGTGGGTTTAATGATAAAGCACTTCGTTTAATAGCAGCCAATCCAGATATAGAGGAAGAAGTAAAGAAAAATGCTGTCTACGGTTATGCGCAGGCGGGCAATAAACGACACGTGTTAATGGCTCTTAAATCTTCCCCCAAATATCTTTTGATGGCTATTCTTGGAGCGGCTTCTACCAATCAAAAGGAATGGTTAACTGAACTTTTAGCGGGCACTAACTATTATCCTCAAGCGATACAGGAAGCGGCTAAAAATGGGCACTTCACTCTTTACAAAGAACTGATTAATTGTCTTGGGGTTCAAATTCAACCAGCCATTACCATGAATCAGGAAACCGTTAATTGTCTAAAATATTTGAATATAGCCTTAAAAGGGTGCATTAGTGGTGCTCATATAGAAGAAGTCGCGCACTTAATCAAGCTAGGCGCTAACCCTGCATACGCAGTCAATGAATTATTCATAGACGGAGCGATTAGGGTTGAGGATCTAAGCATTTTGCTGGCTTCAATAAATTCAGCTGAAATGCGGCAAAAAATAGTATCTATTATTTTGAACACGGACAAGCGATTAGACCCTGCTCTACTCGATGAAAGCATGAATCGGAACCTAAATAGTATTAACGGCAACAATTTAGAAGATATAATTCCAGGGGAAAATAGCGAAAATAATTTGAAACAGGATGTAATAACAGTTGAGAACTTAAAAAATATAATAATTCAAGATCAAGTACATAGCATGATTAAACTTATGAAATAAAATGACTGCTCTATCAGGCATAATAGTGCTCAGGTTAATGAACCTATGTAAATATAAAGTCTAAATATAAATTAATATTCTGGTAAAAAAATATACCTTAGAAGATAACGCGCCATATATTTAAACAACAGCATCTACAACGAACGCACCCGCCATCAATAATTTCATTGATCTGAGTCATGCTTAGTATAATTTTTCATCCATTATTAGCTCACCATGGTTACATAAAGATTTAATTGTGCTAAAATTGCACCACATTTTGAAATTTTACTTAAATCCTATGAGCACACTATACAACAAATTATGCAGCGCAATAGCAAATAATGATTTTACTTATATTAAGGACATTATTGAGCAGCTGAGGAAAAATAAGGACAAAAGAACTGTCAAAGATTTTCAAAAGAAATTAACTCAGGATTTTTCCAGACATTTAATGAGCTCAAATTTATCCGCAGGTGAAAAAGAGCAAATTACTACTGAATTAAATGCGCTTGGATATGTCATCGGTGAGAAAATTAATTTGAAAAAAAGAGCTGCTCCCGTATCTTTCCATGAAGAACACGCACGTAAAAAAGCGAGGATAGAACCCCACCCGGAATTAAGCTCACCTCTACAAATACAGAGTCATGTCAACCCGCAACAATATATCATTTCACCAACCCCAAATACTGGAGCACAAACGGTAACAACACCACCCAAGATTTCTGCTAGCAAACAGTTTATCAATTACGCAGAAAAGCAATTACTTAACGGAAATCGTATCAGGATTTTTTATAGCTTGCACAGTTTTAAAGACTTGGACGAGGTTGCGCAAAGCCTCAATTCTGTAATTAAGAACTTAGATGCTCTTCGTAAGACAACGTTTATGAAGAAATTTTTTATGCAAACTCTTAATGTTATTACTAAGGAAAAGAATAATCCAACTTCGAACCATAAAGACTATCCTTATATCTCAAGTTATATAAAACTGAATACGGAAAACCTGAATAAGCAATTGTTAACCGAAGAACAACAAGCAGAGCTCTTCACAAAATATAACTATGAGACCTTTAATGCGATTGCCGAGTTATATTCAGTGACTTCGTTTATGAACATTCATACATTTTATGAAGTAATGATGATGATGGACCCTCAATTGATTCTCTTTGCTCAAAAACAAATAAAACAATATTCGGAACTTTTAATGGAGGTTTTTCAGCTACAACCAGCACAGATTGTTGAAGAACTTTATTTCTGGGCATCTCCTTTAGTATTGAGTCAAGAACGCCCACAATCTCACATAGATATACCATACGAATCACCTAAAGAGCCTGTACCTCTTAAGTTAACGCAGCCCAATTACACTCAAGTGCAAGTAAATCATAATTACTTTTTTACCCCACCTCCTGTTGTGTATTATCCACTTCCGGGTAATGTGATAGCGGATTCCCCGAGCCCTATGATTTATTACAATAAACTGGCTCATACATATCCCAATCTACCAGTAACGAACCCGGTCATTCAAAATCCTGTGGTCACTAGTGCGCAATCAGCCGACTCTCTACGGGAAAATCCCGAAAAAAATAACGAGGAGAAATTGCAGGCGCCACGGGTCGGAGGAATGTTTTCCGCGACTCATTCTGCTCAGGAAAATAAAACGCCAGGATACAAAAAATCGAACATACACAGTTTATTAAATTAATATTCAGCCCAGGCAATCCCCATAAAGAAATACCTAGGGGTGAAACCTAATAATAATCAGGTGATTTATTGAAAAGTGGGGGTTTTGAATAAGATATCATACCAAAGATAGCATCAAAACTTATTTGTGTTAAAATTGAACTAAATTAACGAGGATTTTATACTTTAATATTATGAGTAAACTATATAAAGAGTTATGTGAAGCTATAATTAAAGACGATACTAATAAACTAAAAATCATTTTAAGCAAATTAAAAACTGAGACAAGGGAACGAGTTATCGACGCATTTAAAAAAAATTTAAATGCGAGTTTCCTCACACTCTTAGCTAATTCCAAGATGTCTAAATTAGAAAAAGATGCACTTACCGCATCATTAAATGACTTAGGATACCTACTAATCCTTAATAATAATAATAACCTAAAAAGACCTGCTCCGGAGGGTATAGATGAGGATAGAGCGGCCAAAAAACTGAAGATTTCCAGGAATGAAGAATCAAGAGCCACTACTGCTTCAATTCCCAGTCAATCGTCACAAGAATTTTTCTATAGTCTAGTCCGGAGTCATTTAAATACTGCAAATACGGGTGAAATCCCTAAAGCTACTGCTGCAGGCATTTCTTTTATTGAAGAATTGCAAGAGAGAAGATCTCTAGGGGATCCTCTTAGATTATTTCCTTTTAAAAATTTAGTAAGCCTTAATGATCTTAATTATGTAGCCAAAGAACTACATCCTTTGCTAGAAGACCTGGATTCCGAGAGTAAAACAAGCTTTTCTGAACGCTTTTTAAAGAGAGCGCATACAATTATAAATCAGTATAGAAATCTCCCTACCCCTGGTTACGATCTTTACCCATTTATATCGAGCTACATTAAATTAATCACCTTAAACGAAGAAAAAGAGGGGTTAACTATGGAACAGCTGATTTCTCTATTTACTAAGTACGATTACTCAACATTCGTCGCGATTGGTGATCTATACTCCCTGAACCCATTTATGAAAATTAGTAATTTTTATCAGCTGATGATGGACCTGGACTCCGAGCTAATCCTTAAAGCAAGTGAAGATTATAAGCAAAACCCAAAATACATGAGCATGATTTTTCATCAAAAACCACAAAATATCGTCAGTGCTCTAAAATTGAGACTGGGCAAAACGGCATCAACTGACACGAGCACAGCGAATCAACCATATACTCCAGCCCCTAAGACGAAGCCCGCACCAGAATGCACTATGAATGTCCAAGTAAACAACTACTTTATCCTGCCTTCGCTATCTAATTATCCCCCTGCAGAGCCCCAGCGAGAATTACCCACGTACTGCCCCCAGCCTTTCCTAAATCCTAATGCCGCTCCGCTAAGTTTGTTATCAACTGCTCCATACTCTAGAACTAATCAAGCTGCAACACCCCACCCTTCAGCTTTTAATCAAGCCAAAAAGAGCCAGGAAAAGCTGCAGGCACCGCGTCAAGGAATTTTTCAAGCGCCTGATAAGCCCGGGGAAAATAACTCTCCAACAGTACCAAAGCGCTCAAATATATATGATGTATTAAATTAATAATTATTAACTTCCTTAAGATCGCTTCTAGTTTTCTAAACTAAGGAGCAGCCAGAGGAAGATTATTCTGCTGGGGATCAACTTGGAAGAACTCCTCAATACTGACGACCTTTTGCATTGCCAGATGCTTTTGAATTAAACTTGACAATGGTTCTTGGCTATATTCTTTTTGATATTCTTTAAGGCCCTCTAAAGAGATCTCTTCGTCACGTTGTAGCATATTTAATGCAGCAACCAGCGTCCGAGCTGCCTCTTTTACTCTTGGATTTACAGGAGATGTAAAGAATTTTAGTCTTGTTTTTTGATAATTTTCTTGAGCACTGTCGTGATTTGCGATCAAATGATTCAATTCTTCGAGGAATGATTCCTCTGCAGTTACAGGTTTAATATGCGTGAAGTCTTCTATATTCAGATTATTATTGACACTTAAATCGGCTGCCAAATGACTAAAACCACCAAAGTGAAATTCTGACCGCTCCAAATTCTCTGCTTTCGGTGCAGTTTTAATGATGTTTGCTATCTCTACAGCAAAGTTATTTAAATCTGCGAGTATTTTGGGCAGCGAATCAGCATAGGGATGAGGTTGTGGATTTACACCTATTATTTTCTCGAGCGTTTTAAATCCATGTATTAGCTGATTAACCTGACTCTGCACAGCATAAATATAACTTGCTAAAGCCCCAGTTTTCTTCATGACAACTTTTTCATTCATCGACTTTATAAAGAGTAATGTATTATCAATTGCTTGAGTTATCTTATCATGCACTTCAGAAGTTAGCTCGATCCCAATTGTAGTACTATCGTCATAGCCTAATAACACTTTACTACCAACCGCTTTTAGTTCTTTAAAGCTTTTTGCTTCTGCAGCAACCAGCATTTTAGGAGAAATAGCATTGGAATTATATGCTAAATCCATACGCAAACACTCAGCTAAGAGCTGAAGCTCTGGGACTGAGCGGGTAGCGCCAAAAGCATCAGTGATGGTATCGCCTTTAATATCCGGCTCAAGAAAGAATGACTGGTTTAATATATTGGCAAAAACAACATCAGAATCTAAATGAAACTTTTCACGCACAAAGGCATGAATTTCCATGCGCACTGATGGATTTACGCGAGCATTATTGGGATCTGCTAAAGTTGCTAATTGTTTCAATAACAGCATACGATAAATTACAAATTCTTTGCGATTGTTTATTGGGTACTCAAGATTTGAGTTATCTTCATTGATAATTATTTGATCATTCAAGGAGTAAAGAAAATCAAATGAGCTATCAAGATATTGCCTTATATTTGCCGGGGTAATCTGTTTCTCAATGCGGTCATCAGGGCCACGCCTACTCAATCCAAGCATGGCACGATAATCATCATCACCTGGAAGAATAAAATGAATATTCGCATCTCGAGTACGTGCGAAATTAAATCCTTGAGCAGCATTAAGCATATTTTTATAAGAATCCTTAGCCTCCGTTGTTGATTCCAATAAATCGCAAGTCATTAAACGTGCATGATTTAAATCTTGCTCCATCCCACCCAAACCTCCTAAATGTACGGGTCGAGTGTAAAAATCAATAATAAATTTAGGTAACTTGTCCTCTTCTGGTTTTACCTCTGGTTTCATGACAGAGACTATTTCCAAAACTTGCTGTCTAATTTTATTAACTAGAGAAAATTTTTGAATAAACTCTTGATGTTCTTTATTCATTAAGTAGCGCTCGGTATCCTTCACAAACCTGACCAAAGCGCTTTGATTACCTATTAAAGACTCTTGCATCGAAAGTGTTTGCTCATGACTTTTTGTTACTAATTCTGTATTTTGCTGTTTCAAATCGATACGAATCAGCTTACTATGACGATAGCGAAAAGCATATTCCTGCACCCAAGATGACGCTGATCCCCGAGCAATTTCAGGGTTTCCCTGTCCAGTTAATGTTTGAAACCAAGTGGCAACATTCGCTTGGTTATACGTCTGTACATGTTCGACCTCAGCCGCGGTGGTTTTCCCGGAAAGATTAATCAACTGATTTAATCGGGTCGACTCTAGTGTAATTTCAGTCATCATATGATCTATGGATTCGCGGTTGTTTTTATCTCGTTTAAAACGCAAAGCATCACCGTGTTTTACAGCAAAATAGGTTGCCACGGCAACAACACAGGCAATAACTAAAGCCACCACACCAATGGTGATCGTCAACGGACCACCTACAATTGCGGCGCCAACACCTAATGCGATGGCCCCTGCGATTAATCCGGAAACGATCATAGGCACATAAGGGTGTTTCGCGACAAAACTGGGCTCATTCATTTGTTTTCGAAGAAACCCTACACATTCCTCCATAAATTTTATTTGCATCTGTTGCGTGAATATCGCCCTATTGCTGTCATCTCGAAAATAACGCTTAATCCAGCCGATAATTGAATTTTGATCACGTACCTCATCATTGATTTCATCTTCACGAATGTTATAAATTTCATCAAAAGACTCTTTAAACACTTCATTCAGTTTACTTAAAAAGTAGGTTTCTATGGCAATATTTAACGCCTGGTCATTTACAGGCCCTTGTATATACTTCTCTTTAAATTCATCCCGCATATTGATTCCGTTATCCTGGAATCCAAGTAATAAACATTCGCGAAAATGAAATAATTGAACCACCTTTTCAGATAATTTGTTATATCGTTCATTGTCGAATCCTGCTTCTTGCATCGCTTTTTGAAATGCCTCTTGATCATCCGCATTCGTATTCCTCGTGGCATTTTTCCATACCTCATAAATCAACTTGCTTGCACTAATACCAATCAGCGCACTAAACATGTTTGATGGTGCTGGAAGCGGATTCGGAATAACTTGTCCTGCCAAAGAGCCAATACCAATTCCCATCAAAGCAGATACAGCTCCTTGTTTTAACTGTTCGCCAACTGTAATTTGTGTAAGGGAGTCCTTAAGGTATTGCGTTTTGGTCTTAAAATAATCGGATACTCGATTGCTGTACTGCTCGATTAACTGAGCAGATTTGAGCTCATTTTTAAGCTCAAGGTAGGTGACCATATTGGTTTCAAGGTATTGCTTATGACGTTTTTCTATTCTTTCGAAATAATCTTGTGGTGAGGTTCTTACGCGCTTTAGTTTCTCTTTTCCCATTCTACAACTCGACGTCATTTGTTTTGTTAAGTATATACAACGAACATTAAGGAATAATTACGAGTTAAAGTGGTATTTTAAAGAGATCTAGAATACAGGCACCAATTTAAGATTTTTTCTGTCTGTTTATCATGCTTGAAGCATTATAAATAGTCACAAAATCCCGCCACATTACAGTAATTAAGAAAGAATTGCAATTGACTTATTTAGACTTCTATCGCTCGATTTAAATAAATTAATACACCTCCATATTGTTTATTAATTTAATTTTTAGCTCGACAATGATACAATAATTTTATTTTTAACTCTGAGCCCAACATATGATTATCTATTACCTTGCCAATCTCATCACTCAAGACGAAATTAACGACCATAAAGTATTAATAATCAAGATATTGGCCAATGAACTGCATACACCACAGATAAAGCGGTTAACTGGAATCACCTTTCAAGGTCAACCCGTCTATCGTGCCAAAATCGATAAAAAAAATCGTTTAATTTTCATGCGTATCCTACATGCAGGGACACCTGCCCTACTGATACTGAGCCAAAATGACCATAACTATGAAGAATTAGCCCGTACACTGAGCACAACCCAGGCCCTTAAAATTGAGTCCCTGGAGCTCGATTCCGCACCCGTACTCAGTCCATCGCCGACTCCCGAAGAGCGGTTTCTGCCCGTCACCTTTTATCAAGAACAGGTATTCTTTTTAGACGAAGACCAACAACAAGCAACGAACTGCACAGCCCCCCTCTTATTAAGTGGCCCTCCAGGTGCGGGCAAAACCCTGGTTATTTACGATTTATTATGCAACTACGTGGTTAACAACGCGCAGCAACACCGAACACGGGACGAACTAGGCCAAGGGCAAAAAATTCTATTTATCTCCCAATCCGCGAATCTTACTCGCAAAATACAACAACAGTATGCTCAGGATAGGGAGCAAGACTTACACATCGATTTTCTCACCTGGGAGCAACTGCTTTTACCCCCGAATACCGAGCACACCCTCTTACCCAAAAAGGCCTTTGCCGACTGGTTAAAAAACAGTTTTCCCCAGGGTAATGCGGAAGTGATTCATTATGAAATGAGTTTAGTCGCCGCACTGGGCGCCGAAGCATACCTCAAGCTCGGTAAACGAGAATGTTATCTTTTCGGAAAAACCAAAGAGCAGCAAAAAGTAATCAACCTGCTTGCCCAATGGCGCAATCACCTCCAAACCAAAAAATGGCGCGACCCCTTAATCACCGAAATCACCGTTTCAGGGTACGGCGCCATTTTTTGTGATGAAAGTCAAAATTTCTCACCGATAGCATTAGCTTGTCTGGTGCAGGCGGTGCGCTCATCGCAGCAATTTTTTGCCTGTCTGGATCCGGAGCAAGCGCTTTCCTCCTGGCCCTATGCACGTAATTGCTTATTAAATCTCCTCACCAAACAATTTAAAAATTATCATAGCTTTAATTTAAAGAAAACTTGGCGCTGCGCATCTAAAATAGCTGAAGTTGCCAATCACCTTATGAATACAAAACATAAACTGGATGGCAATCAAGCTAAGCGTGAATATTCAGTGCTGGAGTCGCACCTTTCCTCTGAATCGGGGGTTGTAGAAATAATTCATTCGAAGCAGCTTGAGCTCTTGCGACCGCGGGGAAATCTAGCCGAAACCGTAATCATTGTCTTTACCCCCTTAACCGTAGAAGAGCGAGCAAAGATACAAGAAGCAACGGGCTCTAGTAATATTTTAACTCCAGCCGAAGCCATTGGTTTGGATTTTAATACCGTGATTTTATGGAAACCAATAGCCAGTCAACGCCTGCTGCACAAATTAACCTACAAAAAAAATGGTCTGGATTTAGACGAATGGAAGACACTGAATCAGTTGTATGTCGCCATCACCCGGGCACGACACGAATTATTTATCTATGAACCCGAACTGAATCGATTTAATCAGCAACTAAACCTACTCTTTAGGAACATCCATACCGCAAAAAACATTACCGAAGCAGCCCCCGATACCGATACAGAGAACAAACGCAAATGGCTCGAGCAAGTCGACTATCATATTGAAAAAGGCCAGCTTGACATAGCAACAGCCATCTTGAAAAACCATCTACAATTTGACGAGGAAGCGATATTAGCGCGAATTTCACCCCCAGCTCTACCCACAGTTGAAGATGCTCCTAAAAATGAAATTACGCCACGGCCACCTAAAGTATTTAAAGTGAGGAACAGGGAGAAAGCGGTTCCTGAAAGCTCGAAAACAGCTCCTAAGAAACAAAAACCTTCTCTGACCCAACCTAAGGTCAAGGTGCAAAGCTCGATCGAATTACCTGAATTACAGCGAGTAAGAGCATTAGAGGATTTTTTTGAAAGCATAGTTACTTCAGAAAATCAAAACATTTATTTTAATAAGTACATGATTAATAAGGATAGTAAGATAAGAACTGCTTTCAAAGATATATTGATCAAAAAATGGGGAAAGATATATCATAAACAATTATTCCACTCCTTATTTGGAAACAATTTACTATACGAGTTTGCTCGCTACCCAGAGAGTAGATTTGTTCTCCATAGACTATTTTACCATTTAAACCCTGTTGAGCAGAGTATACTTCTAAAAGCTATGTTACCCGTAATAAATCAGGATGGCTCCGTTATTTACGATTCACCCTTTTTGCTTTTCTGTGAGTCTGAAGATGGTTGCGAACATCTGAAATCGTTCTTTGAGGTGAATTCTGAGCTTCTCCATCTATTGCAAATGGAACATTTAGATAATCCTTCTCCTCTTCAAACTCAAGCACGAACTCCGTTACGAATATTAGTAAAATCTTGTGCAAGTCACTCTCTTCTTGAACAATTTTTTTCCTCACCCAGACTCGTACAAGCTATGCAACAACACCATTTATATTTAGGCTATGAAGGAAAAGAGAGAATGGAGCACGCTCCATTTTTTTATTTAATAACATACTCAACGGGCGTGAATATTTTAGAGAGTATTTATAAAACAAACCCTGCATTAGCGCAAAGAACCTCTGCGCATCCGACTTTGTATTTCCTGGATTATCTGTTTCGCATTATACCCCGCGGGTCTATAACAAACAGTTCGCCGTTCTTTCTACTCTGTACCCGATTTAACGGACGTTTATTTATATACTCCTGGTTTCTTGCGAGTTTATACCATGCATCAAAACATAACCCTTCTAAAATCGATTTTGTTAATACGTTTACCGCCTTAATTCCAAATAAACATTCAGCATTCGCCGATACCTCCTGTATTCATTATCTGTGTATTGATGAAATTGGGCATCAAATCCTCTCGATAATCCAAAAGAGTTTTCCTGCAATTATAAATAAATTTACTACAGTTTTATTGACTCACGCAGGTTTAGATGTGGGTAAAATCGGTGGCACGACCGCAATACAAGTGCTTAGCGCTACTAAAACTGGGATTTCATTAATAAACCAATGGTTGAGCGACTCGGAAGAGTTTGCATGCGCACTCACAGCTTCCGATTTTGCACAGTCGCAAAATGTTGAGTATCTCTCATTATTTGATAACTTATGCAAAACCGATGAAGGCTGTGCTGTTTTATATCAATGGCTCCAATTCAATCCACGCCTCATGGAAGCCCTAACCTATGAAAACAGAGTTGCAATAAACAGCCTTAATAATTCAGCCGAAGGGAAAAGGGTATTCGAACTTTTAAAAGAGAACGGTGTAGTAGATAGGGTACTTATCGAAGTCGAGCCCAGACATACCTTCTTCAAAGCGAAACCCAGCTTCTTTGAAAATTTGAATGCTCAAGGAGTTGCTGATCCTGAAAATAAAGAAGATTGCAGCGCCAAATCTATGCCTCAGTAGGGTTTAAACGCATCAAAAACTTTGAGATCTCCATTCTCGTATATATATATTAATTGATTTTGGGGATCCCTCGTTTCACTCGGGATGACGTTAAAGTATCAATAAATTAATCGCATGATCGGCTTACTAATCTCGTTATCCGAGCCGTCATCTCGAGCTTACAAACCGTCATCCCGAGTCTGAGAGATCGTCACAAAATGTCCCCGTAAATTAATTGTCCATTAATTACTTTAATCCAATATCTAAAAGCAGCTTTAAAGTGGTATATAGAGAACTGTTTTATTTTTTTATAGACCCGCCTTCCCAGCGTCATTGCGGAAAGAATATTCAGTTTTTTAGATGAGTTCGCATGGTAATCAAGATGCTGTTTCTTTTGCACTGCCGAGCAGGCAATAATCCAACAAAAAAGAGCAGCGAGTAAATTAATGAT
>JAFKHV010000113.1 GCA_017306715.1 Legionella sp. | reverse complement strand
GAGATAGGGCGCCTTACCTTGGCTATTCAAATTTTGCAAATTATCTAACACTATATCTATACGATCCTTACAAGGAGCCTTAAGCAATTCATTCACATTTTCTAGAAAGACGGTTGTTAACTCAAAATCGCGCACCGAACAGTAGGAGGGTTCACTAAAAAATGCACCAACTTTACTTTTAGTAGATAGCGCGCTGGCTAAAGCTAAAGCTTGGGTGATTAGGGTTTTTATCGCGATTTGCTCACTGGAGATTTGCTCACTGGACTTCGGCGCATACTGCTTATATTGTTCCATAATTGCGGTAATCGCTGCGTTATATCTTCTGAGGAGCTGCTGAAGAGGATTCTCTATAATAAGCACTGAGCGTTCATTAGGTTCGTCGTTATTTGCTGTGATGTGTAAATTTCCTTTTTCAAGCAACAAAATGGCCAAATGCCCTAAGGTAGTGCGAACAAAATCATCCTTACTCTCAGATAATTTCACTTTTAATTCATTTATCTCTGCTTGTAGAGGGGATGCGCTAATATCGTATTTATGTTCGTTGATTAGACTGCTCCCGACTATTGAAAGGGGTACCTGATCCTTACCATTAACCAGTTCATGAATGTTTAGGGTAATATTCCATGGAATACTCTTACCTTTAAAATATTCCTCAATTTCAAAAGGGCCTTCTCCATTTTCTTCTTCTTCTATATAGACTTCAATTTCCACTTGATCATGAGCATACATTGAGGCAATACGATTTATGCTGTTATTAAGGTAGTCCAGCCGACTCTCACCTTGTTTTCTACTTAAATAACAGATATCAACTTCTCTATTTTTTTCTTTGTTATATCTTTTTGCAAATTGAGATAGAGCATAAGACTCACGTTGCTCTAACGTATCCCAAGGCACAGCTACCAGTTGTTTTTGATAATCTTTTGTGGAATTATCAAGCTTCGTGAACAAAGCATTTTCATTTTCCTTGACGATGCCAAAACCACTTCCTAGTTCAGGACGTTGACGATAAATAAAACTGTCATCACAAAAAATAACTTGGATTTTCATATTCTGGCTCCGCACTAGGTTTCTTATGAATCAATTTAGCATATTAAGCTTAACTAATTATTATGTCGCACAAAAAATTGCCATTTTCTTAAGTCCTGCATCTGAGTATTCCGAGTTAACGATTTTTTACCTATTAAATAAAAAAAGGCCTCTCTTGGAAGAGAAGCCTTTTGAGCATGAATAAAGGGAGGCGGCGATTATGAATTAATCATTCTGGATTGTTAATATGAATAATTTCACTATTGGCCAAAGGATGAGTCGTCTCTTGCTGACGAAAAAAACGCATGCCTTCAGGGGTCGCCACAAGCTCATTCTGGAGGCTTAACAAATAGGCCTTAAAAAACTGTCCGTGACCGACGGCGATGACCAATCCGGATAAAGTTTTTACTTGCTCTGAAAAACAATGAACTCGCTGTAAAAAGGTTGCAAATGATTCGCAATCGGACCCATCACAGTAGAACGGATCTGCCCTATTCCAATAATCCTGAATATATTGTTTACGCGCCTCTTGGTTTAGATTTTGGATTTTGGCCGCCGACAAATAGATAATTTCCTCAATTGGCCATACTCTTGTTGGCACTTGCGGCCAAAGTTCTCGTATGTAAGAGGCACTTTGTTCCGCACGTACTGCGGGTGAATGAATAATTAATGCCGGAGGCTCGGTCACTTTTTGGGCGGCCGCCGCCGCTTGTTCGTGTCCGCGTGCAGTTAAGGGTGCCGCTAGGGGATTATCCGTCCATAATCCGGTATTGGTGGTACTCTCCCCATGGCGAATGAGCCATAAATCTAAATTTTTTGACATAATTCTTGCCACTCCGTAACCGGTATGTAGTGTTCTGCCCAATATCGGACAACCATTAATTCTTTAAAGGGTAAAAGTCCTGGTGGCGGAACTACGCCCATCACATCGTCAATTAATAAGCGGGGGATATCAATGCCTGCAGCACTCGTCAATGGTAACGTACCCGGAAAACGAGGATTAATTTCCAAAAGTTTCATCTCCCCTTGCGCATCTGCTTTAAATTGGACATTGGCAACATAACGAATTCCGGCCGCCTGGGCAACTGCAACCGCACGAGCTGATAAAGCGGGATTAATACAGGTTCGCGCGGCCACCGCAATGCCTGAATCCACTTTCATCCGTAAGCGCGGTACGGCGACAAGTGGCACGCCCGTACTATGAATGTAAACATCTACGGAATATTCATCGCCGGATAATAATTCCTGAATGAGATAACTCCCATCTAAAGGCAAATTTGCCGCAGCTGCCGCGTCATGCAGTACCTGAGCACCATTCGATCCCGAACCAAGACGCGGTTTGACGAAACAGGGATAGTCCCATTGCTGCAGTGTTTCCTGGGTCAGCACTGCAAATTCAGGTGTATAGCCTGTTTCCTGGCACAGGTTTAGCAATTGTAATTTGTCACGACAATAACTTAAGGCGAGGTAGGGACTTAAAGGAAGCTGAATCCCGCGTGCTGTAAATGCATCATGGCTCTGTGCCAAAGGCAGCAATTCAGCGTCAACGGTCGCTATTAACACCTCGATGTTGTGTTCAATGCATTGTTGCAAAAGTGTTGCCGCATAATCCGGCGCGTCACCTCGCGGCAAGATTAACCGCTGAGAAGGCGGAACCAGGTATAGGCCTGCCGCGCAGGGATCCATATCACCCATAAAAAGAGTATGCATCGAATGCAAACTTTTCCAGACACTGATTGCTGCAGCACCTCCAACACCGGTAAGCAAAATATTCATAGGCTTTCCTTGCTCATTTTATAGGCTATGCCCAATAGATCCGCCATCCCAGGCCAAAAATATTGATGTTATTAAAAGTATAGTGCTCATAGCTGCCCTCGAGCGCCTGATTTTTAAAAGTAGGCCAAATAAAGCGCCCATGATAACCCCAAAATCTTTGGGTATTATTGTATGAAACGCCTAGGGCATAAAATTTGTGATTTGTGGTTTCTTTACTTAAATCAAAAGAATAGGAATCATTACGACCACCAAATTGTTGCTGGGCCCAAAAGCCGGTTACCGTGAAATTTACCGGCAGCTTGGTGTAATAAGTTAAACCGGAAAAATAAAGTTGGTTATCCCAGGGGGAAGGAAAACCCCGCCAAAAGCCGCCAAAGACTTGTACATTGCGCAGCAAATACAGATTTGCATTTCCGCCGATACGAGTTTCTAATGGATACCCATTATGTTGACGGAATTCGTAGTTAACTCCCCAACCATACCGGTCTGGGAATTGCCGTTGGAAGCCTGCATAAAGACCATTATTTGGGAGCAGGCTCGGCTCGATAGGCAAATCTAATGCTAATTGCTTACTGTTGTGGGTTCCGATAAGAATGACGCGATCCGTAGCACTAATATCTGCATAGCCAAACAAAACGGTACTGTTTGAATGCTGGTCTAAAACCCGATACTGCCCTTGATTAAAACTAAACATGTAGCGCGTCGAATCTTTAAGCTGGGTCAAGCCCTTGAGTGATTCGCTATTTTGGGGATTTATTTTCAAGGCTTGCGCATAATATCCTCGTGCCTCCTCAAAGCGTTTATCCATCATTTCAAGACGAGCCAATCCGTTGAGCGCATCGGTATCATTTGGATTTTGCTGTAATAAACCTTGATAGATCTGCCGCGCAGCGGGCATTTGATATTCGGCACCGGCAATCCTTGCCTTACCCAGAAGTGCTGCGCGGTCTTGAGGATTACGCAGCAATAAATCATCATAAATTCGCTTCGCCTGAGTAAACTGTAAAGACCATTCGTAGGTCAAAGCCAATTCCTGTGCCGGTACCGGATCGGTAGCCGACGCGTTTTGTGCTGCAAGCTTAAGCCATGATATTGCAGCAGAGTAATCTTTCTGGGCCCGCGCGGTTAATCCATGTAACAGTAATACCTGCACCTCATTTTTTTGGGTCCCGTTACAATGACTTAAGATATATTGAATCTTGGCCAGAGGTAATGGCTTTTGATTAACGAGCAACAGACCTGCGTTGGGATCGCAAAGTGAAGGTGCAGGTGCTGGAGTCGTCTTAGTAGACAACGCTTGCGGCTTTGCGATCTGCACGGCCTGTGCCTGAGTTATTCCCAAAAGGGAATCGGTGTTTTGGGGTTGTATTTGTAAAGCATGTTGAAAGTAAGCTTTCGCGCGTGCGCTTTGGCGCTGTGCCAGCTCTACGCGTCCCATGCCATTGAGTGCTTCAACATCTTGCGCATTTTCGCGCAACAATTGCTGATAAATATTTTGGGCATCTACAACACGCGTGCGCCCGAGCAGTACCCGGGCTTTCCCTAACAAAGCAGGCCTGAGCGTTGGATTTTGTTGTAAAATGCTGTCATAGATGCTCAGTGCAGTTAGAGATTCATGGGACCATTCATAAGTCAATGCCAGCTCTAGGGCGGGAATTGGATTATCCGTTGCTGCCGCTTGCCGCGCTTGCTTCAACCAGGCAATCGCTTGAGGGTAATGCTGTTGCGCACGTTCCAATAACCCGTGCAATAATAGAACCTGCACCCCACGATTATGCTCTTGATCACAACGAAATAAAATTTGCTGTATTGCCTGGATAGGAGCGGGCTTTTGATTAACCCAGGTTAATCCTTGATTTGGGTCACACTCAAGCAGCGGTGGTATGGATGAATCAGCCTGAACATTAAGCTTACGAATGGCAACTACTTGCTGTAAACCAATTAAAGCATCGGGATTTTGGGGTTGAATTGCGAGTGCTTGTTGAAAATAACGCTCGGCCTCATCGGGTTGTTTGTAAGCAAGCAATACCCGCCCCAGTCCGTTAATAGCGTCAACATCTTGTGGATTATTGTGCAGGGCTTGTTGATATAAAGTTAACGCTTGCTTTAAATCCCCTTGTGCGGTGACGGTTCGCGCCAGACCTAAAAGTGCAGGGCGTGATTGAGG
>JAFKHV010000112.1 GCA_017306715.1 Legionella sp. | reverse complement strand
ACAGACCGACTTTATGTTTAATAATTTTAACGTTATTATCTATCATGAGAGTTTTCCTTTTGGTTTTGTTTAAAGTTCGCACTTCTATCAAAACCGGAAACTCTCACCTTTGCAAGTGGGTATGTCAGATTAAGTCAAAACTAATTCAATTTAAATCGATTTGGAACTTTTCATTTGGATATGCAGAAAACAATGGCAGATATTGAGTATGATCTAATAAAACTAGACATTTGATAACTTTTTACCAGGATCGGGGCCGGACCTCGTCATGGATAATATACAGAAGCAGGAAGCGTTCTATAATCAGATAGCACCCCACAATATTATCGATGTCCTGCAATTTGTTAATGAACGATCCTCTTTCCTAAAAGCTTTTCATCCGCTTCTACAACGGTATTCGAAAAAACTTCCTGTTAATGGAGAGTTGTTTGCAGTCATGATGGCAGAAGCCATGGGATATGGATTAAATTCCATGGCAGACATTTGCAATATTCCTTACCATACATTACAGCATAATTATAAACAGTTTTTTCGTGATGGAACGCTGAGTGAAGCCAATAACGTTCTGGTTAATGCCATTTCAGAGCTTGGTATTTATCCTCATTATGAACTGGGGTTTGACAAACGATATGGTAGCGTTGATGGCCAAAAATATAGTGTGGAACACCCCACCACCAAAGCCAGGCATTCAAAAAAATATTTTGGCAAAGGGCGTGGGGTCGTTGCCTATACATTACTCTGCAACCATGTTCCCCTGCAAACCAGCACAATTAGCGCGCATGATCATGAGAGCTATTATGTATTTGACATTGCGCACCATAATAGATCATCCATAAACCCGGAAGCCATTTCTGGTGACATGCATAGCATCAACAAAGCTAATTTTGCGATTCTTGACTGGTTTGGATATCTGTTTACTCCAAGATTTACTGATTTATCAACGGAGATTGAGCATGTCCATTCAGGAGCTGATGAACAACTTCATTCAAGATTTCTGATCAAGCCCGCTGGAAAAATTGACCAGGATCTTATTGAAGAGGAATGGCCAAATCTTCGGCGTATCATGGTAACACTGGCTCAAAAAGAGATTACCCAAAGCATTCTAATGAAAAAATTGTGCACCTATTCCTATTCAAACCGGACAAAAAAAGCTCTATTTGAGTATGACAGATTGATTCTAAGTATCTATACTCTCAAATATATAATGGATCCAAAATTGCAACGACAGATACAACGCTCACAAAACCGTATTGAGGCCTATCATCAACTACGCTCAGCAATAGCGCAAGTTGGAGGAAAAAAGAAATTATCAGGAAAAACCGATATTGAGGTGGAAATAAGCAATCAATGTGGTCGACTCATTGCTAATGCCATTATTTATTACAACTCCATACTTCTTAGTACACTATTGGAAATATATCAGGCCAATAATGATGAGCAAGGAATGTCCATTTTATCAAAAATATCACCTGTTGCTTGGCGACATATTTATTTAACAGGGCACTATTTTTTTGACAATATTAATTCTGGAATTGACTTGCTTGCGGTTTTATCGAATATGCTTTTAGATGAAACTACTACCGATTGACTTGTCTCAGACATCTCTGGGGTTCCGGCTTACAACCCCTACCTGCACCACGTTATTGATGAATGGTTTGCTGAAATCAATAAAACTCACATACGTGGTAGAGCACAAGTCATCCGATATGCCGATGATATGGTGTTCACATTCGAAACCTCATTAGACGCTAAGCGCTTCTATCGGGTACTGCCTAAGCGACTTGCAAAGTATGGGCTAACGCTGCACGAAGATAAGTCACAGCTTATCCCCGCGGGTAACTATGCAGCGCAACGAGCAGACCGAATAGGGAAACGTATACCAATATTCCATTTTCTAGGATTTACTTGCTACTGGGGGAAGGTGAGAAGAGATTTCTGGCGCTTGAAATTCAAGAGCCGCAGAGATCGCTTTACGTCAAAACTCAAAGGATTACGTAAGTTCCTATGGGATAACCTAAACGCACGAGACCCTCGCGGTATAATAAAAACGGCGGTAGCTGTTATTCGAGGGTGGATTAACTACCACCACATATCGGATAACGGACATATGGTTGATGCGTTCAGGGTAGAGTGTATGCGAACAATCTACAGGTGGCTCAATCGCAGAGGCCGGCGCCGGCCAATGAGGTGGGATAAATTTAATCGAATGATGCAGGGATTGGGTTTTCCTAAAATGGGTAAGACTGCATCGATGTTCCAGAAACACTGAATATGTGTAGGGGCACTGATCTATCGGGAGCCGGATGCGGTAGTTCTGCATGTCCGGTTCTGAGGAGGGGCTGGCTGGAGTGATCCAACCAGTCTACTCACCCCGGAGGTCATGTTAAGCGCTCATGGTGAGCCTTTATTAAACGTTGATAAATGCTGTTTATTAGAAAATATACAACATCAGTATGGCCAAAATAATAAAATATAATAATTTGCTAGCTTACAACAGAGAATGTGATTAAATTTTATAGTTTAATATTTGAACATTACCCTTTTTTGCTAGGATCCCGGCCAAAGGTCTTACTGGCCTAATACTAAAAATTTTTGTAAACAAAAAGATAGCCCTACTAATTCAATCGTCTGCTGATAGGTTCTTGAATTTGCCCTTGTGCATCCAGCCACTCTAATTGCATTAAGACCGCTCGAGTCCGATGTCCCCGGTTCAGAAGCGCATGGTCAACGATTTCTTTTAGCGTTAAATTTGGATTTTTGTACGCCAGGCGTGAGCGACGGAAAAAACCAAAAAATTGTTGTCGCTCAGTAGACAGGAGCGTCTCATATTTCGTACGAAATAGATTGACGATATCGTGCTCTCTTTGACTTTGAGGCTGCTGCATATTCTGTTCTACGGGTAGTTCGGCCAATCGAAGTTCAAATCGTTTTAATGTCCTACCCAAGAAACCCTGACTTAAGTGGTTTATCGCACGTGGGGTAAAGCGTATCGCCTTATCGCCTTGCAAATATTTTATAAGGTCATGAGCGGTTGCAATCTGTTCGTCAAGCTTTGCCTTCAGCTCAGGTTGAGAGGAAAAAAAGTCAGGATGCTGAACTGTCTTATCCGCAATGAGGCCCTGTAAGGTATCTATGTAGCCATTGAGCTTAACACATACGGACCTCTGGTTTTCGGCAAGGATGGTGGAGTTAACATGCAACATAATGGCTTGAAGCTGGCGTTCATAAGCATCTAACTCGTCTTCATTGGTTGGAGAGCTTAATCGAGTCATTTCTTTATAAAACAATTGATAAGCTTGATGGCCCATCCCCTCCTGAGCAATGATAAGTGGCAAAATATCTTCGACTAATCCGAGGTGCTCATGCACGCCATACAAGCGGCTAAGTCTGGGCTCTTGAATCAAATGATGATAGACCCGATTCTCAATGGGAGAAATTTTCTCAAACCAAGCTTGTTTCATAAACTGTATGTTTCGGTATTCTAAAAATAATTTTTTTACTCGAACTAATTCGTTATCTCGTTCGCTGTTTATGATAATGCGCATGAGGTTCGTGCACCCTTTAAATGCGTCCCTATCGATCATAACACCTTCGGCAAGTGTTAGCGTGATAAGGCCGGTACATTGGTAAAATGCTCCATCACGGACTTTTGCGCCTTTAGCAATATTCACTGTAGTCAGACTGTTACATCTTGCAAATGCACCATTTATCGTCACATCGTGAGAAAGTTCTAGCTTTGTAAGGCCTGTGCATCCTGAAAAGGCATACTTGTTAACGGTAACATTTTTAAGTAGGGTAAGTTTAGTGAGTCCGATACATCCTAAAAATGCCCAGTCAACTAGCGTGACAGCCTCTGGGATAATCAGCTCAGCGAGAGCGGTGCATTCTGCAAATGCCTTATAGCCAATAGTAACATCTTTAGCTAAGCTCAGTACTTTTAAGCCAATACAACCGGCAAAAGCATGATCACCTATACTAACACTTGGGGATACGTTTAGGGTGCAAAGCTCAGTACACCCTGAAAAAGTATAATCATCAATAGTAACGCCCTTGCAAATGCTCATAGTATTAAGTCTAAAGCAACCCTCAAATGCATTTCTCCCAATCCTTACTCCCTCAGGAATACTCAGCTCGGTTATGCCGGAGCATCCTTTGAACGCACCACGCCCCAGGCTCACGCCCTCAGAAAGGCTTAATGCGGTGATGCCAAAACACCCGGAAAATGCATCTTCACCGACTGTAACGCGTGCAGCAAGGCTTACTTTGGTGACGCCAGTACACTCTGAAAATGCAGCCTCGCTTATTTCAACGCCCTCTGGAATATTCAGCGTTGTGAGCCTAAAACACCCTTTAAAAGCAGCCCATTCGATCTTAACGCCCTCAGCAAAAGTGAGCTCATCGAGACTGGTACATCCTTGGAAGGCCCAGGGGCCAATAATTACGTCTTGATGAATACTCAAACTAGTAAGTTTGGTGCATCCTTGAAACGCAGCTCTACCTATCGCAGTCACAGTACTCGGCATAATAAACCGACCGTCTTGGATGTCGTCATTCGTTACTAATATTATGGTCTTCCCATCCGCTGATAATTGCATGCTTTGTCACTT
The DNA here is from genome assembly GCA_017306715.1 of Legionella sp. Lineage (GTDB taxonomy): Bacteria > Pseudomonadota > Gammaproteobacteria > Legionellales > Legionellaceae > Legionella. The sequence continues at coordinate 369 of JAFKHV010000112.1, read as the reverse complement.
GAATAAAAATTGATCAATCTTTATTTTATCAAAATTAAACCAAAAAGCAAATCTATGTATCGAAATGATTTGATTTTGATTTTCGCGTGGTAGATAGAATAATCAAATACACTCTGTGTTGCGGGTGTATAGTTGCAAATAATAAAGTCATATCAAGAAAACAGCATTTAACGTAAATTATTGAAGGTGAGGACAAAAATCTGATCTCATTCCGATAAAGTGAATTAGTTTTGACTTAATCTGACATACCCACTTGCAAAGGTGAGAGTTTCCGGTTTTGATAGAAGTGCGAACTTTAAACAAAACCAAAAGGAAAACTCTCATGATAGATAATAACGTTAAAATTATTAAACATAAAGTCGGTCTGTT
>JAFKHV010000012.1 GCA_017306715.1 Legionella sp. | reverse complement strand
TAATTGGTGCCCAGGGCCGGAATCGAACCGGCACGGGAGTATAAGTCCCGAGGGATTTTAAGTCCCTTGCGTCTACCTGTTTCGCCACCTGGGCATTTATGGAGGCTGAGGCCGGAATCGAACCGGCGTACACGGCTTTGCAGGCCGCTGCATGACCACTCTGCCACACAGCCTCAGAACACTCTCTAGTATAACAACTACATGCTCTAAAAAAAAAGCGACTTCAGCGTCGCTTAAATTTGGAGCGGGAAACGAGACTCGAACTCGCGACCCCAACCTTGGCAAGGTTGTGCTCTACCAACTGAGCTATTCCCGCGTCGCTACAGGGGAGCATTCTACTGATTTTTGTATCACTGTCAATAAAAAAATTTAATTTTTTTTACTAAGCTCCGGCCAGGCGACAACGAGATAAACAACCATAGACCAAATAGTTAAAATAGCCGACACATATAGTAAAACAAAACCAAAAGCACCCCACCAGGAAGACGTGGGATTAAACGCTAATAGCAAAACCAAAGCAGACATTTGTAACAATGTCTTAATTTTTCCGATATAACCTACAGCAACACTTGTACGTTTGCCTAGCTCGGCCATCCATTCTCTCAAAGCCGAAATTACTATCTCTCGGCCGACGATAACAATAGCAGGGATAGTAATGTATTCTATTTCTTTGGCGGCAACCAACAGCAACAGACTGGTAGAAACCAAAAGTTTATCCGCTACTGGGTCCAAAAAGGCACCGAAAGGTGACATCATTTTCCATTTTCTGGCCAAGTAGCCATCCAGTAAATCCGTTATGCTAGCGGCTGCAAAAATACAGGCACTTGCGGCATAGCTCCATTTAAATGGTAAATAAAAAACAATGATCAGTATTGGAATCAATAGGATACGTAATAAAGTTAATAAATTTGGTAATCCAGTAATTGTACTCAACCCCTACTCCTTTACGTGCTATTACGACCATTCATCAACACTGTCGCAGAATTACAATTTAAGATACTTTTGTAATGCCGTATAATCAGCAAAGACTTCAAGAGCGCCTGATAATTTTAAAGCATGCTCTTCTTGATGATAAAAATCCATACCTACAGCATCGACTTTGATACTGTGCGCCATCTCCATGTCGATTGGGGAATCACCCACCATCAAAGTCTTTTGTGCCTTGACGTTAAACACATCCATAATTTCTTCAAGCATTTGTGGGCAGGGTTTGGGCGGAACTTGACCCGCAGAGCGGGTAATCTTGAACAATTTATCCAGTCCAGTATGTTGCAGGGCACGTGATAGGGACGATTGGCTCTTGTTGGTAGCGATTGCAATCTGCACCCCCGCACTATGAATCTTGTCGATACACTCTCTCACCCCAGGGATAAGCCAAATCTCTGATGAGCGGGTATACATGGCCATTTGCACCGCATGAACTAACTGAGTCTTTTCCGCTTCAGTTAACTGTGGATATGCCTTTTTGACTGCATTAACAAGGCCGAGCTCCACAAAATTACGAAGTTTATCTGGGTCAAGATTCAATCCCATTACGACACTCTCTTGGGCTACGCTGTTGAACAAAGCACCCAAAGTATCAACAATTGTACCTTCCCAATCAAATACGATTAGATCATAATGTTTGCTCATCGATATCTTTGCTCCTTGCACGCAATTGCTTTAGTGTATTAGAGAATTTTTCATCAGGATTCGCCTGAAAATTAAACTTTTCTCCGTTTAACTCAAACATAAGGGCTCGAGCATGTAAAAAAAGACGATAATATTGATTATCTACTCCTATGTCGACTCCTGCAAGTGCTCCGTATTTTTCATCACCAATAATCGGGTGTCCCAAATGTGCACAATGAACCCGAATTTGATGCGTGCGACCGGTTTTGGGTGATGCTTCAAGCCAGCAAGCCTCTTGATAATTCTCTAAAAGTTTAAACGAGGTTTCCGAAGCCTTACCCTGCTCATGTACAGAGACTATTCGTTCACCAGACTTTAAGATATTTTTTTCCAAGGCAGCTCGAACCGTTAATTTTTTGGCATGTTCCCAATGCCCAGAGGCTATTGTCCAATAAACTTTTTGTACGGCTCGTTCTTCGAATAAAGCATGTATCGCCCTCAAAGCACTTCTTTTTTTAGCTAAAAGTAGGCAGCCCGAGGTATCGCGATCTAGGCGATGGACAAGCTCCAGGTAGCTTAAATCTTGTCGTATTTTACGTAGTGCCTCGATTACACCCAGACTCAAGCCACTACCACCATGCACCGCTATTCCCGCAGGTTTATTAATTACCAAAAAACGCTCGTCTTCATAGAGCACACTGGCTTGTAGGCGGGCGTTTAATTCATCACCGACAAAAACAGAGCGAGTTTCAGCTACACGCACAGGAGGAATACGAATAATATCGCCTGCATTGAGTTTCTGCCCCACAGCCGCACGTTTCTTGTTAACACGGACCTCACCACCACGGATTATCCGGTATATATGGCTTTTAGGAACACCTTTGAGAATACGCAATAGATAGTTATCAAGACGCTGCCCTTCTTCATCGTGGTTTATTTCTTTGTAACTTACTTCACTCATTATTACCAAACCTGTTTTCTGGGCGGGATTTTTTTGATATGATCGCCAACAGCATGAGAATATGTATCATGCAAAGAATTATAACGCATAATGATTAGAAAAGTGTAACTTTTTGAAGTCTGGACCCTTGAATCTGCCATCACCGTGTAGAATGAACAAGATTGGTTACAGAGTTTGATTAGTTATTAAAAAATTGCGCTTCCCCAGACATGATATAAGGAAGCGAACCAAATGCCAGAGAAAAATTGATCACGTACTCGACAGATACCTACGCATGCCAGACATGCTCTATATCCACTACGAATGAACTCAGGATTTTCGCACGAATCCTTTCAACCTGCCTAATTCGTATCAAGTATATTTTCCAGTATGCACCGCTCATTGTTCAGGGAACATGCGTAAGGTCTGTCCACAAGGCTATGGTTTCGCTTAAAGATCAAAGAACTTACTGTTCAATTCTGAACCTCTAAGATTATGAGCCTTACACTATCACTGCTTGGTGAAGCGCCCTAGTATGGGGTAATGAATGGAAAAAATGTTAATTAATGCCACACAGACTGAAGAAGTTCGTGTCGCACTCATCAAAAATAATTATTTATTCGATCTTGATATCGAATGTCCCGGAGAAGTCAAAAAGAAAGGGAATATTTATAAAGCGACGGTAACCCGGCGCGAACCAAGTTTGGACGCAGTTTTTGTTGAATATGGCTCGAAACGCCAAGGTTTTTTACCACTTAAAGAAATTGCTCCCGAATATCTCAACAAATCCCTAGAAGACTTTGGCGATGAGAAGCCGCCAATTACTGCTTTGATTCGTGAAGGCCAAGAATTATTAGTCCAGGTGGATAAAGAAGAACGTGGAAATAAAGGCGCAGCTTTGACCACGTTCATTACCCTTGCTGGATGCTATTTGGTTCTTATGCCTAATAACCCCCGCTCGGGGGGAATTTCTCGTCGCATTGAGGGTGACGAGCGTGATGAATTAAGAGAAACTCTAAATGCGCTAACCTTACCTGAAGATATGGGATTGATTATTCGTACAGCTGGGGTAGGTAAAAGCCAGGAGGAGCTACAAGACGATTTGGATATGCTTTGTAATCAATGGCAATCCATTAAACAAGCTTATCATAACGAGCTCGCTCCATGCCTTATTCATCAAGAAGGCGACGTCATTATTCGCTCTATTCGGGATAATTTACGTAAATCCATCAGTGAAATAATTATCGATGATCATGTTTCTTATATCAAAGCGAAACAATACATCGAGCGTGTAAAACCTGAATTTTTACCTAACTTAATGTTGTATAACAGCAGTGTTCCCCTCTTTAATTTTTATCAAATTGAAAGTCAAATTGAAACCGCTTATCAACGTCAGGTTATGCTCCCCTCTGGTGGTGCACTGGTTATTGATCGCACCGAAGCCCTAGTATCCATAGATGTAAACTCAGCTAAGGCAACCAGTGGTGCAGATATCGAAGCAACTGCTTTTAATACCAATTTAGAAGCAGCAGATGAAATTGCTCGTCAATTGCGACTCCGTGATTTGGGGGGATTAGTTGTCATTGATTTCATTGATATGGGTTCGAGTAAAAATCAGCGTGAAGTGGAAAATAGACTGAAAGAGGCGTTACAGGCTGACCGCGCAAGAATTCAGGTAGGACGCATATCCCGCTTTGGCCTACTTGAGATGTCTCGTCAACGTTTACGCTTATCCCTGGGTGAGTCAGCACAGGAAGTTTGTCCTCGTTGTGAAGGACGGGGTACTGTGCGCAATATTCAATCCCATGGTCTCTCGATAACCCGCCTTATCGAAGAAGAAGCGTTAAAGGAAAAAACCGCTGAAATACAGGTGCAGCTTCCACCCGAGATGGCCACCTTCATCATGAATGAGAAAAGACCGTTTATTCGGGATATCGAAAAAAGACATAGTGTTGCGGTGGTGATCATAGCTAATCCTTACATGCACTTACCACAGTACACCATCACGCGCTTGAAAGAAGATAATGTGGGTAAAACCAAAAAGCCCAGTTACAATTTAATTCAGCAGCCTGAAGTGCAAGTAACTGGTAAAGACCTCGATGCAGCCGCGCATGATGAGCCTGCTGTTAAATTATTCTCTGGATCAAACCCGGTAAAAAATATTCAGCCAAGTTTTATCAAGCGTTTATGGTCAAGTATTTTTGGTGGAGGGCATCTACACACCACACCAGCTCCTGAGCGTGTTACAAAAAATCCAGCAAATGTGGAGCAAATGCCTAAGACGGTGCGTAATACAGGGAATGCGGAGAGAAAACCCAACAATCGACGTCGACGCAGTGGCGGTAATCCGCGCAACAATGCAAACAATCCAAACGCTGCAGCAACGAATCAAAACCAACAAAATCGACGTAAACCGCAAAATTCTAATTCACAAAACTCACGCAATGCGGGCAATCGAGTGGATCAGACGAGAAGAAAAGAATCGGCTGCTAAAGAATAAATAACCTCTCCTCCAAAGGGCTCTGATGAGCCCTTTTTTATACATGAATTCTTTAACTTGATTTATACGTTCATTACACCTATTTTATTACTAACCAAATCTATGGAGAGAATAATGATCCCGGTCAAAGGATATGCAGCTAATCATGCTAAAAGCCCGTTAGAACCATTTTCGTTTCATCGTCGTGATTTAGAACCTCACGATGTTCTTATCGATATCAAATACTGCGGAATATGTCATTCGGATATACACCAAGTTCAGGACGAGTGGGGCGGTTCGTTATTTCCCATGGTTCCTGGTCATGAAATTGTTGGTGTTATAACCGATGTCGGTGCCCAAGTTTCTCATTTCAAAAAGGGCGATAAAGTAGGCGTGGGGTGTATGGTGGATTCATGCCGAAAATGTTCAAGTTGTGCCGAGCATTTAGAACAATTTTGTGAAGAAGGGGCGACAATGACCTACAATGGTCGCACTCGGGATGGTAAAGAGTTAACTCAAGGCGGTTATTCCGACAAAATCGTTGTTGATGAGCATTACGTGCTCCGTATCCCCGATAATTTGCCTCTGGATGCCGCAGCGCCTTTGCTTTGTGCAGGTATTACGCTCTACTCCCCTTTACGACACTGGAATGTGAAACCTGGAACACGTGTGGCTATTCTGGGTTTAGGTGGCTTGGGTCATATGGGCGTAAAACTCGCTCATGCTATGGGTGCTGACGTCAGTGTGTTAAGTCATTCTATCCATAAAGAAGCGGATGCAAAACGTTTAGGAGCTGACCACTTCTATGCAACAGCTGATGAGAAAATTTTTTCTCAACTCGCAAATCATTTTGATTTAATTATTTGTACTGTGTCTGCCAAAATAGATTGGAATCAATATATAAATCTCTTAAAAAGAGATGGGGCGATGGTCGTCGTTGGCGTCCCCGCAGAAGAAGTTCCTTTACATGCTTCATCACTTATTTTTGGACGACGCAGCCTCGCCGGGTCATTAATTGGGGGTATCAAAGAAACTCAAGAAATGCTTGATTTTTGCGGCGAACATAATCTGGTATCTGATATTGAATTAATTTCGGTAGATCAGGTCAATAAAGCATATGAGCGTGTACTGAAAAGTGATGTTAAATATCGTTTCGTGATTGATTTGGCTACGTTGTAGACTTACTCTGATAGCCAGGAGCTATGCTCCTGGCTCGAATTGATTATATCTATGTTGGTACTACTGGTGTGGGTTGCCCCAAAAGACTCATAATGAGAAACACCAAGAAAATAACAATAAACAAAAAGAATAACACTTTGGCTATGCTGGTAGCAGTTGAAGCTACCCCACGAAACCCAAACAAGCCCGCAACGATTGCAATAACCAAGAATATGACCGCCCACTGTAACATAGATTTCTCCTTTTATAATCCACGTACTGCCCATCGTTAGTATAGATGAGTTGGGGAATAGGACTCAAGTAATTTTCTTAATGATTTACTCTATGTCGTGAGGGTAAGATTTAATCGGTCGCTACCGGATTTACCCCAATTCCGGGATTAATACCACAGTCATCGAGGATCTTAAGCAGGTTATTCCCTTTACGAGTAAGTCTTTTGACGCAATATTCTTCCAAATAACTATGCAAAATATATTCATAATCATTTAAAGTTAAAATATGAAGAATCTTTTCTGCGCGCTCGAGATGTTTTAAATTGCGATTATCACAGGTTTGAAACAATATTCCACCCAATATCGCAGCAATTGATGCTTTACGTTTGTAATCAGCTAGATAAAAACGTTGAATACTCTCATCCAGGGCCCTATCTTTATCCCACTCCACCCATTGGTGGTAAACCGATAAAGCAGGCTCATCGGTGAATGAACCTATTTTATCCATGTTTTGTAAGGCATAAGCCACCGGAATTATTGCTTGAATATTCGCCCAAGAGCAATTGCCACTTATTTGTGAACTAATTGCCATACGGGTTACTAATTTCAAACCTAAAATTGCATTGATACGCTCATGAAAGAAATTTCGTGGTTGTTTTTTAAATAGAAACTGTAATATAAATTGCAAGTTAAATGCTTCAGGTTGGGTAATTTGATAGATATTAACTGTGCCTTCTTTTAAACTATTTTCTCCACGATCTATTTTAGCCCATACATTTCCCCACTTAACGAAGCCTAAAGCATGGCCACGACTTGCCGCAGGTAGTATGAGCAGAGGAGAATTCATAATTTTCTGAATTTGCAGATGATGTTCTTGTGTCAGTTGTGGTTGATACTGAAGTTGCAACAACTGTGCAGCATCTCGCAAACTATCCATAATAGGGTGTAAATATGGAAAATGTTCGCGCAGGTGACGTGTTGAATAACTACTAATGAATCGTCGCAACGAATCTCGTAAAATATTAACGGTAAATTCCAACATAAAGCCTTCATAATCGAGCTCTACGTATTCTCCCGCCGCGTTTACAATATCAACATCTCCCTGAAGTTCAAAACGATGGCCTATAAGTTTTCCATTAATAAAATCCACAGCAAAATCAAGTTTCGCCCCATTTTGATAAAGTAATTGCTTGAGTGCATTATGACCACGTAAAACCGGATACACTAATACTGATAAACCTGAGGGCTCATAGGCATTTGCATCAGCACCGTGCTTGAGCAGCAATCGCGACATCTCCACATCATTGTAATGAACTGCCCAGTGCAAAGCGGTACGCCCCGAAATATCGGTTTTATTAATTGCAACTTTACGCGCCAGTAGTTGCTCGGCGATATGGATCTGTTGCGTAATTACTGCTTCGATTAGCGGCGTAAATCCATACTCATCAATATCATCCAAGGAATCTCCGGCGCGCAGATAAGCATCAAAATCAGGCATGATTCGTTGAATTATATCCTGGGCAATCGTCATCCCTAAGGTCCTTTAGGTCTTGGGCTATTATTAAAGCGAGGCATGTTCCCTAAGCGAAGCTGTTTTTCCTGTTCCTGAGTTCGGCGCTCATTTTCATACTTAGTTTTTTTCTCACCACCATAATTTGGTGCAGGATTCACTGTAGGATCCATACCATCAAAATGTTGATTGTTTATTTCAGGATGTTGCAAAAGACCATTATCAACGGTGCTTTCAAGCACATCACCGGCTTGGGTTTCGGCCACGGCATGCTCACGCGCATGAACTCGTGCAAGACGACGTTCTCCATCTTGCTCCATCATCCGGCGATTACGCTCCATTTGTTTTGTTTCCTCGATCAAAAAAGTGGTATGTCCAGTTCGAGCAGGATCCCGGCCCTGGATACCACCACCTCTGCTTGGAAATTTTTCTCTACTCATATTGAACCAGTTTACCCGAAATTAATGTTTAATTATAATACATAATGTGAATATGGGGTAGTTGACAAAAACTTCAAGCCCCTACTCTTTGATAAAAACAAAAACACCTGCCAAGCCCAGCTCAATCCTTAACTATCAGGAAAAAATGTCAGCTAAAGCTTTGGTTTCAATCTCACGAGATAAGAGCCTGTATAGGCCAACTAGAGATAATCTCTTTGTAAGATTTCGGCAATTTGTATGGCATTTGAAGCAGCTCCTTTGCGAATATTATCCGCAACGACCCACATATTTAGACCTGTGGGGTGAGAAATATCCTGACGAATGCGTCCAACCATTACATCATCCTGCCCTACCGCATTGCCAATTGCAGTTGGGTATTGTAATTTGTTCGGATTATCAATAACTTGTACACCCGGGGCCTGTTTTAGAATCTTTTTGGCATCCACAGCACTCAATGGGTGTTTTAACTCAAGATGGATCGCTTCAGAATGGCCATAGATGACAGGTACGCGCACCGCTGTAGGATTGACCATAAGCTGTTCATCTTCCATAATTTTGCGTGTTTCCAAAACCATCTTCATCTCTTCACGGGTATAGCCATTTTCCTCAAACTGATCGATGTGTGGAATCGCATTAAAAGCTATTTGTTGCGGATAAATATCAACTTTGGCGGGCCTACCATTTAATAAATCCCCCATTTGCGCGATTAATTCACTTATTGCTTTTTTACCCGTTCCCGATACCGATTGATAGGTAGCAACATTGATACGGGTAATTCCAACTGCATCATAAATTGGTTTTATGGCCACGACCATTTGAATGGTAGAACAATTAGGGTTGGCAATAATATTTCGTCGCGAAAAATCCCCAATACGATGTGCATTAACTTCAGGAACAATCAGCGGAACATCTTCTTCGTAACGAAAAGCTGAACTGTTATCAATAACAATACACCCGGCAGCTGCAGCTAAAGGTACATACTCACGCGACACTGCGGCTCCTGCTGAAAAGAACGCAATATCGACTTGGCTAAAATCAAATTCAGCCAAATCCAGCACATCATGTTCCTGTCCGTTGAATGTAATGGTTTTACCTACCGAACGAGCACTGGCTAAAGGATAAAGCGCTTTGACCGGAAAGTTCCTTTCTGCTAATACGTGCAGGAACGTTTCACCTACAGCACCCGTCACACCCACGATTGCTACATTTAGTTCAATTCCCATAATTTCCTCTTAAATTCGTTTTATTTGATCGCTTTTTGTCGTAAGTAAAAGTCCATGAGCACCAAAGCCATCATCGCCTCTGCTATGGGTACCGCGCGAATCCCCACACATGGATCATGTCGTCCTTTCGTCACCACCGTAACTTCCTCACCTGAGGTATTTAGTGTTTGAGCTGGAGTCGTAATGCTGGAGGTCGGTTTCAAAGCAATACTGACTTCAATATCTTGACCGGTGGAAATACCGCCCAAAATTCCTCCGGCATGATTACTTAGAAATCCTTGTTTACTCATCTGATCGCGATGTTCAGAACCAAGCTGAGAAACTGCAGAAAAACCTGCACCAATTTCTACGCCTTTAACCGCATTGATAGACATCATGGCTGCGGCTAAAACTGCATCTAATTTCTCATAAACCGGCTCACCCAGGCCTATAGGTACATTTCGCGCAATAATTTTTACGCGCGCACCGACAGAATCCCCTTGTCGTCTTAATGCTTCAATAAGCGCGGCAAGTTCGCTTATTTGCGTGCTGTTAGGACAAAAAAAGTCATTTTTAGAAATTTCTTGTTCGCTTACGTAATCTAAATTTATCGACCCCATTTGTTGTAGGTAGCCGACAATTTGAATACCTAAATTTCGCTGCAAGTACAATTGCGCAATTGCCCCCGCAGCTACGCGCGCTGCGGTTTCACGGGCCGAAGAACGCCCACCTCCGCGATAATCGCGATGGCCATATTTGTGATGGTAAGTAAAATCTGCATGACCTGGGCGAAATAAATCCTTTATTTCCGCATAATCTCGAGAACGCTGATCCGTATTTTCTATGAGCAATGCAATTGGGGTACCCGTAGTTCTCCCCTCAAAGACACCCGATAAAATCTGAACCTCATCTAATTCCCTTCTTTGCGTAGTATATCGTGACTGACCGGGTTTGCGCTTATTTAAAAAAGGTTGTATATCTTCTGCACTCAACATAAAACCCGGAGGACAACCATCAACGATGCATCCTAAGGCTGGACCGTGGCTTTCTCCAAAGCTAGTCAAACGAAATAGTGTCCCGAAAGTGTTACCCGACATTAAAATATTCATCCAGTTGCTGACGCGTTAACACAAACACCCCTTGTCCTCCGTCACCAAACTCCAGCCACATAAAAGGCACGTTTGGATAAGCAGCACAGAGTGCCTCTTCACTGTTACCCACCTCAATAACGAGAATTCCTTGTTCGCTTAGGTAACGATGCGCCTGAGGTAAAATCACTTCTACTATAGCCAACCCGTTTTGAGCAGTTTCTAATGCTAGGACCGGCTCATGGCGAAACTCATCGGGCAGACTTTGCATTTCTTCTTTACTTACATACGGTGGATTACTGACGATAATGTCATACTGTTTTTCCGGAACTTGAGTAAAACAGTCCGATTCAATGAGGTGTAATTGATCTTCCACCCCCAGTTTTTCGCGATTAATTTCAGCTACTGCCAACGCCTCACTCGAAATGTCTACTGCATCTACCAAGGCATCAGGGAAAGCATAACAGCATGCGATGGCAATACAACCACTACCGGTACATAAATCAAGTATATGATTGACCCCATTCTCTTCAACCCAGGGAGAAAAGTGATTTTTAATTAATTCAGCGATGGGTGAGCGCGGGATAAGCACTCGTTCATCAACATAAAAAGGTAAATCACAAAAGTAGGCTTCTTTGATTAGATACGGGACAGGAACTCGTTGATTAATTCTTTTTTCTAATTGTTGGCATAAATATTTTTTTTCTGTCGTCGTTAACCGTCCATGCAATAACTGCTCATCGATATCATAAGGTAAGGATAGACTTCGAAGAATCAATGAACGCATGTCATCCCAGGCATTATCTGTTCCATGTCCGTAATATAAATTCGCTTCTATCGCCGCAGAAAGACTGAAACGCAAGAAATCCAGAGTCGTACCTAATTCCTCGGTTTCTTTCAGTATGTGGTTAATCATGTGGACTCCATGTTGGCAAGATGCAAGGCATCGTTCAATGACATTGATTGTACCTCATGTATACTTTAGGGTGAAGAAAATCTATGTTTAACCTTGGCTATGGGTACGTTATACTTGTAATAAACCGAGTGATTGATACGCCATGTCTGACGATTTTCTATCCGATGAGGATAAAGCCGCATTTAACGAACATATGAGAGGAGTTACACCCCTGCCCCAAGGAGAGAAATATCAATCGACCTCGCCATCTAAACCTCTGCCTCCGAGAAGAAAACAGGTACTCATCCCCTCCTCTAAAACTTACTTTCTTTCTGACACAGTCTATGATCCTGTACCATCAGAAGCCATACTTTCTTTCAAGCGCCCGCAAGTTCTTGATAAACAATTTAAAAGGTTAATACGCGGTCTACAACCTTGGGAGGCAAAATTGGATTTGCATGGCTGTAAAAGCGATGAAGCCCGAGAGCGGTTGTGTAATTTCATCGAACAACAAGTTAAGCAGCAGCATCGCTACATCCTGGTTATACATGGTATAGGGGGACGCGAAGGTACACCCCCGGTAATTAAAAATTTAGTTAATCGTTGGCTTCCACAATTTGGCGAAGTATTAGCGTTTCATAGCGCTCAACCAAAGGATGGTGGCAAGGGGGCCGTCTATGTCTTATTACAAAGAACTCGAGAATATTGATTATAAAATTTATCGGATAATCCTTAGAGTGACTTGCGTTAACTGGTCTTTATAAGGATAATTCGCTCTTATTATTTGTTATTTTGAGTTCAAAATGGAACACCTAAGCCAGTTTATAATCAATCATTGGCAGCTGTGGCTGCTGTTTATCGTCATTCTCACCTTGGTTTTTATTAATGAATTACTCATGAAGAAAAAGAAAGCTAAGGAGCTCTCGCCCCAGGCTGTGGTCGATTTAATGAATAATAATGAAGTAATTATTATTGATTTACGCGACAAAGAACTCTACAAAAAGAGTCACATACTCAACTCCATTAATGCAAAAGCCGATGATTTTGCACAACAGAAAATGGACAAATATAAAGATAAACCTCTAGTGCTTGTTTGTGATCGTGGGTTACAAGCATCCACGTTAGCGAATAAAATACGCGAGCAAGGATTTGATCCAGTCGTATTAAGTGGTGGTCTTAATGCTTGGGTAAGCGCAGATTTGCCTCTGGTAAAAGGAAAATAATATGGTACCTGAAGTAATTATGTATAGTACCGGCTATTGTCCCTACTGTGTCCGCGCAAAGCAACTTTTGCAAAATAAACAAGTAGCTTTCACCGAAATAAGAATTGACCTCCAACCGGAACTGAAAGCAGAAATGATCAGTAAAAGTGGACGTAACACCGTACCACAGATATTCATTAACAACCATCATGTCGGCGGTTGTGATGACTTGTATGCCCTGGAGGCTCAGGGTAAATTAGATGAACTGTTAAAATAGGATAGAAAAATGACAGAACAAGCAAATCCTGCACTAAATAATGAAACTCAATTTATGATTCAACGTATCTACGTAAAAGATCTTTCCTACGAAGCCCCAAATACACCTGCAGTGTTTCAACAAAAATGGGAGCCAGAGCTTAATTTAGATTTAAATACAACCACCACTGAACTTGAAACTGGTGTTTATGAAGTTGTGCTTGCAGTTACGGCGACCGTAAGCAATCAGCAAAGTGTGGCGTTTTTAGTAGAAGTAAAACAAGCGGGAATTTTTACAATCCAGGGAGCTCCTAAAGATCAGCTTGATCATCTCTTAAATAGCTTCTGCCCGAACATTCTATTCCCTTATGCGCGTGAAGCAATTACTACTCAGGTAATACATGGTAGCTTCCCTCAATTAGTGTTAGCACCGATTAACTTTGATGCCTTATATATGCAACAGATGGCTGAGAAGCAGAAAAACACCAACACTGCTGAAACTACTGCTCACTAATATGGAACGTAAGACGATCGCTATTCTCGGTGCCGGCTCCTGGGGCACCGCAGTTGCAGTGCATATCGCGCAAAGTGGTCATCGGGTTCTACTTTGGGGACACCATCCGCACCATGTAGCGCATATGGCAAGCTCTCGGATGAACTCCCGATATTTACCCGATGTTATTTTCCCCGAAACCTTGCTGCCTGAAGCGAACTTGGATGTTTGTTTACAAGAAGCCCATCTTGTCATTATCGCCGTGCCCTCGCACGCTTTTTCAGAACTACTCGAAAAAATTGAAATCAAGCCTGCGGGACTTGCCTGGCTCACTAAAGGAATTGATCCCCATACAAATCAGTTATTAAGCAATATTGTCGCTGCTCGCTTTGGCAACGACTTTCCCGTAGCAATGATCACTGGCCCATCTTTTGCACGTGAAGTTGCACGCTTTTTACCTACAGCATTAACATTAGCCAGTAATAATATAAACTACCAAAAGCAGATCCAATCTATTCTTCACCACAGTAACATCCGCGTTTATATAAGTGAGGATTTATTGGGAGTGCAAGTATGTGGGGCAGTTAAAAATGTGCTGGCTATCGGATGTGGTGTCAGCGATGGCTTAGGCTTTGGTGCTAATGCCAAAGCAGCAATCATTACCCGCGGATTGGCGGAAATGACGCGTTTGGGATTATGCATGGGTGCGCAAGCTGAGACGTTTACGGGATTAGCAGGAGTTGGTGATTTAGTACTAACCTGTACGGATGACCAATCCCGAAATCGTCGGTTTGGATTATTACTCGGACAAGGTATTGACCTGGTTGCAGCTGAAAAGCAAGTAGGACAAGTCGTTGAGGGAAAATATAATGCAGCACAAGTAACGCAGCTCGCAAAAAAATTTGCTGTAGAAATACCCATATGCGAACAAATTTATGCGCTGCTTAGCCAGGAAATTACCGCACATGATGCGGTACAAAAATTAATGAGCCGCCCCCCGCGAGGAGAATAGACTCAATTAATTTAGATGCCTAACCGATTGGGAGTCATCAGCACGCATCAACCAGTTCAATCGCTTCTGCGTTTAACGAAGTCCCAAGAAATATGGCGCCTACTCGCTGAAAACGATTAATGGAATCGGTGACTAAATAATGAATTGTTCCTACCCCTTCCGACATCGTTATTAGCTCGTTTTGCCGCAGTAGCTCTTTCAAAGCCTGAGCAGTCGCTTGGGCCGAATCAACCACCTGAACGCCCTCTGGGACTAAATGCTCCAATGCCTTCTTAAACACTGGAAAGTGAGTACATCCCAAAAGAATGGTATCTTCCGTAGTAAAATTGCCAAGATAATGCTTTAAAGCTTCTAGTGCTACAGGATTATCAGTCATCCCTTCCTCTGCTAAAGCAACGAGTACGCTACACGCTTGCGTATTCACTACTGCCTTTGGGCATTGTGCCTTAATCAAGTTTTGATAAGCACCCGCAGCAATGGTGGTCTCCGTTGCTAATACCAATACACGCTGATTACGCGTAGCCGCAACAGCGGCTTGAGCCCCAGGAACAACCACACCTAAGACCGGTAAATCAGGCAACATACTTTGTAAAAAAGGTAGAGCCGCAGTGGTCGCCGTATTGCACGCAATAACTAATGCCTTAATGCGGCGCTCAACCAAAATTTTTGCCATTTGCAAAGCATATTGCTTTACGGTGTCGGGACTTTTGGTTCCGTAAGGAAGACGTGCGGTATCCCCCAAATAAATAAATGATTCTTGGGGTAAACAATCACGTAATTGACGTAAGACTGTGAGTCCACCCATCCCTGAATCAAATACACCAATAGCCAAATCATTTATGCGCAATTAGCTTCCCCTTATTATTATCGCTTAGCTTGAATTGGGATCTCAGTAGGTCCTTCAATACTTTGTCTTTTCTCTGCTTCCTCTTTATATTTCTTCATATGGCTTTTATAGAATTTTACACCTTCACTGGATGCCTGACTAACTTTTTTATGTTGCTCCGGAGCATGGCGAGCTTGCATCTGCTCGGTGCAAGACTGGATCATGGCTTTAAAGGGATCTTTGAGAAACTTCTTCTGTGCTGCTGCTGTGGCTTCCTTAAACTGTTCGCTCAGTGCGTCTTTGGATGAAACCTGAATGGACTCATTACCAAAACGCAGATTTTTAGGTAAACTTTTACCTAATGCTTTAAAGGCCGCCAATACGTATACGAGCTCCTCACGTTTACCATGATGTATCCTGATGGGATAATCTCTGCTGGGTAAGACGCTTTTTCCAGCTAAGGCTTGAATTGCCAATGTTAACCCAAACTTCATCCGTGCTGTTTCTTTTTCTGCTTTTTCTAGCTCACTCGCGTCTTTTGCTGCTGCTTCAGGAAATTTCAACACTTCATAATAACCATTATCAAAAGTTTTTTGCGTATTATGCTTTGCCGCTTCGACCCGTCGATTATCTTCAGATTTCAATTCGTAAATAAATCGCCCCTCAACTTGCACCTGATTATTATTTTGAGTGTATGTGTGGACTACATCAAAGACCCGCACTTTATTTGCATCAGGTAGCGGTAGTGGTTTAAACAATGCCGCATCCTCAGCAACTTGTTCGTTTTCATCCACTTGTACCTGTAAACCTTGGGCCGCTTTCGGCGCAACCGCTTTCTCCACTAACTCCTCGCGAGTCGCAAGGTAGGAGTTCACGTGTTCGCCATCATAACCATAAACTTTAGTTGAAGTACTGCTTTCTGTCATCCAGGTTGAAATTTGAGCTATTTTCTGTTCAATGATTTGATACTTCTTCAAAGCTTGCGTGATATTCTCAAGCTCCGTAGTTAGTTCACTGTTTAATTGTTCAATGTCGTCTTCATGTTCAGTGTTCGCCCAATTGCCAACAAGATTTTCTTGATATTGCGTTAATACCTTATGATAGTGGCTTAATTGCTCTACCGCTACCCGACACGCTTGAGCCATCTCACGATTTTCAGCTTGGTGCTTATTTAATCTAAGCTGAAATCCAGGATTGTATACATCGATTCGCATCACCTGGTTTAGGGGTTCAAGCTTTGTTAATTGCCGATATAGATTCTGCTCTTGCTTTTTAACATTTTGTATCTGGCGATTAATACGTGCCAACTCCCCTTTCAGGGCGCTTTGATCCGCGCTGTTTGGATCCAGCCTAAGTTTTTGTAGTTCTTGTTGTAGCTGATGAAAACGCTCGGGAGTTAATTTTTTTAAAAAATTGAAAAAAGCACCTTCGGTTTGGGATGGGGTCATACGCTGAGAAAAGGTATGAACATCTTCTGATGTTAAGAGTAAATGAGCAATACTTTTAAGAGACTGCTCAAGTTGAGGCATTGTGTTAATAGCATGGACCAGGCCATTATCCATTTTTCTTACGGATAGCATAAAATTAACTAAATTTTGGCTTATAGGCTCATGCTGCCGAATCACATAGCTATTGAGTACACTATTCCTCTGCTGCTCTGCATCAATTTTACGTTTAATGTCATCAGTTATCGGTTGATTGGGCGTAATACCAAAATTTTTGCCTAATTGCTCGGCTAAATCAGGGGGTAATACCAATATCTCTTCAATTTTGGTAATCAATGCCCGATAGGAATCGTCATCATTCGCTTGACGTGCTTTGATTGCCTGATTAATACCATCAATCTGATCTTGGGTAATTTCACGGGCAGGATTTCCAAAGCTCCATAAGGACATATTCAAAAGAATCTGCGCAATTTCTGCATTTGTAATACTATTAATTCGTGCGCGCTGTTGATTTTCTGCAACCAATTTCTTTACTGCGTTTTCGGAAACTACCGCATCACCCAAGAAATGCTTTAAAGCATCCTCATTAGTATTGGTAGTTAATGAAAAACGCACTATGGCAGACGTATTTAATCGATTCACCAGCGCTTGACGATCTGCTTGGGATAGACCAAGAAGCAGTTCAGTAAAAGCAGGGGCCCCGTTCGCCTTGATACCAACTTTCTTTAAAAGATCAGGAATTTGGAGCGCGGTAATGTCATTTTTTAAAGCGTTAAAGAGGTCTAAATCATCGATAATGTAGGGTTTCATCGCCTCCAGATGCGGAAGTTTTTGAAAAAGCAGAGTATAAAAATTCTCAGGAGTTGCTGCAGCATCTAATTTATTCAAGTCCTTAGCTTGAATCCCTGTTTTAAAATCTGCCTTGAGCTTATCCTTGCAAACATGAGCCAATGATTTTTTTATTGCCTTAAGGTCTTCCTGGTTTGCAACCAAGGTATCGATGTAATTATGGCCCTGAAGTTGGGGGAGACTTTTAAGGCTCCCTTGTAATTGTGCTGCTGTTTGATTTAGATATCCCAGCGCGGCATTAGCCTCTAAAGCGTTTAACGTGTGCATCAAATACTTCTTGCCCACAGCCAATTGTAATTTTTTTACATCTTCAAGCGATAGCTCTGCATATTTATACTGATTATCTTCAATCAGTTCATAAACATCATGAGGAGCTGTTGTTATCAATGTCTTTTTATTCGCGAGTGTAGTTTGATCTACTTGAGCAAAATCTAATTGCTCTAACTCGTGGTAAAGTGTTTCTAAAAGAGCAGCGCTTTTTTCGCGATAAAATTTTAATTCATTTAAAAAAAGATTTTTATCCAAAAAATTTAATTTTTCTTCAGGTATTCTCTGGTCCTGAGGTAAATCCGCGGGTTGTAGGAATTCTTTGAAATCCTGATTGCTAGCAAATTCAATCCCCGCATTGGGTAATCGATTAAGGCGCTCAAGATAAGAAATAGCAAATCGTGCCGCAGCATACTTTTGTAAAATTTCAATTGTGGCATCCGGAAGTGTATCCTCTGATTCATTAACTATAATAGGTTCATCATCTTCCGCTTGTATAGGTTGTTCTCTATCAGGAATTTCAGAATCTTGCCACTTAGGGTGATCTTCTAAAATACCAACAACTACTCGCCCTAAATAATCACGACATTCATCTTTATTATTATTCAGTATTTTGAGAAGCACTACCTCGTCACGCTTAGTTGCAATAGCAAATTTCGCACGCTGGGTTATTGCGGCTTGTTGGATGGCATGATAATCCGGCTGGGCTGGATCGGGAGCCAAAAAGTCATTATTTGCCGCATCAAGCTCTTGAGGAAAAAGATCCTGCTCAGGGTGCTTCACACGATACGCTTGATTCCAGAAAGCACGGTGCTTATTGACCGCTTCCACAAGCTTTTCATGTTTGTTATCTTCAATTATGATCAGTGCGTCTAGGGCTTCAGCGCAACGATTTGTATCCAACTTCAGCGACTGAAGTTCTTCAATTAACTCTAGAAATTCTTGGTTCTTGGCCATGCACATGCTCCCGGAAAAATCATTTTTCTATTTTACTCTTAAAATATTAACAAAACCTTAATTAACTGTTTGCATTAAGCAATGTTCGTGCTAATTATATTAATACTGAGTATAGCAAGATTAAGTTGGGAAACATGAAACTATTTTGGTGCAGTCTGCTTTTTGTCTGTAATTGGGTCTATGCTCAAGGGTGTATTGTGGGAAATACTGCCTCACAACCCCGATACATCTGTTACGATGGCCGCACCCTGGAAATAACTCCAAGAGGTTATGTTTGGAATGGTAAGCGGGGATGCTTCCTCAGTTCCATACCTTGCTGTAATTACAATGCGACCCACTATGCTTTTTATAACAATCCTACAAAAATTGGCCCAGCTTACGCACGATGCCGTCACGACTACCCCTTTAGGCTCGGTGAAATGCAAACACATTAGGGATAAAAATCTAACAGCAACATGGGTTTATAAATTCTGCATCCCCTGCAAAAGCACGTTTTTCCTGCAAGTCACGACTCATGCGATCGATAAACTGTTCGATTTCGCGTTGAGTGCTACTGGTGCCATAAAGACCCCGAATTTGACGTACAATCCACAAGCGTGAGCGAAGTTGGCGCAGATATTTTAGAGGTGCATGCGCCTCTTCAGTACATTCCTGCATATTGCCCGCGATTTCTCTTTTCAGGCGGTATAAATCTTCAGAAAGTTGCGTCAGCTCCTGTTCGGACTCCGCTTGTGCATAGCGGAGTTCGAACCAATGACGAATACAGTCTGCTGCCAACATTTTTTTTCTTTTTAAGGAGAATTGATGTGCATGACCGATTCCCTGTAACATTTTTTTAAAGGTATCGTAATTTTGTGAAGCCCTGATTTCCTGTTTAAAAGGATTATGCAGAGTATAGCCTTGACATAACTGCTGTATGTTGCGTGCGGCAGCATTAGGTGTAATCTGTGCACCGTGCTTCAATAAATGCACGACACAGTCCAGGTTATTTGTTTCAAGCGCAATATCTAAGGGGGTTTTACCCTCAAAATTTTTGTAATTCACATAACGAGCATACATACGCAAAGTTTCATCATCACGATATTCGTTTAAGCGAATCGCAACATGTAGAGGCGTATCATCCTCCTGAACTGAGGCAAAAAATTCGCGATACCGCGTCTGCCGTAGCTGCACCTCCTGCATATTATTTGCATCAATCTCTGCCAATAAACTTAAGTTATCCGCCTCATCCATATTCGTGACAAAATTACGGAATGCCGGAATAGAAAAAAAAGCGGCGCGCATTTGCGCAAGTCTGGTGGTAACAGCATGGGTAACCAAACTCAGGTAGGCAGAATCAATCTCATTATTCCGGTCCAAAGATTTTCCTAATGCCTCTTCTATTAACGCTGTAGAAATAAGCATGTGCTTGTAAAAGGCACGCCATGAGGCATGAAGAAACTCATTATTCTTACTGAGCTGTTTGTAGGCCATTGTTTCGGTGAAATTATGATATTCCTTGTTGTCCCAAGGATTAGCAATAAAACCAAATTTGGTGGGCCAATACGAATTCGCAGAATATTTTAAGTCGGGAAAGTGTAAAATATCTTCAACATTAATATCAAATGCACTTGGCCCGTGGAATAAATGAAAGGGGCGGCGGGTGACAAATCCCATAATGTTGTCAACAAACATCAAATCGTGATCGATTTTGAAAAAAACCACCTGAGGTTTTCCTCCAACCTCAGCCAAATAAAAGCCAAAATTACCCTTATGTAAATCATCCTCCTCTGTGGTATAGGAGGTAGCCAGGACGCTAGCTAGCGAATTGCTTTCAAGGGTCACTTCTTTTCTACTCGACGCTCGAAGTAATTTTGTAAAAAATCCCTGCGGTAATTGATCAAAAAAATAAATCGGGATGTCTTCCTCATTTTCATCATCAATCGCAACTGCTTGGTATTCACAAGGCGACTTTGAATTTGGGTCAACAATTTGAAAAAAGGTTAGCGGACCTTGTGGATCGCGAATTTTTTCACGGGCACGAATAACATAGCATAAATGCTGTACTGCTAAACCCGTAATTTTCTCTTGTCCATCATCTGTCGCTACCACTAAATACTGTTCTGGTGTTAATAGCGGAGAGAGAAATAACTGCGCTAATTGACTAAACGCTACTTCTAATCTGGAGAATAAGGGGTTACCGTATTTGTTCTTTTTATAAATAATTCGTTTGTTTTCTTTATCACGAGCATTCCTGTCGGTTTCATGCCCAGAACTGTGGGAAAAAACACCCGTGCGAATATCCTCTATTCTATATGTCATTCGTTTGTAATTATCGCAGTAAATTGTTCGATTTTAACATAAAAAGTGCAAAGAGTACGGATTCAAAGTCTGGATTTCGATTAATAAATGCTGGACTTATAGTCCAGCAGAAATTACTGCGTGAATGCCGGAGAGGGTATTTCCAGCCTTTGTTGATGCTCTTGTATTTTTGCTAATAAAACTTTTGCATTTGCATCATCAGAATTATAACGTTTAACCAAATCTTTTAGATTTTGCAGGACATCTTGTTTTGTCGCATCATCATAATGAATAGGAGCTTGTTCTGGCTGCGTTGAAGAGGTTGAAACACCCACTTCGGGTTCTACCGCCAGTAATTCGCGTCCTTCTTTGACAGTGCGCACTTTCTTTTGCTCCATCACCGGTGCAGGCGCAAGCATTTTATTGAGAAAGGGGGTAACAAAAGGCGATTGATGAAAATCAAATTGCTCTGTTTGTTGAGGATCGGCATTATACCATCGCGTTAAGGCAGCTTGAAACTCATCAATATCTTCTTGACGTAAAAACTGACTATAGCAATTAATTCCGGGAGTAAATTCTTTCCCTAAATGCATACGCACATCGAGTTTTCGCTTTTTAAAATACTCCATCAACTCTTGCTCTAAGGCAGGTCTATCTGGATCATTAATCAAACCTACGATATCTAGTGCAATGACACACTCGAACTCGTTCGTTGTTCGAGTCGTAGACAAACCGCCTGAAGTTCCGTGCAGACACCGAATATATATTGCATATGTTTGACCCAACTTCATCGACTCAATTTGATGAAGTATACCCCACAGTACCTCACCTACTCTAGAATGTTTGACGGTAATGAAAACATCGACGTCACGCATCTTTTCTGGAAAGCCAACTTGGTGATGAGTGATACAATTCTCATGTCCTACGATAGTTTTTGTTCCCCGTTGATTAAACTCCTGTTGTGCTGCGAAAAGCATGAGATGAGGAAATAAGTCTTTTAATTCCGAGCCTGCAATTAAATTCATGGCCCAATCCCCCACATTCACGTTAAATTGTTGTAAAAATGAACGTGAGTCGGCATGATACAAGGGCTTATTTGAGATCGTAGGAAGCTCGTTCGTTTTATTCCATAAACGGATTTGCCATTTCGGTGTTTTTTTAGCCTGCTCTGATTTTAAGGTTGTTGGAATACCTAAACCACTAAAGTATTGATTATTTTGCAATAAAGTTTGCAACATATCAGCGGTCATGTGTTCAGTGTCGGTAAAGAGCTCCACTTCTTCTTTGAGATTAAATGCATCCACGCCACGAAATACCATGCGCGTAATGATCCCCATCATCCCCAAATTAGCGCCCATCAACGTTTCAAAATCCTTATGCTCCCGCGTCAAGGTCCGCATTTCACCATTCATATCACAGATTGTTACCTCTTCAATCAAACCACTTAATGCAGGCTCGCCTATCCCAGTACCATGTCCACCCGTTGCGGTTAAGCCCTGTAAAGAGACATAGCTAATCATACTCACCGTAGGAAAGGATACGCCCGATTCGCGCATTTTATCGCTAAGCTCGGCAATGCGCATGTTCCCCCTAACTTCGATAAGATGATTGGTAGAATTTGACAATAAAGACCGCGATAAAAAACGGTCGCTTTTTTCCACAGTTCCTAAATAATTGACTTGCTGATATTTTTTACTGAAGCGAATGATAATATCGGTTCCTGGACCATCTTTAATGGCGCGGCCACCAACCACTTCAGATAGAGAGAAGCTTTCATTGTAACGATTTTCGGCTTGATCTTTCCAATAACAGGGATTCTTGGTGCGGTCACGCCACCCCGATGCCCCTCTTATCGTTATTTGTTGCCCCGGTTGATGGGTTGCATTCGTCTTTTTTAACCAGTTCATTATTGCTATTAACTGCTTATCCTTAGTTATTTCCACAACGAAAGCAACAGGATTATTGACATTTTTAGAATAATTCTTCCAACCATTACCATATTTAATATGGTTGTCTTTAAGGAATTGAATAAAGGCTCCCTTTTCTTCTGTGCTAAATCCCATCATCGCTCCCTGTTCACTTTTCAAACTATGAAATTACATTTTATCGAGTACTTCACGTAAATATTTAACCGGTTCTATCTGCAAATCGGCAATCGTTTGCTTAGGCGCATTCGCAAAAGGAACAATAGCACGTTTAAATCCATGCTTTGCAGCCTCTCGCAAACGCTCCTGGCCACTTTGTACGGGTCGAATTTCCCCAGCTAAGCCAACCTCACCGAAAATAACCGTTTCACTATCGAAAATACGGTTGCGCAAGCTTGAGACCACCGCTGCCAAGAGCGCCAGGTCCGAGCCCGTTTCGGTAACCTTTACCCCACCCACGACGTTAATAAATATGTCTTGATCGTAGGTTGCAATCCCACCATGGCGATGTAAAACAGCCAAGAGTATCGCCAAACGATTATGTTCTAAACCGACCGTCACCCGCTTCACCTGTTGGCCATGCGCTTCATCAACCAGTGCTTGAACCTCAACCAACATCGGACGTGAGCCCTCCCAAGTAACCATCACCGCACTCCCTGGAGTTGGCTCCGGTTGCCGCGATAAGAAGATGGCAGAAGGATTGGCTACTTCTTTTAATCCTTTATCCGTCATTGCAAAAACACCTAACTCATTGACGGCGCCGAAACGGTTTTTTATTGCACGAATCACCCGAAAACGACTATCACTTTGGCCTTCAAAGTATAGTACGCTATCGACCATATGTTCCAGAACGCGTGGTCCTGCAAGCGCTCCTTCTTTAGTCACATGCCCGACCAGGAAGACTGCCGTTTGTGTTTGTTTTGCAAAACGAACCAATTGTGCGGCGGATTCTCGCACCTGACTCACCCCGCCAGGTGCCGAGCTGATGCTTTCAGTGAATACGGTTTGAATGGAGTCGATGACCATAATGCGCGGATTTTCTTTTTGCGCATGAGCAATCATTGCTTCAACCTGAGTTTCGGCCAATAAGCGTAAACCTTCGAGCGGTATCCCTAACCGACGACCTCGCATTGCTACCTGCTGTAATGACTCCTCGCCGGTGACATACAAAACTTTCTCACGTAAAGATAAGCTGGCTAGCGTTTGTAAAAGCAGGGTCGATTTACCAATTCCGGGATCACCACCAATCAGCACCACCGAGCCATAAACCAGTCCACCACCAAGGACTCGGTTTAATTCCGAAAGTCCACAGTCCATTCGTAACTCTTGCCCCATCACCACATCAGTTAATGCGGTTACTTCTGAGCGCTGATTTACCCATCCGGAATTTTTTGAGCTACGGGAACTTACAGGGATACCCTCTTCACTTATGGAATTCCAGGCCCCACACTGACTGCACTGCCCAGCCCATTGCTTAAGGAGCACACCACATTGATTGCATACAAAATGGGTTTTATTTTTCATCGAGGATTCGCCAAATGGACTATCACCGGATCATAGCGAATATCCACTTAATGACAACCCATCCTCAGGACTTTTTAATTGAATGATTCGCTCAAGCCAGTATAATCGTCTCATCGCAATCTCGAAGAATAGATGATGAGTAACGACATACATTTTGAAAAATCCATCGGTGAATTAGAAGAAATTGTTCGGCAATTAGAAAAGGGGGAGCTCAGCCTTGAGGACTCTTTACAACAGTTTGAAAAAGGAATAGGTCTTGCCAGACAATGTCAGACACTTTTACAAAAAGCAGAGCAAAAAATTGAAATGCTCACTACGGCTCAATCACTGATGGAAATCTATTCTGATGAAGAAAGCTGTAATGAATAATTACGTTGATCGTTTAGAACACAATTTAGAAAAAATTTTAAGCGATACCGCCATTCCCGCCCCCCTTATTCGTGATGCAATGCGTTATTCGCTACGCTCGGGAGGAAAAAGAATTCGGCCACTGTTGGTCTATCTTGGTGGTGAACTCCTTAATTTACCACTTGAAGTCTTAGATATTTTAGCAACCGCCATAGAATTAACACACTGCTATTCGTTGATTCATGATGATCTTCCGGCAATGGACAATGACGATTTTCGTCGTGGCAAACCCAGCTGCCATAAAGCGTTCGATGAGGCTACTGCAATTTTAGCCGGTGATGGCCTGCAAGCCTTGGCCCTTGAGCATCTGTTAACGCAACTTATAAACTTTCTACCCGCAACGGTGGTAGTGACGGTATGTCGTAAATTGCTAGCTGCCAGTGGCGTCCAAGGAATGATTAGCGGCCAGAGTCTCGACTTATCTATTTTATCTCATACTTCAGTTGATGAAGAACAGTTGAGACAAATTCATCAATTAAAAACCGGACAACTCATATCAGCCTGTTTCGATATGGTATTAGCAGCGGCCCCAGATACGACAGCCGCAGTGCAACAAAGCCTGCGTTCTTTTGCAGCTCACCTGGGTTTGGTCTTTCAGATGCAGGATGATTTTCTGGATCATTATGCAGCTGAGGTTCTCGGCAAAAAGCAGTCATCTGACCTTGCGAATCAGAAAACCACCTTCGCCACTCTTTACTCTCGAGAGGATCTAGCACAATTAGTGAATGATGAATTCCAGTTGGCTTATGATGCATTAGTTATTTTTGGTGATAAAGCAAAATCTTTATTATCTCTAACACAACAGTTACACCAAAGAAGCAAGATCTAGAATATAGGTTTGTTTCATTAAGAATCTGATGAGAAGGAGAACAAAATGTCTGTAGCCCTGGTATGGTTTCGCCAAGATTTACGCTGTGTTGATAACCCTGCACTCAGTGCAGCTTGCGCCAATCATCAGTATATTATTCCATTGTATATCCTGGATGCTTCCCGAGTTGGTGCAGCTCAGCAGTGGTGGCTTCATCACAGTTTAGAGGCGCTCACCAAATCTTTATCTGAACTGGGATTATCCCTTATTTTACGCCAGGGCGAACCGAACAAAATTATACACGACTTAATAAAAACCCATAAAATTAACTCCGTTTATTGGAATCGCTGCTATGAACCCAAACAAATAAGTTCGGATACGGAATTAAAAAAATTATTACTAGAACAAAATTTTGAGGTGCATAGTTTTAATAGTTCCTTATTAAATGAACCTTGGACGGTTAAAAATAAAGAAGGAAATTTTTTCAAAGTATTTACCGCCTACTGGAAGCAATGTTTGAAACAAACGACTTTACCCGCGATTGCGTACCCAGAGGCTCATAGTAAAACACCCGCGGTAGAATCGGATAATCTTAGTGATTGGCAACTACTACCAACAAAACCGGATTGGGCTAAAGGCTTTTCTCAGTACTGGAGCCCGGGAGAGGCGGGTGCATTAGAAAAACTGCACTATTTTATCGACCATCATTTACATGACTATAAAGAGCGCCGCAATCTTCCCGCACTCAATGCCACGTCTAACCTTTCGCCGCATCTTCATTTTGGTGAAATCAGTCCCTGGCAAATTTGGCAAGCCATCGCGGAAGCCAAGATGGATAAGAATTGCGATTTAAAATCTGCAGATAATTTTATGTCCGAAATTGGTTGGCGCGAATTTTCTTATTATTTACTCTATCACTTCCCGCAGCTCCCCGAAAAAAATTTACGCCCGGAATTTGATAATTTCCCCTGGCATCCCGAAGATCACCATTTAAAAAAGTGGCAAAAAGGGTTAACTGGATTTCCGATAGTAGATGCGGGGATGAGGGAATTGTGGCATACCGGTTATATGCATAATCGCATACGTATGATCACCGCTTCTTTTCTCATCAAAGATTTATTTATTGATTGGCGAGAAGGCGCTCGATGGTTTAATGGCACGTTACTGGACGCGGATTTAGCAAACAATAATGCCAGTTGGCAATGGGTCGCTGGCAGTGGGGCTGATGCAGCACCTTATTTTCGAATCTTTAATCCCGTGCTACAAGGGGAAAAGTTTGACCCGCAAGGAGAGTATGTACGCCGTTGGGTTCCAGAGCTTGCAAAAGTCCCCAATAAATGGCTCCATAAGCCATGGGAAGCACCAGAAGCTGAATTACCGGTTAAACTAGGTAAAGATTATCCTCACCCTTTAGTGAATCACGCTGAAGCGAGAAAAATGGCATTAGAGTATTATCAAAACTTGAAAAGTGCGAAGTAATTAGGGCAACAAAGGAGCTTGCATCCGCTCCTCATGCTCATCGTTCATCTCTGAAATAAAACGCCGCTCATTCCAGGCGGCTACTGCCTCTCTAAGCTCGTCCTTAGTGCGGGCCACAAAATTCCACCACATAATAATTTTTTCGTTGAAGGGTTCGCCACCTAATAAAATCATGCGCTTATCTTGAGGTATGTTCAAGTTAAGCGAACGAAGTTGAGTACCCAAATAGTAAAAATTGCTGGGAGTTAGAGGAACATCATCCAAGCAGCTCCCCTCATCAAGAGGCATAAGCGCATACTCAAAATCGGGGCGTAATCGTAATCGTGTTTTTACTCCTTTCCCTACTATGTATAGTCCTATTAAAGGGGAATTCAGCGTTAAAGGGTTAACAATGCCATCATATTCTCCCACCATAACATGGATAAAACATCCCTTTTCCTCTAAATACGGTGTAGCGGCTAGATGATTAAATTCTGGCGCCTGGTGTCGTGTAGACTCGGGAAGTGCAATCCATAGTTGTAGCCCCTCTAAAATTCCTGGCGTACACGATTGTTCAGAATGAACAATTCCATTTCCGGAGGACATAAGATTGACCTGTCCAGGATGAATTATTTGCTCATTCCCTAAACTATCCTTATGCAATAAAGAACCTTTTAACATCCAGGTAAATGTTTGCAGCCCAATATGAGGATGAGGTTTTATATAAAATTCATTGCTTGTTTCTAAGTCACGGGGGCCAAAATAATCTAAAAAGCACCAGGCACCGACCATCCTACAGCTTGCAGTAGGTAAGGCGCGAACTACTGGAAAGCCTGGAACAAGAAACGCTTTTCGAAGAGAAATTGTTTTCAACATATAAGATACTCCTGCGGCAAGAAACGCGCATCGTACGCTAAACTGTAGATAAATCTATTATGGGTTATTTGGTTTGAAAAGAAATCTATTCGCCCATAAAAATATCCAATCTATGAGTTTTTATCTGTCTTTTTCATCTGAAATAAGCCATACTTTCGCAAAAATTAAGAATATTTAAACTATGCGGGCCACAAGACCCTTTCTTAAATGGGCGGGGGGCAAATATAATTGCCTTGACAAGATTATTCCCAGTTTACCAGCGGGAAAAAGATTGATTGAGCCATTTACTGGCTCAGGTGCCATTTATATGAATACCCATTATAATGCTTATATTCTAGGTGAAAAAAATCCTGATTTGGTTAATTTGTACTCTCAGCTAAAAACTCACGGTTTATCCTTCATCGAGTATTGTCAAGAATACTTTACCGGCGCGTATAATAATAAAGAACAATATTATTTGTTACGAGAAAAATTTAATCTTACCCCATTTAATAGCCACAGAGCAGCTCTTTTTCTCTACCTTAATCGTCATGGTTACAATGGTTTATGCCGATATAATTCACGTGGAATTTATAATGTTCCCTTCGGACTATATACCAAACCTTATTTTCCTGCTCTGGAAATGAAGCTTTTTTATTCAAAAAGCCAATATACTGATTTTTACTTGCAAGATTTCAGAAATAGTTTTGCCGCTGCAGAGCCTGGTGATGTGATTTACTGCGATCCACCTTATGTTCCCATTAATACACATACAAAAGCCTTTAGTTATACCAAGAACCAATTTACTCTATCAGACCAACAGGAGCTCGCGGATTTAGCTGCTATAACCGCTGCACGCGGTATTCCAGTGGTTATTTCGAACCATGATACCGAATCCACCCGTGTATTTTATCAACGCGCCAAAATTAAATATTTTCCAGTTGCGCGTTACATTAATTGCCAATATCAATTAAGAAAACCGGTTCAGGAATTGCTTGCAATTTTTAATTAGCATTAGAGAAGAACATAGTACCCAGCTCTGCAGGTTATCTATCTGCTTTGAGCTGGATATACTGGAAGTTTATATTAAGAGCACGAAATTTTTCTTATCCGCACGTTTTAATTATGTCGAGGATGGTCTTTGATAAAAAATGCGAGAATCGTTACTAATAGTAGCGATAAGGGTAAGACGGAAAGAGCTACTTGGTAATCAACTACCGTGTAGATATGCTCCCCACCTACAATACCGCTATCACCGAATGTATCTAATAATTTACCAACAAGAGGTTGGAAAACTACCCCACCTAAAGCAACTATCATATTTGTTGCCGCAAAAACGGTACCCGACAACTGAGCACCACTACACTCTTTAGCCATCACAAAAACAATGATCTCGGTGCCACTAAAAACCCCATAAAAGAAGAGTAAGGTGGTCAATTGTGAGTATGTTAAGCCCGGGAAATATAAAACCAGACTAATACAAATCAGGGATAATATCGCCCCCAAAACTAAAGGCAGCAATCGTTTACCGGTGCGATCGGACAAATATCCAGCCACTGGGGCACCAACTGCCCAACCCAAAAATACGGAGCATATTGCATCAGCTGCCTCCATTTTCGATAAATGATGGGCTTGTTCTAAATAAGTTTTTCCCCATAATTCGCCAAAAACGGATAATGATGTGTATAAGCAAGCACCAATAAAACCGATTACCCATACCTCTGGTGACATTAATACTTTCCATACATTTTGGAAAAAGTCTGTTAGTTGATGCTTTTTAGAATAATGTCCGGAAGGGCTATCCCTAACGACCAGTAGGATTAGTATACTTAAACCAAAACCAACCCAGGCAATAAAGATTAAGACGTTTTCCCAGCCGACACTTTGTGACCACGCCGTGATATTACGTTCACCATAGACCAGGCCGATCATCCCAAGAGTGGTCATTAAACCAGCGACTAAAGAAAAATAACGTCTAGGCAACCAATGTAACGCCAGGGATAACACACCCACAAATGCAAACGATGAGCCAAAACCCATCAAAAAACGACCAGCCCCTACAATAAACATGGAAGATGTGATAGTAAACATCCAGGAACCCAGGGTACAGCATACACATGCAAAAGTAAGCAGGCGTCTGGGTCCAAAGCGATCCATAAGCATCCCCACGGGTAATTGCATGGGTGAGTACGCAAAATAATAAAGTGCTGAAATTTGACCAAATGTAGTCGCTGAGATATGACCTAACGCGATACTTAAATCCTCTTTCAGAACCCCCGGAATGATACGCAAAATAAATTCATAACAATAAAATATTGCACCCACAAAGCAAATAATTGCCCCTAAAACCAACTGCTTCCTTGTATTCATCATATTATTTATCAACATGCGCATAAGTTTCTTTAAGTAAAAAAGTGATACCGGCAGCAGCAAGCATTCCCATCGGAATGAAAGCCAGGGCAAACTGATAATCACTTACTGTATATATTTTATCCATATTATTAATGATTGTATCCGTTACCGCACTGTTAATCTGGCGTGATGCACTAAAATCCAATAGGTAACCAACCAGGGGTTGTAATAACATAGCCCCGAGCATCACAATCATATTGGTTAATGCCATAGCCGTTCCGCCGGCTTCGCCTGGACTGAGCTCGCGACCTACCGCAAAAACAATCGCCTGCGCACTATACAACAACCCCAATACAAACATTAAAATTTGAATCTTCCCTTCAGTTAACCCGGGGTAATATAAGATCACTAACATGATCATCGCGGCTCCAGTAGCTCCGAAAAGCATAGGAAATTTCCGACGCGCTAACCGGTCAGAAATATAGCCCATGAGCGGAGCCCCTATGGTAAAACCAAGGAATAAAATAGAATTCGCCATACCCGCTGCATTGCCGGACATGCCATGCGCATGACGCAAATAAGGGATACCCCAAAGTTCAGCGAAAACCGTTGTTGGTAAATACACTAAACAACCATATAAACCATTAAGCCAAATTTGCTTATTACGGGCGATAAGGGATAAATCTCTAAATCCTTTTGAAAAATTAGCTACAGTCCCATGCTGGCGATGACGACCTTTATTATCGCGAATTCCTGCCCAGAGCAAAAACATGAGCAAAATACCGAAAGCTGCAGTGACATTAAGCGTTTTCACCCAACCAAACTTAACGACAAAAATTTCTAGAAAATTGTCACCCAGCATCGCACCTATTGTGCCCAGAGCAGCCGTCATTCCAGACACCATCGCCAGACGATTTTCGGGAAGCCAGAGGGTGGCTAATTTGAGTACACCTACAAAAGCAAATGCAGAACCCAGCCCCACGAGGAAGCGACCAATGCCAGCTACTGCAAAATTATTAGTGCTCGTAAAAACAAATGTGCCAATGACGCATACTAAACAAGCAAAACTCAGTAAACGGCGAGGACCGTAGCGATCGAGTAACAAACCTACGGGTAACTGCATCGGAACATAAGCTAAATAATATAATGAAGATATATGGCCAAATCCAGTTGCAGTTAAATCAAAATGTTGACGTAGTGCTGATTCCATCGCGCTCGGCGCAATACGTAACAAATACTCATAACTATAAAAAATAGCTCCCAAGGCACAAATAAGCCAACCGACCACAGTGTAACTCTTATGATTTTCAGAAAGCAAAGTTATCTCCTTAACATATGGGTTAAGTAAAAGTGTGTCTCCTTCACGAAAAAGCAATCCACAACTCTTCTATTTTCTTATTATTTCCATGCCCTTCATCATGAAGGGGCTCACCTGTAATTCTATAAACTGTATTAAAGTTGACTCACGCCACTTGTCTTAGCGGCTTGTGCCACAGCCACAGGAACGCGCTCCTTTAAACGTGGATCAATTGGCTTGGGAATAATGTAGTTTGGTCCGAAATCCCAATCCTTCACCCCTGGATAATTATCTTTAACTATCTGTGGAACGGGTTCATGTACTAATTGTCTTATCGCCTCAACGGCAGCGATCTGCATGGCCTGATTTATACAGGTAGCACGTACATCCAGTGCGCCACGAAAAATATAGGGAAAACACAGGACATTATTTACTTGATTAGGATAATCACTCCGACCTGTGGCAATAATGAGATCAGTACGTACTTGATGTGCCATTTCAGGTCTTATTTCTGGATCCGGATTTGATAGAGCAAAAATTACCGCATGGGGTGCCATTTTGTTTAATAGCTCAGCATCTAGAAGGTTCGGTTTTGCTACACCAATGAATACATCAGCGCCATCCAGAGCATCCGCTAAGGTACGGCACTCAGTGGTTCGAGCAAAGGCAAACTTATACGGATTTAGATCGGTACGACCTGAGTGAATGACACCGTTAGAATCTAAAAGCAACATATTTTCTTTGTTGGCACCTAATGCTACCAGTAAACGCATGGAAGCGATGCCGGCTGCACCTGCACCGATACAAACAATTTTAGCCTCAGCTAAAGATTTTTTCTGTAACTCGAGCGCATTAAGTAAACCTGCAGCGACAACAATTGCGGTTCCGTGTTGATCGTCATGGAAGACGGGTATGTTTAATTGTTCAATCAGTGCTTGCTCTATTTCAAAGCATTCAGGCGCTTTTAAATCTTCAAGATTAATGCCACCAAATGTAGGAGCAATGTTTTTTGCTGTTGCAATAAATGCCTGTGGATCTTGCGCGTCGACTTCGATATCAAATACATCAATACCTGCAAATCGTTTGAATAAGACAGCTTTTCCTTCCATCACGGGCTTACTTGCCAATGCCCCCATATCGCCCAATCCCAACACAGCAGTTCCATTGGTCATTACAGCGACCAGATTGCCTTTGTTCGTGTAGCGATAGGCATTTTCAGCATTTTCGGCTATAGCTACAACCGGAGCGGCCACCCCAGGGGTATAGGCTAAGGATAAATCCTGTTGAGAGTCCGTGGGTTTTGTCAGTTGCACGCTCAATTTTCCTGGAACAGGAAATTCGTGATATTCCAACGCTGCTTGTTTTAAAACGTCATTGTCCAAAGTACACACTCTCTAAATCAAAACACATAGGATTAGGCTTTCCTACAGTCTTTGTCAACTATTTTCTGCCCATTTCTTGAATATTGTGTTTATAAAAATAGATTTTTTAGTAAACACAATCACAATTCCAAAATGGAATGTAAAAAGAAATTGACAGAGGGAAAGCCAGACAATAGAACTGCGTAAGTAGTTATTTCAATGAAATTAACATTTCAAGTTTTACAATTTAGCAAGAAACGCGCAAGAATGCGCATTTCTTATTTCGCTGATTGGCTACGTAAACTGTAACGATCACGGAATTTTTGTACACGGCCACCCGTATCAACGAGTTTTTGTTTACCGGTATAGAAAGGATGACACTCGGAGCAAACTTCAATGTTTAACGATTGGCATAGTGTAGAGCGGGTTTCAAAACTTGCACCACAACTACAAGTGACTTTAATGGTTTCATAATTTGGATGTATTTCAGGCTTCATGGTAACTGCTCTCTCATTTGTTAATCACATCGCCACCCGGACTTAAAGCCAAGCACGACATTCTGTATAAATAACGGTGCACAATAGCAGAAATGCTCTGCCAAATCAATTTTTTCTAACGATAAAAACATTCTTCATTAAACCATAATGTTTTTATCTTGTGCGGTTAGATTATGATTTTTCAGTTCAACCCAAATGGGCGCATGATCAGAAGGACGTTCAGATTTTCGGGGTTCAATGTCAATATGTGCATGTGTACAAAAAGGACTGAGCGCTTCGCTTAATAAAATATGATCAATACGCACACCACGGTTCCGACGAAATCCTGCAGCTCGATAATCCCACCAGCTAAAGTGTTGTCCGTCCTGATGAAATTGTCGAAAACTATCCTGAAAACCGAGTTTTAATAAAGTAGCAAAGGCCTCTCGCTCAGGCTCACTCACCAGAACTTGACCTATCCAGGCTAAAGGATCATGGACATCACGATCTTCAGGGGCAATATTAAAATCACCTACAATTGCCATATGAGGATAAAGATTCATTTGCGCTTCAATAAAACGGGTCACTTCCCGAAGCCAGTTAAGCTTATATAGATATTTTTCAGATTCTGGGCTAGACCCATTCGGAACATATAAGTTAATAACACGAATACCTTCCACAGTGGCCGCTAATACGCGACGCTGCGGATCGGTATAGTCAGGAACATCCACCAGGACATCACTTAGAGGATATTTACTAATGATGGCTACGCCATTGTAGGATTTTTGTCCCGCATAAGCCACATGATAACCAGCGGTAGTAAAGACCTCCGAAGGAAATTGCTCATCAATAATTTTAGTTTCCTGCAAAGCTAAAATATCTGTTTGCGTTTGTTCAATCCAAGCAAGCACCTGCTCGAGGCGTATTTTTATTGAATTTACGTTCCAACTGGCTAATTTAAGCAAACCAATCTCCTTGATATTCAATGACAAACGGGGCATGGTCCGATAAACGGGCATCACGGAATATGTGACTATCTACGACACTATCAACCAATCCCGGGGTTATTACCTGATAATCAATTCTCCACCCCACGTTTTTTTCCCAAGCACGGCTTCGGTAGGACCACCAGGTGTATTGCTCCTCTTCTTGGTTATGCACACGAAAGGCGTCGATAAATCCCATAGAGCCGAATAACTCATCCATCCATGCACGCTCTTCAGGTAAAAAGCCAGAGTTTTTTTGATTGCTTCGCCAATTTTTTAAATCGATTTGTTTATGAGCAATATTATAATCCCCACAAATGATTAATTCTCTTCCTGCGCTTTTTAATTCGAGTAGATGATCAGCAAAACGGGCAAGGAAATCATATTTGACTGCCTGACGTAATTCTCCACTAGTTCCTGATGGCAGATAGAGTGAAATCACACTCATTCGCGGATAATCAAATTGCAGATAACGCCCTTCTTCATCGCAATGATGGTATCCGATTCCCCGAATAATGTTTTGCGGTTGCTGGCGGGCGTAAATAGCGACACCACTGTATCCTTTTTTTTGCGCAGAATAATATTCACAAAAATAACCCTGTGGATAATACATTTCCTTTGGAATAAGCTGCTCTGCGTGGGCCTTAGTTTCCTGAATACAAACAAAGTCAGCATCCTGCTGCTGCAGCCATTCGTAAAAACCGTTCCGAGCTGCTGCGCGAATACCGTTTGCATTAAAACTGATAACTTTCATTATAACCCACTTAATTTTAGCGCCGTTTGAGCAAGTCGCTGTCCTAAATTTTTGGCAAGGGTAATTTCGTCATGGCTCAATGTAATTTCATTTTCAATTCCAGCAACATGAGTCACTCCATAAGGAGTTCCTCCGGTTACCGTAGTATTTAATTCAGATTCCGTGTAGGGGCATCCCATGATTATCATGCCATGATGTAATAGCGGCAACATCATCGATAGTAATGTGCTTTCCTGTCCTCCGTGCATACTTGATGAGGAGGTAAATACACAAGCAGGCTTATTTACTAATTGGCCAGCCAACCATAATGAGGATGTACCATCTAAAAAATACTTTATTGGAGCGGCCATATTTCCGAAGCGTGTTGGGCTGCCTAACGCCAAACCCCAGCAATTTTTGAGATCTTCAATTGTCGCATAGGGAGCACCATGCTCAGGAACTGCAGGCTCCGTTGCTTCACATACTGTTGATATTGGGGGCACCGTTCTTAAGCGTGCCTCAATTCCAGAAACCCGTTCTACCCCACGAGCGATATATTGAGCAAGTTGTAAGACCGCTCCTGTTCTAGAATAAAAAAGTATTAATATATAAGGATTTACCATTTATTTCTCACGACAAAACCCTTTATCTGGATAAAGGGTAGTAAATCTTAACTGGATTCATGATGTTCGTTCGCAGACTTTACAATATGTAGCGTGCCAAGTCTTCATCAGCAACAAGCTGACCCAGATTTTTTTCCACATAAGCTGCATCAACGCAAACAGTTTCTCCAGGCTTATCTGTTGCCTCAAACGAAACGACTTCTAACAACCGCTCCATAACTGTATATAGACGGCGTGCACCAATATTTTCCATACGTTCATTAACCTGCCATGCTACTTCTGCGATTCGGCGAATACCTGACTCTTCAAACTTAAGTGTAAGGCCTTCGGTGGCCATCAATGCCGTATATTGTAACGTTAATGAAGCAGTAGGCTCTGTAAGAATGCGTACAAAATCATCGACAGATAACGGAGACAATTCGACCCTAATAGGCAAGCGCCCCTGTAACTCAGCGATTAGATCTGAAGGTTTGGCAACGTGAAATGCACCTGATGCAATAAATAGAATATGATCGGATTTAATCATTCCATATTTAGTCGAGACTGTAGTGCCTTCAACCAAAGGGAGTAAATCGCGTTGCACACCCTCGCGCGAGACATCGCCACCGCCACTTTCGGAACGGCGCGCAACTTTATCCAGCTCATCAATGAAGACAATACCATTTTGCTCAACACTTTCGATCGCACGAATTTTAATGTCTTCCTCATTAATTAGCTTGGCTGCCTCTTCTTCATGCAGAATTTTTTTTGCTTTAGCAATGGTCATCTTACGTGTTTTAGTGCGCTGTGTTCCCACCTGTTGGAACATGGACTGTAACTGACTTGTCATCTCTTCCATGCCCGGAGGAGCCATAATCTCGATGCCCACCGGTGCTGTTGCTACCTCGATTTCAATTTCATTTTCATCCAATAAACCTTCACGCAATTGTTTACGAAACACTTGCCGTGCGGTACTGTCCTTTTCTCCAGGAGTTAACGATCCACGTGCCGGAGGTAATAAAACATCCAGAATACGCTCCTCGGTCGCATCTTCCGCCAAGTGCTCGACTTTTCTCATAGCCCATTCACGCTCTTGTTTGATTGCGATATCCGCGAGATCACGAATTATCGAATCAACATCACGCCCCACATAGCCGACCTCTGTAAATTTAGTTGCCTCGACCTTTATGAAAGGGGCATGTGCGAGTTTGGCTAAGCGTCTTGCGATCT
The DNA here is from genome assembly GCA_017306715.1 of Legionella sp. GTDB lineage: Bacteria > Pseudomonadota > Gammaproteobacteria > Legionellales > Legionellaceae > Legionella. The sequence continues at coordinate 55,410 of JAFKHV010000012.1, read as the reverse complement.
CAGTTTTACCCACACCGGTAGGGCCAATCATGAGAATATTTTTGGGCATTATTTCACTGCGGAGAGTGGGATCTTTAATTTTCATCCGCCGCCAACGGTTACGTAAGGCGATGGCAACAGAACGTTTTGCATCGTCCTGTCCGATAATATGCTTATCCAGCTCTTGAACAATTTCTCTTGGTGTCATTACCATATCATTATTTACTGTCATTGTTTAATTCTTCTATCGTTAAATTATGGTTCGTATAAATACAAATTTCACCGGCAATCGTTAGCGCTTTACGTACTATGTCTAAAGCTGAAAGTTCAGTGTTTTCGATTAACGCCTTAGCTGCAGCTTGAGCAAAGGGACCACCGGAACCAATAGCGATTAACCCTTCTTCAGGTTCAATTACATCGCCGTTACCTGTTATGATTAATGAGGATTTACTATCTGCAACTGCAAGAATCGCTTCAAGTCTGCGCAACATTCTATCGGTACGCCAATCTTTGGCAAGTTCAACTGCTGCACGTACCAGATGTCCTTGATGCATTTCTAATTTACGCTCAAACCGCTCAAATAAAGTAAATGCATCAGCAGTTCCCCCCGCAAATCCTGCGATCACCTGGTCTTTGTATAAACGCCTTACTTTGCGCGCGTTGCCTTTCATGACGGTATTTCCGAGAGTTACTTGCCCGTCGCCACCGATAACTACTTGATTTCCACGACGCACAGATACGATGGTTGTCCCACGATATTGTTCCAAAATGCAATCCTCTTTTAACTTAAGATAATGATGACGTACAGAAGTAAGCAGTCATCACTGATTTTTGATGTAGATGGGGATGAAAACAAAAAAAACAATGGTATTAATCTAAAAAAGATATACCAGAAGGCAAACGATTAATACCGAGATAACTTGCTATACTCTGTCCGACATCTGCAAATGTGTCTCTACGTCCAATGAACTTACCTTGTACATTTGGACCATAAGCCAATACAGGAATATGCTCACGAGTATGATCGGTACCACCAAAAGTTGGATCACAACCGTGATCCGCGGCGATAATGATTAAATCGTCCTCGCGCAAACTGGAACATAACTCCGGTAGACGCGCATCGAACGCTTCCAGCGCCTGTGCATAACCAAGAACATCCCTGCGGTGTCCATAAGATGAATCGAAATCAACGAAATTGGTGAATACCAAGCTACCTTCTGGAGCTGTGGCCATTGCCGCAAGCGTGGCATCAAACAGCGCCATATTTCCATCAGCTTTCACTGTTTGTGTTATTCCCTGATGTGCATAAATGTCTGCAATTTTACCGATTGCGATTACTTCACGCCCATTTTCTTTTAGATAATCCAATAAAGTTTTTGCTGGAGGCAAGGTGGCATAATCCTTACGATTTCCTGTACGTTTAAACGTCCCTGGTTTTCCTACAAAAGGCCGCGCAATGACACGTCCAATTTGATATTCATCAACTAAGGTACGCGCAATGTCACATAAATCGTATAGTCGCTTTAAACCAAATGTTTCTTCATGTGCCGCAATCTGAAAAACACTATCAGCAGAGGTATATACTATAGGCATACCCGAACGCATATGCTCCTCACCCAACTCATCAAGAATCGTGGTGCCTGATGCATGCTTTTCACCGAGAACCCCCGGAACTCCCCCTCGTGCACATAAATCATTTATTAGCTGCTTCGGAAAACACTTAGGTTGATCGGGAAAATAACCCCATTCAAATAACACCGGAACGCCTGCAAGTTCCCAATGACCACTTGGTGTATCTTTTCCTAAACTCTGCTCTACTGCATATCCATAATATCCTTTCGGCTCAGTAAGTTCACTCAAATTAACAAATTTGAGTCCAGAACTTGCCACTGCCGCATGATACAGTCCTAAACGAGAGAGGTTTGGTAGTTTGAGCGGACCTTGACGTAGGCGCGCGCGGTCGCATTCACCTCGAGCACAGGCTTCATAAATATGCACAAAGGTATTGGCTCCTGCATCACCATACTGCGCTGCATCAAGACTTGCACCAATTCCAAAAGAATCCATTAGTAAAATGCATACGCGGCTCATTTGTGAATTATTCCTCTACTTGTCGGCAATGAGTTTCTTTTAAACCTAATAGCATAGATAAGGCAATTAATAAACCCAAGGGCAAGATAAAGGCAGCATATTGATAAGCAGCTAATTCATAGACTGGTGTATTATCTATGAAATGCATAACCCCATGGTGTGTTAATAAGTAACTAAAGAGGTTTTGATAGATAATGTATCCACCTTGAGTCAGGATTGAAATGACACTTACAGCGGTTGCCGTCATAACCGGAGAACTGCTCTCTGCAACTAATGCATAGCTTATAACTTGAGCAGAGGTGAAAAATCCCAGAAGAAAAAATAGAAAAGCCATGGTGTACTGAGAAACTGGAAGATAAAGAACTGCAAGCAATGTAAGTAAAGAGGCGATAACCCCTATTTTCATTGGTAAAACGCGAAGCCCCATCCGATCGGAAATCCAACCCAAAATGGGTGCTCCAAGAATGGCACCAAAGAATAACATTCCATTGACCATTGCTGCTTGTTCAGCACTAATACCCAAACGCTGTTCAAGATACAAGGTACCCATCATAGCGCCAAACACAGCGATTGCCATATTCATCAAGCTTGTAAATAATGCAGCACGTAGATATTGCGTATTTAAATAAGCTTTCTTTGCCGCTGCCAATACGTTTAATGCCTTGCTCTCTTTTTTTATTATGTTTTGTGGACGTTCTTTAATCCAGAAAAACATAAATACCAGCATAATCAAACCTAAAATACCGACATCTTGCACCGCTTGGCGCCACCCCACTAGATAAACCAATTTTGTTAAAGGATATTGAGCTAACATCCCCCCGGTCATGGCCATTGTTACAATAGCTCCTGTCACTAAAGCCATTCGCTTAGGAGGAAACCAATGTGAAGCAAGACGTACTGGTCCTAAAAAACAAAAAGCACTGCCTATGCCAGTAATGAAACGTGAAAATAGAGCGACATAGAAAGAATGTGATTGCGCTAAAATGAATGTACTCGCGACACAGAGGAACATAGCCACAAGTAATGTGTTTTTAATGGAAAAACGATCTAGTACCATTCCGGCGACAAAAAGAAAGAGCACATTTGATAAGTAGTAAATGCTTGAAAGCCAGGCCATGCGATCAGCCTGGATTTGGTAATCCTGCATAATGTTGGCAGCAATGGAAGCAAACATATTTCCTTGAATAAATTCATAGAAGAAAAACAGCGTTGCGGCAAAACAAACGATCCACGGCATGAACGAGGATTTATGCGCGTCATATCCTTGATATTCATTCACCATGTGCATTTTTACTCCTCATTAACGTTTGCAATTCGTCTCGCGTAGTAACAGAGCCGTTGTTAAAGCAATTAGCGCTGTAACAGGAAACATCCACATAGCAAATTGAAAATCTGATAGTGAATACTGTGCGACAGCGATACCTGCATGTTTTGCAATTAACCAACCAAATAATACCTGGCCAACACCACCCCCTCCCATGATGATCACCGAAGCGACCCCCGTTGATGCACCAGTATTCTCTTGAGAATTACTCTCTGCAATCAAGGGATACGAAATAACTTGGGTACTGGTAAAAAAGCCTAAGAAGAAGAACAGTAAACTGAGAACACCTTGTGATAAGGTGAGGCCTAGAAAAAAAGGAACTAATGTAACTAATGTGCCCAGAGCCCCGGCAATCATGAGTGGCTTTCTTTGCCCTTGAGAATCAGATAACCAACCTGCCAGAGGGCAGCCAATAATACTTCCTGCAAAAATCAGGCTCACCACGTTACTCGCAGATATCTCGGATAGATGATGGGCTACTTGTAAATAGGACGCACCCCACAAGGCACATAACACCATGATGGGCAAATTCAAAAAGGAGGTATAAGCACCTGCCAACCAATTTTGTGGATTTGCAAGTGCTAACTTAAAACTGGCACTGGCGGAGCCAGAATTTACTATTTTCTGGGGTGAGTCAGCAGGCCTGTCCTGAACTATATACATAATCCAAAGCAAAATTATAGTTCCTATAGCGCCATCGATCAGGAGCGCTTGACGCCATCCAAACAATTCATTCAGGTAAGCAAAGGGTGTATGCGCCATCATGCCACCAATGAAAGCCATAGTCACCAGCGAACCAACTACTAAAGCTTGACGACGCGGGGGAAACCAATGGGACACTAAAACCACACAGGAAAGAAAGCAAAAAGCATTACCAATTCCGGAGAGAAAATGACAAAAAGACGCAATGATAAAGGAGCTTGTTAAAGCAAAACCGACCGTGCCCAGAATACAGACAAACATCGCAGTGATTATTACTTTGCGCGTAGAGTAGCGGTCTAATATTACTCCAGCAGGAAGGAGAAAAAGAATGTCTGCCCAAAGATACGCGCTCGACATCCAACTTAGTTGGGTTGCATTAAGGTGAAATTCATCCCGTAAGGGTTGGTTGATTACATCAAATATATTGAGCTGAAAAAACTCATACAAGAAGAATAACCCAGCAGATAAACATACGATCCAAGCCATTAGATCTCCACGAGGTACCATTGCCCTCGAATCCACTGTAACAGAATGCGACACGCCTACACCTCACATCATGGCTTAAGTTCGGCGCATTATACCAAAAAAGGCTAAGGATTGGTACCTTTATTGTCCATTATTGACTGTTCAAATCATCACAGCTCAGAGTAGTCTCAGAGATTATTTCGGTTAATGGGAGCATAAATAGGATTTAAATCGATCTGACATGACCTGACTCCAGAGATAAAGCCCTGGCTTAAACATTTTCTCAATGTGCGATGAGCAATAACTATTTAGTGCAAAGGATAGAACATAGGCTTTGTAAGTAGCAAGATTCGGAAAAAATCCAAAGACTTCATCATAAAGTCTTTGGACATTAATAATTTAGCATTGAACTGCGCTGGTTTTAAGCAGCAGTAAGGGGCGACCAGCTGCTGTAACGGTGGTGACATTATGTAAAAAAGGAGTTAATTGCAGGGAAATCTGTCCCAAGCGCTCTGGAGAAATAGCAATATAACTTGTTGCTTCAGCGGCAAGGATCTTACAAAGCTCTTGATTATTTTGAGTATAAAGTGCTTGCCCTGCGGAGTAAAATTGCGCTGAAAATTCAGTTTTATAATCCCAATAGATCAAATGACTTCCTTTTTCTGGTTGCTGCTCTTTCCAAGCAGTGACTACTGGTTTTTGTGTTTTTTCAAAACGATCCGGAAATAATTTAAATCCGGCTGTGCCGATTATAAAAATTAAAGGGCATATGAGAGCCAAACGGAAAATCAAATGATTATTCAATGTAAGAGCACCCGCTCGGAACCAGTATTCGGTGAAAAATAACGCAAAAAAAGGCAAACTTGGAAAAACATAGGTGTAAATGATGTTGCTGGAAAATGTAAAGAAAATTAATGGGACAACAGTACATAAGAAGATATAGCCCATCCATCCATCATCATCCCCCTTAAAAAGATGGGGAAGGGTTTGCCGGTACTTCCAAAACCATGCTACCCCCACAAGACCCCAAGGAAATATGCCACAAGCTGCATAAATCCAAACCATACCCCAGTGCTCTTTATGAGCAAATCCGTATTTATCACCCGTCCAACCTGGAGTTAAAAAGCGATGAAAGTGCTCACCCACTATAAAGTAATTTAGAAATCCGGGCGTCCGTATTTCGGCCCAAATATACCAGGGTAATGCGATAAGAAGCATGAGGATACTACCAGTAAACCAAGGCAATCGCTTCCATAAACAACGCCAGCGATTATAGATTAGTACCCAAAAAAATATGGGCATAGCAACCAGAACTATAGCAATAGGACCTTTGGCTAAAAGCCCCAACCCCAAACCTACAAAAAATAAATAAGCCCATAATTTACTGCCTGTTGCAAGCGTATGCCAGAAACTCACTAAGACCAAGGTCGTACAGAAAATTAGTGCAGGATCAGTCATAACCGTACCCGCATCAAGAAGAAAATAAAGAGTTCCTGAAAGAACCAAGGTGGATAACAAAGCCTGCGTTACACCTGTCCTTTTTTTAGCGAGGCTCCAGATTAACCAGACAATAGCTATTGATAAAAGGAATGCCGGTAATCGAACCGCAAATTCATTCACACCGAAAAACTTCATTGAACATGCTGCAAGCCAGGTAGATAAAGGTGGTTTCGCCCAAAAAGGTACTCCATAATCATGTTGTAAGGTCACCCAGTTTCCCGTTTCCAACATTTTTCGTGCAATTTCCGCATAACGCGATTCGGTAACATCGTTAAGAGGAATTACCGCCATTGCGATTAAGCGAGAAAGGCCAATGAGTATCAGTGTAAGGATTCCAGCTCCTAAAAAATTTTTCTGTGGATTCAACTCATCCAAATTAGTTAATTTACTCATCTATATCGTTCATCAAAACAGTTCTGGGAGTGAAGTTTACCTGTTCTAGAAATTAAAACAAATTTATGGAATTAAAAACAACTATTTGTCTTATATTTAAGCTCAGTGTCATAATCCACTGTGAATATTTCCCTGCAGAAACTCCTTAAGCCAACCGAATAATAATAGCGAAAAAACATTCAATAATAACAGGTTATAAAGAATCTTTATTGTGTAATGAAAATACATGACTACTGAAAAACTTTGGTTTAGACTAAACAAGTTCACGAAGACATGTTAACTAAAATAGGAAGCTCAAATGAATTATACGCTCGAAGATCTTCAAAAAAACTTTAAAGACCTTACCCACATTTTATTGGTGAAGTTGGAGCGGGATGATAAGCATTACAAATCACCTCCGAAATCAGAATTTAACAAACAAAACTTCACAGAGATCCAATTTTCAGATTTACCAGAAGAACGACGCAATCTTATTCAATTCTTACAAAATACTTTGAAAATTGTAACATCAAAATATGAAGAGATTGAAAATCAAATCAAAAAACTGGCTGATGGCTCCAATGAACAACAAGATTTAAAAGCACTCCAGAAATCTTTCCTATACGCATATTGCGGGGCATTAGACATAGTAAGTAAATTTGGACTCAAAACTTTTCGCAACCACAGTACCCTTACGGTTAAAATAAACGAGTTCATCTCGGAAAAATTTTCTATTCCGGATACTGCGCGCGCATATAATCGCTTTAAAGATTTAATATTTCTTCATCAATCTGAAATATTTTTTAACGTGAGCGCTAAATTGCGCAAAAAAGTAACTGATTACGCAATAGAGTTTGGCAAAGAATCAAATAAAAAAGCAATCAACTCTTATGAAGAAATGGATTCTGAGCAGGAACCGAACATTTTAAGATTTACTGAAATCATCAAAAATGCTCCAGCCAATTCACACAGCGATGATATTACGCATACCAGCGATATTATTGCCAAAACAACGATCCTTATATTGGACAAATATAAAACAGAAGAGAACATTCCAATCGAAAGAAGAAAGCATAAAAAGATAATGGATGAACTTCAGTCACTTCTCGAAAGACTTAATTCAGAAGATGCTCGGCTATTAAACCTACCTATTCGGGGTATTTTATATAGTATTGCTTTAAGTTGTCGTAGTGCTTTCGCCTGGGATCAACTAACATGGAATACTTTGAATGATGCATTAAATATTGAATCACTCTCTGCGTTGCAAAAGTTTGAATATCTACAATACGCTTATAGATTTTTGGAAAATCAATTATTAGTGATTAGTCCTACCGAAACTTGCATCAGGAAAAAGAACTTATTTAGTTCAATTGGAAATTTTGAAGCTAAAAAACTACTCAATGAAGTTGCCATGCAGCTTTATTCTGAATTTAGTAATTATATCTGCTCATCTGAACTTTCTAATACAAACACAGAAAATAAAGAGACTGATTTGCAGGAGACCGAAGAAAATATTTTACTCCCCTCCTGATATTGCGATTTCGGCCCACCTGCGGGTGGGCGCTTCAATTATCCATTGAAAAAAACAATCTCTAACAAATCAATAAGCCAAACCGTCTAATTTTTGCTACAATACCTTTTTTATTTTGCACATATCTGTATTTGATGAATATTCGCTCTTGCCTCTTAAGTTGGTCACTTTTTATTCTGGCCTTTTTCACCCCCGTAAATGTAACTGCTGAATCCTTCTTGCACCCCCACACTATTGGTAAAGGGAACAAATATATCGCTCTAACTATCGATGATTTACCTTTTGTTGGCGAGTATCGAAACTTTCACCTGAACATGATTATAGAAAGTATGCAAAAGGCACACATTACCGCAACCGGTTTTATTATTGCTAAAGAAGTTCGTAAAGATAACTGGAGTATGTTACATAAATTTCGCGATGCCGGTTTTACTTTAGGGAACCACACCCTAACTCATGCTGATTTAAGTAAGCTGAGCCGCGCGCAATATTCTCGTGAAATTCAAGAAGCAGATACTTTGCTGCAGCCGGTGATGACCAAGCCCAAGTATTTTCGCTTTCCCTATCTGGCAATGAGCTCTGGACAAAAAAAAGAAGATATCTTGTGCCTTCTTGCGCAAAAAAAATATCGTGTAGCACCGATAACCATTGATTCAAAAGATTTTGTCTTCAATCAGCGATTGTTAGCAGTTCCCGAGATGCAACGCCGAGCATACCTTGAAGAACTAAAACCCTTTTATCTAGATTTCATATGGCAACAGACTCATCGCGCTGAAGAGAAAAGTACTTATCAGCATCAACCTGATCAAGCACAAATTTTATTAATTCATGCAAATCTCCTCAACGCCTATGTTTTGCCGGATATTATCAAGCTTTATCAAGAAAATGGTTATCAATTTATAAGTTTACAAAAAGCCTTAACAACTTTTAAACACATCGATCGCTGTGCTAAACCACAATTATATTTTCAACCACAATTACATCTAAAAAATGATAAGGAAATTGAGGCCTTTGTGGATTGGGATTAATCCTGATTTTTATATTTGTGCTTGATTTTTTGAAATTTTCTAGCATATTCTGAATTTCAAAATAATACTCGGATAAATCATGTTTCAGCGATATAAAAATGCGAAAGAATTTTTCTCTGCACCGCCCTGTTTAAATACGTACTTTCGCTCAGGTAAAATTTCAGTAAATCATGATGCTGGCACCTATGATATTTATTCTTTAACCACATTAAATAATCTTTTAACCAAAAAAATAATCAATCAAGAGACTCCTACTTTACGTTTTTTAATTGATGTGCAAGGCGTTGCCTGGTTTGCTGAGGAAACCTTACCGGGCATTAAGGCACCAAAACATTACCAAATGACTGGTAAAAACATCAACGAGGCATTTTGCATCACCGCTGGAAATATTAAATTTAAAAATAAGAAGTATTGTACTTTAAAAAATATTAGCCATCGTAGTGGCGACTTTCATCCTTCATTTCACTCGTTACGCTTATTTTTAGCTTTTTTAATTCTCCATGAATCGAGCCTGCCATTTAAACTACCCTTGATACTGACCATAAAGGAATTTAATCAACAAGGGGATTTAGTCTTTAAGCATCGATGGCGAAAATCAAAAATGAGGAAATGGGTCTATAGTTTTTCAGAGCAAACCGCCTATAAAAAGCTGCTGGAGCAACAACCCATGAGCGTAAAAAAAGTAACCTATGGAGCCCTCAATTATACACCCCAAGCATAAAGGCACCTTGACATCATCTGAAGTAATCTTTTAGATTACGCCCTGGAATAATCAGGAAAAAGGTTAACTTATGCAATCGAGAATGGAAATATTTGGCAAATTCGATAAACCACAAAAGTATATTGCGCGAGCCCGTGCTCATGAACGGCAAGCCAAAACTTATGAGCTCAACTCACTACCCGCGCTACTTCTAGAAATAAAAGCTAATAAAGAACGTAGCCTTCAGTTTATAGTCGATAATCAGTGTAATGTACGGTTAGCTCGAGCCTCAAAAGCAACTCATATAGAAATGACCAGTCCAGAAAACAAGAGCGCCCTATGCATCAGTGCGGGTAATCTTATTTTTGATGAACATTACAAATTAGTAGAAATTAATAACTTTTCGCCGCGTTTTCGCCCGCATTTTTCTTCCATTAAATGGTTGTTTGTGGCTCTTATGAGTGCTCATGAAGAGCTTGGTTTAAATGACTATGATGAAATTATCCTTGAGCTTGACGGATTAGCTACAGAGCATCTCGAAAAGCCTGCGCAGGAAGATTTAATTCTGTATACAAATAATTCATTATTTACGTGCAGTATGATTGGAATACTTTGTGTTACGGTAGGTGAAATGAAACAATACGTCGATCAGTTTAAACCGCCAAAAGAGCTCGATATTGCGGAAAATGATTATCACGAGCTCGGACAAAAATTTAATCTGTCTCGTGTCGCAAACGGATTTTTCGAGCTGCCATCACCACCTAGTCCTTCTAGTCCTTTTAAACACCCAGTGAATCGAACCCTTAAATTTTAAATGTCTATTCTGTTGCCTACATCCACGAATAGGCATCCGGGATAATCTATTTTATTAAGCGGCTACCAAAGATTCTGGTATCCGCTGTTTACAATTACCCAAGCCTTACTTATGATGCGCGCATACGGATCATCCAACTCGCCTTTTAATGGAAATTTTTTATTTCTTTGCAGGGATGCTATTTTATTTCATTCCCGCGCCCTTATTACTTATTATTTTAAGCATTACGGTTTACATTTTTCGTAATTACAGAGCGATTCTTGGATTTTTAGGCGGATGTGTTCTGGCGTTTATCCATCATTGGGTAAGCATGCCAACGGGCATGCCAAAACAAGCAATTCTTTCCTCCGCAGTGGTTCAGGGGCAAATTGTATCTATTCCGCAACAAAATCCAGGGAACACCCGTTTTCTCTTCGCTATAACTTCATTGAATAGTAAGCCCGCTTCAGCATTAATTCAGTTGTCCTGGTACACTAAAGTGCCGCCATTGCAATTGGGTCAGCGGTGGCAACTCGTAACAAAACTTAAAAAGCCGAGAAATTTTGCTAATCCTGGGGCCTTTGATTATGTTCATGCTTTAGAAAAAAAACATGTCTACTGGGTGGGATACGTACGCGATGGCAAGTTACTGCCCCCTATCAGTACTCATTTTTCATGGCTTAGGCTACGCCAAACACTCGCTTCCAAGCTTGAGGGATTGATTCCCGACCAAGCCACACTCAGTATTTCAAAGGCATTAACGTTAAATCTTACCCAGGAGATCAGTTCTCAATATTGGGATTTATTTCGCCGCACTGGCACGGTCCATTTATTCGGTATCTCTGGGGAACACATCGCTTTAGTTTTTGGCGTTGTTTATTCTGTGATGCATTTTTTATGGCGTAATTTTACCTGGGGCTGCTTAAGACTGCCCGCATCATTTGTGGCCAATCTCATCGCGATACCATTCGCAGGGATTTTTGTGTTGCTTGCAGGATTTGAGCCGCCAGCGCAACGTGCCTTTGTTGGTTGTATTCTTTATGCTCTAAGCAATATAGTAAAAAAACGGTACACCCCCTGGCAGGTATGGCGCTATGCTTTAGTGATTGTGCTTGTTATCGAACCGCATGCACTGTTTATGCAGGGGTTTTACTTCTCTTTTCTCGCTGTTGCATGTTTACTGCTCACATCACAGCGGTGGCGATTTGCAGGTTATAAACAACAGTTATTATTGCAATTTAGCTGCTTGCTGGGGCTTATGCCGCTTAGTCTTTTTTGGTACGACTACGCCTCGTTAAATAGTTATCTGGCCAATCTATTCGCTATTCCACTCGTTGGCCTTTTTATTGTTCCTATGGCTTTACTCACCCTTTTTAGCGGGGAATTTTTTTGGGGACAATGGCTTGTTTATATTCTTGTGGGCTGCACAAAATTGCTCCTTTGGTGGCTAAAACAAATAGAACATTTGGCCATAATTAATTTCGAAAATATATCATTAGGCTTAATTGAAAGCATGGCAATAATGTGTGCATTACTCATACTGCTGCTCCTACCCCTTAAGCCTTTTCGCATGATCGCAGGATTATGGATTATTCTAAGTTTCTTCCCGCCGCGACTTAATCTTCCCTATGGCACGGCCCGTATCGATGTTTTGGACGTGGGGCAAGGATTAGCTGTTGCCGTGCATACTCAGCACCATTTCTTATTGTTTGACACAGGGGATCGCTTCTACAAAGGGAGTGATCTAGGAACAATGGTCATTTTACCTTATTTAAAAACTTTACAGATTAAAAAGATTAATGCTCTAGTAATCAGTCATGCAGACAAAGATCATGAAGGTGGGCTGAATTCCATCATGCATGCTTTACCCGTGCGGCAATTGATACGCAACGAAGTACGTACTAATAATAAAAATTGCCATCAGATGCGCCCCTGGATTTGGGATGGTGTCACGTTTAATTTCTTAAAAATTAATCCGCAGTTTCCCGATAAAAATAATAACTCATGTGTTTTAAAAATCAGTACAGCAACAAGGAGTGCCTTGCTACCTGGAGATATTGAAGCCAAAGCAGAAACATTATTGCTTAAGAATTTTGGTACACAACTTCAAGCCGATTACCTAATCGTTCCTCATCATGGCAGCAAGACCTCATCCTCATTACCATTTATTCATGCAGTGAAGCCCAGCTATGCGGTCGCCTCATTAGGATTCGCGAATCGTTTTTATTTTCCGCATCAATCCATCATTGACCGCTTCCAAGCTGCTAATATTCGGTTTTTGCGCACGGACCGGTGTGGTTTAACCCGGATTGATCTAGGCGCGCATTCGTCAAAACAACCACTCTGTTTTCGAGAACATCAAGTTTAGGATTCGGTTGCCTTAATTTCTTTTTGCAAAACTTCTTCACGTTTTTTTATCTCGAATATACGATAAATATTTAAGGGTAATAGTAACGAATGTAAAACAAAAATAGGATATAAATTACTGCCCAGGGCATAAAAGATGAACGCAATATTTGAACTAACCGCAATGAGACGTAAAGTTAATATTTTTTTTACATAAAATGTGGTGAATACCAGAACTGCTGCCAAATAACCATCAACTTCAACCAATGAGTCCATAAAATGCTCCTCCCTGTATCTGTGTTAACGAAACGGCATCGTATTAGTTAAGTTTAATTCTCCTTATTTGTTATTGCCGGGGAATATCTAAAATTAATAGACATCACTAAATCCGCGCTCCGGCACAAAATGAATAGATTCTTGCTCAAAAGTATTTTTTATCGCAACCAAGAGCTCGTCCCTTACCATCGCCAAATCATGTTTTGACCAATATAAAATCCTTAACTCAACGCCACCATTACCGATAAACCCTGCAGTGAGAATTTTTGTTGCGGGATCGGATAAGACATGAGTGCAATCATCACATAGCTCCTTGAGTAAAACCTTAATACCAGCAATATTATGACTGGCCTCAACCCTGAGTATGATTTCATCCTGCTTTTGCGGAAAAGTGCTTAAATTAGTTATCTCAGATTTAATTAAGCCTTCATTAGGAATACGAACGAGACGATTATCACCCGTTCTTATTTTTGTTGATAACCAGTCAATAGTCTCGACTGTTCCTTTAATATCCTTAAAAGCGATTAAATCCCCTACTTTAAAGGGCTGCTCAAACAGCAAAAATATTCCACTGATAAGATTAGAGGCTGCTGTTTGTGACGCAAAACTTAAAGCAACCGTAAAAACACCCGCAGCACCAAGCAATATGGTTAACTTGAAACCCAGTTGATTCAATGCAGATACAAGAAATAATAGGAACAATCCATAATAGACGAAACGGCTAATGAGCAGGGCATGATGTTTGGAAAAACGCATCTGGGTTAATTTTCCAATAAAAATACTGATCCGTTTACAGATGAAATGACCCACGAAAAGCAGTAAAAAAGCGTAAGTCAGCTGCTTCCAGGGTATAAATTCTAAAAATGATAGGGCTTTGTCTAGCTGCATGCGTTAAGTCCAAATTAGCGCCAAATTAATTAAAAAATACCAGTCACCTGATAAAATTGCAACCATTGGTCAAATTAAAGCCATTTAAGATCTGAAGTATTTCGTGATAAAAGAAACCGCAAAAATTACGGTTTCTTTAAAGATATCTAATAGCAGGACTCTTGCAGCCAGCAATGTCCGTAATTATTACAAACTCGCACTGTTTGACATGATGGACCGTAATCGTAATAAGGCGAAGTAACCACGACACCAGGACCCCAGACGCCCCAGCCTCCACCCCAACCTCCGCCATGCCAGCCACCGCCGTGCCAACCACCACCACCGCCGTGCCAACCGCCACCGCCGCCATGCCAGCCACCGCCGCCATGCCAGCCACCGCCGCCATGCCAGCCGCCACCGCCATGAGCAAAACCTGTGGTACTAACCATTAAACTTACCGCAATTACGGCGATTCCAAGCCTGTTACCTAACCATTTTCTCATGATATACCCCATCCTGATTATTATATTAAAATTATAGTCTATCCTGACTCCGCACTCTAAATACCCAAAGTGTACCTTAATAAGAGTTATTTTTTTGCTATAATAATCAAGAAATATTAAGAAATAATTAACTCATTTATGGCAAAATAATAAATCAATGCCATTATCCAGGGATAAGGATAGATAATGATTAAACTTTACCAATTTCCTCCTGCGTGGAATGTTCCAAATCCAAGTCCTTTCTGCCTGAAATTAGAAACTTATTTGCGCATGGTCAACTTACCTTACGAGAAAATTTCTGTAGCAAATCCAGGACGTAGCCCCAAAGGCAAACTTCCCTGTGTAAGTATTGATAATAAAAAGATTGGCGACAGTAATTTTATTATTGAGGTATTAGAAAAAAAATATAAGGTTCCCCTTGATCATCATTTAAATGCACAGCAAAAAGCTCTTGCGCTTACTTTAAAACGTACTCTTGAAGAACATTTATATTTTATTATCGTTTATTCACGATGGCTGGATCCTGAATTTTGGCCCATAACTAAAGAAACATTTTTCGGTCAATTAAGCATGCCTTTAAGTATTTTGCTTCCTAATTGGGTACAAAAGAAAATGAGACGCACCCTTTACCAGCAAGGAATTGGGCGGCATAGCCGGGATGAAATTTATCATTTAGGGTTGGTCGATTTAAAAGCTTTAAGTGCTTTACTGGCGCCTCGTGAGTACTGTTTAGGAAATGAGCCTAGCAGCATCGATGCGTGTGCTTTTGCCTTCCTGGCGAATATATTATACCCACCCATAGCATCTCCACTACAAGAATATGCACTGTCACAACCGCATTTTCAAAGTTACTGTGAGCGCATTAGAACAAGATATTTTGATAATGAAAATACATCATCTGTTGATTTGAATAAGGCAGACTAAGAAAGTAAATAATAAAAACTTTATGACTTCCAGCCAATGAGGCTGGAAATCAGGAGCGTTAGCGTGCAGTAGTCTCAAATAAAAACCAGACTCGGCGCTCTGTTTCATCGATATAATTTTCCAAAATACTGGTTGTGCCTACATCATTAGCATCGCTGCAAATACTGTGTGCTGCGCGCATACTGCTTAAAAAATGTTTATTGTCTTGTAGTAGTTCCAGTAACATTTCCTGTGCATCAAGCACACCATTACTGTCCTTAATTTTTTGTAACTCTTTAATCTCACCAATAGAATGAATCGTTTGCTCACCTAATTTACGAACCCGCTCCGCAAGCACATCAATCATAGCGAAAATTTGATCACTCTGCTCATCAAGTAATAAATGATAATCACGATAATGGCGACCAGACATATGCCAATGAAAGTTTTTGGTTTTGACAAATAAAGCGAAGGTGTCCGCTATTAATGGATTAATGGCCTGAGCAACTGCTCGACGTGCTTTAACTTCGAGATCACTCGGTGTAGCAAGTTTAATTGATTCCACTTTTTTCATAGATTTCTCCTCATTAATCAAACACCCGCTGCGGTTTTGTACTACTATCGATCCATAACCATGTACTTAATTTACAGTACACAACTCGCATCTACAGCGCCACCAATAAAAAATAGCACATTATCAAGAGAATTGTTCTAATCGCAACCACTTTTATAGAGAGATTACTAAAGATTTATTGCCAAAACGAAAAATATTTACCCTGAAAAAATCAACTAATTTTTAAGAAGAAAAAACAGGTTTTGCAGTATATAATCATAAAAGTGTTATCACTGAGTTCTCATCTATTGATTAATTGATTAAGTGATTAAGTGATTACTTTTATAGGAAATTCAAGCGAGTTGCCATGCCACGAAGACATGTGATTGACTACCAAAAAGTTGCTGATGCAGCTGAAAAATTAAAATTAGCAGGGAAAGATCCCTCTTTAACGAATGTCTGTGAAGAATTACAGATCTATACACCTGCCCCTAATCTTTCATCCATGTTGGAAAAATGGTACCACACGCAGCCAGAATACCAGCGCACGCATCATGCTCCCTTGTCAGAAAATATAAACATCAAAACCAGTGCTATTTTAGAAAAAAATATTGAATTAGAAAAATCATTATCCTTACTACGTGCGACACTCGAATCGACTAATGATGGCATCATGATGGTCAATGGTGAGGGGCAAGTCGTCGATTGGAATCAAAAATTTGTTGAGATGTGGCGTATTCCAACCCACATGCTTGAATCAGGCACCGAACGCATTGGCTTTGAATACATTCTTGCGCAATTAAAACATCCCCAATCCGTCATAGCTGATGTGGAATACCTATACGAAAATCCCGAATGGCAAGGAGAGTTACCGTTTATTGAGTTTAAAGACGGTCGGATCTTTGAACGATTCACTCAACCACAACGGATTGGACGAGAGATTGTTGGTCGCGTTTTCAGCTTTCGAGATGTAACGCAAAAATTAATTGATGAAGATGAATTACGCATCAGGGAGCGCGCTATTGAAGCCAGTTCGCATGGGGTCGCAATATTGGATATTACCAAAGATATGCTACCCATCATTTATGTAAACAAAGGTTTCGAACGAATAACTGGGTATTTGGAAAAAGAAATTTTGGGGAAAAATCTTTCTTTTTTAAATGACCAACAGATAGAACATGTTAATTATAAACGGATTATCCTGGCAATAAAGGAGCTGCGGGAAGAAATCGTAGAGCTGGAGTGCCATCAGAAAAACGGACAAAAATATTGGTGTGAACTCAGTGTTGCACCCGTAAGCGATTCCTTTAATCAAGTACGCCATTTCGTTTGTATTTTAAACGACATCACGCAACGCAAACAAATGGAAGAGCAGCTCTTAAAGCAGGCGACCCATGACTCGCTGACCGAACTGCCCAATCGCATTCTCTTGGGAGACCGGGTTGAGCAAGCAATTCTTCAGGCAAAAAAGAAAGAAGGGCTTTTAGCTTTTTTATTTTTAGATTTAGATCACTTTAAAATGACCAATGATACGCTTGGTCATAATACGGGTGATCGCTTACTGCAAGTTATTTCCAATCGTTTACTGATTGCCACCAGCAATTTTGACACGGTTTGCCGCCTGGGAGGAGATGAATTTGTGATTCTCCTGTCAGAAGTCTTCTCTGAGGAGGAGGCAAAAAGTAAAGCCAAGGATATATTAGAGACGATTTCTCAGCCTATTCAAATCGACCAGCATAATTTAAAAATAACTGGCAGTATTGGGGTGAGTTACTACCCCAAAGATGGCATTGATTATGAATCACTCATGAAAAGCGCGGACTTGGCAATGTATCATGCTAAAGATCATGGGCGTAATAACTATCGCTGTTATGACCAAGATATGAATACTCGCATCATTAATCGCATGAAACTGGATAATGCTTTGCGCGACTCTTTACGTCGTCAAGAATTTTATTTGGTTTATCAGCCGCTCATGAATTTGAAACAAAATAAGGTAGTCGGATTTGAGGCTTTACTACGTTGGAATAGTAAAATACTCGGCCCTGTAGCACCGGGCGATTTCATTGGTATGGCTGAGGAAAACGGTTTGATCCTGGAAATTGGACTTTGGGTATTAGAAGAGGCATGCTCCCAGCTAGTACGCTGGCATGAAAAAGGTTGGGATCATCTCACTATGGCAGTTAATATTTCCGGCAGGCAACTTCGTCAGCCCAACCTCCCTGAAAATGTTAAAAAAATCTTGCAAAAAACGGGCCTGCCACCACAATTTCTTGAGCTGGAACTGACTGAGAGCCTGTTAGTCGATAATTTAAAGCATGCAATTGAAATTATGTACGCCATTAAAGACATGGGAGCAAAATTAGTTATTGATGATTTTGGTACCGGTTATTCAAGTCTTGCCTATTTAAAACAGTTTCCGGTGGATAAACTAAAGATAGATCGCTCCTTCATCAGCGAATTAATTACTGAAAATCATGATGCCGCCATAGCTCGGGCAATCATTAATTTGGGACATAGTTTGAATCTTGAAGTTTTAGCTGAAGGCATTGAAACCGAGCTTCAACGTAAATTCATGCATCAATATGGCTGCGACTTCGCTCAAGGATATTTATTCAAGCCGCCAATGAGGGCGGATGAAATAGATGAGTTTCTCAGAATTTATATTTAATTTACTGTACCTAGGCTCAATTAACTTTTATATGCAGGGTTGAGTTCGAACCATTACTATGCATATTCGTTTTAGAAATAGTAATTCTTCTTTGATGCACAGCAGTTTTACTGCTTTCAGATTCGGAATCAGGTGTGTAGGCATGACGGCCTCCCAATCGACCAAGAGTCCGGCACTGATTTGCCGTCTCATCCTTCAGTGCCAAATGACCTCTCACACCTTTTTGTGCTGCTTTTAGACAATGATTAAGATGGTGTTGTCGCTCATTGGTTAACGTATCGCGAAAAGAACCTATGGCAGCATAGATTCCCAAGCCAAAAGCCACTCCTATTACCCCCCATCCAATTAGGGGAAATGCCGCCAAAGTCGTTAAAGCCCCAACACCGGTGAGCATCCCTGAAAGTCCGGCACTGCAGCCAGCAATTGCACCAAAAGTGCCTACAAAACCGAAAAAAGAAGCGATTAATGGTTTAATTAAAGGTAATTTTTCACGTTCTCTTAGGGATTTAAATTCGTTCACAGCCTGTTGCGCACGGTCAAGATTAATTTCGTAGTAATGCTTTTTACAGAGTGTTAACAAAGAAGCCAGCAAAGGCTCCGTTTCATTTTTTTGCTCGAGCTCCTGCCAGGATTCTCTTAGCGATTGAAATTCATTACGCTGAGGCTGCATTGTTTTAAGATATTGGTCAATTAATCCCAGTAACTTATTTTCATTTTTGGCTATTGTTTGTTGTAACTCATGCTCATCTTGTTTCATTTGCCGGTAGGAAAAAACACCGATACTTAAGGTAACCGCAAGAAATAATCCCAGGGCGACCCCGCCCATTGCGAATGAAAGGATACTACCTACCGCCCCACCAATTACTGTGAACACGATGCCAAATAAAGGCCAGGCCACACCGGCTCCGGAACCAATCCCATTAAATACCGCTTTAAACAACGTCATTGGTATATCCCCTCTTCACTGCAGTTACAGACCGACCCATCTTATGAATTCATTGGAAGGGTTAAGACTTAGAGCCGTTTTACCTTCCAAGTATACCGTAAACCCTGGTTTATGCTGTTGCATTTGCGTATCACCATTAATTTTAATTTCCTTTATTTTTCCTAAATTTACAACTTGCATCTGAGTCTCATAATACCCGCCGCGAATAACTTTGAGTACGGGTATGACAAAATTAATTGTATTAAGTGCTAATTTCTGTACCACCAGAGTTTTCAGCTCCTGCGCACTTAAGGCAACATACTCTTCATGATTGATCTGTCGGCGCAACATACGTGTTAGTGGGACTGGCTTATGAAACACTGCTTTATAACGCTCTGCCGCGATAACCGCTACAGGATTACTCTCTGCATGCTTCAATTTATAGCCGCCAACAAACAGAATTTCATCTCGTCCGTCATCGGGCGCTACATCAGGGATTTCCATGAGCCCTTTGTAGGTAATTTGCGGTCTATCTCGGTCACAATTCAAAAATCGTGATTGATTAAACCATTTATCATTTGGGTAATATATTACCAGTAATGATTTATTTTTGATAGTATTAATAATGTCATTGGAAATTTTTAAGGGTAATGCCGGACATCCCCAACTACGTCCAGGACGTCCATATTTCTTAATAAATTCCTCTTCTACATACCAGCCGGAATGAATCACCACCGCACGATTTGCTGCATTATCATTAAAAGCGCGATCAAGGCCATCCAGCCTTAATGATAATCCATCGCGTCCATAATAGGCTTGTTCGGTTTGATACACCCCAATACTGCTTGCTTTACTATTGTATTTGTTTGAAAAATAACGGGTATGTAACTGCCCTGATTTTATCCCATGAGAGACATAGGTATGAAAAAGTAATTTTTTTTGTACTAAATCAAAAACCCATAACCGCTTTTGATTCGAAGGAAGAGAATAATCGATTATCGTTAAAATATTATTATGTTCGACATTAAATTCACCGGCGCATTTCAGGCTCATAATCACTTTATTAACAACCAACGGACTAAGCTCTGGGGTTTGTGTTGCCAACATATCGGCAACCTCGGTGATATATTGGGTACTCACTGTTTGCGCGCTATAAATTGGTGCCAGGAATTGATACAGTTGCACTTGCTTTTGCAACACCTTTTTTTCTTCGGGAAAATTATTTGCTGTGGGGGAAAACAATGCGGTGGTAACTGCCAAAAAAAGTAGCAGAAGAGTGCCCATATTAGTTCCTTGAGTATTTTCCTTATTCTTATAGAAAAAAATATAGCTCAAAAAACTTAATTAGACACAATTTATCGCGTCAAAATAAAGTTTTTATTATCCGTGATAATTAAAAGAATTTAAGCATATTACATCAAATCAGATAGATCATCCGCGTGCTCTTCTTCATCCTCAAGAATTGCTTCCAGCATTCGTCGCGTGGTGGGATCACTGCTCCCGAACCAGTTGATTAATTCGCGGTAAAACATAATCGCAATACGCTCAGCTACTAAATTTTCTTTGATTAGCTGTACTAAGTCAGTTCCCGTACCATACTCGGTTGCCGTGCGCAGTCTTATTGTTTCCGGATTAAAATCCGGATCGCCACCTAATTGACTAATCCGCTCAGCCAACATCATCATATGGCGTTCTTCATCAACAGCATGCTCAGCAAATTCTGCGACCACTTGTGGATTTTCAATGCCTTTAGCGATGATTTGATGGTGGCGATAGCGCAATACACACATAATTTCTGTAGCTAATGCAGCATTTAAAAGACGACAAGCCTCATCAATGTCTAAGGGATAATCTTGGGTCACCGCACCGTCGTGAATCGATTTCTCTGCTTCTGATTTAATTGCATCAATATTTGCCAAGGGAGATGGTTTAAATGACATGATTATCCTCCATGAGTTCTCAATATGTCTCTTTTTTATTCTAGACCATTTATAAGAGCACACTATGAAGACAAATTGATTAAACCAGTTAATGAACTATGCTCAATAGATAATCAAAAAATTGTAATGCATCCCTACGCAAGCACAATTAGGAGACTTCCATGTCTATAAAGGGCATC
This sequence comes from Legionella sp., assembly GCA_017306715.1. Lineage (GTDB taxonomy): Bacteria > Pseudomonadota > Gammaproteobacteria > Legionellales > Legionellaceae > Legionella. The sequence continues at coordinate 33,765 of JAFKHV010000012.1, read as the reverse complement.
ATTTTCGATATGGATGGCGTGGTCACCCAAACCGCTACTGTGCATTTTAAAGCCTGGAAAACGGCAATTATGGCCTTCCTCGAAAAACTAAATGAGAACGATATAGTTTTTACCGAGCAGGATTATTTTCATTACCTTGATGGTATGCCCAGACAAGAAGGCCTTGCGCATTATTTACATTCTAAGTCACAACTTTTCCCAAAAATCAAAACTTTATATCAAAATTTAGAACGGTGCATTGAAGTCATTGGCACAGAAAAAAATACACTTTTTTGTGAGCTGATAGCAACTGAATCCGTACGACCTTTCCCTGATACTTTAGAATTCATTGACTTTTTATTGACTAATAATTATCAAATCGCGCTTATCACCTCTAGTAAAAACTGTGCAGCAATCTTAGGAAGCGCCGGTATTGAACATATATTTCCTATTATTGTAGACGGCCTGACCACTGAATCGTTAAACATCCCGGGCAAACCGAATCCCGGAATTTTCCTTGAGGCAGCCAAACGGATGGGACTAAAACCCCAAGAATGCCTAGTGGTCGAAGATGCGCTTGCAGGGGTTGCGGCAGCTAAGGCGGGTAATTTTGGTGGGGTAATTGCTTTAGATAGACACCAAAAATTACGTGCTGACTTTTCTGATTTAAATCCAGATTATTTACTTCCCGACCTATCCCGCAAGCAATTCCCCTTGTATGAATTTTTAAAGGCACCCCCGAAGCCCCAAACAGGCTTCCAAGCTTTGAATCTCATTAACGAACTTTTAGAAAAACAGTATCATTTGCTTATTTTTTCAGATTTTGACGGTACCTTAACCCCGATAGTGAATACCCCCTCACAAGCAATCTTATCCTCATCGATGCGTGGTTGTTTGAACGAGTTAAATAGCAATTTTCCCGTGATTATTGTCAGTGGGCGCGCTCTTCATGATCTGAAGGAACGAATCCATTTAGCCAATCTTTCATATGCAGGAAATCATGGGTTGGAATTCAAAAGCATGATTCCGGAACTAAGTTCATACTGTTTTGGTGAGGAATATAAAAAAATAATGAGCCAGGTAGAGGATGATTTGCAGCGACTTTTAAATGAAGTCCCCGGATGCATTATTGAAAACAAACAATTAACCCTCTCCATTCATTACCGTTTAGTAGACTCATCGTTCCATCCTTTTATCAAAGAAGCAGTTGGAAATATACTGAATAAATACCCTCAATTAGATGATTTTTGTGGTAAAAAAGTTTTCGAGTTACGACCAAGGATAAAATGGAATAAAGGGTACGCTGCTCATTTTATTTTTAATCATTTCCGACAAACTTACCCCCATACGGTACCAATCTATCTCGGTGATGATACTTCGGATGAGGATGCTTTTGCTGCGTTTAATTGCAACGGCATAACTATTAAAGTAACCGCTGAGCTATCAACAACTGCAGCACATTATTTTCTTGAGTCACCAGGAGAAGTTGAGCGTTTTCTGAATCAAATTAACCAATATTCGTTATTAAGGTGAGTACCATGAACCATTGGATTCTCAGTTATCGTAACTTTAATCCTGAAGAAATTCGGCATCGAGAAACCCTTCTTACTCTAGGCAATGGTTATATGGCAACACGAGGTGCCATGGAATTTTGTGCCTCAGATAAACACTATGCTGGAACCTATCTGGCAGGAGTTTTTAATCAGTTAGAAAGCACCGTCGCTCATAAACGCATAACCAATGAAGATATGGTCAATATACCGAACTGGCTCTCTCTAATGTTTCAGATGGGGGATGAAGACTGGTTTGATGTAACTCAGGTGCACATTCTTCATTTCCGTGAGCAACTGCATTTAAAAAAAGGATTGCTTAAAAGAACCTGCCGTTTCGAAGATCGAAAAGGTCGACGTTTCATAGTCAATAGCATACGTTGTATAAGTCAAGCACATCCACATTTGAGTGGACTTCGTTGTACCGTCTTCTCCGAAAATTGGAGTGGAACCATAAAGATAAGAACGTCACTCTCTGCGGCGGTGAGTAATTCTGGGGTATTACGTTACCAAGGACTAAGTAATCATCATTTAGAAGTAGTAAGTAAAGGTATTACCCCAAAGCAAGAAATTTACTTACACATCCGCACCATTGACTCAAGGGTCGATATTACGCAAACGATAAAAACCAGCGTTTATACGGATGAAGATCATAAGATTCTTGCACCACATTCCTTTGCCGACGATACGGCTATTCATCAGGAGTGGAGCATAAACATCGTACCTTATCAGAGAGTGCATATTGCTAAAATCTGTGCCGTGGTGCATGGCAAAGACCGAGCCATCTACGAGCCTTTGCAAGAAAGTATGGCGCAAATAAATAATGCTCCCCCCTTACATAAACTTATAGGAGAGCACCTCGTAGCCTGGAAAAAATTATGGGATCAGACCGATATTCAATTGCAAACGAATGGTGACGAGCAAAAACTGATCAGACTTCATATTTTCCATACCCTCCAATCAATTTCGCCTCATAGTGCACAGCTCGATTATGGTGCCCCGGCACGTGGCCTTCATGGAGAGGCTTATCGTGGCCATGTCTTTTGGGATGAACTCTTTATTTTGCCTTTTTATATTTACCATGATCCAGAAACAGCTAAAAATCTCCTCATGTATCGATATCATCGTCTTCCCGCAGCCCGTGAATTAGCCCAAAAATATGGTTATCAAGGGGCCATGTTTCCCTGGCAAAGTGCAAGTAATGGCGAGGAGACGACCCAACAATGGCACCTTAATCCCCAATCCGGTCAGTGGGGGCCTGATCTAAGCCATAATCAGCGTCATGTGAATATGGCAATTGCATACTCTATTTGGCGCTACTATCTTATCACGCAGGATGTATCGTTCATGAGAAGTTATGGCGCGGAGATTTTTTTTGATATTGCAAAATTTATCAGCAGCATCTCACAATATAACTCCCTAAAAAATAAATTTGAAATTCATGGAGTTATGGGACCCGATGAATATCATGAACGTGGTTTAGACGGTGAGGAAGGCTTACCTAATAATGCCTATACCAATTTAATGGCCGTTTGGGTGCTTTCTAAAGCATTATTATTGATAAAAAGTCATTACTCATTTGCGCAATTGGCTTCTAAAATGCACATTACAGCCGCTGAACAACAACGCTGGCAAAAAATTTGTAAGCACATGTTTATACCCATCCATGAGGGTGTTATTAGTCAATTTGAGGGATATCATTTACTTGAAGAATTTCCTTGGGACGATTATGAAAAAAGCTATGCTCAATTAGAGCGGCTTGATCGTATTCTCAAAGCAGAAGGAAAAGAGCCGAGTCATTTCCAAATTGCCAAGCAACCGGATGCCTTGATGATTTATTATCTGCTGGACGAAGACGAGGTAACGGCAATGCTCACCCATCTCGGGCTTAAAACCGGTCCTGAACTCAAGCCGCGTTCGATTGATTATTACCTCAAACGAACCTCGCATGGCTCCACCTTAAGTAAAATAGTATTTGCATCGTTACTGTATCCATCCAACAGGGCTGCAGCGGATAAGCTTTATCATGCAGCTCTATGCAGCGATTTTGCTGACACTCAGGGTGGAACAACTCAGGAAGGCATCCATTTGGGTGTTATGGTGGGGACCATGTCCTTCTTATGGCACACGGTAAGTGGTATTACCTTTAAAAAAGATCAACTGCATTTAAAACCGCAATTACCTTCCTGGATCACGCGACTAAAATTTAGGTTTTTTGCGCGTACTAATTTATATGAGATCGAAATAGATTCTCATCAATGTAGTCTATTATTATTAGAGCAACACCGGCCTCTACCGATTTTACTATTTGACCAATTAATACAGCCGACATTAAATAAAAAAATTACGATTGAATTTAATAGCGCCACAGATAAAGACTTTTCACCTAAAAACTACATTAAGGCTCAGAACGATAATCGACCTTACTTAAAACATTAAAGGAAGGATTATGAAGACCACAGAGGATGAGTGGTTGTATTTTTTGAAATCCAAACCGCATTGGACCGTTCCAACAGAGGATATAATTATTCTCTCACCGCATCCAGATGATGAAACATTAGGTGCAGGCGGCCTAATTTATAACCTAAGAAAACACAATCAATCGGTTAAGATTATCGCTATCACCGATGGGGAAAATGCCTATCCAAAGATGAATACATTAAGGGCAATAAGACAAAAAGAACAGGAAGATGCACTTTCTCTTCTCGGTTTAAGCGCCGAAAATATCATCCGCTTGCGCCTGGAAGATAGTGGACTTAGCAAGCAGAAGGCTCGCCTTAAAAACTTGCTAGAGCCTTATTTTACCCCCAACAATCATATTATTGCTCCCTGGATCAACGACTACCATGCCGATCACGAGATTACCGGTCAAGTTGCTCAACGCTTAGCTCAGGATAATAAAACCTCTTTGAGTTTTTATTTTTTTTGGACTTGGCATCACGCAACGATCAAAGACCTGAAACCGTATACACTAAAATTGTACTGTCTTGAGCAAAGGACTCAAGAGCGTAAGCTACAGGCATTAGCGTGTTATGATTCCCAATATTATTATGACCAGGGCAATGCCATATTATCGACCGAACAACTGGCACCTGCATATCGCCCCTTTGAGGTTTTTTATACTGATGAGCATTGACGCTGCTTTTTTTAATCAGTTGTATGAAGGTAACGATGACCCATGGAATTTCACCACAAATTCCTATGAGTTGTTTCGTTACCAGAGAATTTGTGACGTTATCCAGAATAAAAAGCATGCCTGGATCTTTGAGGCTGGGTGCTCCATTGGCATACTTACAGCGAAACTTGCACAATTCGCCGAGCAGGTGGAGGCAATTGATATTTCTGAGGTTGCAATTCAGCATGCACAAAAAAAATGCCAACATATAAACAATATAACTTTTAGCGCATCAACCTTGCTGGATTATGCCATGAGTCCAGCAACTGACCTCATTATCTTAAGTGAGATTGGCTATTATTTCACGCACAGCGAATGGCGTCTTATTTTGGATAAAATCATCACCCAAATGAGACCGAATAGCTATATTCTTGCTTCTCATTGGTTGGGCCAATCCTCAGATCATCTAATTTCAGGAGATGCTGTACAGGACACGTTTAGTCTATTTAGCAACCTATATGAAGTACACCAGGAACAGCATCCAGGTTTTCGCCTAGGTTATTGGTTAAAAAAATAAATATTGGAAAAAATATGAGTACATTGGAACAGGAAGTTCGCATCATAATTGGTGAGACTAATTTACTCGCCCCAGAAGTTACCTATGGTGAGCGGTTAATGCATTTGTTTCACACCGGTAGGCAGGGGCTGTCTTTAGCAAAAATCGCAGAGGCGCACTGGGATGCTTTAGCCATTTTAGCCGAAGCACAGCGTACAGCCGCGCCTGGCACGCTCTATGCGGTTTGGGCCTCGGAAGCGCCTGACCATCCGTTAAGAATCGAAATAAACTCTTCACGGTGGTATCTATCCGGTATTAAAAGATTTTGCAGTGGTGCAGGTCTCGTTGACCGAGCCTTAATTACCGTCGAGGATAAATTACTCGACATTTCATTAACCGACATACCCTCTGAGTATATGGTTGTTGATCACAGCCAATGGTGTTCTCAAGCATTTGCACAAACCAATACAGCAACACTTACCTTTAACCGATTGCCATTGAGTCCAGAGGTACTCGTAGGGGAAAATCATTGGTATGTAAAGCGCCTTGGATTTTGGCGTGGTGCACTTGGCCCTGCGGCATGTTGGGGCGGCGGCGCGGCAAGCTTAGTCGATTATGCACAAGAAAATAAGCGCGATGATGCGCACACGTTAGCACATCTAGGAGCCATGGCTGCAAATATTTGGACTATTGAGAAAATTTTGCTTCAAAGCGGTAAGGATGCCGAGAGGACAATGCAAGCAGATGCGCTGCAACGATTAGCATTAATGACGCGACACTTGATTGAACAACTTGCCACCGATACCTTACGTCGCTTTGCGCGTGCTTATGGCCCTTATCCGATCGCATGTATTGCTGACATAAATCAACAATATCAAGAACTGGATCTCTTTTTAAAACAACATCATGGGGAGCGGGATTTGGCAATGCTCGGAAAACTTATAAAAAATGAACAATCTTAAAAACGAGGGAGAACTCCCTCGTCAACATTAATTTGAATGAGTACCGAATATATTGGCTCCATGAACCAAGGTATCGGTCAATTCAACTGTACCGTAGTTACCATCCATACCACTTTTAGCAAGAAACCCTAGACGTACTAAATTAGTTACATCTGCAGCCGTTTTTAAGGTACTGTTATCTTTGAATTTGAAAGCAACTGCATTAGTTATATGAGCAATGAAATCAGGGATATAGATATCCTTATTTTCCGGATCATTGATTAAACTTATTACAGCAGCAACTGCAGCAATACTATTACTAATCAAAAAATAATTGCTCTTGATAAAGCTTAGATAACTCATAATTAAATCCTTGTACTTGTTAAAAAACACCCCAAAGATATCATTTTTAAATCACCCAAGCAAGATATTAAACATTTTAATAGAGACATAATACAAGAATGATTAAAGAGCAGGCAAATCCAATTAACCAAATGACCGAACGTAAACTCGCCTTATCCAGCAAATAAAGAACGTTATAGACGATTCGCGAAACGATATAGGTAATTGCCAAATATTGAATAGTGGTGCCAACATGTTGGGTGGTGAGTGCAGTTAGTGCCGCCGTAGCAAAGACCAATAAGGATTCAAAACCGTTTTGATGCGCAGCTACAGCACGCGCGCCTATTCCGGTCAGTCGACTTTGCTGCGCGCGCGGCAAATTATTGTCGTATTGCCCCTCTTTGCCCATATGGTAGGCGACTATCATCCGTACAGCGTAAGGTAATAAAACAGCAATCAACAAGCAAATTATAATGGTATTCATGAGCTTCTTCCTGAAATAAAGGTTTTTTATCATAGCAGTTCCATGCCAAAATACTACTGCTCAGCCCAAGTCATTGAAAGTTTTAACTTTATCAAATACTACTTCTTCAACCCCATCTGGGGTTCTGTTATGATAATCTATTACCCGAATGGGAATGGCCTTTTAAAGGATTAAACGAATGACCCTAGATGAACCTAGAAAAAAAACCAAAAGTCACATTATTTTATCTTCGCATCCAGCGGGACATACTGCCCCCTCTTTAAAAATTAAATGGGGCGCAACCACGGCCAGAGAACGAGGGCCCATCATAGCCTCCTTAACCAATATTCGGAATCGCAACGCCGTAGGCACACACTCCGGCTCGTACTCCGTATACCGCGCACTTGCGGTGGCTGCAGGCGTTTTAGATCCAGAACATGTACCTGATTTAACCGATACGATGCCTCCAGTTGCGATTGGTCCTCACCCACAATGGACTGATCCCCAAAAAATTATTTCTCTAGATCCTTGGGGACATTTAGTTGCCACTGAGTTTGCCGAGGAACTAAAAGCTGGATTTGATATTCGTCCGACCATTGCCGTAACCAAGGCGCATATCAATATTCCCGAACTACATACTGCCATGCAACGAGGGCGCTTACATCCCGACGGTAAAATTCTAAAAGAAAACGGTGATGTTACTGTAACTAAGGCAGCCATCGAACCTGTGTGGTATTTACCAGGAATCGCAGAGCGTTTTCATGTCTCCGAGTCTCGTCTACGTAGAACCTTATTTGAACAAACCGCAGGAATGTTTCCTGAGTTAGTCACGCGTTCTGACCTGGATGTATTTCTTCCCCCCATTGGTGGTTTAACAGCTTATTTTTTTGGTGATGTAACTACCATTCATGATCCGAAAATAGAATTAACTTGCCGGATTCATGATGAATGCAATGGATCAGATGTCTTCGGTTCTGATATTTGCACCTGCCGTCCTTATCTTACCCACGGCATTGAATTATGCATAGAATCGGCACAAAAAGGTGGTGCCGGACTCATTGTTTATAACCGCAAAGAAGGTCGAGCTTTAGGTGAGGTTACAAAATTCCTGGTTTATAATGCGCGGAAACGACAGTTAGGCGGCGACACTGCAGCTAAATATTTTGAACGTACCGAGTGTGTTGCCGGAGTGCAGGATATGCGTTTTCAAGAGCTTATGTCGGATGTACTCCACTGGTTAGGAATTACGAAAATTCATCGTTTTGTATCGATGTCTAACATGAAATATGACGCTCTATGTAAGTCCGGGATTGAGGTTATCAACCGTATTTCCATACCCGATGAATTAGTTCCCCCAGATGCTCAAGTAGAAATGAATGCGAAGCGTGCTGCAGGATATTATTCCCCTGATCGAATCGTGGATATTAACGAGCTGGCCAAAACAAAAGGAAGAGATCTCGATGAATAAAGCTGATATCAATCCGGTGGTAGCTGAATTACATCATTTACATACTATCCGTCAAAAATCGCAGCAAATTTTGCACTTGGCGCAACAAAATCGCCTGCACCATTTTTCGTTAAACGCCAATAAAATGGCTGCGGCGGCGGCTTTTGTAACGGAAGTGATTCTGGAGCAATATCCTGATTTAAATATTCCTTATCATAGTCGCTGGCGCCACTTTGAAGCAGGCTCGCATCCACGCATTAACCAGTTGCTGGAAAATATCAACAGCTTGCCTTCACAAGAGCAGGGTCGTATTCTCTACGAACTCGCGATCCTGAGTGTCTTATTGGATGCAGGAGCCGGTAATCAATGGCAATTTGTGGAAGCAGAAACCCAGGAGCATTACACACGGTCAGAAGGCTTAGCCATTGCCAGTCTCAGTATGTATCGCCAAGGTGCTTTCAGCAGTGTAGATAACAACCCGCTACGGGCGGATGCATCCGCCTTAATCCATTTAAACGACAGCATTTTAAGTAACGCATTTCAAGTCACTAAAGCCAATCCCCTGGCCGGAGTTTCAGGGCGAGTAAATCTCTTAAACCGTCTGGGCAACGTTGTTGGCCAACATAAAGTTTTCTTTGGTGATGAGGCCAGATTGGGGAACTTTTTTGACTACATTTGTTCTTTGGTATCCAATAAAAAAATTGAGGCCGCGTTACTTTTTCAATCGGTATTGACTGCATTCAATAAAATATGGCCAACTCGACTGGAATATGCGGGTCAATCCTTAGGAGATGTCTGGATTCATTCTGCGCTCACAAGTTCAATCCCCGGCTCAGAATACATTCCTTTTCATAAACTATCACAATGGCTTACTTACTCACTCATCGAGCCTTTAGAGCATATGGGTATTGAGGTTATCCAGTTAGATGCATTGACTGGGTTACCTGAATACCGTAATGGTGGATTATTGATTGACTTTGGTATCCTTGAGCTTATTGATCCTACAGACAGTGAACGTCTGCATGAACCTGGCTCTGAGCTTATTGTGGAATGGCGTGCACTGACTGTGGCTTTACTCGATGAGCTCGCCGATTTAGTCCGTGCTAATCTGCAAAAAAATCAATTGGAATTACCTTTAGCCAAAATCCTACAAGGAGGTACTTGGGAAGCTGGGCGGAGAATCGCGCGGAAGAAACGACCGCATGGGACTCCTCCATTAAATATAGTCAGTGATGGCACCGTTTTTTAATCCAGTCATCGAGCATATCCTACAGATTAACAGGGAGTTATAATGCAAAATTCAGAAGTAGTCGTAATTGATCACCCATTAATTCAACATAAATTAACGATCATGCGGCGCAAAGATACCAGCACCGTGAAATTTCGGACTTTAATGCATGAAGTAAGTATGCTACTTGCTTACGAAATTACTCGAGACTTAGAAATCGAATACGAAGAAATAGAAACACCGCTTGCGCAGATGAAATCACCCGTTCTCAAGGGTAAGAAAATGGTATTTGTGTCTATTTTACGCGCAGGAAATGGTCTCGTTGAGGGCATGCTCGAACTGGTGCCTACAGCACGCATTGGCCATATTGGTCTATACCGCGACCCTAAAACTCTTGAGCCAGTTGAGTATTATATTAAGTTGCCCGAGCATACCCAAGGACGACATGTTATTGTCGTCGACCCTATGTTAGCTACCGGAAACTCCGCCATCGCCGCAGTGGAAGAAATTAAAGCCATCAAGCCACAATCGATTAAGTTTTTATGTCTTCTAGCCGCCCCAGAAGGTATCAGCGCCTTTCATGAGGTCCATCCAGATGTACCTATTTATACAGCAGCAATAGATCAAAAAATTGACGCGCATGGTTATATTATTCCAGGTCTGGGAGACGCCGGCGATCGACTTTATGGAACAAAGCTGGAATTTTAATCATCCGCGCCCCTATTTAGCCTGAATCAAACTGATTTCCCCTTTCATGAAGATGTCCCATTAAAAATGGGGCATCTTTTCAAGCGACGTTACGATTACATCCTACTTTTAATCGATCAACTCCTTTCGCAAAGTGGCATCCAGGATACTTTACAGCGAGTTGAGGATGTAGTATTAAATTATTTTATTCTCATAATTCCGGTAACTGTTGGAAAATTAACCTCAAAGTGTTATTATAATCCAATTCTGAGCTTAACCAAGGACTCAACCGTTAACATAAGGTAATTGCATGTCTGTAAACGAATCCACCCTTATTGACGCATCCGAACACCATAAAAAGTCATCCTGGACTAAGCAAGATACTGTTTGGATGTTAAGCTTATATGGCACAGCAGTTGGCGCGGGAACCCTTTTTTTGCCCATCGATGCTGGATTAAACGGTATTTGGCCTTTAATCATTATGGTCGTGCTGGCCTTCCCCATGACCTTTTACTCACATCGTGCTCTTTGCCGCTTTGTGCTCTCGAGCTCATCAGCCCATACCAACATAACGGAAGTAGTTGAAGAACACTTCGGTACATTTGCCGGACGGATTCTAACTGCTCTGTATTTTTTTGCCATCTATCCAATTTTATTGATGTATAGCGTGGCCATCACAAACACCGTGCAAAGTTTTCTCGTGAATCAAGTTGGGGTAACAGCACCCCCACGAGCGCTTTTGGCGATAATTTTAATCTTCGCTTTGATGATGATCATCCGCTTAGGGCAAGAAATTATTGTCAAATCCATGTCGTTATTAGTTTATCCATTTGCGCTTACTTTGTTATTTCTATCTTTTTATTTAATACCTCATTGGAGCGATGCGATCCTACAGTACAACAATTCATTACATGCTCATGGAGGGCACGGATTACTACTCACATTATGGCTCGTTATTCCTGTTATGGTGTTTTCCTTTAATCACTCACCGATTATTTCATCCTTTGCCGTTTATCAAAAAGAAAATGCACCGCATACCACAGATGCACGCAGTATCCGCATTATGAAATACAGTCATATCATGATGGTGTTTTCAGTTATGTTTTTTGTCTTAAGTTGTGTATTTAGCTTAACACCTCAAGATTTATTGCAGGCAAAACAACAAAACATTTCTATTTTGTCTTATTTGGCAAATCATTTTCAAACTCCGGTTATTGCGCTATTAGCCCCTATTATTGCTTTTGTCGCAATTTCTAAATCTTTTTTAGGCCATTATCTAGGCGCCAAAGAAGGTTTAAGCAGCATCATCACCAATGCAATGCGTGCTCAAGGTAAAGACCTAAGTCAAAAGCGATTACAAAATATAATCGAAGTCTTTATGATTCTAACATGTTGGGGTGCTGCCACCGTTAACCCTAATATCTTGAAAATCATCGAGACTCTTGGGGGACCGGTAATCGCGGTATTATTATTTCTTATGCCCATGTATGCTACCTATAAAATTCCTGCCTTGAAACAATTTACCAAACATTATTTAAGTAATTTTTTTACCGTTGTAATGGGACTTATTGCCATATCAGCTATCGTTTATCGCTTACTTTAAAATCCCCATAAAGTTAATACGCATAATTGATTAAGGTTTTTGTCGTGAAGGACAAAGGCCTTTTCATAGACCAGTACTTATGAAACAATCTCTGCAAAAAAGTTGGCTTCCCCATTATGGATACAGAATTCCGTCACTTACCTCTTGCTCACATTCAGCCGGGCCAATACCAGCCTCGGCAGGACTTTAATCAAGAACTATTACAAGAACTAGCGCACTCAATATTAACCCAAGGTCTAATCGAACCCTTATTAGTCCGCCCTATCAGCAAAGATACCTATGAGCTGATTGCCGGTGAACGACGTTTTCGAGCGGCACAAATTGCTGGGTTATCAGAGCTTCCTTGTCTTATCGGTAATTATTCAGATAAGCAAGCCTGTGCTTTAACCTTAATTGAAAATATTCAACGTGAAGATTTAAATTTGATTGAAGAGGCCTCAGCTTATCGACGTTTAATTACAGAATTTCATTATCAGCAAGATGAAGTGGCAACCTTAGTCGGTAAATCTCGAAGTCATATCGCTAATATCTTGCGCCTGCTTGGTCTCACGCCACGAGTAAAAGATTTTTTGCGCACGAAAATACTTACTTTGGGTCATACGCGATTACTGGTAGGCATGGAACCTGGAATACAGGAACATTTTGCAGAGGAAGCGGTCAAGCATGGATGGTCCGTACGGCAAATGGAGTTCGAAATCAAGAAATACAAAGAGCCTCCTCCTCAAACTCAAAGAAATCCTCGAGGAGATCGCGATGTTGAACGCCTACAAAACATCCTCTCGGAACAGGTCGGTGCCCCGGTACAGATAGTTAATGACGAACGTGACGGTGGGTGGCTACAGGTAAAATTTTTTGATAATGACACCCTTGCAGGGCTTTTGGAGCGCCTGGGGTTACGATATGATTAGCAGATTAATATTTCTTTCATATCAGGGTTCGTGACGCAGATGAGATATGGAATTTTGACTCTTAAGGAATGCATTTGATGAGACGGACACTAACAGGTTTAATTCTAAGCGCATTATTCGCGAATACCCATGCCATAACGGTCCAGGGGGAAGTTGACAATTTAATAAGAAAAGTGAATCCCAAAGTGAATATCGGAATGGTAGTTACCGATCTCACTTCGGGAGAAACACTCTACAGCCGTAATGCCAATAATCTGTTTATCCCAGCCAGTAATATGAAGCTTTTTTCTGAAGCAGCCGCACTTATGGTACTCGGACCGGATTATCATTTTAAAAATAAGCTCAGTATCAGTGCGGGAAAAATTCAACAAGGCGCCTTACAAGGTAATATATATTTACAGTTAAATGGCGATCCCTCTTTTTCGCGAGATGATTTACGTAAGTTAATCAGCTCCTTGAAAGAATGGAACATTAATCGTATCCAAGGCAATGTGTACATCGACAGTAGTGCTGCACAAATAGACCCATACCCTCCTGGCTGGTTAACCGCTGACCTATCCTATAGTTACGGTGCCCCCAACGCGCCCCTAATGTTGGATGCAAATCGTCTCACCGTGACGGTTAATCCAGGAACCCGAGCTGGCGATGCCGGGGTCGTCGAAGCCGATGATGGGGGCGGAGCAATTCAAATCAGCAATTTGGTTGAAACTAAAGCCAGCACTAAGGGTTGTGGTGTCGGTTTTTATCTTGATAAAGACAATCACCTCACCGCACGCGGTTGTATGGGGGTCGGGCAATGGGCAGTCCAGCAACGTATAGCGATTAAAAATCCTCTTAGTTACGCGCAGGGTATCATTCGTGCGCAATTAGCTCAGGAAGGGATTCAGTTTAATGGTCAAATTCTGTTAGGAAAAACTCCTTCAGGCGCATTACTTGTGGCGACACAACAATCAAAAGCACTTTCTGAATTAATGGCGGACACATTAAAACCTTCCGATAATTTATATGCTGACAGTCTCTACTTGCATGCGGCAGCAAAACTTAATGGTTCTCCCGTGAACTGGAAAGGGGCTGAGCCGTTAATTAAAAGTTTCCTCCAGGCTCAAACCGGAATTGATTTCCGTCGCGCCATTTTTACTGATGGTTCAGGACTATCTCGTTATAGTATGGTCACTCCAGAACAAACGATTTCACTGCTTAAGTTTTTACACCAACGCTTTCCCTTATCCTATGAATACATTGCCGCCCTTCCTGTCTCAGGACGCGACGGAACTTTGCAAAAAAGATTCCGTAATCCCACACAGCAAGGGTTTATTCGTGCAAAAACGGGAACCATGACTGGAATCAACAGTTTTTCAGGATATTTATATACAGCAAATGGTCATACCTTGGCATTCGCTATGTATATCAATCGTCAACCGGGTAAAGCTTCCGGTCCTGGTCGACCTGTAATTGATGCTTTATGCTCTTATTTACTTCAATTAAATCCAGTCAGCAGTCGCATTGCCCAAGTACTTACCGCACATAAGCGCGTTAACTTCCAATTAAATCCAACGCAAGCAGAACGACAAAAAATTCACCAGGCTAAATGGCGACGTTTAGAATCCGCGATTCGTGATGCTTTGCGCGGACAAGGGGTCAATGTGGTCTATCGTGGTAATGAATTGATTATTAACGATGCACAGCCCGATGCCCATCGAGTTTGGAATTCATTGCAAGCCGTAGTAAAAAAATATCCTTTTGCGGTATTACTGGCAGCGAATAATTTACCCATCTCCGCGACGGGAAGACCGATGCTCGTATGGATGCAAGATTCTAATACAAGACAAAGAACCTGGATTATTAAAGAATCTGCCTAGTTTCGTTTAACTGAAGTTATATTCTTGTTCAAATTACTGCAGAATCTGCGGTAATTTGAACTGCTTTTTTCCTCTAAATGACCTGATAACACGTTAAATTAATCTATAAGAAATTGGCATCAGGAATTACAAGATACTCGTACTAAGGGAACATTAAGTGTTTTTTCGATTGCGTTTCTTTGTCTTATTATTGATGATTTCGCCACCTATATTTTCGCAAATGAGTTTCCTTGCTTTAAGTGATATTCATTTTGGGGTAAACAATCCTGCTCAAGATGGGAAAGATACCGGACCTATTTTGCTCAAGCAGGCGATGACCAAGATGCGAGATTTAGCGCATGCAGTTGATTTTATTCTTTTTTTAGGGGACATTCCCACCCATTCTTTATTTAATGATCCGCAAAAGCCAATTTATCTTAGATGGATATTTCATGAGCTTATGATCAATGATACTGATAAAAAACCACTGTTCTATATACCTGGAAATAATGATTCTTTAGGAGGGAACTATCAGCCCTTTCTCACTAAGAATCAAAGTCCGTTAACTTATGCAAAAGGGTGGGATGGGGCTTGCGCTTTTTGTCATGGACTATTAATCGATCATTCGCGTATGTTCACCCATGGATATTACATAAGTTATGTTGCCCCACAAACAAAAGAGATTATTTTAATAGTGTTAAATGCTACCGAATTTACTATAAAACCCTTCTTACCTTTTTCCATATTTAAATCCCACCAGCAAGATGAAGCGGCAGCAAATCAATTACAATGGCTTGAGCAGCAGTTAAAAAAACATCACGCGCAACAACTCCTCATTGCGATGCATGAGCCACCTGGGTTGAATTACCAAGGGCACAGCATATGGTATCCACGCTACACCAATCAGTTTCAATCGTTACTCAATTCGTACCACAAAAATTATCAGGAAATAACCTTAATCTTTTCGCATACCCATATGGAAGAGTTAAGAGCACTCTACTTATCCGATCGTAATACAATTTATGGTCTCTCAGTTCCAGGTATCAGCCGTGCACATCATAATTTTCCAGGTATGAAAATAGTATATTTAAATAAAGAATTATCGGTTTCTAACTTCACCACTTATTACACTTCGCAGTCACGGACTTGGGGTACCCAAAGTTATCAAGCGATGGGCGCGGTCGATGCAATATTCCCTCAATGCACCCATGAAAATCTGGTTAGATGTTTATCCGGTATGAACACACAACAAATATGTGACGCGTATGCAAAAGGTGCTTTTTATGGCGTGAAAAACCCTAAAGTCAGTAATTATTCATGCCTGGGCACCGTGAACATAAATAGCCCTCAATCAAGCGTCTTACGATAACGCTTAAAGCCAATAAATAAAACCACCAAGGTAAAGAGCAAAATCGGTATCTCCTGCCGCCAGACTTCCATAAAACCATTCCCTTTTAATAAAATTCCACGCACGATAACCAAATAATGACTCAAAGGGAGGATGTTACCTACATATTGTGCCCATAACGGCATCCCGCGAAATGGAAACATAAAGCCCGAAAGCAAAATTGACGGCAAAAAGAAAAACATGGCACTTTGTACTGCTTGCAACTGATTCGTTGCAAGTGTTGAAAAAGTTAAACCCATCGCCAAATTCGCAGCAATAAAAGGCAGGGTCAAAACCAGTAAGAGCAACACACTCCCCTGAGTGGGCACAGAGAATAACACTTTCGCCAGAAAAAGGATGAGTAGAACTTGAATAAAACCTACCAAAACAAAGGGAATAATTTTACCCGCCATAACTTCTAATGGTCGCAGTGGTGTGGCCAATAAAGTTTCCATTGTTCCACGCTCATTTTCACGCGTAATCACCAATGCGGTAATCACCACCATGGTCATGGTGAGTACCACCCCTAATAATCCCGGAACAATATTGTATGCAGTAACGGCAAGAGGATTGTATACAGAATGTATTATCGGTTGATAAGCAGGCACTGTAGGATTTAAACCTTTTAAAGGTCCCTGCAAATCTTCGGTAAGTGCAATGCTGGCCATATTAGTGAAAACAGCGGTGGCGTTACTGGTTGCGGCCGGATCACTGGCATCGGCTTCTAAGAGAAGATTGGGATGTAATCCTTTAACCACATCATGGGCAAACCGTGCTGGGAATGTAACCACAAATTGTACCTCGCCTGTTTTTAATAACCAGGTCGCCTCTTGCTCAGAAACATGCGGATGGGTAAATTGAAAATACGTTGAATTTTGCATGGCCGATAAGATGCGCCGGCTAAATTTAGAATCTTCCGCATGCACTACTGCTGTGGGTAAATGGCGGGGATTGGTATTGATTGCATAACCGAATAAAATTAGTTGGATTAAGGGGATACCAATAATCATCCCAAGCGTTGTTTTATCCCGCGTCATCTGGATAAATTCTTTAATCATGACCGCAAGCAGACGATTAAGGCTTAAAGTGGCCATGCCCTTCTCCTTGCGCCCGCATAGATTGATTAACCAAACTGATGAATGCATCTTCCAAGGTTGATGGGATTGCTTCCCAATGAATCGGAAATAAATCCGCAAGCATAATTAAACCGTTCTCCACTAACTTTACATCATACCCGCATACATGGATGGCGCTGCCAAATAATGCTGATTGCACGACACCCGGAATTTTTTTAACCTGTTGCAATAAAGTAGTGGTCACCGGCCCTGAAATCTTCCAAGTGTGCAAATGTGTTTTAGCAATTACCTCATCTACAGTTCCGGTAATCAACAAAGAGCCATAGGCTAAATAGGCAATGCGCGTACACCGCTCAGCTTCATCCATATAATGGGTAGAAACCAGCGTCGTTACTCCCTGATCACTTAAAGTATGAATATGATCCCAAAACTCACGTCGTGCAATGGGATCAACTCCAGCAGTAGGCTCATCTAATAATAATAAAGCAGGATCATGAATTAAGCATGCCGCAAGAGCTACGCGTTGTTTCCAACCGCCCGAAAGCTCCCGGGTTAGTTGCTTTCTTCGCGCAGTTAAATTTAAACGCTCCAACGCTTCGGCAACACGTTGTGGACGTTTGGAGATACCATAAACACGAGCAATAAAATCAAGGTTTTCTTCGATTGATAACTCTGTATATAAGCTAAAGTGCTGCGTCATATATCCGACGCGCGCTTTTATCCTCTCTGATTGATGAATAATATCGTATCCGAGGCAAGTTCCTTTTCCAGCATCCGCACGCAACAAACCGCACAGCATCCGAATCGTGGTCGTTTTACCACTGCCATTTGGTCCAAGAAAACCAAATACCTCACCCTTTTGCACATGCATACTGATATTATCAACCACGATACGTTCATCAAATTTTTTTGTTAGTCCATGGACATCAATGATGGTGGTTGCTGTGCTCATCAAAGCGTAACCGTAACCGGCTGTCCGGTTTTAAAATGCTGTGGTTGCTGCATTCTGGCTTTGATACGAAAAACCAATTTAGAACTGTTATCCCGGCTGTACACCAACGGCGGTAAATATTCCGCTGTAGGAGAAATGTAGTTGATCTCGGCTTGGTTATTCGGCGCACAGCCTTCACAAGTAAAATGAATTTTTTGCCCCGATTTGATTTGGGCTAAAAATTTAAGAGGGACAAAAAACTCAAGGTACATATTTTCAGGAGCAAGTAGCGCTAATACTGCCTGTTGTGCTGCAACATATTCACCCTGTCGATAATAAATATCAAAAATAATACCATCAGTGGGTGCGACCAAAGTCTTTTGTGCCAATTCCCAACGCGTTATGTTTAACTTCGCTTTTAAAGCGTCTACTTGCGCGCCTTGTGCTGCAATTTGATCTTCGCGGCTGCCTATAACTGAGCAAGCATCAAATTCGCCTCATATTGTGCTTTTGCATCCTCTTCTTGTTGCAAATTCGTGTCTGCGGCATCCATAGAGTCTTTATCGGTTGCGTTACGCCGAAATAATTTGTTATATCGGTCTGCACGTAACTCGGCTAATCTAATTCGTGATTCAGTTTGTGCAATCTGAGCTTTAATTGCATCAATCTCTGGTGGTCGTTTTGGTTTGATCATATCCGCGAACATACTTTGGGCCTGTTTTAACTCGGCCGCGCTCTGCATTAAAGCCAAAGCTTGGGGATCTGGATTTAGGTGAACTAATAATTGCCCTTTTTTTACCTCTTGTCCCCGCACTACCGCTAAATGCTGTAATACTCCATAAAAAGGTGATGCGAGATAAATATTGTCTGCTTCGATATAACCATTAAATTGCGGCGGCTGGTGGCGATCACAACTGGATAGGAAACCGCTGATTAAGAAAAAAAACAATAGGGTTAGGGATGGTTTCATGACTGTTCATTTCTGTTGGTTCACCGCAGACTTCCTGTTACTATAATCTTTTTTATAAAAAAATGTCTATGAAAAATAAAGAATTCGATCTGATTGTTCTTGGGGGTGGTAGCGGCGGAATTGCCACTGCAGTACGCGCCGCAAAATACGGAGCTCGCGTTGCTGTAGTTGAACCCAATCACTTAGGGGGTACTTGCGTTAATTTGGGATGTGTTCCTAAAAAAATAATGTATTATGCTTCACAAATTGCCGAAACATTTGCGCAAGCGCCCGAGTATGGGTTTACACCAGTAAACACCGAATTAAACTGGTCCACTTTAATCAAAAAGCGAGAATCTTATATCCATCGTTTACGAGAAATTTATGCCAAACGATTTGCAGATTACGATATTCAGTGGATAAAAGGGCTAGGTACCTTTCATTCCACAAATACTATTGCGGTCCATGATGAACATTATCAAGCAGCTCATATTGTCATCGCAACGGGGGGTGAACCCTTACTTCCGGCTATTGAGGGGATCCATCATGTTTTGGATTCAGATGGATTTTTTGCATTGAAGCAATGCCCTAAAAAAGTCGCTATTATCGGGAGCGGATATATCGGTGTTGAACTTGCAGGAGTTCTTCATGGTTTAGGCGTCGAGACTCATTTACTCATGCGAGGAAACAAACCTTTAAGCCGTTTTGATAAGACTTTAGGGGATACTCTATACGAAATCATGCAAAACGAGGGCATTCAGGTTCATCCCAATCACCATGCATGTTCTGTTACTAAAGATACTTCCGGAAAAAAAACTGTCAGCTGTGATTGCGGGACGGCTATCTCTGATTTGGATGAAATAATCGCTGCAGTGGGTAGAAGACCACGGACCAAAGCGTTAAATCTTGCGGCCGTGGGTGTTCAAACAGATACTGAAGGTCTTATCGATGTGGATGCTTACCAAAACACCACTGTTTCTGGAATCTATGCCCTGGGGGATGTAACTATGGCTCCGCCGCTCACCCCGGTAGCGATTGCGGCGGGAAGACGCTTAGCCGATAGACTTTTTGGTCATGACCCCCATGCCAAATTGGATTATAATTTCATCCCCAGTGTGGTTTTTAGTCATCCACCTATTGGTACCGTGGGCTTGAGTGAGGATGAGGCGGTTAAAGAATACGGTAGAGAACAGATAAAAATTTATCAAACCCGCTTTAATCCCATGTACTATGCTTTGAGTACACATAAAGTGCCTACCGTTATGAAATTGGTTACTTTAGGTGCTGAAGAAAAGATTATTGGCCTGCATTTAATTGGTACCGCTGCGGATGAAATATTACAAGGTTTTGCAGTCGCCATCAAAATGGGCGCCACCAAAAAAGATTTTGATAACACCGTGGCGATCCATCCAACAAGTGCAGAAGAATTAGTAACTATGGTGTGATTTATGAATAACTTTGCAATTCGCCCCTTCATGGGTAAGGCACCCCTCATAGGGCATGGTGTCTACATTGATCCGCAAGCGGCCGTGATTGGTGATGTTCGGTTAGGAGATGACGTTTCCGTCTGGCCTATGGCGGTTATTCGCGGTGATGTTAACTATATTATGATTGGTCGGGATTGTAGTATTCAGGATGGCGCTATTTTACATGTGACCCATGATGGCCCTTATACATCTGGTGGTATCCCCCTATTGCTCGGCAATGGAATCACGGTTGGTCACCGAGCAGTATTGCACGGATGTTCCATAGACGATTTTAGTCTTATCGGGATGGGCGCGTTAATTATGGATGGTGTACAGGTGCAGCACCATGTTCTGGTGGCGGCAGGAAGTGTTGTGGCTCCGGGAAAAATCCTGGAAGCAGGTCACCTTTATCTCGGGAACCCGGCGAAGTTAGCACGGGTGCTTACGGCTAAAGAAATTGAGCAGTTGGAATATTCTGCTGCGCATTATGTTCGTCTAAAAAATAAGTATCTCGAAACAAGCGGGTAAATCAGCTTGTTTCGAGCGCCAGAAATGAGCTGCTCAATCCTTTACTATTGCATAACGAAAGAGCCTCAAAATGCAAATGAATATTTACTGAAGAAAAGCTAAATTATTCGCTTTAAAATCCTGCAATTCATTATCGAAGAACTCGACAGCATCTTTTAACGGGCTAACTACGGCACTTTGCCCTTTCGCTATTTCGAACGCGGCAGAACTCTGACCCAAGGTAATTAAGCCTGCAAAATAAACTGGAACACCAACTATTAAACTACTAACGGCTAACAGCGCTGAATTAAAGGCTACATGCAATAAAATCAATGAAACTGCTGGTGTTAATGTCAGTAGTCCACCAATAATAAATGCACAGGCTGCCACTAAATATTGGTGATTTTTGTAATTATTAAGTTTTCCTAATGCATCATGAACTTGGTCGATTTTGGATAAGCCTTCTTCCTCGAAGCATGACAAGGTTCCCTCAAGCAATTGATTTGCATAAAGCAACCAATTTATATGCAAGGTACGCTCTTCATCATTAAAAAAACGCTGTCTTTTCGTTCCAAAGCCCACTTGTTTGAATATCAGCATACTTTGCTCTAAGAGGGTATTAAAATAGATACGCTGCTGCTCGTTAACCTGCAGATTAATCACTCTTAAAGCATTATCCAAGAATTTATTAAACTCTGGATTGTTAGCCAGCTTCATCCATTTTTCCTGGACAATCATAGCAATATTACGCGTAATATATTTCAGCTTTTTATCCGATATTTGCAGTAAAAAATTTTCGAAAGACTTTAGCTTTTCGCCTAAAGGCTCAGGTAACGCGTCTCTTTCGTTGATAATCAAAATTAAATCACCAGCATGCTCTTTCTTTCCAAAAGTAGGATTAATTAAACCTTTGCCTTGACAGGTATTAAGTACTTCTTCTGTGGGATTTTTTATAGCCACATTATCAGGGACCAGCCTCAAACTCTCTTGAAAATAGGAAAATAGCTTCTGGTTTTTTTCTGCGCCATAACACAGTTCAAATGTAAGCTCAGACTCCGGATATGTTTTTGCTAACTGATGCATTTGTTCATATAAAAATAACGTCAACTTCTCAATACTTTGTGTGGGTGCGTTTACAGGCTCGTATTCGACTTGCATATATTTTTTGGGTTCTCTAAGACCTTTCTGGTAACAGGTTGCAAAAGTGGTTGCGATTGCAAGACGCTGAGAATTACCGCCATCATTAGGGACCATCACAATATGTTGGTCATAATTTTGTTCATCTTTTAACAAATTTCCTAATAAGGACCAATTATGTGTGCGAATCCTATCATAGCTCTCGTTATCGTCGCTAAGTGTAAAATTATTTGGGGGAATAATTGCAGTGACATCGAGGCTGATAACTTTAATTTTCATTTTTACTCCTAATTATGAGTACATCGAAGATTGAACTTGAACAAAGTAGATAAATTGGGAATTTGCAGACAACACATATCTAAGCAACTACCTAAATTTTATTTAGAGTTTAAACAGATATTATGATTTATTCAGTGAAAAATCATCCCTTTCTTCTAAGGAAACTTCTCTTTGATTTATTGCTGCACCATCCTATTTTCTGTTGAAGTAGTTTCCGCACCCTTCTCCTCCTCTGCAGGAAAGAAAAGTTTAAGATTGCGAATACTGTAAAATAATTCTTTTTTTAAGCTGCCTTCATTTGACGCGATTTTTAACGCCTTACTCCCAGCTTTTATCATGAACATACCCTCAATCACTCCGGATATTAAAGCCAGGCTTGCCGCTACATAAGTCATCGTTGTGAGCGCCAAAGAATAGCTGGTAAATGCGATCATTGCCGGAAGTATTATTGATAATAACGCAGGGGTTCCAAAAAATAAGGTAAGTCCTGTACATATTAGACCCATACCTACCCAATAATATTTTTTATAATAACAATTTAGGTTATGGGTTGTTTCCAACAACTCGGAATAATCTGTGGTATTTTTATTTTCGATGAGTTTTGAGGTTTCATGGAGTATACTGACTATCCCGGGTAACCAAGCCGCATTCAGTATATCAGCAGTCAAGTTTTGCTTGAAAAGGCCTTTAAAGGTGCAGCGTTGGTCACTGATATATTTTAACAGAAATACAGAAAGCTCCATGACTGGATAGATTACTGCGCTTAAGGACTCTTGGTTACTAGCTATGACAAGGTTTGCTAAGCGAGTTAGAGAATTTACAAATTGATTGAGCTGATTGTTACTGATATTCCCTACATTTTGAATTTGAATAATGTGCGCAGCCAAACGGAGAAGTTTCTGAATCCTATTATTTTTAGTAGTTATCAATATGTTGTTTATCGGTGCTAAATTTATTTTAAAAATATTTTTTTGATTGATATAATTTACAAAAAGAGCAAAATCAATTTTGCCGTCATTTGTCTCATTTGCTAATTGTACTTGCCGAAATTTTTCTATTTTTTCCCTGTAAAATAAATCAACTAATCCACAACCCACTATTGAGCGTTCATGTTTCATAGGAAGTGTATTCTCGGATTGTGTTAGGAAACTTAAAGTTGCCTGTTCCGGTATAAGATTTTTATGTTTATTAAAATATTCATAAATATTATTTTTAATTGATTCATCCGCAAAATGGGCTTCTATCTCTAATGTCGCTGTAGGATAACGGATGATTGTTTTATGGATTTGTTCATAAAGATTTATGACCTCTCCATCAACGTTCTTCGTTAAATCATTTTGGTTTAATAAATAAACTTTATAGCTCTCAACTTCACATTTAATTTTTTTAGGTAAACTTTTTACATAATTTAATGTGAAATGATTTAACACCATTGAATAATGTTCCGATTCAGTGAGTCTTTCCGTGATAATCTCAGGTACTAATAAAATATGAGCTTGATATGTTAAATCTTTTTCTTGATTAATTAATCCATTTAACCTGGAACCTATTTGTAGCAAATTGGTCGAACTGTCCTGGAGACACAAAATTTCTTGCTTGTTGTGCCTACGTGGTGACCCATCCAAAAGAACTTGACCACTGCAGTAAATTATTTTTATTTTCATGGAAATATTGCTCCTATGAATTGAACACAAACGTTAACATACAAAGCTTAAGCCTTTATTAGGGGTGCGTGATTTAAGATTATTTTTCTTTGTTCTAAACAAAAAACGGATATAAAAAAGAAAGATTGCAGTTTCATTGATAAAACCTGGGTGAAGCCCCTTATATCAAGGGGCTTTTTTTAAAAACTCTTCAGTTAGTTCATTAATATCTTTGACTACTTGAACACGATTGGTAGAAAAAATAGACCGTGAGGTGTTTGCTGTTAAAGAACTATCTTTCATGACTTGATTACGCAGTAAACGCACTGCTGCTGTGATATCGGGATAATCACTAATTGATTTTTTAGCTTGTTCTATATACAGCTCCAGATGGGCGATTTTATCTTTATATAACTCTTTATTTTTGAAAAAACCGTGAGAGCGAGTCTTAAGATTAGCTAAGATATTATTAAGCCTTGCTTCAAAATGGTTACTATCAAAGGGGGGATTTTCAGATAAACACACGCGCTCTACTTGTTTTTGGAGTTGCAGCCATTCTCGCTGTGATTGAGTTTGAGAACGTATATTAAATCCGGTATTTTGCGCAAGGATTGGATCCAGTTGAACTTTAATATTATTAAACAATTCCGAGTTATTTGGTAATTCATCAATGATATTAATAAAATTCTGAATGGCGCTTATTTTAACATTTGCTCCCGGATGCTTTCCTTTATAGTGGGCATTTTCTAAACGTGCAATGGTTTGCTGTAAGAAACTTTTCACCGCGGCTTTTAACAACTCACCCTTAATATGAGCCTCCGATTCTTTGTGTACCTTAGCTTTTGCTGCGATAGTTACCGCAAAATCTTTCATCCGGATCAACGATGACTGTACTTCGGGATTAGAAAGTAGTGGCTCATATATAGCGGTTGCATTAATTAAAATATGGGTTCTATCCTGAAGAGATTTTTCTGCTGCCCAATCAGTTTTGACCAAGCGAATCATCTGATTCAAAACTGATTTATCTTC
Organism: Legionella sp.; assembly: GCA_017306715.1. Classification (GTDB taxonomy): domain Bacteria; phylum Pseudomonadota; class Gammaproteobacteria; order Legionellales; family Legionellaceae; genus Legionella. The sequence goes on along the minus strand of JAFKHV010000012.1, from coordinate 8,704 downwards.
CGAATTTAAATTTGGAGTTTCGATCAAAAGAGTCAGTTGATGGGTAATAAGCTCTATCAATGCATTATTTAACTCGAGATGTTCTGCAGGCGGAATTTCGATCTCTACTTTATTTAAAGCCAACTGATAATAAGTTAGCAGATCGAGTTGATCGGGTTTCGTGATGTTTTTTTTCATTGATTGAATAAGGCTTGCAGCGTAGGTCTGTTTCACTAATAAGGCAGGTATATCCGAATTAATTGCGGTTACCAGTTTTTTTTGTTCACCAGATTCCCGATACGTGTGTAGCCAATCATTTAATGAGTCATTAACCAGTTTGGATTGTTGTAATCGGTCTTTAAAAATATTTTGTTCACGGTTCAATTCCAGATAAGTATCGGTACGACTCTTTTTCTTCACCGTCTCTAAGGGGCGTTCTGCAACCACCTCCACACCATTTTGCAACTTTTTGTAACGGTAAATTTGTTCGTTATCAACCACTGGATTCACTTCGAAACCGCAGTCTGAACATTGCCTTTTAAATAAATCTTCAAGCTGTTTTTGGTATGTTGTCAATTGGTCATCAAACAGTGCATGATTTAATTGACCATCAGTGTAGCGCACATATGGATTAGGGTATCTACCGTCCGGATCAAGATCGGCTAAAATTTCATTCCACAAACGTTCAGCACGCTCGATAAATAAGATTTTTTCCTGTCGTAAAATGTTTTTTAGGTCTGGTTGTTTACTAATCTCCAGTTCAAACTGATTTTCAAAATAGATAATCAAGGAACGGACCTGGGTGGAAATCTGGCGCTCCAAAGCTGCCTCGTCATCCATTTTCTCCATTAATTCCTCAAGTAGATTCAACTTGTCTTTACGGTTTTTTATGTTGGGGTAAAGACCATGCTCCTGAGCGATGGTATCTAGATTAAAAATTCCTAACGTTTCACCCGCTTTACCATCGCGCGCGGATCGGCCTTGTAATTGCCGACGATTTCGATACCGTTCCAAATGTGTTTCTATAACTAATAATCGCTCTGCCAGTTGACTTAACTTTTGTTCATTTGCTGTTCCTTGTATAGAGGCTTTAGGTGTCTTAATATCAACGCCCCTACCTGCTAAAGGAGTTACTACAGTAATTTGCCCCGCATTTTTTGCTTTATCCACCATTTTATCGAACTCAATGGGGTCATCAGCATTAATCGCGTGAATGACTTGGACTTTTCCAGGATACCGTTTCTCAAGCTCTGAACTCCAAAGTTCAGCTTGTTCGATACTTGCACAGGAGACCATTACCGGTTGCTGCCGCGCTTTATCCAAGGCACGAATAATTGCTTTTAATTGATTGTTTCCACTAAACCAAAACGAAGACTTGTCATCACAGAATACAGTAGGTAAGTAATGCAGACGGCTTTGTTTGCGAGGAGGAATATCCAGCATAGTGTCTATTGCTAACGTGGCTTGCACTTCATCAAGCTCATGTCGGCTACCCGCAGTCCCGGTAGCACCAATAATACGACCAAATTTTTTGAAAAAGGAGTGACTGTTTTGACTGTCTACTGCTTCAATCTGGTTATCACAAGAAAATGGGGGCATTGCCATTTCGTTTCCTGCTTTAAATTGGCTAATAGATTCTTGATATTCTTTATTCAAACGGGCATGTAATGCTTGTTGTACTCCATAACTAAGCGTGGCCTCCTTATCTTCTATGTGACCTTCAATAACGTGAGCTTCGGAAATAATCTGTTTCTTTCCGTGTACTTCCCGTTCACGTCGGCGCACAATAAAGTCATCCTTTTCCTTTAACTGTTTGGCCAAGCAAGCAGCATCAAGCAATTGGCTCAATTTTTCATTACTCAAGCGTTGCTCATTTATTTTGTAAAATTCAGGTTCCTTGGCCTTTAAATAATTACGAAATAGAATAATGTCTTCCTTCTCAGTGACAAATAGATTTTTAAACTCTGGAAGTTCGATAAATTCGTTTGTCAGAGGATATACCCACTCCAAGGGATTAATAAATGGATCTTCTTTGCTTTCAGAAAAATTAAAGGCGTTTTTGTTGTCAAAAAATTCGGCATCGACTTCATCGCAAACAACAACCTGTTGCGCAGGTTTAGGCAATTCCACATGTTCTACAATTTTTAGTCGAGAATCGTATAAAGATTTGTCTGAAGCGGTGGAATATACAACAGTTGGTTTTTCGTAATGATTTTCGGATGTTCCTGGTCTTACTAATGCCACTGGAATGTTTAAATAGTTATAAAATTCCTTACACTCCTGATAGTCTCGCTCCGTTAACAACTTGTTTCGAGAACATACTGTGACATGAGTTGGCTCATTAGCGAACGCATAAGCCATTGCTGCCATTAATGCTAAAGTGGTTGTTTTACCCTGCCCGGTCTGTATTTGTAATAATAAATTATCTTCAAAAACTTGCCCACAAAGAACACTTATAATTTGAGATGGATAGGGATATTTACCTGTACTGCGGAAAAACACTTCACATAATACCGCCAGACCTTCAATACGCGCGGACTCATCCTCGCTGCGATCACGGCACTGTTTAAAGTATGCAACCAGCTCGTTACGCCGAAACTGATTTAAAGGTTTTGATACGCCATTAATGGTTAGGGGATAGTCATTTCCTATTGATAATATGTAAGTAGCTGCATCAATTAATTTTTGCTGATCCGAAGTGATTATCTTTTGCTCGCCGATCAATCCTTTGATTTCATTGGTAAAATCCATGATACCTTGAGTTTGATAATGATTTAATATTCTGTCGCGATTACCAAATGGGTCTAGCTCATAATCTTTGACCCATTGTTGTATTTGAGGTTCAGGAGCAGCGATTACTGTTTGTAGCGCCTTGAAACCTGGAGCGGGGTTATAACGATATAAATCATCAGCAAGATAGGAGAGTGCGTTGAGCTTAATCAAGCGCTTTATGAGCTGCACTTGTTCGTCCATAGTGGCCGTTTCTTCGGGACGTCCCCACGCACTCTTATTGAGGATGCGAATGATTGCCTCTTTTTCATTGCTTGTGGTGAGAAGGTCTTTTAATTTAATGAGATTTTGTAATCCTGGCGTTGGATCTTCCAATTGTTTATCAACATAAGCAATTAAGTGATCTTTTTGTTCAGGAAGATTTTCTCTTAGAAGTGAACAAAGTTGCGTGAGATCCTTAAGTTCACTTTGGGTTGCTAAACCGATGACTTTTGCAAAGAGCGAAGGATTTTGTGGTATGAGATCATGGATTTCTAATAATACATCCAGTTTTCCCTTCGCATTATTTTGCTCTTCACTATTTGCATCAGCTAATCCGATTTCAAAAAGCCTAACGAGTTCGTCATCAGCCAACTTTGCACCTTTCTCTTGCAAATTTTTTAAGACTGATAAAGTAAAAACTCGATTATTTTCATTGAGAACATTGAAAATTACATTTAAAAGAGCCTCCGAATCCTTCATTTTGGGAAGGGATTTCATGAGCTCCGTCAAATTTTTTAAAGACAAATAATTGGAAAACTTTGCTTTGTATTGAGAAAAGTAATCTCGCTTATAAAGAAAAATAACAAAGGAATTGCGTTGATGTTTCTCATTAAATGTGTTTTTGAGAGCCTCAAGGAAACTTTTAGTCTCCTCCTGTAACCGAAAACTTTCGTTTAACTCTATAGCTATTTTTACCCCTTTAAGCGGTGGCACATAATTTATCAGGAAACGATTTAAAATCTCTCCCAGATGAATTTGCTGATCATCTTTATCCTGCAGTCGTTGATTGATTTTTAGGTTTTGTACGGATTGACTTATTTCGCTATGAAGGATATCTATTAAAAATTCATTTAAAGTTTGCATCATTTGTTTTTTAAACGGCCCAAGTATTAGTTTATTAAGCAAGGGACGGACGATAATGAGCATGGGGAATTTTCGCTGTGTATGCGCAAGGGGGTCTTCAATAAAAGAAACCAGATCTTGTATGGAGTTCAGGACAAGTTTGATTCCATCTGATGAATGTTCATCTTTTATTTGCTCTAATTGGTTAATCATTAAATTGATTTTACCTGTGAATACATTAATGAGTTCACTCGCTAAAGCTGCCAAATCTTTCTTATATTTCGATAAATCAAATCCGGCGAAACTTATTTTTTGATTTTCTCCATTTGGGTCAGTTTCTTGCGTTAAATCTTCCGCTGCTTGATCATTAGTCTCAGGATTCTGATTTTTCTTTAGCAGCGCATCCACATAACCATCAGGATCTTTTAACTGGTCTTGAAGTGAATCTAAAGTCTTTTTAAGTTCGTTTGCAAATTGACTCATTCCGAGTAAAAACCCGGTCATTTTTTGAGACAAGTCATCGCAATTAAACTCAAGTTGCGGTACCTTTTTCTTGCTTAGAAATATTAGCTCTTCTTTTACTAATTTATTTCTATTTGGTTCTTTCTTCAACCCATCTATTAATCTTAAAGCATCTGCTATTTGAATAGGGCGAGATTCCTGATTATTAATAAGCCTTAATCCAGCTGCCAGCTGAACTAAAAAATAGTCAGTTAACCCAGGATCTTCTAGTGATGCAACCAAATCAGATAAATGGCTCCATTGTCCCACATCAATGATGCTTGCCAAATAAACCAGGATTTGTTTTTTATGGTCGGGGTAACGATAAATTGTATTGAGGAACGTGATAAATTGAGTTAAGTCATCTTCAGTAGGTTTGGTTTGTAGCACGTTAAACCTGATAATTAAGTCATATACCATTACACCATGTCCCTTGGCTGCTTTAAAAAGTATATTTAAAGTCGGCAAATTAGTGCTAAATTTTAACAAACTGGTAAATTCATAAATAGTTGGTTTGGGGTAGACCATATAGTTATTTTCGAGTATCGATTCAAGCTTATGGGTAGAGACTCCAGATTGTTTAATAAAACTTATTAACTGCTGGCAATCCTGAATGGGGCTTCGTCCCTCTTGAAGTACACGTTCACCGGTAGCACAAATCGCCATGAGCAGAAGCATCGGTTTGCCTAATAAACTCCCCTGTGTGCTCTGATCAATTTCCTGTACCAATTGCACATAGGTAGCATAGGGGAAAGCGTATTGTTGGATGCCAATATAACGATAAAAATAAGGTTGCATATTTGAAGGGATGTTTACTCGCTCCATGATTGAATAAAGATCCGCTAAATTGATGGCATAATCAATCTGGTTAAGTCGCTTTAGGAAGAGATCATCGATGTCATTCAGACTATTTACATGGACGACATTGCGGTCTATTCTACGATTATAAGGAGCTTCGCTGTCCGCTTCAACAATCACTTCCAGGTTACCATCATGGTTTACTCGTAAAGACTGATAGTAGGTTGCTCCGTAGATAGCCTCACCACCATCAAATACTACATTCAACAATTCATTTTGAAATTTTACATACTTGTAAGGAATCGATCGGTATCCATCTTTCGTTGGGAGGTTATAATCCACACCCTCTTGGGGCATATATTTAATTTGTCTTTCTCCCATTCTTTCAGGGGGAGTGGGTAAATATTTTTTGTATATAGACCAATCAATAAGTTGCGAATCAGGAGTAATATCCATAGCGCGGGTAATCAGTTGATAAGGTCTATGCCGTTCACTGGTTAGCGCAGTATTAAATCCCTGCATACTAAAATCCAGTCCCTCTAAATATTTTATTTGCTCATGAGGATTTTGTGCATTTTCTAGTAAAGTAAGAAGGCGCCTATAGGTCAATTTAATATTATTACTGCCTTCAATGGGGCAAGATATAGGAATGATTAAGTCTGCATCGATTTTTTTAAGTTCGATAAAAAAATAGCGATGCGCATTAACCAAATCCATTAAGTCACAGACTTCATTATTCTGGATATGCTGTTCAATTAAAGTTTGCCACCATATTTTCTGTTCAGCAGGCATTGTAATAAGGTAATCCATTGCCGCAAACGCACCAAGATCACCATTTCTCTTAGGCATCTGATTGACTAAAGAGTTCCAATCGTTGGACTTATCTAGGAACGTTTTTTTAAATAATTTGTACTGCCCAGAAGCATAAATCTTGTTTAAGTGACTTAATAATTGAACCAGAGTTCCTGCACCATGTTTTAACAATACGGATCGTAATCCTTGAATGTTTTGGCTCGTAAATTCTAATTGTTTTAATGGTAAATTGGATATATCAATTTCCGGAGCTTCGACTTTAATTAAATGGACTAAGGCTTGCAGTTGTTGCTCGGGACTCGCTTTGGAACCTGGAGCAATTTGTTTAAACGCTTTATGATTTCGTTTAATAAATTCAGAATAATGGGCTTCGTCAAAGCATTCTTTATCGTAAAAAGGATAGAGTTGCCCTACGTCGCCTGGGGGAATAGGAGAAAGGGGGGGCTGAATTTGCGGGCTTAAGGGGGAGTCTGTGCGCTGAACACCTGATTTAAGTAATGATTTATCAAAATAAAAGATAGATTGTTTGACCACAGTTCCATAAGCATTTTTTGTTTCATGGACAGTAAAATTAAATCCATTAGGTAAGTCGTTAAAATTCACGCCAAAGCTGAATTGTTCCTCATGATCCAAGATAAGTCGCATAGTGGCTTCTGGGACATGAGTAATTCTCGCTTGCGGGTCAACCACTTTATCATGATGAGCTCCCACTAGATTTACCCATACTCGCTTCACTTTCTCTAACGGTATTTTGTCAGTTACCAAAAATTTGAGGCTATCTTTATCGATCAAGAACCCTAATGATTTTACATCTACTTCGTTTAATTGTTGTACTTGACGTTGCTCCAGGCGTTGTTGTTGCTGATTAATTTGCGCTTGACGCTGCTGAAAAATATCTTGATTAAGTTGTTGCTGATTCTGTTGCTGATTTTGGTGTTGTTGCGCATGTTGATGATGATATTGTCGTTGGGTCTGGGCCTGCATCTTTTTACCCTGAAGCAGCATCTGTTTTGCCCGTCTTATCTTTTTATCCACCGCCACAGGTATATTATCATTATTTAAAGGGATTTCGCGGATACCCTTTTTACGGCGGGTGGAAAGATATAAGTTTTCCAGTTGTAAGTTAATATTTTCACTTTCTTTAGTAGCTTCGGGAAATTGGAAAGAGATCCAATAGGCTTTTTTCATCTCTATAATGGAGTTAACCAAGTGAATACCTGATTGCAAATTAACTGCTGAGTGAACTGCAGAAATATTAATTTTTTGCCCTTCACCCAAGTTACTAATACTCCTTTTTAATTCATTATATGCAGGGTTATCTGGGCTGAAATCCAACGATTGATCAGGAAGTAACTCTAATGTTAATTCCTGATCGTGGTGATTATACTGGGGTTTAAAGCATTTTAATTCATTTACAGCAAGTTTATGTTTGACTTGATACTCTTCTTCCAGCTCTTTTTGCTCTGGATTACTTCCCATATATTCCAGCTCGAGATTAATTTCTTTTTCTTTAGCATACTGAATTATCTCAGTAACATCGAATGTTAGATTCTTGTCAGACCATACTATTTTTAAATTTTTTTCCTGCGCATATTGCTCTATGTGTTCTTTGAGTTCTGTAAAAAAATTTTGAGGTTCATCTCCTTTCCAAATTAGCTCAATAAAATTTAAATTTTCTGGACATGCAGCGACAACCTCAAATGACATAAATACCTCTCTCTGAATTCTTTTTAATATGATAGCCAATATTTATTAAGTAAGTATTAAATGCGGGCATCTTATTGATTTGTGCAGGACAAATTTCCAAAAACAAGCTTCAGAGGGCCCAGTAAGCAAATGTAAAAAATGATTAATCCTAATCAAATAAAACCACTTTGGGGTCTTTTTGATTTCTTATTTTTTAGAGGCAGAGGTTTAACGGATGCTTTTCATTCGCTTACACCATAAGCCCAGGAGAATCCTAAGGCCAATAAACAGGAGTTTTCTATAAGCTGAGGCTCCATAAGAGAAATTGATCGATTACCAGTGAGATTTATTTCCAAGCTGCATGTATTTAATTTTTAAAAATAAAATAAGCCGCACCTATCATACAGATTCCCGCATACAAAAAATTTAAACCCAAAGGCTTATTCATATAAAAATAGGCGAAAAGCGCAAACACACAAATGGTGATTATTTCTTGCAGTATTTTCAACTGACCTAAGCTAAATTGAGTATATCCAAGACGGTTAGCAGGTACTTGTAGAATATATTCAAAAAAAGCGATTCCCCAGCTAACTAAAATTGCAATATATAAAGGCTTGTTATTTAAATTTTTTAAATGGCCATACCAAGCAAAGGTCATAAAAATATTGGAACCGATTAAAAGAAGTATTGTCTTCATTTTACCTTCTTGTAGTGATAGGTGTAGATACAAATAAATATTACCCATGATTATATTGGGTTATTTATTTAGATTCATCATTAGAGTGTTTTTTGTTGTTGCTTGATACAGTGCTCGGCTGATCCGGCTAATTGGCAGCTACAATAGCTGTGTTTGCTTCATCAGAATGAAGTCAAAATGAAGTATCCCACGTTCAGTGACAAAAAGATAGCACAGAGTTTATAATTAAAACTAAAAAAAACTTAAAAATAAAAAAAGCGGCTATAAGCCGCTTTCAAGAATAAAGCCCTGGCGATGACCTACTTTCGCATGAGGAGACCTCACACTATCATTGGCGCTGGAATGTTTCACTTCTGAGTTCGAGATGGATTCAGGTGGTTCCAAACCGCTATGGTC
>JAFKHV010000111.1 GCA_017306715.1 Legionella sp. | reverse complement strand
TGGTCAACGACTGCGTATACCACTTTTTTACGTAGCTCTAATAATACTTCTACTGATAATTCCCTGTTACTCATCTCAGACAAATTGAATAATTCAAAAGCACATACAATATCACATAAAATCAATAATTTTTAGACGCCAAGGTAATAAATTGGGTAACGAGAAATAATAGAAATCCGTTTTCCACATCGATTTAATAGACGTTTTAGTACCTGAGTTAGCAAGAAAAAATCAGCGCATATAAATGATGTAATACTATTGGGTATTAGCATTGCTATTAATCAATTCACATTATGGAGCATATCAATCCGTAATTTTTTACATAAGTGAGCTAGGCTTTAACCCATATTAAATCTAAATTACCGTCAACAAAACCTATTGCTACGGCTTTATGTTGTTTAAGTACATTTATATTTGTATTCATAGAACTCAAATAGGATTGAATTAATTGTTTCATTTTTAACTGGCAAATCTCCCAGTCATCTGTCGAATATTCAATAGGGATGAATAGATAGCGTTGTTTTGGTTCCCACACTTCAAAACAGGCCCAATCTTCATGGGATTCATCAAAACTATCAGCCCCTATTAATTCTATTCCAAATATAACGTTTTCTTCACACGCAGGAGAGAACAAATTAAAACAAAATGCTTCCACTTCTGTTGGAATATCTTCGATAAGAGCCATATCAAGCCAACGTGTAAAATCATCTTCAAATTTATTACCCATTTAAATAGCTTCCTCTAATTTTAAATATTTATATAGGGTTTCTCGGCTAATACCAAAATCTTGAGCGATTTTGTTTTCTTATCACCAGGCCCCACCCTCTTCTTTAATTCTGTAATTTCATCTATCGAATATGCTAAGGCGATAGGACTTGTTGATGCCAACGATCTTCTTCTAAGCGATACTCAAAAACATCGGATAATTCATCAAGTCGATAGCTATAGAATGTAAATTTATGAGGACGCACGTGATAACCACGATATAATGGTGTGTAAGGTATTTCGTCTTGTCCGTGCACCTGCTCGAGTTGGTTTTTTTTAGCTTCCAATAATTCTTTTGATGCGATGGGTTGTCCTGAAGTAGGCGCATAAGCCAAAAATCGCAGCTGAGCATTCCTAGGGTAAGTGGTCCAATATAGTCTATTCTCGGCCTCGGTAAGGGGTTCAACTAGCGCCTCAATGATTACTTGTCGCTGCATCAATTCAAACCAAAAAGTTAAGGTTATGAAAGGATTTTCAGCCATTTCGCTTACTTTGCGGGTGCCTAGTTGAGTAAAAAAGATAAGGCCGACAGCGGAAATTTCTCGTATTGCCACAACCCGCGAATGAGGTTTTGCGTCTTGAGATACTGTGGACAGCACGGCTTGTTGGGGATTGGGAGCGCCTTGCTTCTTCTCTTCTTCGATCCAATTCTTTAATTGTTCTAAAGGCATGTTATGTGCATCCTAATTTTAAAATAACTATTTATGTTACACGGACCAACAGTATGTTTAAAAAATAATTATACGCAAATCTTCCTCCAAAATCAGTTTGTTTTTGGGGTGTGACAATCATTGGAACGAAAAGATACTCTAAGGAAAATCTGCCAAGGTTATGGTTTTTATCTGTGCACAATAAAATTCCCACTGGAGAATCGTCTCCTTCAACCATCATATTGTTTTATTAAGTTGCCGGATATTTTCATTAGTGAATTTTTAAAGCTTCAATTCAACAAGCATATATCATTTAAAAATTCGATTATAAAAACTAAAACAACAAAAAATTGCTCCCCAACAATTAATATTCATTTTTGACGTGCTTCAAAACAAAGCCAATGTCCAACTTTATAGAAACTGATCTATTTTGATGATCCGTTGCCCCTCCCAAATGTGATTCACTCATGAGCTCCCTATTAAACAAGTAAATCTCTTTGTGAAAGATAACGTACCTTATCCATCACAAACAGAGTATAATGGAGGAAAAATAAAAAAGGGAACCTATGAGTTTTCTAGATCGCCAAAATTTGAAAAATCAAAAGTTTGTGATAGATAAGATTTTTCATCCCTTAGATGTTCATTTTGATACCCACTCCCTTTCTGCATGGTTGTCTTATTATTATTCAGTCCATGTGAAAGGCGCGCCTGAGAAAACCGAACAAGCGAAAAAAAATGACCTGGCGAAATTTCTTCAATTTTTCCAAATGGAAGTGGGGCATGATTTAGTCGACAGTTGGACACCCGCGGTGAGTAAACATTTTCAGAAACATTTAACTAAGACGATTTCTGAGAAAACGGGCAAACCTTATAAGGCAACATCGATTAATCGAACTATGGCCACCATCCGTCATGTGGGCCGATGGTTGCATCAACAAAGACCTTTGCTCGCTGGCGACCCTCTTGCTCAAGTCAAAGATTTACAAACCGATGCGCCAGATTGGAACGGCTTAACCTCTCGACAGCTCATGCGTCTTAAATCAGCCTGCGAACAGCGCATTAAAAGCTGTACCCGAAAAAATCAAAATCCTGTGATGGAGGCAGCTTTATTTTATTTACTCATGGGAACAGGGCTTCGTGAGTCAGAGGTGGTTTCACTTAACGTCAGTCAGTATCGGCAAAAAGGGCTGTATGATGTTCTACGCCATAAATCAAAACGTGTAAGTCAAAAAATTCCGTTGCCACAAGAGAGTAGGGAATACTTAGATCAATATTTAGAAAAAAGAGAGGCACAAGAAGGCGAACCACTATTCATTACACGATACGGTACTCGTTTGCAAACATTGGATGTTTATCGGATCTGTCAAAGGGTATTAAAGCAAGCACTGGCATTTTTACCTGAGCACGAAAAATTTGAATTTACTCCTCATCAGCTACGTCATACCTTCTTAAAGAAGGTCACGGATAAGCATGGAGTACATTTTGCTCAGGAGTTGAGTGGTAATGTGTCGATAAAAGAGATTTTTCGTTACGCTAAACCGAGCCAAGATGAAATGCAGGAAACCATCGAAGAATTATTTGACTAATTGAGGTATTGTATGAGCGATAAACCAAAAAAATTTCTAGTTTAATTTACAGCTTCAATTTTTACTGAAGGATTGCCGTCAACTGATTTGTGAAACAATCGAAGAAAATGTGGCGCTTTATTCTTGGGATTTTGAGGAGAGACTAGGAATGCTTAAAATTATAGATGAGGCCATGGCAATCATCGGTGATGAGATGCCTAAATTTACCTTAAAAAAAGAGCGGCATCTTAAATTAATTTCGAACAATATACGTTCATCGCTTAAACGCAAAGAATAAACCCACCCACCAAAATCATTTCATTCCCATGTCTTTGGTAGTATCTAAAGCACTTACAGTATCGTTTGATTTAGTATTCATGCGGTATTCCCTCCGTAACCTCAATAAATTCGACTGCTCAATTACTCTTGATTAAAATAGCCCGCCCTTATCTATTTAAACGAATAGCAAGCAGTGCTTTCGATCGCTGAAGAAGGTTCATCAATATAATTGCTAGCTTATAAACCCCACTTAACTTACTGATATAATTCATTTACACTCCTTTTTGGTCCGAACTATAGATAAAATACTTTATTATCAGCAAGTTATTTCTAGTCTTTATTTTTCTCGTCTACTCTATTCATTTTTTGTCCGTCAAAAAGAATAAAAAATTACCTATTTGCGCCCTTAATGTTCTGATAAGGTATTTAGATTATAATGAGGCTGATTTTCCATTTAGGAGTAGAGATGCAAATACCTTTAGAACTAAAGCACATGATTTTTGACAAATTAGAAAAAAAAGATTTGCTTAAATTAAAAGTAGCCGACAAAACTAACCATCAAGAAATAACAGAATATGCAGAAACGACTTTACCAGCTAAATTATTATTTCAAAACAAGGAATATTTTGCTATCGGACCCAAAATTCAAGTCTCAGAGCCAGGAGGAATAAGCCAATTTTATAATAAGCCTAAAAAAAATATTTCTGCTAATGTTATAAAAAACAATGTTCCGAAAGAAGGCGAGGTTATTCTCTTCCGTTCTGAACGCGAGGCTAAGCTTTATGCCAGTTATACAGAAGAAAGGGGACATGCAGTTGTTGATAAAAGTCCCATCATATACACGGTGCAGTTAAAAAACACCGTCTCAACGAATGTAATTACAGAAAACTTAAAGAGTCGTTCCATGGGCATGAATAGGGAAAATACTTTGGAGTTTGTCAAAGTCAGGGCATCGGAGCTAGAGTTTATCATAGGTCAAGTAAGACAATATCCTGAAGTAAAATTAAATGAAGAAAATAAAAACTGCCTCGTTATGTAGTACATAACGAGCGTGGTTAAGCAAATTAAGAAATTATGCTCAAATCTAGGGTATGACAAATTAAATTAGGTGGCGTATTCTGCTGATTGTTCTTAGCCAGAACAAAAATCAACATGGGGATTCGCCATGATGGACTGTAGTCTAAAAAACTGCGATGCAAAAAAATACTGATTATTATTTGATTTAGTCCGAGAATAAATCATCTAAATGCTCATGAGTAATCGTATGAAACATTACATGGGTATCTATATCATTCATTATGACATCCTCAAAAGGACTCATTTGTTAAGATGAGTTGTTTTTCTTTTACCCTGTATCTCTCCGTAGATATGGAAACATGACGAATTTTCAGATACTTATAGAAAGTTGCTCTACTAAGATTTAACTGTTCACATATTTCAGAAACACTTAATATACCTTCTTTATATAACAATTCAGCAGAATGGGCTTTTCCTAGAGCAGCTTTAGATAAACCCGGTGGTCTCCCTCCTTTCTTCCCTCTTGCTCGAGCGGCCTCTAGACCGGCAATGGTTCTTTCTTTGATTAACTCTCTTTCAAATTCAGCCAGAGAACCAAATATATTAAAAATCAAACGGCCATGCGCTGTTGTCGTATCAATGTGATCATTGAGACTTCGCAAACCGACACCTTTTTCAATAAACGAATTAACTAAATTAACTAAATCAGCAAATGAACGTCCAAGTCTATCTAATTTCCAAATGACCACAACATCATCTTTTCGTAAATCATTTAAAAGTTTTTCTAATGCAGGACGTTTCAGTAATGAGCCACTTATTTGATCTTGATAAATTTTTTGACAGCCTTCTTTTTTTAAGGCATCAATTTGTAAATCTAAATTTTGCGAGCTCGTTGAAACTCGGGCATAACCGATAATCATGATAAATGTTCACTTAAACGTTT
>JAFKHV010000110.1 GCA_017306715.1 Legionella sp. | reverse complement strand
CCTGTAGGACTTATGTGCGCTTATCTCGCCCGTTGCTGCGGACTGCATACAGTGGTGATTGACTCATCCGACGGCCCATTGAAGCAGGGTCGGGCCGATGCTTTGAATGCACGCACCTTACAGCTTCTTGAGTTAGTTGATCTGTTTTCCACACTCTATTCTTTAGGAAAACCATGTAATACCAGCGCCATATGGACTAATGGGCGATTTATATCGCGTCAATCCTCATGGTGGGAGGAGCTTGAGGGCTGCTTTCACAAACATTTTCTGATGCTTGGGCAAGCCTATATCGAGCAGCTTTTAGATAAAAAATTACAGCAGATGGATGCACCGGTACTGCGCGCTACTACTGCAGAAACGATTACTCCAGGCCAAAATTCCTGTATCACAATACTTACCAATGGTAATCGCATCCACTCCAAGTACATCATCGGTGCCGATGGCGCTCATTCTTTTGTCCGTAATTATTTTAAGATCCCTTTTCATATCATGAGACCGCAACTCACGTGGGTCGTAATTGATGGCGTGATTCAAACTACTTTTCCTAAAGTACCAGAGATCATTGTCTTCCAAGCACAAACCTCGGATGTGGCTTGGATCCCCCGCGAAGGCGCGCTCGATCGGTTCTATGTAAGAATGGATACCCCCAATTTTTCTTTGTCCCAGGTGCTCGCCAAAATTAATCGAGCAATTACGCCACATACATTAACCTTTGAAAAAATCGTTTGGTATTCGCAATTTTCCGTAAAAGAATCGGTCGCCGAAAATTTTTGTACCCAAGAACGCATTTTTCTAGCCGGAGATGCTTGCCATGTTCATTCGGTTAATGGCGGTCAAGGACTCAATACGGGCCTTGCGGATGCATTCAATCTCATTTGGAAATTAAACATGGTAATTCATGATCATGCTTCGCCCAATCTTTTGCACAGCTACGAAAAAGAGCGTAAACCCATCGCCGAAAGAGTCATTAAAACTTCGGGAGCCTTAGTACGCGCCACAAAATTTTCCTCCAATAATACTCATGCACAAGATTATGTACGCCTTATTGCTCACCATGCAGGCTATATCACCGGAATGGGGATACGCTATGGCACCGAAGGTCTCCCTGGTACGCGTATTTTTGATTGCACCATTTTTAAAGATCAGACCGAAACGCGTCTTTATACACTTTTAAGTTATCAACAATTTACCCTCTTAATTTTTGGTGATATTGAACTATCCCTCTCATTACCCAGATTTGTAAAACTCATTCACATCTATCCGCAAAAACGTGGTGAGTCTTTTTGGACTGACCGTACCGCTTATTGTAACCAGGCAGTATTGGTACGACCTGATTCGTACATTGAGTCAACAGCACCTGCCGCACAAGCTGATTTTTTATTAACGCAATTAAATAATAAACTCGTTTACAAGCCTATTTGATCAACGGATTAATGCATTCAGTGGTAGCATTAATCTTTCAAAAGCGTATGATTTTTAATTTTATCTCATTAGGAAAACGAGTAATGTGGGAAAAAATTCTAAAAAATTGTAATCCGATTAAAGAAATTGGTTTTGAGTATTATGATCTTCAGAAAAATTACGATGTTTCCATTAATTTCATCACTCAGAATACCCAAGTTCCCCCGCATATACACGAACAGGAGGTATTTAATTATGTCTTCGAAGGCGAGTTTTCTGTGACGCTCGATGCCGTAGAAAAAACATACACAGCAGGCACTTGGATCCATATTCCAGCGGGCAAAGTACATGCGGTTGCTACGAAAACAGATGTGGTTTTATTAGAATTGTGGAAAAAATAGATTGGTTAGGAATCAGAATCAGGACCACCTTTAATTTTAATGTCTAAAGAGGTTAACAAGCCAATCACATCTGGAAAGGAGAAACTGGCACGACTCAGACGATTCTGCTGGATGTCAATTATGTAATTTATTGCTTCGGTGAAATCTGCGTGATTTAAGCTGGTATGCATAAATAAGCTGTTATGCAAATCGGTACCAACAAAACTTGCATGGCTTAAATTAGCCTCACGGAAATCAATATCATGCGCCTTACAATTTTCCAGGATCAGATTAGTAAGCTCTAAACCATAAAAACTTGAGTGACTGATGTTACTGTTATAAAAATAAATAGGACTGGTCAGCTTCACTAAGGGCCAATTTATCTCCGTCCAATTAATTCCGATTAATTTGGAATCATTGAAAGCCACTTCGGAAAATTTGCAACCCGGGAATTTGGATAGTGATAGATCGCAATGCTCAAAGTCACACTCGGTAAATCGTATTTTACTAAAAATAACCGCGGTGAACTTACACTGTTTAAAGCGACAATTTTGAAATTCGATAAGCTCAAGTCGCCCATCTTCTAAGGTGATATGACTAAATGTCTGATCAAAATACACCTTTTCATCAAAAACAAACTGATCACTATGTACCAAATTTAGCTTCCTTTATTTTAGATTGAAAGCGCTTTAGTAGCAGTACAACGCTTATACCTGAGGCTAAAGTCATTCCCCACCATAATCCCACCTCATGCAGTCTACTTTTTTCTGCCAAAAAATAGCCAAAAGGCAGAGCAATACCCCAAAAACTAAAAATCGAAATAAATAATGTGAACCGTGTATCCTTCAAAGAACGCAAAGCACCAAATAGTGAAATCCGCATCGTATCAAAAATTTGGAAAACAGCACACACAGCTAGAAACTGCGTCGCAAAGTAAACGATCTCAGCGTTTTTTGCCTGCTTAATATCAAAATCAAGTGCAATCAAATAAGTTGGGAAACACCAATAGCAGATGGCGACAATCAGAATAAATAAGGTGGCAAAGAGAAATCCGAGGTAGGCTGTTTGTGCGGCAGCTGCTTTTTCTCCAGCACCTAACAAATGTCCCATTCGTACCGTGATTGCCTGAGCAGTAGAAAAAGTCACCCCCATCACCACACCCAAATATTGCAGAGCGATTTGATTAGCGGCTAAAACTAAACTGCCATAAGAACCCATGACTAAGGTTAATGCGAAGAAGAATGCAACCTCGATGCAATACATAAGTCCCATCGGGGCACCAACAATGATTAGTTCTTTAAAATAGGATTGTTGGCCAAAATGGAGTAAGTAACGAAAATACCCTTGGCATTTTTTATTCGTTAAAGCATATCCCCCCATAATGAATACCGTGATCCAATTACTCAACGTCATGCCCCACCCTGCCCCAGCAATCCCTAATTGCGGAAAACTAAAGCGACCAAAAATAAACGCATAACTAAAAACAATGGTTAATGATGCGCACAATACATTAAAAATTAAAATCATGCGGGCGTTGCCTAACCCAATATAAACCTCCAGTAAGGCAATAATAATTACATTAGCCAACGCCCCCCATGCCATTGCATGTAGATAGGCATTCGCAAGCACCACAACTTCTGGGCTTTGACCGAGTAATAAAAACAGGGGCGCCATATTCCAAAATAAGAGAAATACAGGTATCGCAAATAAAAGAGCAAGCCAAAATCCATCACGGACAACATGCAATATGCCCTCTTCATCCTCAGCACCAAATTTATGCGCAATTAGAATATTAATGGAGCTTAAGGTGCCAAATATGATGACAAAAACGGTGCCAAAAGCCCAGGTGACCAGTGAACCGGCTGCCAAAATATTCGGACTTAAATGGGAAAGAAAAATGGTTTCAAAAAACCAAACGGCAGATTGGATCAGACCCGTGATGACCAAAGGGAAAATTAATTTTAACAGCTGATAACTATTATGCTTTATCATAGATTGCTATACACCTTCTAAGGCTTGCCTATCACCCTTCATGATCGATAGAACATGTTGCTCAATTTTGTCAATGGACCAATCCCACCACTTAAGCTGCAATAAAAACTTAATAGTTTCTTCATCAAAGCGTTTGCGAATCAATTGTGCAGGATTACCACCAACAATTTCATAAGGAGCGACATCGCGGGTGACTACAGCACCCGTGGCAATAATCGCCCCATCGCCAATGCATACTCCAGGCATAATCGTAGCGTTATAACCAATCCATACGTCATTACCAATGATGGTATCTTTTTTACAATTAGGAATAAATGGAACCTGTGACCAGTAGCTTTGAAAAATTACGAAGGGATAGGATGAATAACCGTCCAAATCATGATTTCCACCATTCATCAGAAATTTAACACCCGTAGCAATTTGACAAAAATTACCGATAATAAGTTTATCACCGATAAAATCAAAATGGTAAAGAACATTTTTTTCAAAATTATGGACATCCACAGGGTCATCATAATAAGTGTAATCACCAACAACAATATTAGGATTTTTAATGATATTTTTTAAAAATACCGTTCGTGTGGAGTTTGGAATTGGAAATAAAAGATGCGGATTAAGCTGCATAATCATTCGGAAACATTTGCTATCGTCCGATTCTACTTAATTTTAAATAGAAAGCAAAACTGGGGTTACTATTAATTAAATAAGAGGCGAATACCTTAAAGCTTCGGGTAACTCGATACTTTTTATAGATAGTCTCAGACTAAATCAAATCGCCTACATACCGCGCTTTAGGCGCGGTATCTATGTTGGTGCAAGAATGTATGGTACCGCGCATGAAGCGCGGTAGGTAGACTGAGAAAAGAGACTTTTATCTTTAAACGAAAGAAACTGCTCGAGTTCTTTCGTCTGTTTGGCTAACGAAAGTTTTAAGTTAAAGAGTGTTTCCTTCGGAACTGCTTTCTTCTACACTTGCTTCATCCTCTTTGGATTCTGAGATATCTTCTATTCTATACTCAGATTCTGATCCATCTTCGTTCTCTTGCTTAGGTTTTAGATCATCAGACAAGATTTCTCCATTTAGAGCAGCCTTAAGGCTGTTAATAGCTGTTTGAAGCGCGTTTTTAATACCATCTTCCTTGTGTTGCTTTGCAATGCAATCAAGTCCGACGCTCCCGATCACTATACCGAATATAGGGGCAACAGTAACGGCGATAGACATCGCTGCAATAAACCCTGCAGCAGACAAAGCAAACACGCCGGTGAATCCCAACGCTAACAATCCCAATCCGGGGCCAGGTATCATACACAGTCCCGCAAGAACAATTCCCGCGCCGACGAGATAGGGCGCCTTACCTTGGCTATTCAAATTTTGCAAATTATCTAACACTATATCTATACGATCCTTACAAGGAGCCTTAAGCAATTCATTCACATTTTCTAGAAAGACGGTTGTTAACTCAAAATCGCGCACCGAACAGTAGGAGG
>JAFKHV010000011.1 GCA_017306715.1 Legionella sp. | reverse complement strand
GTAAGTATATCAGCGATAAACTCTTGGGAAGAAAATAAGTACATCCTTTTTTTTGATTTAGATGAAACTCTTTTCGATCACAATGATCGCGAACATAAGTGGTTTCATGAGCTTGAGTCCTACATAAACAATCTAAAAGAATATTATAAACTCAATTACGGAATCATCACCGGCTGCAATCTGGCAGAAACTCAACGCAAATTAGAAAGCCTAGAAATAAGGCAACTACCTGATTTTGTCGCTGTGGGCTTTGGCACGGATATTTATCATCATTGTGTCAATAATAATTTTCTTCAGGATAAACATTGGAACGATCTCCATTTAAAAACATTTAACAAAGATGTAGTAAATGAAATTGTTCGTATTCTTGATCAAAGGGGTATACATTTAGTCCGTGAAAAACGCAGTGATAATCCTCTTAAAGAAAGCTATTATTATTATACTCAGGCGGCGCAAGAAACGACTCTTTCTGAAAGAATTGATCTTAGGCTCATTAATTTACTGGCTTATAAATACAATGTAAAAGTAATCATTAGCCGCTGCAATCATAATATCAGAGATCCAGAGAACGCCTATGACATTGATTTTATACCGATTACTAGCGGCAAAGAAAAAGTAGCACAATATCTGATTAAAAAATTCAAAATCCATAAAAAAAATACCTTTGCTTTTGGCGATAGCGAAAATGATCTCGCTTTATTAAAAAGTTGTACTCACGGTTATGCTGTAGACAACGCGACGACAAATCTGAAACATTACGTGAAAAATGTATGCCCTTACGATCATGCACACGGAATATTAGCAATATTGCAAGATTATTTTGAACGCGAGGAGATTATATGAGTAAACCGATTCGCTCCTATCCACTTCCCTGGGAACTTCCAGGAGCCCATTTCATCGATGAAGAAGAGATTGAGGCAGTAAATAAAGTCCTACGTGCGAAAAGCCTGTTTCGCTTTTACGGGGATGATTTACAGAATATGGTTACTCATTTAGAGGAGAATTTCCGCCGCATGGTGGGGCGAGAACGTGCTTTAGCCGTCAGTAGTGGTACCACCGCTTTGTATATCTCGCTCAGTGCGCTTGGTGTGGGGCCCGGAGATGAGGTTTTACTTCCTGGATATCTATGGGGCAGCTGTGCGAGTGCTATTGTTAGAACTGGGGCAATCCCAAGACTCGTCGACATTGATGAGACCTTTTGTATGTCCGCAGAAGATTTAGAGAAAAAAATCAATTCGCGCTCAAAAGTAATTCTCTACATTCATATGAGTGGCGCTATGGGGAATATCGATAAAATTATGCAGATCGCCCAAAAAAATAATCTAAAAGTATTGGAGGACTGTGCTCAAGCGGTTGGCGCGACTTTACATGGCAAAGCTGCTGGTGCTTTTGGTGACATAGCAATTTATAGTTTTCAGTTAAACAAAAATATGACTTCTGGTGAAGGGGGAATGATTGTTTGCGATAATGAAGAACTGTACCAACGTTGTTTTGCTATCCACGATTTAGGTTATGCCCGTAATGAAAAAGGTCGCCTAGACTCCTCAAATTCTGACATTTATCTCTGGGGCGTAGGCGCCCGTATGTCTGAGTTAACAGGTGCCGTAGCATGGGTACAATTAAAAAAACTGCCCCGTATTGTTGGGGCAATGCACGACTCAAAATATCGCATAAAAGAAAAAATTCAACACTTAGCTGGATTTACTTTTCGTCAAGTTCCCGATCCCGATGGGGATAGTGGAGCTTTTTTGATCATTACATTACCGGATGAAGACACCTGTCGTTACTATGTCAAACGCTTAATCGAAGAAGGAATTACTGGTCCTGCTGGTAGTGTCGCCACCGTCGTTTTAGGCGATGTGAATTTTTATTGGTATTACAATACTCCCAGTTTGGTTCACAAGAGTTCCAACTCCGCTGACGGCTTTCCTTGGACTCATCCCCTAAATACCTTCGCGAAAGAATTATCCTACAGCAAAGGAAGTCTACCCAACTGCGATGATTTGGCGCATCGTAGTTTAAAGTTAGCGATAGCGTCAAATCTTACCCCTCAAGATGAAGAAGATATCGTCAACGCGTTTCTTAAAATTCATGCAGAACGGAATGAGTATGAACAACCTTAAAAAAATATTCGAAATCAATGTGGCATCGTGTCATGAAATTGAATTTGATTATATTGTTATCGGTAGTGGCGCCGCAGGGTCAAGTAGTGCCATTACCTTGGCAGAACAGGGATATAACATTCTGGTTGTAGAAGCAGGACCTCTGGCACTTACGGATCATGTGGGCTCAACTTCACTACGTTATAATCCGGAATTATTAAAAACTGTGAGTTCTAGCTATTCTAGTTATAGTGAGTGGGAGAATCAAAACCAGGAAAAATTTCCGAGCCAAACCTGGACGGTTGCTGGAGGGCGAACCTTATTCTGGGGAGGACATAGTCCACGATTTTTAGATAGTGATTTTGAAACCTGGCCTATTGCTGCAAATCAATTAAAAGAAGATTATGAATGGGCTGAACGACACCTTGGTGTTAATCGTCATTTTTTTCATAATCAAGAACAAGAAAATTTAATTAAAATGGGGCAAGAAAGCACCATTAATTTAGAACCCTCTCCCTTGGCAGTCGATGCTTATGCAGGAAACTCCCGTTTACCGCATTTGTTATTCAGCGGCATCAGTAGGTTATTATCAAGCAAATACTTTACTGCGGACATCCAATCTAAAGGAATTCATCTATTATGCGATATGCAAGCTATCCGCCTGGAGGCAGGTCAAGGTCATATCACAAGTTTAGTCCTGGAAGATCGGCTTCAATCTCATGAAGTACGCTTGCGGGCGAAGCATTATGTGTTAGCATGCGGCGCTTTGCGTTCGAACCAACTGGTGCTTAATTCTAACTTAAAATTAGAACATCAACCTGGGACGGGAATAAGCGAACATCTTTTTTGTAAGGGATTGATTCGCTTAAGGCAACCTTTAACTGCGCCCGTTTATTTACATGCGACTGCTGCTTTAGATGAACCGTATCTTTTTGAGATTCATGGTCCTTTAGGCGAGACTTGGTATGATAATAATTATGCGACGGTGTGGCTTGATTGGCATAAAAACACCCAATATCTGCTCCTCTACGGGTTCGGTGTTGCAGAAATTAACCCTGATAATCGTGTTATTCTGGATAATTCTACTTTGGGCTATAAAGTATATTATCAGCATACGCCACACGATATAGAAACATTTTCCGCAATGGCAACTAAAGCAAAAAAAATTGCCACAGCACTGGGCGGCAGCCTCCAAAAAATAGAATTTCAACCCCCGGGCATGAGTTATCACGAACGAGGTGGGTTGGTAATGAGTGAAGAACCGCCAAATGGTTTGGTTAATGAACGGGGAACCTTTTGGAATTATAAAAATCTTCATTGCACTGATCCGGCAATTTGGCCATCGCAAGGGGCATCCAATCCCTGTTTAACCATTACAGCTATAGCCAGATATTTAATGCGGGATCGATAATTTAGTTTAAAAGGGAGAATGATGATGGAACCATATTTAAACGAATTACTACAAAAAAGAATACCGCTAACAAAAGATATTTCGGATAAACAATCTCCTAATCGCTTTATTCGTAGCGAACAGTTTATCACCGACGGAAGAAAATCCCATATTATTACCCTAAGTGGTACTTACTATGATATGGGCTATCTCCTCGGTAGAGAGTATGCCAAGCAATTAGTAGATGAGGTAACCAGCACTTATTTTAGTGTAAAACGGAAAGTGATTATTTATCTAAAAAAGCAACGAGAAGTTTTTAACCAAGAATTAGAAGAAGCCGTGCACAAGTTTTTACCCTTACTACCTACTGAATGCATCATGGAATTTGCTGGAATTTATGCCGGATGTCGCGAAGCAGGTTATCCCTTTCTTGAACCGATGATTTTAGAAAAATTTTTAACCTTAATTGAGCTTGGCGAGCAAGAATGCACGTTATTTGCGGCACAACCCCCTTATACTCGGGGTCATACTTATCAAATACGGGATTTGGACTACTACCCAAATATGAACATGAATTACATACCCGTATTATTGGTTCGTATTCCACAAGATAATCAAGGTAAGCCTGTAGGCAATAGTTATGCCTCAATAGATTTTATGTGCAATATAACCGGTGGCGTGACCACAGGTATTAATGAACATGGTGTGGCTTTCAGTCAAAGTCGCGGGCCTTTTTATAGACGCTTTAGTAACAGCGGTCTTCCTATTAAAAATTTGATCCAATTGGTTCTGGCTTATACTCAAACTGCAAAAGAAGCAACCGATTTAATTAGGATGAACCATCCCGCTACTTCACATTTTGTAATCATTTCCGACCCCTTACAAAAGAAAGATTCGTTACAGCTCCTTTTTATGGGACCGGGATTTGTTCATGCATATAGTGATGATGAATCCCCTGACTTAAATTTGGTATTGTATGATGATCCCAAATATTTATTTTATCAACCAATAAAAGGCGCAGTTTATTGGACGGATATGGTGGGACGTAAAGTAAACGGTGTGCCTGAAGAGTTTCTTATGCATGACTTTTATAACGTATTGCAGTCCAAGTCAGAGTCTTTCGATAAGGATACGGGTTTAGAGGTTGCAAAAACTGTTGGTAATGATGATACATTTATCAGTGCATTATACGATACCACCCTTATGGAAGCCTGGATTGGTTATTCCATGCGTGATAAACCAGCTCACACCAACAATTATACTCACTTTAATCTCAATAAGTATTTCGCCTACAAAAACGAAATTCGATGAAAGGATACTAGATCAAACCACAGCCCAAGTTGTTGTGGTTTGTACTGGGGGCTCTTCAGCTGTGGTTAAATAAGTTCTACCCAACAGCGAACAAATTTCTTTTTGCACCCCCACTTCAAATGTTAAGACCATAAGCTCAAGATAATTATCTATGTTTTCTTCAGTAGCAGACAAAGCTAAATCTTTATCACAGATAAGAATGTATATATCATTGAAGTAATTTTTAAT
Organism: Legionella sp.; assembly: GCA_017306715.1. GTDB lineage: Bacteria > Pseudomonadota > Gammaproteobacteria > Legionellales > Legionellaceae > Legionella. The sequence continues at coordinate 93,061 of JAFKHV010000011.1, read as the reverse complement.
TGCTTCAATATAGTCATGACATTGTTGCTGCTGTTGATTACGCGGCAGGTTAAATAGCCAAGAATTCATTTTTCCCAATAAAGTCACTCGGGGTGTCATCTTGGGTTGATTTTTAACCACGGAAAACTCTTGATATTTTTCCCTGATTTTATTGACCCAAACCGCACGGTAATTCTCTAATCGAGCACTCATAAAATGATAGGAATTGTCGAGTTTGCCATTCAAAATTAAATGCTCTAACCGTTGTAATGTCTTAACGGCTGCTCTTACTTGCGGGCTATAGTGTCTATCTAAAGTATTGTTAGGGTAGATTTCACTATTTTTGGAAATAATCTTCTGTGGAGGAACGGTCCAAAATAATTTTACGTCTGGCTGCCATTGCCGATAATGAATCACGGTGCCATTGTTTTTCCTATGTTTTAGCGAAGGTCCCTCACTGTAAAGCTGGATAGGTTCCATATATCGACTAATGAAACGAGGAAATGTCCACCGCTGATACTGACGCAAATCCTGTTGTGGGAGTGCATGCTCCAGCAAATGAATGGCTTCGGTCTTGCACGTATGCGAATTTTTTAAAGAAGGACACCATAAATCCCAACTAACTTGAAAATCAAAAGGCTTTAATCGTGATTTGCGAAATTCACGTACAGCAAGGTCTTTTTCCCAAGCAAAGATTCGCGCAGAATTCTCCTCGGCGGGATAATATTTAAACTCATCTCTTAAAGGCGATAAATTAAGCGCTTTTGTCGCTTCAGCCACGGCTTCGTCTTGTTCTTGTAACCGACGGACTAATTCTTGCTGTAACTCATTAAATTCATCAATGCTTAAGGCATAGGTATCGCCATACAAGCCTAATCCTTTATCCATATACCTGATTTCTTCTCTAACCAACCAACCATGATTTCCCCATAAGTCGATGTCTAAGCCCACCTTTCTTTTTATGTGCCGTAAAATAGACGTACTGGTACTACTTACTCCATAAAATCCCCACGCACTAAGGACTTCAATCTTCTGGGTGTGCGTGTCAATTTTTGATATCAGCAAGGCATTATGCCAAAAAGGATTGCCTCCAGCTTGCGTATCAAAGGAACAAAATGTTACCAGATACCCCATGGCTAAACTCCCGTTCAGAGACTCAAGGCATTATCTATTTATACGTTTGATGAGCTTTAAAATGCGATACCCGACTTAAAGCTTTTGGTGCTTAATAAAAGAGGGCGAATAGCCCTCTTGCTTAACTTAAAGGATTTTCAAGAGCTTGATTCATTTGCTCGAAGGCTTGTTGTGCGGGCACAAAATCAGGATATTGGGTTACGAGATGCTTGAGAATACGTCGGGAGTTTACCTCATCACCCCGATTCCACTCGTTAAGCGCATCTAAATAAAGCAAGTTAGCCGCCTCGCCGGCAACAATTGGTGCTCTATCTAAAACCAGGGGCTCGATAAAACTTACGCGTGATTGTGTTTGTGCTTCCAGGCGTTGCAGCATTTTCCGTGCTTGCACATTGCCATTATCACTTGCTTGTTGTAACCATTGTTTCGCTTTTGCTGCGGAACGCTCACCTGCGGTACCTTCAAGATAATAATTTCCTAATTGATACTGTGCATAAGCATTCTGCCTTGCGGCTAATTGTTGATAATACTGGGCAGAAATTTTAGGATCTTTAGTAACTCCTAAGCCGTATTGATACATACGTGCCAGAGCAAGCATCGCTTTCTCATTATTTTTATCCGCAGCTGCCTGGTAATATTTAACAGCTTGTGCAAAATCGAGCGTGGTCGATACGCCTGTTTCCGACATCAGTCCTAATTCGTAAAGCGCCTGAGGATCACCCGCATCGGCTGCCTTTTTATACCACGATAAAGCTTGCTTCTCATCTCGTGGCACGCCTAGGCCCATAAAATAAATTTCTCCCAGTTGGCTCATTGCATCCGGTATTTTATCCGCCGCCGCAAGAAATAGCTCACGCGCTTTGGCATAGTCAACTGCAGTTCCTTTACCATAAAAATACATCAACGCTAAGTTATAGGTACCCAAGGGATCATTTTTCTGTGCAGCCATTTCATAGTCTTTGAGGGCTTGTGCATAATTATCGTTGACTGTTTCTTCAATAAAACCTAAAGCGACCCAAGCTTCTGGATAAACTGCAGCCGCTTTTTCATACCAGCTTTTTGCTTGCTCATAATTGGGCTCGCCCGAGGCACCTATCTGGTAAAATTGCGCCAGTTGATATTGTGCGGTGGGATTTCCTTGCTCCGCAGCTGCCGTATACCAACGCTGAGCACTGGACATGTCAACAGCACTACCTAAACCTTGAGCGTCCATATACGCAAGTTTTAATTGCGCCGCCGCATCGCCCTTTGCCGCTAAACCCTGATAGATTTCACGTGCCTGCTTCATTTTCTCAGCATCGGTATTTGCGGATAAGTAATAATCAGCGAGCACTAAACCTGCATGATTGTTACCCAATTCATAGGCATGAACTAAGTCTGGCAAAAATTCTTGGCCAGACTCTTTTTGCAAAACCGCCATGTTAAAATCAGCGTAAGAAAATTTCTCAGTCGCAGCTTGTTGTAACTGTGCCATCGCTTTGTCTTTATTTTGCGTAAGTCCTTTCCCTTCAGCAGCATAGGTGCCCAAGATAAATTGACTTGGCGCATTGTCGCCCGCTTTCTGATACCACTGGATTGCCTGGTTATTATCAGCTCCTGTTCCTATACCACGGTCGAGGAGTAGGCCTAACAGTAAAGCCGCCTTTTCATTTCCCGCCTCAGCCAACTCTTTAGCCGTAGTAAAGGCGCGCTGTTGTCGTTTATTATCAACATCCATGGCATCGTAAAATGCCAGGGGCAATAACGCGTTTGCGATACCGCGATGAGCAGCCCCTTGATATAATTCGCGAATGAGCTTATTTTTTTGTTGTTTTTCTTGCATACTGCCATCGTCAGGCGCCATAGCCAAACGATTGGCCAGAGTATACTCAGCAGGACCGTAATCGTTCGCTGCAGCTAAGTAGAGCATCGCATTAGCCTGCTGTGGATCCGCTTTAATCAACTCAACCCCTTCAGCTGAAGTGATTCCTTTCTCTAAAACATGCGCTAAAACATATTGGGAATTTTTATTTCCTTTAAAGGCAGCATCCATCAATTCATCCAGAGCAAGCTGATAGTCTTGTTTCGTTTTAGCACGTTTTAAGTACAAGACTCCTAAATTATACTCAGCTCCTAAGTGTTGCTGTTGCACCGCATTTTGGTAAAAAACAATGGCTGATTCATCATTGGGCGTTACACCAATTCCGTATTGGAACATTTGCCCAATTTCAAACTGGGCTTGCGCATCGCCTAATATTGCGCGGTTGTATAAATGATGAAATACCGCCATGGTGTTTACTTGGCGTTGCCAGCCCTCTGTCCATATATCCATAACATTTGCTTCAGTATCATCCACTGGATAATATGCATCCAGATAAGGTGCTGGTAATTCTCGATGCGCAACAACAGGGCTATTCATGCGCAGTACTTCAGCAACAAGACGATTAGGGGTATAGACCGGATAAGTCCACTGATTATCCTCATCCTTGTGCGCCATTAATGCTTCATAAAACTGATTAATGGGAACGGTATTAGGCTGGACTAAGGAGAATTGTGGTTGAAAAATTTGTTGACGATTAATTGTTTTTAATTGGGGGGATTGATTATAAGCAAAATCCCCTAAAACAGCCGGGTTTTTCCAGGCTGTGAAAATTCCACGCATCTGATAAGCTGCTGTTTGTTCAAGATGAGCAGTGGCACCATTACTTAACCATAATGCCGCCTCAGCTAAGCCCTTGCCAGGACTATTATTTTTTTCTTCCTGATTGGCCAAATCCAGCCACTGTTTGGCAAGGTTCGCATCGGCATCAACACCCATTCCTTTCTGATATAATTCAGCCAGTTGGCGTTTTGCCGTCTGTGATCCATTTTGTGCTGCCTTTAAGGTCCACATAAATCCCATTTTAGGATCATGAATGGAGCTTTTCGTATCAAAATATAGAGACGCCAGTTCGAGGTACGCCGCAGGATTTTTACTCGCTCCAGCCTTATCAAACCATGTAAATGCTTTATCTTTTTTGTTACTCGCTAAATCGAGCTTACCCAGACGCACCATTGCTGGGGCATAGCCTTGCTCTGCTGCCTGGGTAAGTAGAGCCATCCCTTTATCGGGATTTTTTTCATAGCCTTTACCCTCTAAATACATTTCCCCTGCCAGCATTTGTGCTTGCGGATTATTGTTTGCTACAGCTTTATTGAGCCAGAGCATACCCAGCTTCTTATTTGCCGCATGCTTGCTGTTAATAAAATTTTGCGCCAGCGTATATTGTGCCACCCCATTACCATTTTTTGCCGCATCGATGTAATAGCGGGTTGCCATATCGGCGCTTTTTTTCACGCCGATGCCATACAAATAGGCTGCAGCCATATACATTTGCGCATCAACATCACCTGCTGCTGCCGCTTTTTTAAACCAAACCAGAGCCTGTTCCGGGTTTTTATCATGAATTAAAGCGTATCGTGCCAAAATTTGCATGGCAGGGAGATATCCTTTTTCGGCCGACTGAGTGAAATAGCGCAAAGCAAGTTGCGTATTTTTCAGTTGGCCATAACCGTAAAGATAAATGCGCCCCAAATAGTAATCAGCAACAGGATTTTTGCCACTTTCTGCTAATAGTTGCTGGGCGGCTTTATCATAATTTCCCAGCCGATACGCACTGAAATTATCGGCCATTGCTGTTTGACTGGCTGTTGCAAATAAGCATACCCAAGGCACTAGCGATTTCATGTGATTCTCCCCTCTCAATACGGCAAATTATTCTTTTTTGCACAGCTAATATGGCAATTATCTAGACGCCGGGTATGATGCCGTAATGCACCACGTCACTGACTGCGCCATTACGTGTGTTGCCATTGGATACCCAAAAATTACCTTTGTTATTTAAACCGAATTTAACGTTTACATATTCACAGACTTTTAAGGTTTGTGCACAATCCACGATCTTTCCATAAGCTTGTTTCCCATCGCCTAAGGTGCAAATAAATTTCACACTAGGCTCTCCTGTAGCTAAAGCGGCCCACTGATTGGGACCGATCGTATGGTTTACCCGGGTGGAATATTCACTGTCCTCATCACGCATCTGATAGAGGCTTATGGTTTGCGGCAAGGTGTTGTAAAAAAAATATAAAGATTGCAGCGCCCCCTCTTTACCCGGATGTAAGGACACCACACGAAGATAAAAATCATAACCTACGGGCCGACAACCTATCGGGAATCGCATTTCTTCTCGAGCCGCTTTTTGCTCTTTGCTCATAACCTGTGCTTTAACGGGTTCTGCCGCGAATGCTGGAAGGCTAATAAAAGCTGCAAATAAAAGTGATGAGTACTTAGCGCTCGTATTCATTATATGTTCTCGCTCTCATTGATGGGTCGCACAACAACCACGGTGCCTAGGAAATTATTGCGCTCGCTGGATAATTCCACAAACTCATGGTTGAGCCATTTAGCATCCTCAGTGAACATGCGTACACAGCCATGGCTTGCACGAATCCCAGGAATATCATCAGAACCATGTAAGGCAAAGCCTTTATGAAAATACATGCAATAAGGCATTTTTGCGCCCCCTTTCCCAATGGGAAAAACATCAGAGGTACATTTTTCGTTCTCTTTACTGAAGACGCGGAAAATCCCCGTCAATGTGCGGCACGAGCGATTCGCGTCGGGACAGCGATCACGACCTGAGGATATTGGTCCCCAACGTAATAAATTACCCTGAGCGTCATAGGCAGCCCAGGCTAATTTATCTTGATCGACAATGATTTCTTTTTGACGTCCATCATTTATTTTTAACGGAAACGGAGAGACATCAAACATATTCACATAAGCTAAATTTTTGGGAACTGCAATGACTTTCCCCGCCCAAAGATGATTATAAGTTCTGTTGATTCTTTGTACGATGTCGCGTTTTTCAGGGTCGGGAAAGAGGCTATCCCAAGTTTGCCCTGCCTCCACTTTAATACAATCATATTGCGGATACCCACATAAACCGGTTCCGTAAAATCCGGCATTCGCCAAGGCACCCAGGAACATCAGCCCCATAAACAGAACAATTTTTTTCATAGCCGCCCCTTATCGATTACCTGCTTAAATGAATATGCAAAAACCATGCACAAGATGCTGTTTGCAGGCATCTTATTATTCTGTAAAGATATAAAGTAAGTGTAGTATTAACAAGTGGATTTTTACCAGCAGAATTGTATTTAAAAACAAGGATCGCGAACAATTGCTACTGATCTAATCGCTTAGTTTAAATAAAAGCCAATAACTACAAAAAAAAACCCGAAAATCGTGAGGACGTCATTTAGCTCGTTTTATTTTTGAATAAATGAGGGCATAATGTACACTTTAAATCTTTAAGGAACACTCATGGGTTTTTTAAATCCCTTTCACGGTCTAATTGAGACAACGAAATATCCAAACGCGCGCGCTTATCGAACGAGTTTCTGGCAAAAAACAAAAGACACCTTCGGGGTATTTTCAGGAAGTACGCTCGGTTATCGGCCCAATCCCAAACATTTTGGACTTTTGGATTATTTTACCTTAGGCATTCACTATTATATTCAGAAAAAACTCTACGAATCTCTGAACAATGCCAGTAACCTAGGGTTGATTATTTGCATGAGTATATTGCATGCGCTCTGGTGCTTACCGCGAATTTTGTTTGGTTACGCAATGACTTTTTTGAGCATGCCCGGCATATTATTTGCGACAATGCTTACATTTTCTGGAAGTCGCATGAAAGAAGAATTATTAGAAACTGCGATTCATCCTGCTGGTGTTGACCTGTACTTGTGCTCAAAATTACCCTCCAATATGGAGTTATACAATACGGGAGATTTATTTTATGTTCCCAATAAGGAAACCACGGTCTTATATTGTCTCGACGAAAATCAAAATCTAAAACCCTTAGAACTCCAAGAGGACTTGAAGCAGATTAAACACGTAAGTTCTGCATTGGAAACCATAGGGGAAAAGCCATTGGCTATTAAAATTACTTATCTAGAATTAAAAAAGTATATTCAAGAGACCGCTTTAGTTAATAGAAAATTGCACGCCATGATTTCTTGTTTAAATGTTTTAGACAGTAATAATCCTGCAGAAGTCGACATAACCGATGGATTAATTCATATTAAGCTTAAAAATAAGCGGAAAATCGGGGCAGATCCTGAATTTTATTTGAATCCTAATCAAGAAACCCATTTAAGATTCTTCAAGACACTCTGCCAACTGAACATTGGTAATGTAGAATATATTAGCGAAAACAACCCATCTATTAACGCCACATTTACCACCTCGGTAGCAGGCTCTCAGTAAAACTAAGTTTGGTTATTCATTCCTTGCAAGTTATCTAATCCCTTACTTGCAAGGAAGCTTACAAATTAATGATGAGAAACAAACCGCTCTTCTTGCTCTAATTCCTCAGCTAATTCTTTACTAACTCGGGCAAGCATTTCTAAATCATAGTGTCCCCTATCTGCATTATCTTGCAACTTTTTATAATCATCCCTTATTTCCTGCCAGTGGTCCTCATCGACAATACGTTGCACATCCACCAGTGAGTCTTCAAGTTTTGATAATTTTTTTTGAAATTTAAATTTTCGCTCTGCATCGGGTTTATGAGGACGACAAACCAAATACAAGATTATGAGCACTAGAGGAATGATCATAAGAATTCCCAACCCAATCCACCCAGATATGCGGTATTGTTGTAATTGATTCTGGGATAAATTATTCACGGATAAATTATTTACAAAGAGATAGGGGGAACGGGCCTGACACTCAGGGAGATGAATTTTAGAGTCAGGAGGCAAATCTTGAGTTAATGACTGCTCTGACAAAAATAAAACTTTTTCGGGAGGGCGCGGTTCTGGTAAATTTCTTACGTTATGATGCAATTTTATCCAACCATGAATTTCTTCAATTAATCGATTCAGCTCCTGTGCCTGATGCGCCACTGCCACAACGTTCGTACGCTGACTTTTTGCCTGATTGAGATAACTATTAATTTGCGCAATATTTTCCTTTATTAACAGTTGTGTCTTTTGAATCTCATGACTGGTTGAAGGAAATTGCGACATAGTATCTTGATTTTTAATAAACGTTCGTCGTTTATCGGTTTCACCACGAAACATCTTCCGCAATAGAGGCATCTTTTGTTCTTCCTGGATTGCCTGATAGTAGGTTTGTGTATTCACGTGTAAAATCTTACCAATATTACTCGTGGCCTCTTCCACTAAGGCACTAATTTGTTGCATGAGTTGTAATAACTGCTCCCTAAACTGATGCACCGTATATACCTCTCCGGCCTGGCCTAAAAAGTGAATAGTTTGTTCAAGAATCTTTTCAAAATGTGATAATTGATTCAGGTGGGTAATTGCTCGACCGTAATCCTCCAAAATTGCCGGATCATTCGTTATCAAGGAAAAATCAGCACAGGTTTTTAATTGCTCAGCAGTTAATACAAACGCTTGATCGTCTTTCTTAATCAACTCATTTTTATTTTGCGCACACGATTTGGCAGCAAGTGTTGGATGTTCTTTTAGATTTCCATTGATTTGCGTATCAAAACCATATGGGTGAGGATTAACTTTTTGGGGACTTAAGCCAAAATGTAAGGGCAAATTACATTCAAAGGAAAATTGATGAATATTTTTATTCAGCTGTACCATTAATTCTTTTAAGAGTTGCGATTCGAAAAGATGATGCAACATCGGTAAAAAATCCTCATCCAGTTCAGCGCGTAGATTGGCGAGGAATAAGCGATCTGAACCGACAACAGGCGATATTTTAGTCTCTATCGTGCGTACGTAATGAATTAAGTGCTCAATTTGTTTTTGTGTGTATTCAATATGATTATTCTGGCTCATTGCACGCAGCATACGGACTAAGTCAAGCAATACAAAATTAAAGGGTTGATTCAAATGGCTTATGGGAAGATTTTTATTTCTTATTAGCAAATAATCACCAATTTTCTGCATGACGAGAAATAATTGCGGCCATGCCAAATGTTGATGATCAACTGGCTGCACAAAAAAATCCTCGTAAGCTAATTGCTGCCGCGGTCTATAGGCATCACTAAAAAACCAGGAATGCTCATAATGGTTTATTAGCGCTTGCTCATCCTCGGCAAACCAGGAACTGGGTGTGGCCAAATAATCTTGATGAATTCCTGAGTGCGCTCTTGTTTTTATTATCCAGGTGCGTAACTCTAATTCCGCCTCCGTATAACAACTTTCTGCATGGAACCAAAATCGCGTTTTTTTTGGCATGGGTTGGTAATTAACTGAATACTTCCTTGGTCCGCCCATAATCCTCTCCTTGATTATTCTTTGTGGGTGGTTTGCATCGTGCACCGCTTATAATCAATGCAAAAACTACGCCTTATCGTCATTCTCCATTAATTTTTTAAGTAAAATATTCTCGTCATTAATAACAAGATTCATCATCCGCTCAATGTCCATGGCAATTAATTTTTTTGCTGCAGGCGTTATTGGGCCATTTAAAGAAAGTTGGTATTCACCCTCCTGATTTTGTGAAAAATAAATCCACAAGGTTTGATTACCAACCGGTCTATCCATACATGCATAGTGTCCAGGGTAAAAATAGCTTAAATTAGCGAATTCCCTTGAAGGAGGCTCTTTGGCAAAAAAACTCGGAGTGATACTCAAAATTATGCGTAAATGAGCTGGTTTTAACAGCGGCAAATTTAAATGCAGCCACGAATTTATTTTATTTTTCCACGCTAACCCATGGCGGTTCGCAGCAAATTTGCTCAAATATTCAAGATAAACGCGTGAGGTTAACGGATGCATACCTGCTTTCTTGAACCTATCTCGGAATTTCCAGTGATAATAAAGGTAATGTCCATATTGAAACCAAGTAAGCTGCTCATTAGCTAAACCTTGATTTTTTATAAAATGAGAGCAGTTCTGATAAGATGCGGCTTTGTCTAATTGCTCTTCAATAATTTTCAATTGCTCTTTATAAAGCGTGGACTTAAGCGATAAATTCAACCGTTTATAGTGTGCAAATAGACCCGCAACATCACGATAGCGACTACCCTCACGCCCTCCATGGATTAAAGTAATGGGCAGAGAGGAATTGGTGTTCATTCTGTAAAAAGCCAGGTGCACTAAAGAAATTAAACCGGTACTTACATTGATATTTCGCTGCTGGTGCCAGGTTATAAAAGCATGAACTGTATTTTTTGGTAACGTAAAATGATAAAGATTTTGCATCTGTCCGATTGCATCCGGCAGATGATATCGTTTAGTAAATTTGGGTAAACAGAAGCCCCGATTGTAACGACGCCAAAAATTAAGTTTTTCATGTAACTGATGATTAAACGATTGATTATTCATTTGCACATATTGTATGAATTCATGATTCATTTGCGGTGCAGGTAATTTTTTGCCTTGATGCAATAACTCATAAAAATGTTTAAACTCGGCAAATAAAATCTCGCATGTCGTATCATCCGCAATAATATGCGGAATGACTAAATGCATCTCATGTGTTTCCTCATTAATTTTATATAAATAAACGCGAAGCAGTGGCGGTTGCTCTAATGGAATTAGTTTTAAAATATTGTATCGGAACTCGCTATTAAGTAACTCTTGATTGGGCTGTTTGAACGACCAATCCTGAACTTGTATCTGAAAAATACCTTCCTTTCTTAACGTTTGTTGTACATTATCCTGCGTAAATGCAAGCCATAAAGCCCCTTGATTTGCAGCAACTAATTTGAAAGCATCATTGACCCAGGACACATTCATTGCACCTCGAAGCTGAATTTGCATACCCACATTGAAACTAAAATGGTACTGGTTTAAAACCCAAAAAATATATTGAAAATCGCAAATGGTCTGAGTTTGATTGACTGGTGGTGATGAGACAGGCAATTGAACAGGAGCCGTGGAAGGTAATGAACTGAGTTCCTGCATTATTTTTTGTGCAATCGTTTCTACAGAAGGATTATTGATAAAGTATTCTATAGGAAGGTTTAATCCGGGACACTGAATCTGGTCATGAATTTTGTTGCGTAACTCCAAAGCCATCAAGGAATCGAGACCCAGACTGATTAATCCTTGATTTTTAATGGCGGCATAATCATCTGACTGTAAAATGGAGCCCGCCAATGCACACACCAAATCCCTCAACGTTTCCAAACGTTGCTGATGCGACAGCTCTGCTTGACCCGCAATGAGATGGGGAGGAGAGCCCTGAGTATTCGCCTCAGGTTCTTGTACAATTATTCTATTGTCATGAGATTGGTTAATATTATTACGCGGCTGAGGCCAGTATAATTGGCGATCAAAACAATAATAAGGAAGCACCACTTTTTGACCATAATACCCGATCTGCTCATAGAATTTTTGCCAATCTACGTCATGTCCCTGTAAATAAAGCCCCAAATTTAATTTAATCGCTGAAGGAACCTTAAATAATTTAGACTCAGCATCCCAAGATGCGGCAAAATTTTGTTGTTCCAGTAACTCTGCAGCCTCGGGGGCAGTCGTTGCAGTCACTGCAATTCGATAAGTAAAATGATCACGGCCTGTTGCTGCAGTAAAACAAATATCTGCGAAGCGAGCCGCAGTGTTGTGTAGATACTTGATGTATTTGCTGATCAATGCCTGAAGCGCTGGTTTTGATTTCGCAGAGAGAACCAGGGTTGATGGTGTTACCAGAGGCTCTGGTGGTGATTTATCCTGTATATATTCCCCGATCAGGATATGGGCATTGGTGCCACTAAAACCAAACGCATTCACTGCTGCATAGCGCGCACCCTGCACAATCCACGGTTGCGTTTCTGTAGGAATAAGTGCATGGTTTAATTGAATATGGGGGTTGAGCCGCTGGAAATGTAAATTTTTATAAATGGTTTGCTCTTGTATACTTAGAATCACTTTAATGACACTGGCAATACCTGAAGCACTTTCTAAATGACCGATATTGGTTTTTACTGCGCCTAAATATAGAGGAGTACGATCGGTTCCCTGGCCATAGACTTTATTTATCGCGTGCACTTCAATAGGATCACCTAAAGGCGTGCCGGTGCCATGAGTTTCGAGGTAGGTAATCTCCTGCGGTTTAATCGATGTTTGTGCTAACGCTGCAGTCATGACCGCCTCTTGACTGGTGCCGCGGGGAACGGTTAACCCCGCAGTTTTTCCATCATGATTTACAGCAGAAGCTTTAATTACTGCCAACACATGATCCTTATCACGAACCGCGTCTTTAAGTCTTTTCAAAAAGATTACGCCACATCCTTCACCCCGCGCATAACCATTAGCATCGGCGTCAAAGGTTTTACACGCGCCATCAGGAGATAATGCCTTTGCTTTGCTTAGGGTAATGTTTGACTCGGGTCGCAATAAAACATTGACCCCTCCCGCCAGAGCATAATCCACCTCACCATTTTTTAAACTCTGGCAGGCATAGTGAATAGCTACTAAAGAAGAAGAGCATGCGGTATCAATGCTCAATGCAGGGCCTTTAAAATCAAAAAAATAGGCCACTCGTCCTGGAATCAGGTTGAGAACATTTCCTGTAATGGAATAAAGGTTGAGCTCATCATCATTAAATCCGGCTTGCTCTAAATGTCCATAGAATTCATTGGGCCCCACTCCGGTAAAAACGCCCGTGCGTGAACCGGATAAACTGGATGGAGGATAGTTGGCATACTCAATCGCTTGATAAGCACATTCAAGAAATAATCGCTGCTGCGGCTCTAATAATCGGGCTTCACGTGGACTAACACCAAAAAAAGCGGCATCAAATTCTTTAATAGAACGGATAAGTCCCATCTTATTAACATAAGATTTCCCCACCGCGTCAGGATTCGGATCATAATACAAATTATTATCCCAGCGCTCAGGGGGTATGGTTTGCATACCATCGCGACCTACATTTAACAACTCACGGTACGCATCAATGTCAGCAGCTTTAGGAAAATTACAACTCATACCAATAATTGCAATATCTTTTTCATCCACCACAGGGGAGGTATTGAGTATTCCCGCACTTAATTTTTGTTCTAATTGTTGATGGATAAACTCGGTAAGTTTTGTAATCGATGGGTAATCAAATACTACACTCACCGGCAGTGACAACACGGGTTGCAGATTTTTTTTAAGTTTGGATGCTAACTCCGTCATCATGAGTGAATCAAAACCCAACTCAAAAAATCCGGCACGATGGTCTAAATCAGGACGCTCTAAAATCTCACAACATAGTTCATTTACCAGTTCCTGGCATGCACGTAAACGCTGCTCTGCATCCATCGTGCGATAATGATCGCCCCATAAAGCCGGTTTATCGGATAATGATGAAGCGCTATTCGTAGGTTTATTATTTAATTTATCCCTCAGTTCGCGGTAAAAATTGGGCGCAGGTTGCGGTACAAAATCCAACATAAACCGTAAATAATCTGGAGAAATAATCGCCTGCTCCCGCGCTGACGAGCGCAAAAGTGCTTTTAGAAAACTTAATCCTTGAGCATTGGTAATGAGTGTCCCTTGTAAGCTCGTCACTTGAGCACGTGCCTTAGCCATACCCGTTTCACCCCAGGGGCCCCATTGAATCGCTAATCCCGTTAATTGTTGCTGATGTCGTTGCGCAATTAATGCGTCACAGAAACTATTTGCACCACTGTAAATCGATTCACGATTACTGCCAAAAACTGAAGAAATGGACGAGTAAATAATAAAAAACTCTAATTTCATTTCTTGCGTCAACTCATGTAAGTACCATGCTCCACGTACTTTCGCGGTAAAAACAGTGTCTATGTCTTCATCGGTATGCTCCAGCAGGGGTTTCTTTACCCCAAGGGCCGCTGCATGAATAATTCCTCTGAGTTGTCCATCACCATTTAATTCCAGCAACAAGGAGCGAACTTGCTCTTTATCAGTTAAATCTGCCGATTTGCCAAGCAAAGTTCTTCCCGGATAAAGGGCGCGAATCCTCTCTATGTCTTGTTGCACCTGGGGTTGATGAATTGTTCGCGCACAGAGGATCACTTCTTGCGCCCCTGCAGCAAATAATGCTTGCGCACTCACTAACCCCAGACCGCCGCTTCCTCCCGTGATTAAAAAGCGGCCACGCCCGTAAAGGTTGGGTTTTGTATCCAGCAAGGGGCGTGTTTCTAATCGTGGTACCCAACGCTTATGCTGGCGGTAGGCCACAATATGTTCCCAGGAGTCTCTTACATTGTGTACTAACTCGTTGTGTAATTGCTGCACCAGAGCAGGCGTTAATGTCTCTGGAAAATCAATTAATACCGATTGCAATTGAGGAACTTCCAGGGCTAATGTTTTACAAAAACCAACGAGCGCACTGGCACTTAAATTTATCTCTTTCGTGACGAGCTCAGGGAGTGCATTCGTGGTGACGACAATGAGCCGTAGTTTTGCATCGCTGTAGGTTTTAATACACGCCAGAAACTCTTTCATCAGGTTTTTTTGTTGTTCTAAAAAATTTTCTCCATCGGCAATCGTCCCATAAGGTGCAACAAATAGAATCCCCTGCAACGAACTGGGTAGTGCGCTTGTGGTGGTTGTTATTGCAAAGCCTTGCTGTTCCAATAGTGGTTGGCATGATGAATTGCCGAGTAATAACCAGGTTCCAGGAACCTTTGTATTGTTGCTTTTCGGTAACGGGCGCTCCTCCCATTGCACCTGATAAGACCAATCACGCGGTAATAAGGTTTCTTTAATCCGTTGATTCTCTTTAAAAGAAAAATCTTCTCGAATAAATTCGTAAAGAGGTAATTTGACCTTCTGTACCTGTGGAGCATACTCTTTATAAAATTGCTCCCAATCCAGTATAAAACCTAGCTGATACGCAGCCTCCATCTGGGGCAAAGTATGCCAATGATGTTGCGGTTTATGCTCTTTCTTGATACAATAAATTTCATATTGATTTTGGGTAATCCGTCTTACCGCCTCCTCTTTACTCTGGGCACGAATCGCTACTCGATAAAGAAAATGGGTACGACCCACAGCAGAAGTAAAACAAATATCAGCAAATTGTGCCTGCGTGTGCGTAAGAAAAGTTGCATACTGGGCCAATAAAAGATCTAAAGCTTGACGATTTTTTGCAGAGATAAGTAAAAGAGATTCCGGAACTGCTGCTGGTGGTTGCATTTGTATAGGGGGGCTTTCTTCGAGGATCACATGAGCATTGGCACCACTAAACCCAAAAGAACTCACACCGGCGATTCGCAAGCCCTGGGGTTTAGGCCATTGCATGGTCTCAAGGCTAATCTGCGTATTTTTAAGTTTAATCTCGGGATTAAGTGATTTAAAATTTAAATGTTTAAATAGGATGTGATGCTGCAAACTCAGTATGGTTTTAATCACTCCAGCAATTCCCGAAGCACTTTCGGCATGACCAATATTAGTCTTTACTGAACCCAAGTATAAAGGGTGCTCTTCACTATGATCCTCTGCAAAAATTGCCATCAGTGTATTGGCCTCGATGGGATCGGCTAGCGGGGTTCCGGTGCCATGGGCTTCAATTAAATCCACCTCAGCAGGGCTTAATTTAGCCTTTGCTAAAGCACGACGAATCACTTCTTCCTGAGCCACGGCATTCGGAACCGTAAAACCACCACTTTTGCCATCACTGTTGATCGCAGAGCCACGAACCACGGCTAGAATCGTATCCCCATCATTCATCGCACTGCTTAAACGCTTGAGTACCAATACCCCACAACCTTCACTACGAGCATAACCATCTGCGTCGATACTAAACGTTTTGCAAAGACTTTCCGGTGAGAGCATTCGCGCTTTAGAAAGGGTTATATTGGAATCAGGCATCATTAAGATGTTAATGCCTCCAGCCAGGGCCATATCACAATCACCTGCTTGTAAGCTGATGCATGCATTGTGAAGCGCAGTCATGGAGGAGGAACACGCGGTATCAATCGCTTGAGTCGGACCCTGTAAATCAAATACATAGGCAACACGACCGGGTACGGCATTTAATACGTTACCCGTAGCAAAATAAATATTAAAGTCATCAAGTGTGATTCCTTGGCTCGTTAACCAATCTGGATACTCATTGGTGCCACAGCCTACAAAAACTCCGGTGCTACTGCCTTTAATTTTAGGTAAAGGTATATTTGCATCTTCCAGGGCATGGTAGCTGGTCTCTAGAAAAACGCGTAATTGCGGCGCCATAAATTTGGCTTCACGTGGGCTGACATTAAAAAAGTCAGCATCAAAAGATGAGACGTTCTGAATTAATCCCAACTGCTTAATATACAATCGACCGGCAGCGTGTATATCCGGATCGTAATATTGTGCATTATCCCAGCGGTCTTTGGGTATATCCTGCATTCCCGAACGTCCTTCCAGGAGCAAAGAATAGAACGCATCCGTATTTTCTGCCTGCGGAAAACGGCAACTCATCCCGATGATTGCAATCGGTTCTTCATGGAGTATATTCACCACAGGTTGTTGAGCCACCGGTAACGGTAACAGAACGGATTGTAGATAAGAGGCTATTTTTTCTATAGTCATATACGATTTTATTTGTGGATAAAATCGTCGTCCTAATTCCTCATACAGTTGCTGCCCAAAAGCCGCTATTTGCTCCTCAGTCATCTGAAGCTCAAGCAAATCTTCATGATCTGAATGTTGGCTCATCGTGGGAATATATGCGTGTAAAATTTGCCTTATTTTATCTTTTAGCAGGCTCAGTTGTGTTCCACGATCTTGGGTGGGAAGGTTATCTAACCAATGTCGACTTGAGGGTAACTTACGCACTTCATGCCAATACGATTGATGTGCAAAAGTATATCCAGGTAATGATAGAGGTAGGTATTCTGTTTTTATTGTAATATTTTTTCCAGCCAGAAACTCTTGCAGTATAATTTCTGCATGGTCACCTACGATACTTGATGTTGTCTCAGGAACGATATGGTGTATTACCCATGGATGATGCTCAAGTTGGGTAATTAGGTCTTCGCGAGTGTGTACAAGTAATCCTAAGCGATAGGCGTAATGATCGCGGCCATTGATCAGATTAAAACAGATATCACTCAAAGAGGCCGATGTTTGCGACAAATACTGCACATATTGCTGCACCAGGAGCCGCAAGGATGTTTCGCTTTTTGCAGAAAGGATAAAACAGCAAAGCGATTCGGCAGCAGGTTCCCTGGATGTTTCTCGTGGTGGCTCTTCCAGGATAACCGTGGCATTAGTGCCCGTGAAACCAAAATTGTTAATTTGAATGAAGCGTTTTCGATGCGGTTGGTAACAAAAATCTTGGGCAGAATCAGGAAATACAGCAGGTATTTGTTTCGGGTTTATTCGTTTATTAGGCTCAGTGAAATGTAAATTGGGCGGAATTAATTCGCGCTTAAAAACCTTGAGCGCTTTAATTAAAGAGGTCATTCCAGATGCGGCCAGAGTATGACCAAGATTACTTTTTACCGCACCAATTATTAGAGGATTCTCAAAGCTATGCCGCCCCTGATGGATATGCGCAAGTGCATTGAACTCAACTGCATCCCCTAATGCAGTACCGGCTCCATGCGCCTCAATATAAGAAATATCTTCCGGTTTAAGACCCGCTTGTTCTAAAGCACCCTCATGCATGGCAATTTGTGCCTGCAAATTTGGAGCGGCAATTCCACGGGGAGTATGTCCATCTTGATTCATAAAGACACTTTTTATCAGTGCATGAATTTTATTACCTGCACTTTGTGCATCATATAAACGCTTAAGGATTACAACGCCACATCCTTCGCTATGAATAAATCCATCACCCTCGGCATCAAAACTTCGACATTGGTTTTTTTCAGAGAGCATGTTGGCTTTAGTAAATCCAATATAATTTTCGGGTAATAAACTGAGGTGTACCCCACCCACGATGGCTAAATCACATTGCCCTTGCTGCAACGCAGTGACCGCCACACTTAATGCCGCCAAAGAAGAGGAGCATGCGGTGTCAATCGCCATGCTCGGTCCTTTTAAATTCAGGACATAACTCAATCTACCTGCAATACCCCCTTGAGCAACTCCGGTTAAGGTATAACCATTAAATTCGATCTGATCTTTTATATTGAGCTGACTGTAGTCTTGGGTTGAAGCACCACAAAATACCCCCGTATTCGTATTATCTAGGGATGATGGTTTTATGTTGGCGTCATTTAATGCATGAATGGCAGTTTCAAGAAATAGGCGTTGTTGCGGATCCATCTGCCGTGCTTCAGCCGCTGATATTTTAAAAAAAGCAGCGTCAAAATATTCAGGGTGTTGAATAAATCCCCCTTTTTGACTAATCATTTTATCGGGTTTGCTGCGGTCTGAATCGAAATATTCAGCATTAGGCCAACGGTTTTCTGGCACCGCTCTTATGGCTGATTGCTTTTGTAGTAAAAAATCAAATAATGCTTCCGGTTCATCAAGATCATGCTCAATTCCTGGAAAACAGCAGCCCATACCTATGATTGCTACGGCATCTTGTAGCGTTTTGTTCTTAAATGATTTTTTAGACACAAATGAGCCTCTCAATAATAAACTCGGCATTTTTTGCAACGCAAAAAATACCTTAACAATTATAGAGTGAACACGCAATCAGACTAAGATTCGTATTTATTCAGGATAATTAGTGCATTGTTAATTTTTAACTCTGATTGTTCCCCACACCAAAGATAGGATGAATCTTTTTATACTGATTCTTATTTAGTTTTAGCACATAAGTGAGCGTTCTGCTGCGAATACGCCAAGAACTGGATTAGAGTCGCTCGGTCATACAGGAGTATAATAGCCTTTGTCCTTCATGGGGCTGTTTTCCATGCATCATCGTATAATTATCAACGATCATAAAATCTCCTGCTTGCCAGCGCATAACCTTGATATGGTTTTGCAGAATCTCGTTAATACGTAAAATGTCCTTTTTGCTAAAGGATTCACCGTTACCGTAATGACAAACCAACGGAAATATATCTTGAAACATCATGTAGCGTGCGGCAACATAACTAAGGCCGTGTAATGCTGATAATGACCCGTAAATCAAATTATCAAAATAATTAAGATAAGCTGCTGAGTTAAACCAGCATTTATTGCCATTTTCCGGGTGCTCCAACACCCCGGGCAGAGATTGAGTAACGATTAAATCATCTTTTTTATCAATCCACTTCCATTGCGCAAGGCCTGCTGCCAGTTTATTTTCGACCTCTGCGCGATTTTGTGTACCAAAATACTCTTGCCAGCGACGAGCGCTTCCCTCTCCTAAATTTTTTTTGAGCCAATTAGCCAACCAGGTATTCCCATGAAAGAATTGTTTATAAATAACACCATAAGCATCGATACGTCGGCTAATATCCCTGGGCATCGCATCCCAGATACTTGCCGCATTGGCCAACAACGTGCCTCCTTTTTGCTCTGGTGGTTGGGCGCAGCAAAAATAAAGATGATGTGGTGGATTAATCGATCGGGGTTTTTCATGATGAAGAGGTAGCGGTATGTGTCCGGGTAAGTCACTTGAAGTATAGATATCATCACTCAATATCGTTCGTGGTAGATCATAATCTTGAGTATCACAGCGGCTTCCTAAATTACAGGCCGTAATCGCATCAGAAAACATCTGCACACTGATGCAATTAAATCCACGAAATAGTAAAGCCCCATGATTTAAGACACGTTGCGTGAGCTCTGGGTGATGGTCCTGAATGAGTGTTATCAAATCCTGTGATTTTAGTTTATGTGCGTTAAGGACAGGTAAATTCAGCTCCGGAAGCATCGTTATTTCCAAACCCATTGAACCCTCCTATTAGAATTACTTCAACGCTTTTAAAAATAGAGGCCTTGTTTCGTAAAATAATGATCCTGCATATTTTTGCTCACAAATTTCCTCATACACCTTAAGCATAGTTTTTAATAACGGTTCTTGCTGTTCTTTGGGTACTCTTTGCATAAAAGGAAGTGTTATCAATAGATTCTGAAAATGTCTCAAATTGGGTAAAGGAATTTGTAAAGTACGCAGTTCCGATTTGACGTTTCTAAATGGAATCCGCACCATAAGTTTAAGTAAATTAAAGTAGTAATCGCGATTAGCTTCCAGCGCATGTTGATAGGATCTTGCCAGTTCTCCATAGCGTTCGTGATGGGTGAGTTTCTCCCAAACTTGAAAGACGGAATTATCTGATAATGAAGAGAGCACCGCATAAAACTGTCCATCCCTCTTTAAAGTACGGTAGATATTAGGCAAGGACTGAGAGAGGTCTGTCCAATGTAAACACCAAAAGGATATTACGGTATTGTAGCGATCTTTTAGAATTTCTTGTTCTATATTTTGGAGCAGAAAAGCTAAATTAGCTCTGGAATAATGTTTTTCTGCATATTGAATCATGCTCTCGGAAGTATCAATGCCTACGATTTTAGCTTTTTTAAAGTGTGTGGCTAATTGATGCAAATACTGCCCATCCCCACACCCCACGTCTAATACAATTCCCTGCAAATCAAGTTCATATTCGTTACTGAAGAACTCATTTACTGAGGTTTGAAAATAATTTCCCTGAACATATTTGTCCGCATCCCAAGCCAAGATTTATCCAAATATTCTTTGAGGTATTATTAACTATACTGGAGGAAGCTCTTTTTTACAATTTTTGCACCCATAATGGGCGGAAAACGAAATGATTAATCAAATCACCCTACTCATGAAAATGGGCAAAAATACGCTCTGCAAGATGAGCATTAATTCCAGGAACTTTGGCTATTTCCTCTGCTGAAGCTTTTGCAAGCTCACGTAAACCCCCAAAGCGATGCAACAACGCTTGCCTTCTCTTAGCCCCCACACCCTCGATTTCTTCAAGCGTTGATTCCAGACGCTTTTTATGGCGTTTCTTTCGGTGTGCGGTTATGGCAAAACGATGCGCTTCATCACGAATGTGTTGCAGTAAATGCAAGGCTTTTGAGTTTTCTGGTAATTCATACTCCTGCTCACCTTTAAGCAGAATGAGTTTTTCCCAGCCAGCCTTGCGTGTTGGCCCTTTGGCGACACCTATGAGCATCACCTCTGTTACCTGTAACTGCTCCAACACCCTGCGTGCTACAGAAACTTGTCCTTTACCACCATCAATTATCAGCACATCCGGCAACCATTGAGCTTCGATTAAACGCTTAAACCGTCGAGTTAGAGCCTGCTCCATAGCAGCGTAATCGTCCCCTGGAGTAATTCCTTCAATATTAAAACGGCGATAATTTCTCGGGTTGGGGCCCTCTTGATCAAAAACCACACAGGAGGCCACAGTTGCTTCCCCTTGAGTGTGACTGATGTCAAAGCACTCCATTCTTTGGATGGGTTGCGCTAATTCAAGAAAATGCGCGAGGGCGTTAAAGCGTTCTTGCATCGTCGCATGTTTACTTAAATGATCTTTGACCGTTACGCGCAAATTATTGAGGGCAAAATCCATCCATCGTGCCTTTGTCCCACGGGGGTTTGTGATAATTTTGCACCGTGTCCCACGACGCTCAGTCAAAGCTTCCTGCAATGCATCGACATCCTCTAAAGGATGGTTGGTAATAATCATCGGGGGAATACGATCGGGATTATCTAAATAATAAAAGCTTATAAAGGCATCAAAACTTTGCTGCCAGAGTTCATGATGTTCCGGATCTGTTAAATCAAATCGAGGAATCGCGGGGAAAAAACTATGGTTGGCAAGTACCTGCCCTTCCCTGATGGTAACGCATTGGATACAGACAAAATCAGGTTTTATCTCAATCGCAATGGCATCAGCATCACCACTTAATTGCATTATTCCCTGCTGCTCTTGGACTAAGCGCACACTTTTTATCTGATCACGCAAAATGGCTGCTTCTTCAAATTGCAGATTGTTCACGGCATTTTCCATGCGCTCAACGAGATCATTGACCAGATCTTGACTTTTTCCTTGTAAGAAACGAATTGCATCGCTTACTGCACGACGATATTCATCCGGTGAAATATATTCCACACATGGGGCAGTACATCGCCGAATTTGATACTGTAAACACGGTCGCGAGCGTGCATTAAAATAACTGTCGCGACAATTACGAATTTTAAAAATTTTCTGGATTGCCGTGATGGTTTCTCGAATCGCACTCACACTGGGATAGGGACCAAAAAAATTCCCTCCTTTCGGCTTTTTTTTGCTGCGGATACTTTCAATCCGAGGAAAATCAGCGTGATCAGATAGATGAATATAAGGGTAGGTTTTATCATCTCGTAATAAAATATTATATTTAGGCCGCAGCGTCTTTATGAAATTGCTTTCAAGTAGAAGCGCTTCCGTTTCACTACGAGTGACAGAGATGGCAATAGAATTAATTTGACTCACTAAGGAGCGCGTTTTTGCACCCGTATTTTGTTTGTTGAAGTAACTGGTCACTCTTTTTTTTAAATTAGAGGCTTTACCAACATACAACACCGTGCCTTGTGCATCGAGCATGCGATATACACCAGGTTCATGGGGAAGTTTTTGCAAAAATTGTTTCAATTCAGGAGATGGACTTGTTTCGTTACTCATCAATATAAATTAATCATCAGAAGCTAAATCAATGGGATTCTCAATAATTCCGTGTCTTAAAGCCAAGTAGGTTAACTCGACATCATTTTTAATACCTAATTTTTCGAACGTACGATAGCGGTATCCATTAATTGTTTTCGAACTAAGGAACAACCGATCGCTGATATCCTGAACATTCATACCGCTAGTGATCATAAGCATCACCTGCATTTCGCGTTCTGATAAGATATTAAAGGGGGAACCTTGATCATCTTGCAGGCTATTGATTGCTACTTTCTGAGCGATTTCAGCACTAAGATAACGTTCACCTTTAGCTACTTTGCGAATTGCTGCAGCCATTTCTTCAGCGCCTGATTCTTTGGTGAGATAACCCATAGCTCCCAACTGTAACACTCGGGTGGGTAAAACATCTGAACACATAGCAGTTACCGCAATAACTTTAACATGTGGGTTGGATTTTTTTAAGCGACGGGTAACTTCCCAGCCATCGATACCAGGCATTTTCATATCGAGAAGAACGACATCAGGTGCATGTAATTTAACCAAGCTTAACGCTTGTTCGCCGCTCTCGGCGTCTCCTACTACCTCAATATCCGACAAATCTTCAAGTAATCGTCGAATTCCCATTCGAACCAGTGCATGGTCATCAACAATTAATACTTTAATCAAAAAATGCTCCTTGACCGTAAGACCAATGAACAACGCATAGGGGTCGATGTTAACAAGAGTGTGCGGTCTTTACAAGAGACAGACCGCTGTTCGCAGAAATACTCCTGCTGGAACTATCCCCCATGCTGCAACAATGAGTCAATAATGGTCCATGTTGTGCAATTTATACTTCTCTAATAAGTGTACACTATTCTTAATCTTTTAACAGGCGCGAATATGAATATTCGGATTACCCGGCTCCACAACAAATAAGGGAGGCAATTCTCCTAACTCACGAACCCGAATTAGCAATTCGCTAATTTCTGATAGTACAAAATCAAATAAAGTTTGAAAATTATCAATCACAAAATAGATAGGTTGTACTGTATCAATTCGATAAGGGGTACGAAAGGCAGTAATGGGATTAAAGAGGACGCGTAAAGGTATATCGCTCTCTACGCTATAGACCGTCTCATGTATAGATGACAAAATCCCTCCGCCATACGCGCGTAGCCCTTGATGGGTCTGAATCAGACCAAACTCTACTGTGAACCAGAACATGCGCTGCAACAAAGGCCAATCCACTTCAGGAAAATCAAGAACCCTTAGCGCGTAATCATGAATAAATTGTGCATATACAGGATCAGTAAGCATTGGACAGTGACCAAAAACTTCATGAAAAACATCAGGCTCTTTAACGTAATTTAATTCCTCTTCACTACGGATGAATGTTGCCACCGGAAAATGGCGCGTAGCTAATAACGTAAAAAACTCACGAGCAGAGATAAGCGCCGCTACCGGTGCAGTACGCCAGCCAGTAATTTTTTCTAAATGAGCATTCAGGTCGGGGACCTGTGGAATTGCTGCAGCGGAAACCCCCAATAGTTCCAAGCCATTGATAAACTCAGGACATGCACGTCCTGGAATCAGCTCCATCTGACGTTTAAATAAAATGCTCCAAATTTTATTTTCTTCCGCTGAATAGTGTACATAACCCTGAGCATCTGGTTGATGAGCTACGTAACGACTTGAAAACTCCATAAGTTCCCCTTGTTCAGTTTTTTTTAAATTATAAGCCTAATCGCAAATAATGAATGAATATTTTATAGCATGCACGTAAATTTGCTAAACAATTCAGCTATTCAGCACATTTATCCGTATGGAAAGCAAATACTGACAATTACGTTCTTAAAATTTGGCGTTCAGCGAAACTTTGCTATAAGATCAATTAATGTTAAATGTAAGGTTAAATGTTGAAATCCAATTATGGCCATTGCTCTACTTGCGACAGGGGACGAAATCGTTCATGGAGATACACTTAATACCAATGCGCATCACATCGCTCATACTTTAAGTTCAGAGGGATTGCCTCTAGGAATGCACATGGCGTGCAGTGATAAAGAATCCGATTTATTTGCCAGTCTTAATTTTTTAACCCAACATCATGATATTGTGATCATTATTGGTGGTCTAGGCCCAACTAGTGACGACATCACTCGTTTTGTCTTGGCAAAATTTACCCAATCACCCCTAGTAGAGCATGCTTTAGCATTGAACCACGTGCACGAACGCCTACGTCATGTGAAAATCCCCTTAACCGCGGGTAACTTACAACAATGTCTTTTCCCAGAGACCGCACAATTATTGCCTAACCCTAATGGTAGTGCCCTAGGTTGTGCTTATAAACACTCAGATAAGCTTTATATTTTATTGCCCGGTCCTCCAAAAGAATGTTTACCTATGTTTCACAATTACGCTTTACCCCTGCTGCAACAGACTGCACATAGTGAAAAACTAATATTAAAATGGCGGGTTTTCGGAATACCTGAAAGTGAATTTGCACAAAAAATGGAACAGGCTCTGACCAATATTAATTGCCAGGTGGGCTACCGTTGGGAATCGCCTTATATCGAATTTAAAGTGCGCTGTAGAAAAGAACTAGCCTCTTCAATTAAAGAGCTGATCGAACCCTTGGTGAAACCTCATATTATCAGTAATGTTGAGCACCGCGCTTCTGATGAACTACGTGAATATTTATTAAAAAGTCAGCAGCCTATTTCCATCTTTGATGAAGCGACAGGAGGGCTTTTACAACTTTGCCTATATAAACCAGGGCTTCATCATTTACTGCATTTTAATAACAGCAATCGAACAGATATTTATTTTCATATTAGCGGTTTGGAAGATTATTGGGAGCAAAAGCCTATTAATGGATATACTGATTTGAGACTTCAATACCATATTCACCAACAGGAAGGTTCGGAATCGTATCAAATACCTTATCGAACCCCTGCTGTGCTCGAGTATGCAACCGAGTGGCTAAGCTTCCGTCTCCTTCAAATCATCAATCAATTGCATTAGCTCATAACATAAGGCTTGAGTTCCTTCACCACTTATCGCAGACACAGCAAAAAATTTATTTTGCCAATTTAGGCCGGTAATAATTTCCTGGATGCGTTGTTCTCGCAAATCATGATCGGGAATCATGTCAATTTTATTCAAAACTAACCAGCGGGGTTTATTTAATAATTCAGGATCATACTCTGCAAGCTCGTTGATAATAGTTTGCGCAGAGGTAATCGGGTCACTTTCATCAAGAGGTGCAATATCGATAACGTGCAGCAGAACACAGGTACGCGACAGATGCTTAAGAAAACGGTGTCCTAAGCCTGCCCCCTCTGAGGCCCCCTCGATTAATCCAGGAATATCAGCCATGACAAAACTTTTATGCGTAGAAACGCTAACCACTCCCAAACCTGGGTGGAGCGTGGTAAAAGGATAATCAGCAACTTTCGCCTTAGAGCTGGAAACGGCTCTAATCAGTGTAGATTTACCAGCATTGGGCAAACCTAATAAACCAACGTCCGCAAGCACCCGCAATTCTAAACGTAGGTGTCTTGCCTCACCTGGAGAACCTTGCGATGTCTGTCGTGGAGCACGATTCACACTACTTTTATAACGGGTATTACCGAGACCATGAAATCCACCCTGAGCAATAAGCACGGGCACCCCCACCTCACGGATATCTCCTAATAATTCGCCGGTATCTACATCATAAATTAAAGTACCTACTGGAACTTTAATAATTAGATCGTCACCCTTCTTCCCGGTACAATTTCCGCCCATACCGGATTGGCCGTTACCTGCCTTATAATGCCGCATATAGCGAAAATCGATTAGCGTATTTAAATCACTACAGGCTTCGAAATAGACACTACCACCATCACCACCATCGCCACCATCAGGACCACCTTTGGGTACGAATTTTTCGCGTCTGAAGCTTAAACACCCATGACCACCGTGACCGGCTTCAACGCGGATTAGGGCTTCGTCTACGAATTTCATGATAGTAATACCTCAACATAAAAAAAAACCCCGCTACCGGGGTTGGCTTTGCAGCAAGAAGTCGCTTAGTTAGTCGCTTCTTGTTGTTCAGCTACAATACTTACATATTTGCGATTTTTATCGCCTTTAACCATGAACTTTACTTCACCTGGAATTAAGGCAAATAGCGTATGATCACGACCAACGCCTACACCATGACCTGCGTGAAAACGTGTGCCACGTTGTCTTACCAGGATTTCTCCTGCATTAACTAATTGTCCACCATAGCGTTTAACACCAAGGTACTTAGGATTCGAGTCGCGGCCGTTACGGGTACTACCGCCTGCTTTTTTATGAGCCATTATTATCCCCTATTTACTTTGTAATCGCAGTGATTTTAACTTGCGAATAATATTGTCGATGTCCCATCTGTTTCATGTGGTGCTTACGACGACGGAATTTAATAATTTTAACTTTCTTGTGACGACCATGATCCATAACTTCAGCTTTAACTGATGCTTTATCAACCAATGGGGCACCACAAGTGACCTTGTCACCATCAACCAGCATTAATACTTCTGAAAACTTGATTTCGTTACCAACATCATCAGGCAGCAATTCGATTTTTAGTACATCGCCTTCTTTTACGGTGTATTGTTTACCACCTGTTTTGATTACTGCATACATAATTTTTCTCCAATTCGCCTGATTGGCTAACATAAATTCAACAAAGTCGCATATTCTATGCAATAATGGAATCCACTTCAAGTGTTCCTGGGTAAATAAGCTTCATAATTCTTTATACGATACAGATGAAGT
The DNA here is from genome assembly GCA_017306715.1 of Legionella sp. Taxonomy (GTDB): domain Bacteria; phylum Pseudomonadota; class Gammaproteobacteria; order Legionellales; family Legionellaceae; genus Legionella. The sequence continues at coordinate 65,654 of JAFKHV010000011.1, read as the reverse complement.
AGAGATAATTGTTTGTGTCGTCCTACAAATGGGGTATAATGCTCCGCCCTTGCATGGATTCACTTTTTATAGTTCATGTACTTAATCTGGTCGCGGATTAGGCGGGTATAACCTAATTTTGGAGCATTATACAATGTCAAACATACTTTTAGAAGCAGAATCAAGAATGGTTATGGGGAAAGGTGCGAGCCGCCGCCTGCGTCGTCTTGAAAATAAAGTCCCAGCAGTAATTTATGGTGGCGATAGCAAACCAATGTCCATCCATTTTTTACATAATAAAGTAGTTAAAGCTTTGGAAGTCGAAAGTATTTATTCAAGTGTTTTTGATATTTCAGTCGATGGAAAAGTTGAGCACGTCATTCTTAAGGCGGTCCAAAGACATCCTTACAAGCCTTTAATCATGCATATGGATTTACAACGGGTTTCCAAAAAAGATATTCTCGTTAAAATGGTACCCTTGCACTTTATTAACGAACAACAAGCGCCCGGAATTAAAGCCGGCGGTATGGTACAACATACCATGACCCAAATAGAAGTACGTTGCCAGGCTCAAAATCTACCCGAATATATTGAAGTAGATATGGCTCAAGTGGGTTTAAACGACATCATTCATTTATCTCAGTTAAAACTACCTAAAGGGGTACAACTAACTGTGGATGTTACTGATGGCAGTCATGATGCTCCCGTTGTGAGTATTCATATGGCTAAAGCAGGTAGCACTGATGAAAGTAATGAAGGTTCAAACAGTACGGAATCTGAAGCGAACTGATCGCTGACTTATTAAAGCAGGTTGGGGCCTAGCCCCGCCTGCACCACTGAAATTCAAATAATCCGCAAGCAGCAAAGAGTACAATTCATGGCAATAAAACTCATCGTTGGATTACGCAATCCTGGCTCGGCTTATGAGCACACGCGACACAATGCCGGAGCATGGTTTACGACCGCCATTGCGCGACATCATAGCGCGGTCTTTCGTGCGGACAAGAAATTCCAAGGTGAAATCTGTGAGGTAGATGTTGAAAACACGACCTGCAAGCTACTCCTACCTTTAACTTTTATGAATTTATGCGGACAGCCAACACAACTTGTAAGCCAATTTTATCGCATTAATCCTGAGGAAATTCTCGTAGTCCATGACGAACTGGATCTTCCTCCAGGCCGCATTAAATTAAAAACAGGTGGTGGTCACGGAGGACATAATGGCTTAAGAGATATCATTGCGCATCTGGGAAGTACTAATTTTCATCGCTTAAGAATAGGAATTGGTCATCCTGGGCATAAAGATTTAGTCCATCCGTATGTTTTAGGCAAAGCCTCTATGTCTGACCGCCAATTAATCATGGATGCAATTGATCGAGGGATTGCAACAGTTCCTTTAATTCTTGCTGGAAATTTATCCAAGGCAATGAATCAAATTAATATTTAATCGAGGAAAATTATGGGATTTAAATGCGGAATCGTCGGTTTGCCCAATGTCGGTAAATCTACATTATTTAATGCTCTCACCAAAGCTGGCATTCAGGCAGAAAACTACCCTTTTTGTACTATTGAACCTAATGTGGGTATCGTGACTGTGCCGGATCCACGTTTAGAACAATTAAGCTCAATCGTTAAACCCCAACGCGTTGTTCCCACCACCATGGAATTTGTAGACATTGCCGGTATCGTAAAAGGCGCCTCCAAAGGCGAGGGTTTAGGAAACCAGTTTCTAGCCAACATCCGTGAAACAGACGCCATTGCCCATGTCGTACGTTGTTTCCAAAACCCGGATGTTGTTCATGTAGACGGCCGCGTTGATCCGCTCCATGATATTGAAGTAATCAATCTTGAATTGATCCTTGCAGACCTTGCAAGTGTTGAAAAAGCATTACAAAAGAAAAATATTCGCAGTGGCAGTAAAGATGCTGTAGCTGAGAAAATAATGCTTGAAAAAATTAAAGAACATTTGGAGGAAGGGTATCCAGTGCGCACCCTTAAACTCTCCGCAGACGAAAGTGTCTTTATGCAGAGTTTATTTTTGCTGACTTCCAAGCCAGTCTTATACATCGCTAATGTGGATGATAATGGCTATGATAACAATCCATTACTAGACGCTGTAATCCAATTGGCCGAAAAAGAGCAGGCTAAAGTGGTACCGTTATGTGCTGCAACCGAAGCAGAATTAATTGAACTTGATGAGGCCGATCGTCAAGAATTTATGGAAAGCCTTGGTTTATCTGAACCCGGGTTGAATCGTGTGATTCGCGCTGGGTACGAACTTTTAGGATTGCAAACCTATTTTACTGCGGGTGTTAAAGAGGTAAGAGCCTGGACGATTCCCTGCGGCGCAACAGCTCCTCAAGCAGCTGGGGTTATCCACACCGATTTTGAAAAAGGTTTTATCCGCGCTGAGGTCATAGCTTTTGATGTATTTATTCAATGCGGTGGAGAGCAAGGTGCCAAAGAGGCAGGCAAATTACGTCTTGAAGGGAAAGAATATATAGTAACCGATGGCGATGTGATGCATTTCCGCTTTAATGTGTAAGGGTAAAGATCTTATGATCAGCAACCAAGCTTACTTGACAATTACACCACACGACTTTAGCATTTGCTGATTAAAAGGTAGAGGGGCAATGATGGCAATTGATAGTATACGCGCAACGGTTCTTGATGATTTTAACGCGGTTAACGATCTAATTGTTCGTAACATTGAATCCCAAATTGGCCTAATCGATGACATGTCCCATCACATTATTGAAAGTGGTGGGAAACGTTTACGGCCCCTCCTGGTATTACTCGCGAGTAAAGCATGCAACTATGAAGGTTCTGGACATATTGCCTTAGCCGCCATGGTTGAATTCTTTCATACGGCAACTCTGTTACACGATGACGTGGTTGATGAATCTACTCTGCGCCGAGGACGAGAAACTGCCAATAATATTTGGGGAAGCAAAGCAAGCATCCTAGTAGGTGATTACTTATTTACCCAGTCAATCCAGCTGATGGTTGCGCATGGAACTCCGGAAATTTTAAAACTTTTTGCAAATACCTCTTTAGAAATTAGCTGTGGTGAGGTGAAGCAGTTAACAAATCGTCATAACCCAACCCTTACCTTTGCTGAATACTTTGAAGTTATTCGAGCTAAAACTGCCTTACTTTTTGCTGCCGCAGCATGCATTGGCCCAATGCTTAGTGGTGCCTCTAAGGAGATACAGGATGGACTTTATACCTATGGGTTACATTTAGGCAATGCATTCCAATTAATCGATGATGCCCTTGATTATTGCTCCGATGCAAAAACTATAGGTAAAAATATCGGTGATGATTTAGCTGATGGTAAAGCAACGTTACCGCTTATCCATGCATTAAAGCATGGCAGCGAGATACAAAAACAAAAAATTGTTTCCAGTTTAAGAGATGGATCTCTGCAACATTTACCCGTGATTCTCGATGCCTTGCAAGAGACCAAAGCCATTGAATATACCAAACAAGTAGCTGCCGAGGAAATTGATAAGGCATTAACAAATTTGATCATTCTCCCCGACTCCCTGTATAAAAAAAGTTTAACCGATTTAGCAAATTTTGCCCTGGAACGAGCGTTCTAAATTGCTTCATCCGGTAGAATAAGTTTTGGTAACTGGTCTTTTACCTCATCTGCACGGGTATTTAACTTTTCTAGGTACTGATTTAAAGCAATATGAAATTCCTGCTCTATCCTGAAGAGTAAGGCATCATTAGGCAATCGGGTGATATAATTTAAATTCTCTAATTTATGAAATAAAGGCATTATTTCTTCAGAATAGTCATAACGCAACCGCTGAGTGAGTGAGGTCATGAGCGCCTCTTTTGGAATTAGAAAAAACTCATCAATATCATCATACTCTGGATTTAATAAGTCTTGTTTGAACTGCTCCATAAATTCAGGAAACTCATTGAATAACTCATTTAATTCTTCGTATACAGGTTTGCTGTTTTGAACATAACCGACCGAGCGCAGTTTATTCTGTAAATAATAATGCCCAGCTGCCCCGATTACTACACCGCTTATCAAGCCTAAAATAAAGCTACCATCCATTACCAGTATTACCCTTAAGAATTAATGACGCAATCATCGGATATTAACAGGAAAGAGGTCAAGGTTTTTCTCTAAAAATTAATTGGACCCTCTTTAACGGAGTGTATTTTCAAATAAAAAATATTTTTTTAAATAATGATGGATTTTACATAAATTAGTGTATAATTTGACGGCAAGTAGATGACCAAGCCATCTTGATGATACAATCTAATGAGATAAATATTTTTCATATCAAAAAATATTTATTAATTTCTCTAAATTCTTTTACACCTTTTTACAACCACTTAGACTCGAACGCCTGCCTGCCCTTATTAGCAGCAGAATCTAATCATTACCATGAACTTATTCATGTTGTAATTCGTGCTCAAACTATTGTAGCTGAGCATTCACTTGATGTAGTTATAGGGAAAAAAGATGCCAATCATTAAAAGTAAGCAAAGTATAGATACGAGCTCGATTAAAGCACAAGTTAATCCAGCCATTCTTGAGCAGATTGAAAATTATTGTCAATGGGCGGGAATATATGATTTAGGCTATTTTATTGAAAAATCTGCACTTGACCTTTTTGCTAAAGATGCCGAGTGGAACTTATATCTAAAGCAACTAGAACAATGTGCTGAAATCGCAGAGTAATTAAGAATCCACGAAATAGCTCTAGCGGAGCATAAGGAGAACATCCGCTATGGGCAAATTTCGTAAACGGCTAGGGTAAAAAAAATTGCTACGGATTATCGCGGTTTTTTTTATACTCTAGCCAGTCTTCGTCATTCTTAAAAATATACTGACATGCTTTTTCAATAAAATAATCGCGGACACGGATACCAGCCCATTGACAATACTCATCGATTTCCCGGTATATTGACTCCGTCATTCTAATCCGAAATTGAATTTTATTCTCAGCTCCTGGTTCTCGTGTAATCAACATAGTTTTCTCCAAATAACGTGTTGCAAAAGTTTAGTTTATCAAATTCTTTCGTATTAATGGAGTATTTTGTGACAAATTTAACAAAAAAAATGTATAATGGTTTACACGAATGATTTGACAGTAAGCGTCACATCATTTTTATGGGTTAAAATAAATGGAGAGATGTATTATGCCTCCTCGAATTCTACTAGAACACCTTAACTTATCAGAATTAAACATTCTATTAGGTCATCTTCGCCTCGGTGAGGGACATTTAAAATCACAACTTAGTGAAGAACAATTTCGCAGTTTATTGCAGTTAGGCTCGTTAAACCTCGAACAAAAACTTAACGTCTCAGCTAATAAAATCGAAAAATCAGGGAATGTGGCAGTGGTATTGAATACAATCGTTACCAGTGTATTTGGGGCGTGGATGGGATTTTCCGGATTTTCAGGCCTTCATTTAACTCACGCTGCCTTGGCAATTATCACCTGCACCGCGCTCATTATTAGCCTTCTTGTAGGTTATTTTAGTTTTGCATTAACCTCGGCAAATGCTCGTGCAGCTGTTTATAAACAAAAAATACATAATGTGCAGCTTAAGGTTTTAAAATTAATTATTGAAAAACAACAAAATACGCTTGAATCAGCCATCAAATATATAAATCATTCGGTGAACTATATTCAGAGTAAATCCTCAATTAAAAATCATCATCCACTTTTTCCTGATGACGAGCAACAGTTAATTCAATTTAATCACCATGAAGAATTTACCCAATTAATCCATACTCTAACTGAGAGCATCCAAACTAAAATAAAGCAGATCAGTAAAGATAAGATTTATCATTTTTATCGCGAACGATTACTTAAAATTGTGGAAACATTGAACAAAAAAATTATGCAAACTTGGTTTATTGACGACGATAGTTCAAAACTTCCCTCATACAGCAAATCGAATTTGGCACCGCAATTATCATTTATTCAAATTATTTCCAGTCAAAATGCGACAAATTATACACCTGAACCTATACATAAAAATTGGTTTCAACAAAATTTACTTGCCTTAGTAGCAGGAAGCATCCCAACCCTATTAGGGGGATTTGCTTCGATGTTTGTCTTTTTGACCGGAGGTCCGAATGTGGCAAAGGAATTAGGCTGGACTTACTTGGAATATAGCTTGCGCAATCCGCATTCACAAGCCATCGAATTTTGCCTGGCCATCTTACTTACCTTCTATTTCGGTGCATCTTTTGCTTACAGTAACTATAAAAATTATATGCGCCAACGCGAGATTGAAAAGTCTTTACATCAACTTGTATCTCTAGAAAAAACTGATGTTTATTTAAAGCGAAAATACACCTTGCTGAGTAAGATTAAAACTGAAATAAAAAGAATTATTAATATTTACACAGCAATCGACAATATTGAAGAATATCATCGTGATGCGCGATCCTCATTAGTTACCCTAAACGATTCATCCATAACACCCGAAAAAAACAAGGAACTAACCGAACCACTTTAGAGCCGTAAAGAGAATTTTTAATTGAAGGAATATGGAGCATGCTCGAAGGGACTCGTACTTTACTTTCATAGAAATGAAGTGAAGCAATTCGCACGATGCTGGTGAGCTTTAATCATACTGCTGTCAATTACACTCCATTCTAAGTCAGGTTCTTGTATAAACGTTTTAAAAATGCGCATTAACTTATTTTTAGAGAACCATCGATTGAATGGTTGATCAATTGAATTCCAGCATCCAAAATCTGTCGGGAGGTCTCGCCAAGAACAGCCCACGCGCATACGATATAACATTACCTCGACTATCCTGCGTAGATTAGGCGTGTCATAAATTCCATGGTGTAGCATGCTTTCCTTGAGCTTGAACCTTAGCTCATCATGGAGCATTAGTCTAAGCATTGCAAACTCGTTTTATACTTGCTATCAGAACCGTTATATACCGTTATATTATGAGTTTGCTCTGATTGAGCCATGAATTATAAAAAACAAATGTTAATTTGACCATCTACTGGATGCCGCGGACAAGCCGCGGCACGTAGGCGGTAGGTGAATTGTCAACAGACCCTACTCTAACCTAAACAAGAACCCTGATTCGCTTCATTTAATTTATGACATAAATCGCGGTTTAATTTAACCTGCAATATTTCTTCGTTCTTAATTTTATAAACAAATTGCACATCTAAATCCTTTTGCAATAAACATCGTATTTGTTCATCCTTGCACGCATTATGTTCGATAAAATCTTTATTCACTTCTTTAATTTCTTTAGCTTCCTGAACATCGATGTTCTTGAGTTGATAGGTGTATGTTACAGTCATGCCTTTAATGTAGATATCATTTAACTCGGTCTTGCTATCGACCATTTGTGGCAAGCCGTCATTGAGCCTTAATTCATCCGCCGCATAGCCACAGGTTAAGCTTTGCAAGGTAAACATGCTGATCAAGAGTATTTTTTTCAGGTTGTGAATCATAGTACCCCCTAAAATTCGGTGGTCATAAAGTATCTTTAGAATATAAATAGAGTGGGTGTAGAGATTGGCTATGCTGACAGTTTGCTGTCAGCATAGATAGGCACTAGTTGTTGGTGCTGAAGAACTCCTTCACCGCTTTTTGTGCCTGTTCTTTGGTGTAACCATAATGATGCTGTAATTTCCCATAAATCTCTTGCTGGCTGCCTTTGATTTGGGTTAGATCATCATCCGTTAATTTACCCCAAGCCTGTTTGATTTTACCTTTAACTTCTTCCCAAGAACCTTCAAAAATGTCTTTATTCATGACTTTTACTCCTTCTTATGGAAACGTTTGGAACTTAATTCAAAGGGAGCCCATCCTTGGCCAATGGTTTCTTACTTAGCCGAAATGGTGTAGTTTACTTTTCCAGGTAAGCGTGTTTTTTCAACATTATAATCGCTTGCTGGTGAAGTATCAGTATGTTCACAAATTAGACCGGAATTCTCCAAATCAAATTGCACTTTAACCGTTTTGCTAGGCAAGCTTATTGTATGAAACGTAAGGCTTCCTTTCATTACCGCGTCACCGGTATTGTTCACAGTAAAAACTTGCTCTGATTTACCATCAACCTTTTGAATACCACCTGGTTGAAGCTCACCACCCTGTAAATCAATTTTTGTAACCAGTAAATCATCTGGAAGACTGTTTTTGATCTTGATTTCAAATCCGTCGCAGGGAGTTGATGCTTGAGCGATACCTGCAGCGAATAAAGATGCAACACATGCCATTTTTAATTTATTCATATCTATCTCCTCATTAATTTAAGCGATTTCCCCACATTTGAATGTGTTTCATCTCACATCCAAGTGACTACCACTATAAATTGAAAGTGACGTATCTGTCAAATAATATTTGCATTAAATTGTCAAAAATTAAAAAACCTATTATATCCCGATAGTTTTAAATTAAAATTACAGCACCAGCTCGTGACTGATAAGTCACCATAAATTAGCGAATTTCAGGTACCCCATTAAAGTCTGCTATGATTTAAGAAACAGCAGGAAGGATAAAATGAATATAAATCAGGACAGCAAATTTGCAGGCTCTAAAAGTTATCGCTTAGGAATCTATTCGCTTCTTTTCATATTGGGTTTACTAATCTATTGGCTTATGGATTTTATCCTTTCCGATATTGGTAATCAGCCAGGACCTTCATTGGAAAAATTTCAAACAAAAATTTTGCAACCTGAACTTCAGCAGCAACAAAAAAATTTACAACAGCAAATAAACGCGCAGCAAAATCAAATAAATGAAGCAACAGAGGAACAGCGACTCATCCAAAATAGTGTCAATAGCTATCATGACACCCTGAACCAACTGCTTGATCTTAAAAAACTAGGTCTCGAAAAAGGAATGGCACAATCGCAAAATGCGGATCAAAATTTACAAAATATGACTCAGCTTTATCTGCAACAGCAACAACAATACCAAGAGCTTAATAAGGAAATCACCCATAAAAAAAATTCTATGCAAGATAAAGCAAAAGAATTGAATACTGTAAATGAGCGACTTCATCAACAACAAGAAAAGGCCTATAAGCTCTATCAAAAGGAGTTTGAAAAATTTCGTTGGTACCTGGCTTTTCTACAACTCTTGGTGCTTATTCCCTTATTACTTCTCAGTGTTTTTTTCCTTAGGCGCGCCAAAAATAATTTATATAAACCCCTATGGGTAGCAATTACCATCGCACTTTTTAGTAAAGCCGTGGTCGTCATGCACGAATATTTCCCTTCTTATCTTTTTCGCTATTTACTCGTTTTAGTCTTAATTTTTGTGACAGGACGTTTTCTCATTGCAAGGCTGAAATTAGCCACCACTGCGCACAATCCTTGGTTACAAAAACAATATAGAGAGGCGTATCAAAAAAATCATTGCCCATCTTGTCAGTTTGCAATTAAGCCGGGCACGTCTGGAAAATTTCTATTTTCTGAACAATTGACCAACACTCCATGTTTGGAAGAAATAAGTGCGATAAATCAATATACGTGTCCGGCTTGTGGGGAGAGGCTCTTCGCTCCATGCACGAAATGCGGACAAATTCGTTATTCACTTTTACCCTATTGTGATCATTGTGGTCATTTTGAAAAAACGCTCCAGGAATGATTTAACTGAACTGCCCTTTTTTAATAAATGAATAAACTAATCTTTTGACTACGGGATTATTCATGATGAATGTATGAGTACTGTTCACAACAACAGGTTCCGCTTGTCCCTGTAGACGCGTATATTCAGGTGGAACCTTTGCATCAAATTTACCGGCAATGATTCCTATTTTTACCTTAGGGATAGGAATTTTGTGTACATAAGACGAATCATCCGAACTAAGCTCTGCTAAAGGTTTTATAGTTGCAGACAAACCAGGCACCCGCGTTGACCACAATGCTAAGCGAGAACCTTTATTAGGTGGAGCGAGCATAATTAACGAATGAATATGTTTCATTTCCTGAGCAGTTAATCCCGCTAAAGCTTCACGAGCAATAATTCCCCCTAAACTGTGGCCGACAATATGAATTTTATAATGTGGATTTTTGTAAATTAGGTGCTCAATATATTTTTTAAACGCTTGTGCATGTTCATGAATCGTATAACGTGCCGAGATATAGCCATAAAGTTCCACATTCAGCCCCTGCCGTTGCAGATAGGTTTTTAAAGAATACATGCTTAAAGGAGTGCGCATTAATCCATGGATCAGGACCACTTCATCTTTCAGAGGTGCCAGCGGCTTAGCTTCTTGAGGCATATTTAATCTATTTGCGAGAAGTGTGCTTGAGCAGAGGTATAAAAGTGAACAAAAGAAAAAAGTTAACCCTGTTCTTTTACAAAAAAAAATTGGCATGCTGAGGTCCATAATAATATGCAGGCAACCCGAGATGAACTACTATAGCATGGCTTTTTACAATTTTTCAGTGAATTATTAAAGAAATTATCTTGATTATTTAAAGATAAATTTGCTCACCAAGTTCGTCCTCATAGCCAAATTCTTTAAGGTCTTTAAGTCGATATGGGAAAAGAATACCATCGAGATGGTCACATTCATGTTGCACGATGCGTGCGTGAAAATCCTCTGCCAGTCGAGTGACCAAGTTCCCTTGTAAATCATAGCCACTGTACTCAATGCTTAGATAACGGGGCACCAACCCCCTGATGCAAGGCACACTCAAACATCCTTCCCACCCATCGATCATTTCTTCACTTAAGGGTCGGTATTGCGGGTTAATTAACACCGTAAAGGGCACGGGTTGTTTATTGGGATAACGTTTATTTTCATCAAAGCCGAACATGATGATGCGTTTATTGCAACCCACTTGCGGTGCGGCTATACCCACACCCTCTTTAGCAATCATGGTATCTTTCATATTCTGAATAAGTAAAGCAAGCTCAGGACATCCACTTAGAGGATTTTTAAAATTGGCGACAGGAGTTGAAGGTGTCGCCAACTTTTTATTCCCCATTTTTACAATAGCTTGTGTTACCATAATGAATAATCCAGAGGTGGATGATTCTTTAATTATAGTTAATGCATTTATTTTATACAGTTATTAGGTTGGTGCCGGATTGGATGCAACATCATCATCATATTCTTTAATTCGTTCGTCATCATTTCGTAAAGGTTTTTTATCGAGCTCATTATGCTGATCTCTGCCTTCTTTTAAGGTATGGCGATATTGTTTTTGAGTGGTACTCGGGAGAGGTTTTATTTCATCAGCTTCTTTAGAGAAAAGATGAACTACTTTATTGATAAAACCGATAAGAGAGTTAATTATCTTTTTACCCCAATCATTACTTGGAAATATCTGATGTGCCGCTTTAGAAAGAAGCTTTTCCTGCTCTAAGGGTTGATCTTTTTCAAGAAAAATTTCCAAACTTCTATGCCTGAATTCATTTAAGGTATTGCTTTTCTCTGTAATTTCAAGGTTTTTAGTATTACTTAATTTTTGTATTTTTTCTAATTTTTGATCCGTGAAGGTTAAAGTTTTTGAGATTAGGGATATTTGTGCCTCAGCGCGATCATTTAATAGAGCGATTAGATCGTCTCGAGTATAGTTTTTTCCTCTTATAACTTTTACTGAGGATGCCTCTTCACTAGCTGAAACAATAGTCGACAGGAACGGAATAACTAATTCAATCCGTTCGGATTTTTCTAATAATTTAGCAAAGTTTTCATTCTGTTGCGCCAGCATAAACAAATCCTGACGATATTGTTTTGGGGCAAGTGTTTTAATCCGCTCTAAAGATTCTATTAATGTATCTTTTTTATCCTTATGCAAAAACATGGATATTACCCATTGTTTAAACTGCTTATCATCTTCAAAAAGAAGCGTATCTGACTGGTTAATATCTTGCGCCTGAACATGATTGCCATGAAGGAAAAATTCCACTTTACGCTTACTTGCTATAAGGGCGTCCAGATGTGTAGAAGTTGCCTGGTCAAGGTGATTCAACTTTATTACTGCTTCACAAAAAGCTTTGTCTGATAGTCTTTCTTTTGCTGTATCCAAAAGATTTGCATTTTTTAGAATATATGCTGCCTCAATTTGGTTAATATGACCATAGTCCTGGACATAATTTAATAAGGTCGATTTATCCTCATGATTTTGCGCATAATCACTTAATTCAGCTAGTGTAAAATTTTCTGCAAGCGCCTGTGCCGCTCGGTGTTCTGCCAAGACTGCATCAAACTCAGAAATTTGCATAGTAAATTTCTCTTGCGTATTCAGCAATTGTGATTGCATCTGTTTAGAAAGCTCCACACTATTTACTTTTTGATTATCCAGATTCATCACTTCATCATGAATTGATTTAATGACTAAAAATTGTTGGTAATCGACGTCTGACAAGTTACTTCTAAAGGGCTCTAACTGTGTCTCGAGCTTTAAAAATTGCTGAGCGATATTATCTTTCAATGGCGTTATTTTATCCTGCGCTAATCGACTTAATTCCTCTTGAGTTGCTTGAATGTGCTCCTCTAGTTGTAAACTGATTGCTCGCAAATTATCTAATTTTTGCTTGGTAAACGAGATGACTTCTTCGTGGGAAGCATCTGCTGAAAGGGGGTAATGCGAATTTTCCTCACGAAAGGCTTGTGCAAGATCCTTTACCACATCACTATCTAAACCCGCTTCCTTCCGTTGTTGTATCAGCTCTTTTGAACGTCCCTCAAAAGCAAAGGTCAAATCAATGATATTTTGGTTCATCTCAGCTTTATTTTGAATACGTGCCTGTTCCTGGCTTATCAGTAGCTGATTTAATTCTGCAATATCCAGATTTAATGCTTGTATAACCTCCTGGATATTACCTACATTATCATTTTCAGCTTGGATTATTTTTTCCTGTAAGTGATTTTTGTATTCTGAAATTTTGGGGTCGTCACCCGGCATTTGCGCGCGATTGATTAAGCTTTTTGCATTATTCAGTGTTGCTGCCAGAGCTTCACGTTGAGCTTGTCGCGTATCCTGAGCTTCGATTATCTGGACGTACTGGGCACGTAGTTCTTTATCCAATTGTTGCCACTGCTGCTGATATGATCGCAATAAATTATTTGCGTCTGCGTACGATAGCGGTGCGGCTTTATTTTGCAATCCCTGGTTAATCATCCGCAGTAAATTAGGATAGGCTTGTTTTTCTTGATGAGTAATCTGATTAATTAATGTTTGTAAGTGGGAATTAGGCTCACTGTTCTGGAGATAAGGCTTAGCTTGACTTAAATCTTGAGAGATTTGTGATTTTAACGCACTAAATTTTTGTTCGTCAGTTAAAAAAGCTGTGGGGCCAATAGTTGTCGCAATATTTTTTTTAATCTGCCTCAAAGCACCATCTGCTTGTTTAAACTGATTAAACAAGGTTAAATTACTAACCTCTCCAGCGGCGGGTTGCTCATCAGGGAATTGTTTAATAATACCTAACCAATGATTAATTGAGGACTCAAAACGACTACGCAAGCTCTCGTCATTACTTAGCAAACGCTCACATTCCCCAGCGAGTTTTATTAAATCTACTCTTTTGATGCCCATAGACACCTCAGCTCTAAATAATTAGAAATTTCAATATTTTCTAATTAAAATATATAATAGCTTTGCGTTTTGTTTATTAAGAGAGCATTAAGAACATATTATTTACAATAATTTAACAATCGATGGTAGATTTTAAGAACAATAAAAACTCCGCTCAACGCCTTAGATGCATATGGAATCATCGGAAGTAATTTGAATTTAGAGTGATTTAGGCGCTAATGCTCACGATCAGCGCCTGAATTGTAGATGACATAGTTTATTCTAAAGGGAAAAAGACTACAGAGTAAATTTACAAAGGAATTATCGAACAATTCCCCTTGTTGATTGATTGAGCATATCAATCATCGGAATTACCTCTGGACACTCCCCTTGCATTATTTCTAATTCTGCAACTGATTGTTGTACTGTGTAACCCTTTCTAAAAATGACCTTGTAAGCACGCCGCAATCCACTAATTGCTTCAGAAGAAAAGCCTCTTCGACGTAAGCCAACGGTATTAATGCCATAAACAGAGGATGTATATCCTGCAATCATGACATAAGGCAGTACATCTTTAGTCACATAAGTGGCGCGTGCAATAAAGGCGTAGGCACCAATATGACAGAATTGATGAATTGCCGCATAACCACCGATAATTGCATAATCCTGAACAGTTACATGGCCAGAAAGCGCGCCGTAATTGATGATGATTATATTATTACCTAAAATACAATCATGCCCAATATGGGAGTAAGCCATTAAAAAATTATCATTGCCAATACGAGTTATGCCCGCGCTCTTAGCCGTACCTCGACTTATCATACAGTATTCACGAATGATATTATTGTCGCCAATTTCAAGCCACGTAGGCTCACCCTTATAGGTAATGTCTTGCGGGGCATTACCTAAAGAGGCAAATTGAAATATTTTATTGTTCTTACCTATTTTAGTTGGCCCCTCAATTACCGCATAGGGGCCAATCCAGGTATTTTCTCCAATTTCCACATCTGCACCAATTACAGCACCAGGACTAATGGTTACATTAGCTGCAATTTTGGCCTGAGGATGGATTATTGCTCGTTCATCAATCACTATTTTACTTCCTTAACTGCGCTTAACAAATCAGCGGAGCAAGCCAGTTTTTCACCCACAAAAGCCTCACCATGCATACGCCAAAATTCTCTTTTTTTGCCGACAAACCGAACTTCGAGGCGCAATTGATCCCCTGGCACCACGATTTGTTTAAATTTTGCCTTATCGATACCTGCGAACAAAAGAATGGTATTTTCGGAGTGGGCCTCTGATACTGCAGATAAAATGCCACAAGCCTGAGCTAAAGCCTCTAGCATAAGAACTCCTGGCATTACTGGGTTCTTGGGAAAGTGGCCGGTAAAAATAGGTTCATTTATTGAAACATTTTTTAATGCTTTTAGATACTCGAAAGGTTTGTAATCAATAACCTTGTCAACAAGTAATATCGGGTAACGGTGTGGCAATAACTCGAGTATTTGCCTAATATCCAGCGTTGAATCGCTCATATGTAGTTCCGTTTATTATTAATTAGTTAAGAAAATGAGGAACTATTATCCTTTTTTACTCAATCTAAATCAATTAGAAAAAGGTTTATTTGGTAAAGTCCTGTTCAAGTTTCTTTAAACGGCTAATGTAATCGTCTAGCCGGTTAAAACGCGAGGCATTTTTTCGCCAGCGATTATGCTCATCAACGAGAATACCTGCTGAGTAAATACCAGGTTTTTTTAGTGATTTTACGACTGGGGTTGTTCCGGTAATTACAATATTTTCGTTTATATGAACATGAGCGGCAATGGTACTCGCCCCCCCGATAATGCAATCAGCGCCAATGGATGCAAAGGCGGCAATAGCCGCACAACCCGCAATAGAGGTATGAGGGCCAATTATTACATCATGAGCAATCTGCACTAAATTATCGATAACTACGCCTTCACCGATATAAGTATCGTTTAAGGTACCCCTATCGATAACTGAGTTAGCACCTATGTGTACCTTATCAGCAATAATTACGCCACCGACCACTGGTTCTTGCAACCACTGCCCCCTCTGTTTCGCGTAATTAAAAGGAGATGCGCCCAGAACACAACCACTGTTAATTAGTACATTGGCACCAATTTGACAGTGAGGATGAATGGTAACATGTGACGCGATTTGGGTAAGTTCTCCGATAGTTACGTGCGCTTCAATAACTGTATGCGCACCAATGGTTACACCGGAAGCAAGCTTTACGCCCGGTCCAATGAGCACATGATCCCCTATAACCGCATCATCACTGACTAGTGCTGTAGAATGAATGCGGGCACTGGCAGAAATGCCTCGAGATGGCTCGGGTAATGGCTGTGGTAATAAGGAAATTAAATGCTCAATAGCTTTTTGAGGCGACTCGACTACAATGTAATTTTGCTGGCACTGTAAAGCATGAGACTCTTTGAGTAAGACAACGCCCGCCTTTGTCTGTTGTAGCAGGATGTGCGGTAAATGGGATTCGTAGTAGGAGACATCAGGTAATTGAGCCCTACTTAATGAAGCATAAGAGGTGATGACATGCTCTGCATTTCCACAGAGCATACCATTCAGTTTTTTTGCCAGTTGCGCTAGAGTAAACAAGCGAATTATGGCGCTTAGTTAATTGCTTTAACAACTTTATCTGTTATATCCAATGTTTCGCTGCTAAATGGTGCGGCATCTTTTTGAACAATCAAATCATATTTTTCGTCTTTTGCAACTTTGGAAATCGCAGCACGAACCTTCGTATATAAGGCTTCCATAGCTTCGTTTTGTGCAGTGCTTAAATCTTGTTGATATTGTTGATTATCACGTTCCAGTTGTTGCTGGGCACGAAAAAGCTTTTTCTCTAGATCTTTCTTTTGATTTTGGCTCATAATCGCGCTGTCACGCTTGAATTTTTCAACATCTGCTTTCCAGTTTGCTTCCATAGCAATTAACTTTTCGCGACGTGGTTTGAACTCTTTTTCTAATTTTTGTTGAATTTCTTTCATCTGACTTGATGTTTGCATTAACTTTTGCAAATCAACGATACCAATCTTGGCAGCATCAGCAAACGCTTGTGCAGCAAAAAAGCTTGTTAAAATGGCAAAAACACTGATTAACCGTTTCATTACACACTCTCCTCGTTTAAAGTGCATGATGCTAGCATAATTCGATTTAGGTTGCGATATGTGCAACCAGAAAAACTTTTCTGGTTGCCCTGACACTTGAAAATTAAGCCATACAGCGTGCTTAAAATCCAGAGGATAAAGCAAGTTGGAAAATTTGCGGCTGATCGTAACGCTGCAGATTAAGCGCTTTAGCGACGCTAAATGCTAAAGGACCGAATGGTGAACGCCATTCAACTGAGACACCCGCTGAATAACGAATTGGGCCTGCATCAAATCCGGTAAATATTGGTAAAGTATTTGGAGCAAACACATTACCGGCATCAGCGAACACCGTGGTGCGAACCGTGTCACGGCTTAATGGGTAAGGAAGAATAATTCCCGCACTGGCGCTGGTTAGTAAATTACCCCCTAAAGAATTGTGGAAGTTATCTAAAGGTCCTAGGGAGAAACTATCATAACCGCGAACCTGCCCGGGCTGTGCAGTACCACCTGCATAATAGTTTTCAAAGAACGGCAAACCTTGATTGTTAAACATATTACCGTATCCGACAAATCCTTGTAGGGAAATTATCCATCCCCGCGTAACTGGCTGGTACAAACGTGCCTGATACGAGCTCTTGTAATAAGATAAAGAATTATTTGAGGCTGGTAGCGCAACAACAGCTGTAAGCTGCTGATTAAGACCTCGGGTCGGATAAGGAAACTGATCGTAACTGTTACGTGCCCATCCTGAAGATAATCTGATTTCCTGGAAATGCTTTCCGTAAACATCTACGAAGTTCTGAATTGGGATTACATAGCCTACAGATTTAATATCAATATCTTGATAACCATATCCTATCTGAAAACTACTTGCTTCACCTAAGGGGAAATTATAGTTCACATCGCCACCAAAACGATTCGAACTGTAGGTACTCACATTTAAGTTTCTTGGATCCACCCGAGCGAAATAAAGGTTAATGCCACGTCCAATTCCCGTTTCAGTATAAAATGGATTGTAATAATTGATGTTATAGTCTTGACCCCATTTACTCGACGTAAATGCAGCGCCCATAGAACGACCCGTTCCCATAAAGTTATGCTGATTAATCGATGCATTGAGCTGATAACCATTCGTACCATAACCTACTGATGCACTCGCCTCAGCTGAAGGGGCCTCCTCAACTTGTACATCCAAATCGACCTGATTATTTGCCCCAGGTACTGGATTAGTTTTTATATCAACGTTTTTTAAATAACCCAATAAGCGTAAATGACGTTCCGATTCTTTTATGTTATGCAATGACAATAAACCACCTTCATCCTGGCGGATAACACTTCGCAAGACATAGTCACTTGTTTTGGTATTTCCATGGAATTTGATACGACGCACATAGACATGGCGTCCTGGATCAACAACAAAATTTATGAAAACGGTTTTATTTTCTTCATTCAATTGGGGTTCTGCATTAATTGCAGGGAAGCCATACCCGACATCCCCGAGTACTAAACCAATTGCCGAAATCGATTCGGTTACTTTTTTTCGTGAAAAGACTGCCCCTTTTTTGACCTGGATCACTGAGTCAAGCTTTTCTCGGGGAACTACGGTTTTACCCACTACACGATAACCGGAGAAATGGTATTGGGGACCTTCATAAATATGGATATTAATAAAAACATCTTTGCGATCGGGGGATAACAAAACTTGTGAGGAAACGATATTGAATTTTAAATAACCGCGGTCGAGATAAAAAGAGCGTAAGGACTCAAGCGATGCATCCATGCCTGATTTTGAATATTGGTCTTTTTTGGTGAAATATGTAAATAAGCCCGCACGGGATAACGCTAGCTCAGAGCGTAGCTCGCCATCAGAAAAATCATGATTCCCAATAATTTTAATTTCTTTAATTCGAGAAACTCGTCCTTCAGAAATGGTAATGTTAATAGCGACCCGATTATCAGTAAGTTGTGACACACGAGTTTCAATTCGTGCATTGTATTTACCGCGCGCATTGTACGCTTTTTTGAGCTCTTTCTCTAAACGTTCAAGTGTGGATTTTTGGAAAACTCGTCCCTTGACCAAACCCATTTCTTTGAGAAACTCTTTCATCTTGTCGGTAGGAATTTCTTTATTGCCCGTGATATTTACCGCACCAATAGTTGCACGTTCAACTACATTCACAATAAGAATATTACCTTGACGCTCTAAAGATACCGACTGAAAAAAACCAGTTTCATAAAGCGTTTTAATGATTTCACCGGTAGAGCTTGAATCAACTTCTTCACCAACTTGAACTGGAATGTAGTTAAGTACAGTACCTGTAGAAATTCGTTGTAAACCGGTAACTTTAATCCCGCGTACTACAAATCCATCATCAGCCAAAGCATAAGGAGACCAGGACAAGAGCGTGGAGCAACAAAGCCCGGCGATTAATTTACTACTCAATTTTTTCATTATTATTTTACGTCCAGTTTAACTTCAGGCAATTTCAGAATAAACCGCGAAATGCTCAAACAACATGCACATTGAAGTACAGCATGTAACCAAATTGAAGAATATAATTTTGCTTCACTTTTTATAGGAACTGATAGGCACTGTCAAGTTTATGCCCGTTATCTTTTTTATTTACCCATTCCAAATTCAGCTCATATTTCTTCATATTCACTAAGAAAAATTTTTCCGCATCCTAACTTGTTAATCGGGAAATATCGTTGGTTAAGGCGATAAACATTAAGGCAACAAGCACCAGCAACCCAATATAAGCTCCGGCAGATTTTAACCCCTCTGAAACAGGTTTTCTCTGAATGAATTCAAGGAGATAATAGAATAAATGCCCTCCATCCAGCATGGGTATTGGTAATAGATTTAATGCCCCCAAACTGATACTTACTAAAGCCAGGAAAAATAAGTAGGAAGCAAGACCGCCTCTACCTGAATCTCCAGCCCCTTGAGCAATGCCCACGGGGCCACTGATACTGTTTAATCCTAATTGCCCGGTTACAAGTCTTCCCATTAAAGTAAACGTTGCTCCAGTCAAATGCAGCGTTTGTTTTAAGGCTATACTCAGAGCAGGAATGGGCGCTTCGCGTTCAAGACGTAACCAATGCGCAGGCCAATCAACTTTCTTGGAGCGCACACCTAAAAATCCTTCTTGTTTACCACCCTGGTCGAGACTGCCCGTATAAACATGGATCTCTTCAATATGATTTTTACGATTAACTTCTAAAACCACCTGGGTATTGGGGCGCGCACGGACATAATCAACCAGATAAAGCCAATCCGATAGCTTGGTACCATCAACACTAATTATCTTATCATTTACTTTTAAACCTGCTTTAGCTGCAGGAGAATCAATAACCACCTCACCGATAATCGGCGGAATGGATGGGATGAATGGTTCAATACCTAAACCTGATAAGGGATCGGTTTTCTTATCTTCTATCTTCCAATGAGCCAACGGAAGCTTTATCTCTTTGATTTGTCCATCAGTTAAAGACTTTACTTTTAATACAATAGTTTGTTTAGAACCCACCAAAGGCATGAGCGCATATTGAAAATCGCGCCAACTATTTATTTTTTGATTGTCCAAAGAAATAATTTCTTGCTGAGACGTAAGTCCAGCATGAGCAGCGATACTTCCAGGTTTCACTGCAGCAATCATCGGTGCTAAGGATTGCATGCCAATGACCAAGACACACCAGAGCGCAACAAATGCAAATATAAAGTTAAATAAAGGTCCGGCAAATACGATTAAGGTTCGTTTCCATAATGATTGATTGTTGAAGGCCTGATGACGTTCGGCTTCCGGTACCTCACCTTCGCTTTCATCCAGCATCTTTACATAACCACCAAAAGGGAAAAGCGACCAGGCATATTCGGTTCCCTTTTTATCATGCCAACGCGCTAACACGGCGCCAAAGCCAAAGGAGAAACGTAAAACTTTTACGCCACACCACCTTGCAACCTGGAAGTGTCCGTACTCGTGAACTGTCACTAAAAGTAGCAGCGCTAATAAAAAATAGATTAAGGTCAAGAGCATAAGCTTATCCCCAGGTTATTCCATAATAAAAAAAGGGCAATGCTGCAATAAGGCTATCCAGCCTATCGAGTATACCGCCATGACCGGGTATAATTGCCCCTGTATCCTTAAGTTGACAACGTCTTTTCAAGATGCTTATAAACAAATCACCAAAGATGGAAATGATTACCGTTATGAATGCGAGTAAATACCAGTGGGATAAATTATTTGGTAAGAAATATTGCGCCGCCAAGCATGCGACTCCCCCCGCTAAAATGAAACCACCTAAAACGCCTTCCCATGATTTACCAGGACTTACCCTAGGAATGAGTTTATGCTTGCCAAATAGTTTTCCAGCTAAATAGGCACCAATATCCGTAGCCCAGATTAAAAACAGTAAATAAATCAGTAATGATTTACCATTATTTTGAATGAAAAGATGAATGAGACTTTGCAGGAACAAGGGCAACAACAGGAACCCCCAAAAAGCTACTGTGGCCTTGTTTCCCCAATAGGGTTGTGAATTTGGATACGTAAGAATAATAACTACATTCATAATCCAAATAACTAAACCAATAATTAACCAGTATGGGAAAAAATAATGGCTTAGAAGAGTAAACAGTATCAAGCCTAGTAAAAAAAAACCCTTACCAAGACCTGTTTGTGCCGGGATTAGATGCAGCCATTCGGATCCGCATAATAATAAAATCCCGAAAGCGAGGATTCCCAGGTATAAAGGGGAACCATAAAAAATTAACGCCAAGATTAGTGGGGCAAGGATTAGTGTTGTGATTAAACGCTTAAAAAACATAACAGACCTGTATTCTCAATTTGAACAAAGTAGTATCGGTTAAGTGCAGGTCTCTGCTACAACTTGACCAAAACGTCTTTTTCTTTTGCTGTAAGCAATTAATGCCAAATCCAGCTCCTGCTCACCAAAATCTGGCCAGTGAACCTCGGTAAAATATAATTCAGTATAAGCTAATTGCCAAAGGAAAAAATTACTGATCCTTAATTCACCACTCGTACGAATAAAAAGATCGGGCTCGGGTAAACCTTGCGTATCAAGATACTGTGAAAATGTGTTTTCATTAATATCTTCGATTTTTAAATTACCAGACAAAACCTCTTGAGTAACCTTCTGTGCAGCACAAACTAAATCCCATTTACCGCCATAATTAACTACGATATTAAGTAGGAGCTGTTCATTTGACTCTGTGGTTTTTTCTGCCTCAAGCATTTGTTGCTGTAGCAGTGGCGATAAAATACTGCGATCTCCGGTAAAGCGTAATTTGATACCACGCTGATGCAGTTCGGGCAACTCTTTTTGTAAGGACTCAACAAATAGCTCCATGAGAAAACCGACCTCTTCCTTTGGGCGAGCCCAATTTTCAGAGCTAAAGGCAAAGAGGCTCAGACAGCGAATATCGCGACTAATACATCCACGGATTATTTTTCGCACTGAAGAGACCCCTGCTTTATGCCCTTCAAAACGTGGCAGGCCCCGGCTCTCAGCCCAACGCCCGTTGCCATCCATTACAATAGCGATATGTTGTGGAGTTTTTTGTTCCAACCGACTCTTCCTACGTAAAAATGGAACATAGTCTAACCTTTTTGAAGTTAAAATTTAAGAGGTCGAGATAAATTGTTCCCATTCGTCATTTTTATTGTCTATTTTTTAATGCAATAAGCCGCTAATTTTTTGGTTTCAACGTCTTTTTAGTGGAGTAAAATATCATGCGATGATTATAATACTGGTTATGATTTTTTCGGGAGCTTTAAATGCACAAGAGCGCGCCTTTGGTTCTGGTAATTTTGGATGGATGGGGATTTAACCCAAATAAAGAACACAATGCCATTGCGCAAGCGCAAACCCCGCAGTGGGATAAGTGGTGGCAGCATAGCCCCCACATCTTGCTTGAAGCTTCTGGTACTTCAGTGGGGCTGCCCGATAGACAGATGGGTAATTCTGAAGTAGGACACATGCATATCGGCTCTGGACGTCTGATTGAGCAAGATTTTACCCGTATTAACCAGGCGATAGAGCAAGGTCATTTTAATCAGAACAGCGCTTTTTTAAACTTGATTTCACAACTGAAAAAAACGAATAAAACACTCCATATTATGGGATTACTTTCCCCTGGTGGAGTGCACAGCCATGAAGAGCATCTTTTTGCTTTTCTTGCTTTGTGCGCGGAGCATGATTTTCATGCAGTGTGTCTGCACCTATTTCTTGATGGACGTGATACCCCGCCTAAAAGTGCGACCGTAAGTATTGAAAAACTCAAGCGAAAACTGAATCAATATCCAGTCGCAAAAATTTGCTCCATAATAGGACGATACTACGCAATGGATCGAGATAATCGGTGGGAACGTATCCTTCCAGTTTACAATCTGTTAACTGCTAATGAGAGTGCGCACCACTATCCTGATGTAGAGGTCGCTCTGGATCATTTTTATCAACTTAACATCACTGATGAATTTATTCCGCCAACGATTATTGGCCAAGGGCAGGCCGTAATGGATGGCGATGCTATCTTTTTCTACAATTTTCGGGCGGATCGCGCGCGTCAATTAACCCGCAGCTTGGTGGATCCTGATTTTCAATTCTTTGCACGCACGAATTATCCTAAGTTGTCATCCTTTGTGAGCATGACTCAATACGAAAAAAATATGGCTACACAACCAGCCTTTCCCCCCATATCCATGAGCAATACTTTAGGTGAGGTTTTATCCCAGCAGGGACTTAAGCAACTACGCATCGCCGAAACAGAAAAATATGCTCATGTGACTTTCTTTTTTAATGGCGGTATCGAAACGCCTTTTCCACATGAAGATCGAATTCTTATTCCTTCTCCTAAAGTGGCGACTTATGATCTGCAACCGGAAATGAGCGCACCTTTATTAACGGAAAAATTAATAACCACCCTACGCGAGAATAAGTATGACGTTATAATTTGTAATTATGCGAATGCGGATATGGTAGGGCATACAGGGAATTTTCCCGCGACCATACGCGCCATCGAGTGTCTGGATCAATGTTTAGAAAAGCTGTGGGCGGCTTTGGAATCTGTTGGGGGTCAATTACTAATCACGGCTGATCATGGCAATGCAGAAGAGATGTTTGATGAATTAACCGGACAAGCACATACGGCACACACCAGTGAGCCTGTTCCTTTACTCTATATAGGTGGTCAGAGACAATTTAAACAAAAAACCGGTAAACTCATAGATATTGCACCGACGATACTTAATTTAATCGGTATATCCCCCCCACCTGAAATGAAAGGCGAAGCTTTATTGGTTACTCATTCATGAACTTAAATATCCAATGCTTTTTTATTTTAGTGCTTACCCTGTCTGCCTTTTTAGTTTACTCGCAGCCAAAGTCTAGTCAATTACAGCAAACTCAAGCACGCTTGCATACTTTGCAATCTCAGATTGGACAATTACAGAAAAACTTAGCACAAGCACAAGACAGGCGTGGTCTACTTAATCATGAGCTGGAAGGAATTGAGAAGAAAAATAGTATTGCCATCCAAAAATTACACCAAATTGAAAGCGCCATAAATTTAAAAACAAAGGAAATAATGCTCCTTGAACACCGTTCAAAACAATTAGAGGAACAATTGGAGGCACAACAACATCTGCTAGCCAAACAGATACGCTCGTACTATTTAATGGGCAAATATCAATCACTAAAATGGTTAATCAATCAAAAAGAACCGAGTCATCTGAGCAGGTATCTTACTTATTACCAATATCTTATTAATGCACGCCGTGAGAATATTGTCCGTGTGCAAGAAATTCATGACCAGATAACTAAAAATAATAGCCAACTGCATCAGCAAATAGCTGAGCAAAAAAATTTGCAACATGCGCTTGCAACAGAACACGAGCAATTACTCATTAATAAGCAATACCACAGTAAAATTATTGCTACGTTAGATGCAGATATTCAGACCAAACAACATCGGTTAGTTGAAATTAAGCGTAATAAAGCAAATCTGACCGCTCTTACCGTGCAACTTGCACAAAAAACCATGAACAAACCGGTTACATCGTTTAATAGTTTGCGTAAAAAGATGCCTTACCCAATTGCCGGGAACACTCATTCTTACCGCAGGATACACCAAGGAATTGCTTTTTTTGCCGAAGAAGGTACTGCCGTTTCTGCCGTTCAGGCAGGAACGGTAGTATTTAGCGATTGGTTAAAAGGTTATGGCTTGCTCATAATCATTGATCATGGTGATGGCTATATGACCCTTTATGCCCATAACCAATCTTTATACAAAAAAAAGGGAGATTACGTCCGCCAAAGCGAGCAAATAGCGAGTGTTGGCCACACCGGCGGGATCAAACAAAACGGTCTATACTTCGAAATAAGGCTGAAGGGGAAAGCTATCTCTCCTCTCGCATGGTTGTCATAGCAGCCTCGGGAACGCTGGAAAATATCATTCATCCTGACCGCATCCGGAAATGATTGAAACAGTGTATCCGATATGGCATCCATTTTGCATCTATACTGATAAAAACAAAAAAAAGATGGCTAGTGTTGTTTATGGCCTGCATCCGAGGAGATCGCTATGTTAACTAAGAAATTTCATCTGCGCATGCTTGCGACAGTATATGCTGTTACGCTCATGGCGCCTGCTTCAATATTTGCCGCAGAAGAAGCTGTTGTTGATGAAAATACCACCACAGCAAGCGATGCAAACAAAGCAGTACCCATGGAAGATGTACAACGATTTTCCAATGCCTTGGGTGAAATAAAAAAATATTATGTTAAACCGACAAGCGATAAGGTACTTTTTGATAATGCGATTCGCGGAATGCTCAGTGGGCTGGACCCGCACTCAAGCTTCCTTGATGAAGAAGAATTTAAAGAGCTGCAAACATCAACCAGTGGTGAATTTGGTGGATTAGGCTTAGAAGTTACCATGGAAGATGGCGTTGTTAAAGTCGTGACCCCTCTGGTCGATACTCCAGCCTTTAAGGCAGGGATTAAATCGGGTGATTACATCATTAAATTGGGAAAAGAATCAGTTCAAGGGCTTTCTCTAAAGGATGCTGTGAACTTAATGAGAGGAAAAGCTGGCAGTACCATTCAGCTTACTGTACTGCGAAAAGGTGTGAATAAAGCACTTACTTTTGACCTGGTTCGTGAAGTGATTCAAATTAAAAGTATTCAGAGTAAAATGTTAAGTCCCGGATATGGTTATGTGCGCATCACCCAATTTCAGGCACTAACGGGGCGAGATATGCTGCAAGCCATTGAACGCCTAAAGCAGCAAGCTGGGGGAAGCCTCAAAGGATTAGTCTTGGATTTGCGCAATAATCCTGGGGGTCTTCTCGATTCAGCGATACAAGTATCTGATGCTTTTTTAGGTAAAGATAAATCTGGGAAGCCTGAGAAAATTGTTTCAACAAAAGGTCGTCTTCCAGGCTCTGATTTTACCGCACTTGCAAAAGGTATTGATGTATTAAGTAAAGCGCCAATGGTTGTCCTCATCAATAATGGCTCAGCATCTGCCGCGGAAATTGTCGCAGGCGCCTTAAAAGATAACAGACGAGCACTCGTCTTGGGAACGACCAGTTTTGGTAAAGGTTCAGTGCAAACGGTATTACCTTTAGATAACAAAACCGGTATCAAATTAACAACAGCTTTGTATTATACGCCCTCTGGCACATCAATTCAGGCTAAAGGCATCATTCCAGATATAATCGTTAATGAGCTTGAAATTCCTAAAGCGGTTGATGCAAAAAATAAAGGCGCTACGGGTTTTAGTGAGGCGGATCTAAATGGTCATATCGTAAATAAAAATAATCAGGACAATGCAGCGATTAAAACTACAACTACTGATAAACCTGAAGATTTACTACATAATGATTATCAGTTATACACCGCATTAACTGTGCTTGAGGGAATGTCGCTAGCGCATAATCAATAAACTCAACCGAGTGAGCTTCATTGTTATGAGGCTCACTCATAGGAATTAATCTATCAATTTATGTTGCTCTGGGGTCCAAACTGGTGTACATGTGAGAAGTAACTGTAAATCACCTGACCAAAAGTAGCGTTCTCCAGCTTCAATGATTACCACATCCTCAGGTTGTAAAATAATTTCTTGACCTTCAATGACCAGAAGTCCTTGACCTGCTATTACATATGCTAATTCATCACATTTCTGGTTTACTACGCGACCTTTATCAGGATATCGACCCGTGATCCGTGCTCGAGCCATATCTATTTTTGAACCCTGAAGAGGGTACTCACTCACGCTGCATGAGGCACTATTATTTTTGTGAACGCATTGATTTTTTAACGCTATTTTCATAAGAATACCTAACCAATATGTGTGAGCGATACTTTATTATGAAACTGTACTGGCCCCATAAGCCCGCTCGGCAGAGTTTTACAAGAGAGTAAGTGTTCGCTCACATTCTTGATCTGATATTCTGACGGTTTTTTGAGCACACTAAGAACGCTATGATTAATGACACGAAATAAATCATAAGCATAAGCCCCTTCAGCCACGGGATGACTCATATACTCTTGATTGTACTGGGATATAAATTGCGCATGGCGCTCCTCATTCAAAACTGTACCGCGAGGGAGTGATGAAGTCTGTGTAGAAAAACTATTTCCATCCACAGCTTGAGGGGCACAACCCAGGCAAAAATGCAGTAATTTATTTTTTTTAGCCACGTTTGCAACCAAAACCGCATTTTGATCACCCTCACTCATTAAAATATTTATTTTATGTGCCATAACAAATTTTTGTAATACCTCCGCGGCGCTTTTTGAACTTGTGGCTGAATCCAGAGTATAAAATGTGTAACGCACTTTCGCTGATGGCATTTGTGCCCGTGCAATCTCCATAGCACCAAGCATATTTCTTCCAATATAAGCGGAATCGCTCGAAAAAGGCGCATAGATTCCAATATTAATTTTTTCAGGTTGGGGTTGTGATGGATTTAACGCGTGTACACTGTTCATGGTTGTAATGATGGTGCACAATATACCTAATCCTTTTCTAAAAAAGTTCATAATATCCTTAGCGGTATCTAGTAAAATAATTCATTCTGCATGGAATGCAGTGAAATTACAATCCTGATAAAAGAAGCATTGAGCGCTTATTTATATTTATGAGAGAATATTTCTTTATCTTTTTTGTGGCGCTATGAATACTCTAAAATTGCTTTTTTGCGCTGTCTTTTTGCTCCCCCCTTTTCAGATCCATGCTGATGTTAATGACCATTTGCAATCTATCCGCAATAGCCCAAATGCACTCTATAATTTTTTTCTCCAAATGCCTAAAGGAGGTGAATTACATTATCATTTGGCAGGAGGCGCTTATCCAGAAAGTATGCTTAAAATTGCGAAACAACAGGATTATTGCATCAATCTTCCTGAATTCTCGCTGAGCCTAACCTCTTCCCCATGCACAGGTTTTAAAACACCTCAACTTGAACAGCATCCCGAACTTTATCTTCAGACTCTTAAAAGTTGGTCCTTAAAAGAGTTTATTCCAGGCAAAGAAACTGCGCATGATCATTTCTTTAATTCATTTTATAAATTTGGCCCTTTAGTATCTGCGCATCGACCTGAACTTGTTGCTGAGGTGATTCGTCAAGCTGTGCGTCAACAGGAACTATATCTTGAGTTAATGATCCTGCCGGACAATGCACAATCTACTCAGTTTGCATCAATAATCAATAAAGCAAACACTCTGGATAAAAAACTGAAACTATTGCTTGATAATCAACAATTTCAAGAAAATATAAAGCACACCGTAACCGAAAGTAATCATATTTTGACCAAAGCACGCCAGCTATTGGATT
Source organism: Legionella sp. (assembly GCA_017306715.1). Classification (GTDB taxonomy): domain Bacteria; phylum Pseudomonadota; class Gammaproteobacteria; order Legionellales; family Legionellaceae; genus Legionella. Next base: position 37,182 of record JAFKHV010000011.1, on the reverse strand, counting down.
GTAAAAGCCATCCCCAGCAATCTGCATGCTTGATTCAGGTTAATTTTTTATACTATACCTTGCGTGAGCAACCATTAGATGCGGTTTTCGCACAAACGTTAAACGCTTTTGCAGCAGTTTATCGCTCCCAACTGCATCATGGAGCTCTTGTCGGCGTGAATCTGGTTCAAGCAGAGGATGGCCCTATCGCTTTAAAGGATTATCATAAGCACATGGAGATTTTTCAATTTTTACACCAACGCTACCCGCAAATTCCTATCAGTTTACACGCCGGTGAACTGACGCTTGATTTGGCGCCCCCTAAGGATTTAAGTTTTCATATTGCCGACGCAATTAATTATGGTCAAGCGCAAAGAATAGGTCATGGCGTTGATATCGCTTTTGAGCAAAATGCAGAATCAACACTTACAAACATGGCAAAAAATGAGAAGGCTGTAGAAATCAATCTTACTAGTAATCGTAAGCTTCTTCATGTTTATGGAAAAAAACATCCGCTTACTTATTATTTAGCCCACAATGTACCTGTTGTTTTATCCACAGACGATGAGGGAATTTTACGTACCGACTTAAGCTCCCAGTATGTGGCCGCAGTAATAGAGCATCATCTGGATTATACGGCAATCAAACAAATTAATCGCAATGCTTTGACTTATGCGTTCCTTAAGGGCAAAAGTTTATGGCAAGATAGCCATTATGCGCAACCGGTGCCCGAATGCCAAAAATTAGACTCCATCACCTGCCAAGAGTTTTTAAGCAACAATCCTAAGGCACAACTTCAAGCGCAGTTAGAAATTAAACTCCAACAATTTGAGCGTCAATTTAATTAATCTGGAGTATCATAAATTTGACGTAAAGATGATTTATAGAGAGAAAAGAAGTGCTCTCGCAGTTTCAGTAACCCTTAAGTTAAGAGCAGCGCAAACTCTTTGTCTATAATAGAATGCCCGCATAAGCGGGCACTCTTCTTAGATTTATGAAGTCTCTATTTAAAGGGATTATTAAGAATGATCGTTGAGTTTCTCTCCGGTCCTGTAGAAAGCATCTCTAGTGGAACATTGAGTAACTCTTCAATTCTTTTTAAATAGGACAAGGCGTTAGCAGGCAATTTCTGCATATCAACTATGTCCGCTGTCGATTCAGACCATCCAGGAAGTTCTTCATAAACAGGCTCCAAACCTTCAAAGTCAGCTGCTGCTTGTGGCGGTCGTTGGTAAAGGTTTCCTTCTTTATCCTTATAAGCAGTTGCTATTTTAAGTACTTCCATTCCATCCAATACATCGAGCTTGGTTATGCAAAGACCGGTGATACTGTTTAATTCGATTGATCTTTTTAGCAATACCGCATCAAACCAGCCACAGCGTCTGGGTCTTCCGGTAACAGCACCAAACTCTTGACCACGTTCAGCAATGCGCTTACCCACCTCGTCAAATAATTCAGTCGGGAAAGGACCGCCGCCGACGCGAGTCGTATATGCTTTGGTAACACCAACCACAGCATCGATATACTTAGGTCCAAATCCCGCACCATTCACGACGGAACCCACACAGGTATTAGACGAGGTGACAAAGGGGTAAGTACCATGATCGATATCCAGATAAACGCCCTGAGCCCCCTCAAAAAGAATATTATGCCCTTGTTCACGGTGCTCATGGAGTGCCGCGGAGACATCAGTCACCATAGATTTTAATTCTTCAGCCCAAACTTCAGCGGAATCAAGTATGGGCTGAAGCTCTACCGCTTCTTGCTTAAGATAGTGAGTAAGCACAAAATTATAGTAATCTAGGAGTTGGATTAGCTTTTCACGAAAACGTTCTGGGTGAAAGAGGTCGCCTACTTTCAAAGCACGACGTGCCACTTTATCTTCATAAGCTGGACCAATACCACGCCCAGTAGTGCCAATGGCGGCTTTTCCCATATGAATTTCGCGCGCTTTATCCATCGCGACATGGCAAGGCAGAATCAAAGGACAGGCGGCACTGATACGTAAACGTTCACGTACGTGAATACCATTGTGCTCGAGCTCTTTAATTTCTGTTAACAAAGCTTCTGGAGAAAGAACGACTCCGTTTGCGATATAGCAAAGTACATGCGCACGCAACATTCCAGAGGGTATTAAACGTAATACGGTCTTAACCCCATTAATTTTCAGAGTATGACCCGCATTGTGTCCACCTTGATAACGCACCACGACTTGCGCGTCCTGCGTGAGTAAATCGACAATTTTCCCCTTGCCCTCATCGCCCCACTGTGTACCTAAAACAACAACGTTTTTACCCATGATTTACTCTTATCTGCACCATCTTGATCAGGCAGGATACCTGACATCAGAAAAATCGACCATTATAGTTATTTTTTTGATTCGATACCATTACTTTTTATAAATGGTTGCTTAAAATAGTCAAAAAAAGCACTGTTTTGATCCAGGACGAAAATATCTTTTTTACTATTAAAACTACCTTCATATGCAAGCAAACTACGGTACAGAGCAAAAAATTCTTTATTTTTTCCGTAGGCTTGCGCATATATCCCGGCAGCTTGCGCTTGTCCAACAGCCCTTGTTTTTTGCGCCTGGCTACGTGTTTTTGCTAAAAGAACCATAACATCCGCATCTGCTTTTGCTTTGATTTGTTCTGCTGCTGCCTGTCCGTCGGCACGATGTCGGTTAGCAATTTTTTGCATATCCGCCCGCATACGCTGGTAAATTGCATTACTGGTATTTGCGGGCAGCTCGATGCCTTTTAAACGCACATCCACCACATTAATTCCGAGCTCACCAGCCTGCTTCTCTGCGGCACGTCGTAACAAGTCCATAACGTCATCGCGGCCACCGGAAACGACTTCCGAAATAGTGCGCTTACCGAACTGCGCACGAAGAAGCGTATTGAGCTGCTGCTCCAACAATGTCTCAGCTTTGTACTCATTTCCACCCGTTGATTTAAAATACTGCGCAAGATCAATTATCTGCCATTTGACGTAATAATCTACCATCACATCCTTTTTTTCTCGCGTAACAATACGGGTGGATTTAATGTCCATAGTCTGAATACGCGTATCAAAAATTCGTACATTTTCGATAAAAGGTATCTTAAAATGTAACCCGGGCAGAAAGACCTTAGGCTTATCAGTCTGTTTCGCAGTGACAATTCGCCCTAAGCGCAACATAATCCCTTGCTGACCTTCGTACACTGTGAAGATGCTGGTAAGAAATAAAAAGAAAACGATAAATAGAACGATTCCCAAAAATGTTTTACTGCCATTATTCATTCTTCACTCCTTTAGCGCGAATAAACGGGTCGTGTCATGGTGCGACCGTCAATTGTGGTTTCATCTTCATTCGCATTATCATTGCGTGATTTATTTTTACTGTTCACTAAATCAGCAGGAGCTGTATCACCAGCCATTAATTTTTCCAATGGCAAGTAAAGTAAATTTCCTGATTTACCATCCACAATAATTTTACTGCTTTGCTCAAAAACCTTCTGTAATGTCTCTAGATATAACTGTTTTCCAATAATCTCCGGAGCTGCATTATATTCAGGCAACAAAGCAAGAAACTCTGACACCTGACCTTGTGCTCGTAAAACCAATTGTTGCGAATAAGCTTCTGCTTCCTGTCTTATACGACTTGCTCGACCTTCGGCTATAGGGACAACTTTAGCCGCATAGGCATACGCCTGCTCTTTAAAGCGCTTTTCATCTTCTTGAGCTTTAATCGCGTCATCAAATGCGTCCTGGACACTTTCCGGTGCACGTGCTGGTTGAGGAGAAACGTTTACAATAACGATACCGGTCTTATACAAACCTAAAGTTTTAGTCAACGTTTCTTGTACTTTGCTTCCCCAGACTTCACGCCCCTCGGTAATAATCTCATCGAGAGTTGTCGTACCGACAACTTGACGCAAAGCACTTGACGTTGCTTGCTGTAAACTTTCCTCAGGATTGGCAACGTTGAATAAATACTGCTGTAAATCACCGATGCGATATTGCACCGCTAATGAAACAGCGACTAAATTCTCATCTCGGGTCAACATTTGTCCAGAATAAGAATAATCCATGACCCGATCGACATTCATGACTACCTTTGAAGAAATAATACGGGGTATCCAATGTGGCCCAGGACCCACTGTCTCGACATATTTTCCAAAACGCAAGATAACCGCTTGCTCTGCGGGATCAACAATAAAAATTCCCGACAGCACCCAAAGTATAAAGGCACTAAGAATAATCATGGTCGCAATCAAGCCCGTGCTTCCCGCATTTTTAGGGGAATCATTAAACGACTTACCCTTACCGCCCAGAAATTGTTTCAACTTTCGCTGGAGCCGTTTCATTGCTTCGTCTAAATCTGGGGGTTGATTTTTTCCCTTCCAAGGATCCTGCCCTTTATCTGGCTCATTCCAGCCCATAAAACTTTCCTCTGCCAATACTTATGAAAGTAAGGATTTTATGGGGTATATTTCGTTTAGGCAAGGGCAGAGCCATGATTATTGCCTTTCAGTTCTATGTTAAATTTTTTTTGGCAACATATTAGTACCAATTCCCTCCCTATACATCTTATATTCCAGCTTAATAGTCAGTTATAAAGTAGTTATCGTAGGGGACGAATCATCCGCATGCGTATTTTCTGATCCGTCCCATTCTTGATGCACAGACGCCGAACGGCTTTTAGGATTATTTTGGACATAGTCTTTTATCTCGGTACATGTAGGCATATGATTTGCCATTTCCCAAAGCATCGGACTCCACGGATTTTTGAAATTCTTATTATGATAGGCCTGGTCATAATTCCTCATAAACGTGGTTACTTTTTTAATTTCAGCATCGAGAGGCTCTGCTGCAATTGCCGCCCAAGATATTATCTTTGCAGCAATAGGGTAGGGCTTGCCAAAGATACGACGAAAACCGGATTCCACAGGGTCAATATAGTAAAGAAAGTTGGCAGAGAAACTCTCTCGTTTGCTAATTTCTTTTAAAAAGTTATTAATCAATGCTGGATGCTCATGAAGATAGCGATCAATTTCTGCGATAATTCGCTCATGGTAAGAGAGCATTTTGCTGTATAGCGCTTCTGTACGCGGACTTAATGTTTGGTGACAGAGCAGCATGCCAATACCCTTAATAGCATTAGCGCGTGTTTTGTGCTCATCTAATTGATAACAAAAGAGATCGATGCATTTATCACCGGCTTGTCTCCCTTCCTCGTCTTGATATACATCTTGATTTTCTACATTGATGTTCAGGTTTTTTGACAATAACAGGCTAAACACGAACATTTTTTGATGGCGTGCGGCCATATGTAGCGGGGTATCGCCTAGAGCTCCCGCAGCATTAGTAGATGAAGCTCCCTCCTTGAGGAGTAGATCGACAAATTCAGCATTATCTTTCATAAGCGCTTGATGCACTGGTTGGAAGGCAATTTGTTGCTCCTGGGTTAGGATAAACTCTTCAAGATTTGGTTTACATTGCAGAAAAGCCCGAAAAAGCTCTAAATCATTGTGAGTAATCAAAAGAGCAAGTAATGTTATGCCATATTCATCCCGTATATCTAAGTCAAAATACCGATTCTCTTTATTCATTGCATGAATCAACAAAATATTTCTCACCAAAGCATATTTTCCTTGGCGCAGGGCATAATGCAATGGTGCGCCCAGATTGGGTTTTTGCGTTTCTTCAAGTACGCACAAAATATGTTGTAATAAATCATTTTGCGGAGGGTTATGACGGTGAAGTAAGTACATTAAAACGGAGAGTTGTTGTCCATCGGGCATCCAATAAAGCTTATTTAAATAGTTGCTATCGCTCGCAATATTCTTTTTTAAACCTCGTTTAAATTCGGTTAAGTCCGTTTCAATTAGCGCGTCAAGTTCTTCCGTCCATCCCATAATACTATCCTTCGATTAATTAGCAGGGAAAGATCTACTGTAAGGAAAAACTTGAGTAAGCGTCAAGTTAATCGTGTTGCTCTTCTTTGATAAAAAGTAAATCCCATACGCCATGTCCTAAACGCGTACCCCGTTGCTCAAATTTAGTTAAGGGGCGCGTTTCTGGCCTGGGGATATAACCATCTTCCTGTGGGCTTAAATTTTTTAAAGACCTATTCGTACTTAAAACCTCAAGCATATGCACGGCATATTCTTGCCAATCGGTAGCACAGTGTATAAAACCACTTTTTTTCAATTTCAGCGTTAGTAAATGAACAAATTCGGTTTGAATAAGGCGTCTTTTGTGATGGCGTTTTTTAGGCCAGGGGTCAGGGAAAAAAATTTGGATTCCAGCAAGCGATTCGTCAGGAATTTGTGTTTGTAAAATCTGTACTGCGTCCTGAGCGATGATCCGGACATTTTTTATTTGATGGTCATGTAAATCGGCTGCAAGGCTACCCACCCCCGCCTGATGTACTTCAATCCCAAGAAAATTACAATCGGGTTGCTGCTGCGCCATAGTCAATAATGATGCACCCATACCAAAACCGATTTCAACAATAACATCCCCTGAACGACCGAATATTTCTGTAAAATCCCAAGGTTTATCAGATAATGGCAAGTTATAATCTTTTATCCATAAATCAAGACCTTGTTGTTGACGATTACTCACTCGTCCGGTGCGCAGAACATAACTTTTGATACGACGATGCATAGTTTACAACTCTTTTTTTCAAAAATGAGGATTATATGTTTCTATAAAAATCTTGCAACAATTACGTTTTTTTGATATAAAACCGCTCTTGTATTTTACGTTCCAGCAATTTGCTCATTAGAGCAATCACTGAATATCATTTTTGGAGTAACACAATGTCTAGAGTATGTCAGGTGACTGGCAAGCGACCCATGACTGGTAATAAAGTGTCGCACGCTAACAACAAAACCAAAAGACGCTTTTTGCCCAACATTCAAAATCATAAATTCTGGGTTGAAGAAGAGAAACGATTTGTCACCTTACGTGTCAGCACTAAAGGTATGCGTATCATTGATAAATTAGGTATTAAAGCGGTTTTAGATCAACTCCGCTCTAAAGAAAAAACAGCGAACTAAGGGGATAAACCATGGCAGCGGTTACCATTAAAGTTAAAATGGAATCCACAGAAGGTACTGGGTACTTTAAAACGACAACTAAAAACCCACGTAACCATCCAGAAAAGATGGAATTGATGATGTACGATCCTGTGGTTCGTAAACACGTATTATTCAAAGAAAAGAAAGTTAAATAGTTCTATCTTGCCCCGTCTGGGGCGAGTTCTCTGCAATCATTTCCTCTCTTATATACACTGGATAATCTCTCCAGATAGGTTACACTGTAATAAACAGCCGTAAAAAAGAGGATTTTGCATGAAAACGTCCCTGCAGCTTGGTCTTGGTCAGCATCTTACGATTACCCCACAGCTACAGCAAGCGATTAGACTACTGCAATTATCCACCGCAGACTTACAACAAGAAATTCAACAACTGGTTGAATCTAATCCTATGCTGGAAGCAACTCCTCATGAAGAAAATGATGAATTGCGGGTAAATCTCGGCTCAGAGCCTCCTGATGAAATTGACGATTTCCGCTGGTCGGAGATCTATCAGTTGTCAACACGCTCCAATTATAATGAGCCCCCAGATAATAACTTTGATAATTTTTCAATCAGTAACAGTGGCTTACGCAATTATCTGCAAAAACAACTGGAAGTTTCATCAATAAGTGACATTCAATGGGTGATTGCGACTGCGCTTATTGATGCCACGAACGAAGATGGCTTTTTGACCCTCCCTTTACACGAATTACATGCAAGCTTAAATAGTAAGGAATACCCACTCACGTTGACAGATATAGAATCTGTGCGCGAACGCTTAAATTCTTTCGACCCTGTAGGTTGTGTTACTCTCAATCTTACAGAAACATTGTTGGTACAGTTAAAAAATAAACCCGAAACCTTGCCTGGTTTAACAATTGCGAAACAAATCATTGGGCAGAATATAGAATTATTAGCACAACATAATTACAAGCAATTAATGAAAATTCATCGGATTAACGATGAAGAACTTAAAGAGGTTTTGTGTTTAATACATAGCCTAAATCCTAAGCCGGGTAATTTAATTCAAACTGCCGATACGCAATACCTTATTCCAGACCTTACCGTAAAAAAAGTTCATCATGGTTGGAAAGTTATTTTAAATAATGCCGTTTTACCTAATTTGAGTATTAATCATCATTATGCTTCCCTGATCCAACGAGCAGACAACAGTGCAGACAATCAATTTTTAAAAAATAATCTACAAGAAGCCAGATGGTTTTTAAAAAGCTTGCAAAGTCGTCAAGAGACATTACTTAAAGTAGCCTCATACATCATTGATTATCAAAAAGACTTTTTAGATTCAGGTGAAGAAGCAATGAGACCTTTGGTACTTAATCATGTAGCAGCGGCGCTCAATATGCATGAATCTACTATTTCACGCGTCACCACCCAAAAATTTATTCATACGCCTCGTGGCCTTTTCGAATTAAAATATTTTTTCTCAAGCCATCTTAATACCAGCACAGGTGACTGTTCCTCAACAGCTATACGTGCTTTAATTAAAAAATTAATCGGCGCTGAAGATCGTAATAAACCCTTGAGTGATAGTCGAATAAGCATTATGCTGCAAGAAAAGGGAATTGAAGTAGCACGCCGAACGGTCGCAAAGTATCGTGAAGGAATGGGTATAGCCCCATCCAACGAAAGAAAAAACATTGGCAATTAGAGTTCAACGAAGGAGGTTGTTATGCAACTTAATATTAATGGGCATCAGTTAGATGTGACCCCAGCTCTAAAAAACTTTACCAAAGAAAAATTCGATAAATTAGAACGTCATTTTGATCGAATTACACAAATAAACGTAACTTTGGGAGTAGAAAAATTAAGGCAAATAGCAGAAGCAACTGTTATTGTTCCCGGAGATCAATTGCATGCAAGTTCTGAATCAGACGACTTATATGCAGCAATCGATATATTAATCGATAAACTAGATCGACAATTGTTGAAACATAAAGAAAAAATTCGTAGTTAAGCCATTGATAGGGCACAAAAAATAATTCGTGCCCTATTTCACTATGATAATTTGAAAAAGAAATTACACTCGCATGTCATTAAAGTTTTTAATGACGGAGCAATATCTTTTATGCAAGAATCACCAATAAAGCATTTTCTGCCGGGATACTAAATACTTCATGCTCAAATCAACCATAAAAATTATTAATAAGCTCGGGCTGCATGCACGCGCTTCTGCTAAATTTGTCGCAACTGCTTCAAAATATCAAAGTGCAATTGAAGTGAGTAAGGATAAACAAACCGTCAATGGTAAGAGTATTATGGGGGTGATGATGCTTGCAGCAAATTGTGGTACTGAGCTTACGTTAACCATTGAAGGGCCAGATGAACAAAAAATGCTTGATGCCTTAACGAATTTGATTAATGACTATTTCGGAGAGGGAGAATAAGTAGATACCGTATCGTTATCTACTTAGAGCGATAATTTTAATTTTTATAGTCCTTTTCTATCAAACGGCGCTGTTTACGCATTTTGTGTAGGGTTACCAGAGTAACAATGAGTCCAGAGACTCCATACGCGCTAAAAGTGATAAAAATTACCCAGGCAGGGTTAGCCGCGATTGCTACGAAAAGGACAATCATTAGAAGTATATATAGAAATGGAACTTTACCTTTAAAATCAACCTGCTTAAAACTGTAATATCGAAAATTCGATACCATAAGTACAGATACCATTAAGGTCAGCACGGCAGTAAGCGTAGCGACTACCATATTATGCCAGTCATTTTGTGAGCACAGCCAGGTGAATGATGCCACAATTGCTGCAGATGAGGGACAAGGTAATCCTTGGAAATAGCGTTTATCATCCGTCTCTATCTGTGTATTAAATCGTGCCAAACGTAAAGCAACAGCAGCAGTATAAACAAAGGCAATTAACCAACCTACTTTTCCTAATTGACTCAACGTTAAATTATATAAAAGTAAAGAAGGAGCTACACCAAAAGTAACCATATCAGATAAACTGTCATACTGTGCCCCAAAAGCGGTTTGAGTATTCGTTAAACGCGCAATACGACCGTCGAGTCCGTCCGCAATCATCCCTATAAAAATGGCAATTACAGCAGTTTCAAATTGGCCTTTTGTTGAAGCGACAATCGAGTAAAATGCAGCGAACAGACTTGCTGTCGTAAATAGATTAGGTAATAAATAAATACCTGAATGATTTTCTTTTACCATTAAATTTTGCTTCCACACATTTTTATTTCATTATAACTTATATTTCAACTAGCTTGTTCTACTTCAAGCCGTTTGGTCAATAAGTCATAGACTTTTTTTTCAGAATGGGCATAATGCCCTTAAAGTCGACATATTAACGCAAAATGTCAATCAATGCTTATGTTTAATTTTAATATTTAGGAAAAAAATCTGACTTTTACGCACAGCCAGCAATTTTGATGTTATACTTTGCACACTGTATTTATCTTGTATAGAATTATGGCTAATCCGGAAAAAAAGACAATCGTGATCGAAGGCGTTACCGCACAAGGTAAAACATTTCGTCCCAGCGATTGGGCGGAACGTATGAGCGGATCGTTAGCAAGTTTCAAGAATGCACGCATCCGTTACTCGCCTCTATTAAGACCCGGAGTGAATAGCGAAGGATATCAATGCATATTGCTTGACCCTAAATTGAAAGAATCAAGTCCCTCCTTGTATCAATCAATCTTGGATTTTGCCCATGCCAATAATCTGCGTATTTGTGGCGAAGAGAATAATCAGTAGCCTTGACTATTCTTTAAAGCAATCGTCCATGCTGCGATATTTCCCATGATGTAATTAAGTATCGCGATGGTATTATCGAAATTCATCGATAAAATGCCCGCGATAATGAACGCAAAACCTTTAGGGCCATGTTGCGTTCCTGGCTCACTTGCATGAGCTACCAGTACACAACCACGGACAAACCACAAGACTCCCGCTGTGCGTATGACTAACCCCATAGAGCTATAAACGTTATTTGGATTATAATTTGTGTAAGTAAGCACATTACCAACACCAAATGCAGTATTTGCGGCAACATTAAGGGCGGAGGGCAGATACAGAAGAATGGCACCGAAAAGTAAATACATAACTGGTGAAAACATTTTTTCCCGAGAGGATGATTGAGCTCGATGATCACCAATTTTTAAAAATTTGTTCATTGCGGTAATAAAAAATAATACCCCTAATATGTACGCACCGCCCGTTATCAAATGCTGTACAGGAGCCAACGATTGGCTAATGTTGCCTAAAATTGTAATGAGATCTGGCGTATTCATAATGTAATTATATGCTCTGAGCCCTTGCATTGCATAATATTTTCCTTATATTAAGGACTTTCAATAAAAGATGATAATTCCATGTCTATGAACACCTTCACCGCAACTTTGCAAGAATCATTCATGATTTCGCCCAAAGTGAAACATTTTATCTTCAGCTGCACGGAAACGCCCCCTTTTCATTTTATTCCGGGGCAATTTATTAGTATTCACTTCGAACATGAGCAAACGCCTATCAAACGAAGCTATAGTATCTCAAATGCACCAAAGAAAGACAATGTGATTGAATTTGCCGCTGGATATTTTGAGAATGGTCCAGGAACCAACTATTTATACCAATTAAAACCTGGAGATAAAGTTGAAATGAGCGGTCCTTTTGGGCGATTAATTTTACGTGAAGAGGCTACACCTAAGCGCTATATTCTCGTTGCGACCAGCACTGGCACGACACCCTATCGAGCAATGCTCAATGAACTCGCACATAAATTAGAAAATAATCCTGAATTGCAAGTGGTGATTATGCAAGGAGTGCAGCGACGCGAAGAAATTTTATATGCTGAGGATTTTCAATCCCTTACTGAAAAATACTCTGGGGCGCGATTTGTTCCATTTCTAAGTCGTCAACCGCTTGACACTCTTTTATCCCATGAGCGCTCAGGATATGTTCAACATGGATTTGACGAGCTCAACTTACACCCCGAGCAAGATTTAGTTTATTTATGTGGAAATCCGGGTATGATTGATGATGCTTTTAATTATCTCAAAGAGCAAGGCTTTGCCATGCAACAAATTATTCGTGAGAAATACATTTCAAGATAATAATCAGGAGTTTACAATAGATGAGTTATGAAGAACTATCAGCAACGATGGAATTGATGCTGCAAGAAGGAAAAGGTATTTTAGCCGCCGATGAGAGTAACGGAACCATAGGCAAACGTTTTGCGTCAATAAACGTTGAAAATAATGAGGAAAATCGCCGGGCTTACCGACTTCTGTTAGCAACTACACCGGAGCTGGAAAAATACATTAATGGCGTTATCTTATTTGAAGAAACATTTACTCAACATGATGAGCAAGGTACACCCATTGCCCAACTGTTTGCCGATAGGGGCATCGTCCCAGGCATTAAAGTAGACAAAGGACTGATAAATCTGCCTCACACCGAAGACGAACAAGTAACTCAAGGTTTGGACGGTTTAACTGAACGATTACTTCATTTTAAAAAATTAGGTGCCCGCTTTGCTAAATGGCGTAACGTGTACTCAATTTCCGAGTTAACGCCAAGCTTAGCCATAATGAAAACAGGCGCAGAGAATTTAGCGCGATATGCGGCTGCCTGCCAAGAAGTAGGAATTGTCCCCATCGTTGAGCCCGAAATTTTGATGGATGGTAATCATAGCATCGATCACTGCGCCGAAGTTTCTGAGCTCGTATTACATGAAGTATTTCGCGCCCTTTTTATTCACCAGGTCGAGTTAGAGCATATCATTTTAAAGCCCAGTATGGTGACCTGTGGTAAAGAACACAGCCCTTTTAGTGACCCTGAGGAAATTGCCGATTACACCATAAGTGTTTTTCGCAATAATGTGCCTGCAGCTGTACCCAGTATTAATTTCTTATCTGGAGGACAAAACCCACAACAGGCTACAGAAAATTTAAATGCGATCAATAGCGTTGGCTATCAGCCCTGGTTATTAAGTTTTTCTTATGGCCGCGCACTACAAGAAGATTGTTTACGTGCTTGGGAAGGAAAGAAAGAAAATTTAAAATTGGCTCAAGATGCGCTGCTAAAACGTGCCCGCTTAAATAGCGTCGCTTGTTTGGGTGAGTATGAAGCCTCTATGGAATAAATATTAATGCCGTGTGTACTGAGTACCCACGGTTACTATATTAATTCAAATTGTCCATATAAAGGCAGGTGATCGGATAAGCGCTTCCAGGGTTTCCCGCGCAAACAGGCAACCTGCAGGACATGCATTCCTCGAAAGTATACTCGATCAACCTGCAGTGCGGGACGGATAGCGGGAAATGAACGCGCATGTTGCCCCTCCACAGAAACAAACGCCTCATGTATATTGAGTACGTGTAATTTTTTGGAGAATACTTTTTGCCAATCGTTAAAATCACCCGCCATGAGTAAAGGCTCCTCTAGAGGTATTTCTTCTTTAATCCGCGCCATAACGACCTCAAACTGCTCTGCACGCTCTTTCTTAAAAACACCTAGATGCACACATAGTAAATGCAAAGGAATATTGTCAACAAGCAAACGTGCATGCAGGATTCCTCGTGAAGCACGCCGTATCGTCGTAAGATTTATATTTTCTACTCTTTGAAAAGGGTACTTACTCAAAATAGCATTACCATGGTGTCCTGCTTGATAAATCGCATTTTTTGCATAGGCGTAGTGCGGCCATCTGTTCTCTGCGAAATATTCCGTTTGAGGCGCCTGCGGCCACTCATTGATACGCTGTTGCCGACGACGATGTTCGCCCTGAACTTCCTGCAATAAAAGAAAATCAGGATTCAATCCGGTAATGGCATCGCGCATTTGCGGGAGCAAAAAACGTCCGCGCCCCATTCCAAAACCTTTATGAATATTATACGTAATCAAGGAGATGATACGTTTATTTTGATGCATATCTTTCCCCCTCACCAGCGAATCAATAATCCAGGCGGATAATTTTCTTTTGACACGTTTATCATTAGTCTATACTTTGTCATAATTAAAGGATAATTCAAGTCACTATGAAGGAAATTACTGTAAAAATTCCCGGATACACGCTATCGGGACTTACTTGGGGTGATCCCAAAAATCCTCCTATCCTCGCCTTGCATGGCTGGCTTGATAATGCACATAGCTTCCTGTCGCTGGCTCCCTTCATACACGATAAATATTTTTTAATTGCAGTCGATTTACCAGGGCACGGACATTCTTCCCACTTACCTGATGGCTATAACTATCATTTTTTTGATGCCATTTTTGTAGTAACACAATTAATTAAGGCTTTGAATGTTGGCAAGGTTCATCTACTTGGTCACTCAATGGGTGCCTGTCTTATTAGCCTCGTCGCCGGAGTTAGTCCTAAGTTAATACAATCCGCTTATTTTATTGAGGCATTAGGCCCTTTTTCAGCACCGGGAGACACCGCGTGTAAACAATTTGTAACCTATGATGAGTTTTTAACGACCAAAGAAGCGAATAAGAAACATCCTGGATATGATCAATTCCAATCGGCTGTCCGCGCACGCGCCGCAAAGGGTTATGTCTCAACTGAAATTGCTGAAATCCTGTGTCAGCGAGGTCTGATCGAGATAAATGATCGATATTATTGGCGTCATGATTCACGGCTCTTAGCCCCTTCACCGCTGCGGATGACTGAAGAACAAATACTTTCTTGTTTAAAACATATTACTGTACCAACAGAATTGTTAGTGGGTCATGAGGGGTTTTCATTTGATGATGTAATTATGGCTCATCGTATAAACGCGGTACCGCAGCTAAAAGTAATCGAGCTCAAAGGCGGACATCACATTCATATGGAAAAACCAGAAGCTGTAGCTCAGCTTCTGGTCGAGTTTTTGGCGCAGATTAAGAATTAGAGCAGGAACTGTAATTAATCGCTACTTGCTTCAGTGCTGACTGAACTTCCTCAATATTGTATCCTAAATCTTTGGTAGCACTTAAAACACCACATCCGCCTTGAATGAAGTTTGAATAAGGAGTCCAATAGTCCATGTTGGCTTTAACCATAACATCAAAAGCTTTGCGAGCATCCCAATTGGGCATATGCGCCATTATGTAATAAAGATGGTTATAAACACCGCTTGAATAATGAACATCTAATCCACTGTAATATTCATCAGCACTATCAATAGATTCCCCATCGCGACTTGGTTTGTCTAAATAACGCAGTGCCTCATAACCACTGTCTTCTTTCATGATTTCGCCGCCAATCATCCAATCGCTTTTACCTATGGAATAAAATTCCGCAGCGATTGCGGCCATATCAGAGAAGGACTCGTTCATTCCACCTGATTGACTGTAATACTCCAAATCGGAATGTTGCTCAGTAAACCCGTGACTGATTTCATGTGCACCCACACCTAATGATACTAAAGGATACATCATCGTATCACCATCACCGAAAGTCATTTGTCGGCCATCCCAGTAAGCATTTTCATAGCCATCACCGTAATGCACGCGCATAACCAACTGCATTGGGGTACCATCACTCTTTTTCAGGGCTTCAACACCATACCAGTCATGGTACATGTGTTTAATGACGTACCCTGCGTATAATGCATCATTAGTTGGCGAAGCAGCACCGTTAATTTTATCGTAACCGTCGGCTTTATAACCTGTTAGGTAAACTCCTGAATCATTTTCCAAACAATCAAAAACCATAGCCTTGTTTTTAGAGGTATACTTATGCTCCATGTCCACAACTTTAACATCGTTATTTTCCATAAAGCATTCGTTGGTATTGGCATTACGTGTTAACTCTAAGTTCGGTAGCCCATTGCCATCATATTGATAAACACCCATTTTGCTGTTACCACCGTAGCCAAAACCCTTAGCAGGCGTGCGGTTGGTTTTAATATTATTCCACTGAATCCAGGGCTCATAGGTAGCCGCATCGACAATAGCCGTGGGGCGCGCAGGGATTTTATCTTTGTAAACAACTAATGCACTAACACGATATGCCCAATGAGCCTGTTGATTTTCATCAATATAAACCATGGGAGTAACTTGTTCTTCATGCAACTCTTCGGCACCAAATTGGGCTTTAAAATGCGCTAAAGCTTGTGCTCCATGAGCGACAAAATTGGCTTCAGGTTGACCTAGTTCTGCCTGTATTCCTTGATAAACGGTGCCATTCATGCGTGCATTGTCTTTGGAAGCAGCCAAATTATTTACTGTGGCTTTGCTATGGACAATGGCATAACCACCATAAACCGGGAACCCAAGATATTGTTGCTGTAGACGAATGTGCGTTATTTTATTCTTATCAGTGTGCTCTTTTAAAAACTGTAGATTGTCCGTTGACGCTGATGTGCTTGATGCAATAGAAAAACTATTTTTTAATTGAAACAAGGATAATTTTTCTAGATTTAATGGTTTAACCGCTTGAGATTGGGAGGATAGACCTAAAGCCAAGGCGACTGCCAAGGGAGATAAATAATAATTATGGTGCATGGAAAACTCCTTTATTGCAACTCTTTAATCCGATTCAAGTAACTCCTTTGATCCACTGAAATTATTATCCTTAAAACAAGCCATGGAACAAACTTGCTAATTTCAATAGAGAGTCACACCTGATTTATTTTTATTACCATAACAGCTCAACAAACCCCTCAAAGCTAGCATAATTTTTTGGTTTTGAAAATTATTAATCACTTAAAATTAGCGAGATTTATCGGGAGTACTTTTGAGGATAAATTTTAATAGCAGCGTTTGGAATTAAGCTCTGATTAAGCACAAACTTGATATGAATAGATTCTGCGGGTGAGAAGACAATGTACGCGCTGACTTTATCGAGCATTGAGCTCGATAAAGTCAGGATCTCATTCGGGGAGTAGATACAATCTCTTCTTCGTTCAACTCTTGCTTGCTGTTATTCTCGCTGAGCTGTTTCTTATAATTTTGTGTGGTAGGACATTGATCCTTATCACAGTTAAAAGGCTTACCTTTCGCATCGTCTGCTTGTTTGAGTAGGCTTTTTTTACTATCAACTTCCGTCATTTCAACCTTTTGCGGCGATTTATGATGAGAAGATTTATGAAAAATTGAATCGAAGAACTGCCCCACTTTATCTACTATTTTTGTACAAATTTTTTCAATTTTTTGGGTGATTTTCTCAAAGCGCTGGAAAATTTTTTCCACAGGCATTAATTTTTTAACTTCATCCGTCTCGGTTTTAATTGCATCAGCAAGTTGATTAAGGTGTTCTTTATAAGCTTTTGGCGTTCGTTGTTCGTAAAGTTTTTCATCCATAAATATACCTGCACGAGCCATCACTTTACTGGAATGGTTGGAGAGACTTTCTCTTCTTTTAGCAGTTTTTTCATCATGCTCATCAACCAAGACTTCTCTTTTAGGGGCACTTAAAGTTTCAGCAGCATTTTTTTTATGGACGAATAGCGTCTTTTGTTCAACATAACGCGCCATCTCCTGTGTGATATCTTGATTGGCTTCAGGACGTTGATTTACGGTGGCTAAGGTATTGTTTGCATTGCTTTTAACCAGATTGATTACACGATGTTTGGTCAATTCATCAGTGACCTTATTCTCATTCATTTTGATGATATTGGTTAATGGTAAATTTTCCAATAACCCTGTTAAATCTTTTGCAATTACTAAAGGCGGCAAATATGCAGGCGGAATACTGTTATTGGCATTGAGTTGAGCTACATGTTGTCTTAAGTTTTTATAATTCCCGGAAAAACTGAATAATTCGCCCATTTTTTGCCATGCTGCTTGCGAGTGCTGTGACAGACCGCCCCAGGTTGTTTCTAATTTAGAAACTGCAGTAGAATTTAAAGCGGAGTAAATAGCTAAAGCACCGTCGAGTTGATTTTTGTCGATTAAATTCTCCGCAACACGGATATATCGCTCCAATGTAAGGGTGCGTTTTTCTACCAGTTTACTATTAATAATATCTCCAATAACGTAACTACTGATCATTTGTTGATCTTTACCCGCTTCGGAGGAGGCTTTAATGTAGCCACTCTTAAGCGAGGAAAATCGTACTTTTTCAAGATAATAGTCGAGAAAACTGCCTTTAAGGGTATCCACAGCCGCTTGTTTTGTGGCCATCTCCTCGCGCAATGCATCGATTTTTATGTTTTTATCCGGGTCTTTGCTATTCTCAAGATTATTAATTTGCGCCTCAATTTCATCTTCAATAGTATTCTTGATACACTCGCGCGCCTCTTTACCTTCATCTTTTACCGCTATTTTGCGCGCTTCTTCGATAAAATCCAATGCTTGCAACTCAGCCTGTAAATTTTTTTGAATTTGATTTTGGTGTAATTCTGTGGGTAGTTTATCGTTTGTTTCAATGTGGGACATTGCACGGTGAGCCGCTTTTTCGATAGCATCTCGAGCTTTGACATAAGCACTTTCGTTATGCACATCCGATAAATCGGGATACTGACGTAAAAGTTTGTTCATCACGGTCGTTGAAGGATTATTTAACTTATCAGCTAAGAACTCGGCGTAGTTTCCTGTACCTTGATCAAGAATTGCAGTAAATGCTTTCGCTGTATTCTCCACGACATAGCTATTGAGTGTTTTAATCGCACCACCAAGAGTTTCATTTATAAGACCTCGCTTGGTAGTATGGTCATGACGCAGCAATCTATTTAAATAATTTTTTAACGAGTCAAACCCGTGCTCGTTTACAAATTTATCGCAATTTGTGATAAAGACTTCAGGAGCATCTGACTTATAGCTAGCGATAAGTCTTTTAAACGCCGCATCTTGTTTTTTAGTGCTCGCTTTTTCGAAATCTTCACGATCCGTTATGTCCGCAGTGATGGAATTTCTTCTGATAAATGTGGCAAAAGTTACCTCTTCGTACTCCTGTTCAGTGGGAGTCACCTCATCTGCATCAGGTTTTAGAGCATCAGTCATTATAGCTTCGTTGGATTGCGCGGCAATTTCAGGTAGTTCAGGCTCAAGGATAAATACGGCGCGTTCTTCACTCGCCTGTTCCATGAATTCTCTTAAATTATGTTCTATCAGCTCAATTTCATCGTATAGATTTTCTTCTTCAACAACAATTTCAGTCTCGGCAAATTGATTGAGTTCATCAATAGCCTTAAGTAGCGACTCATCGTCTAGTTTATATTCGGCTTGGGGGCTTTCGTCAGAATATTCATGATAGGATTCACTAGGAGTCTCAGTCATTGTGCACCTTACTACTATGTTTTCTTACTATACAATATAGACCAAATTTACGCATAAAACTGCATTGGGTCTAAACAGAATAACAATGTGCAAAATATTGGCCCAAGAAAAAAATTCTGACAACCTGCAGGGATCATGACGATATCCTCGGGCATGTATGGACAATATGGGGGAGTTCAGGCAAAATCTGCCAATTTTATTCTATAATAACGGCATGATGAACAAAATCATGGTCTTGCATGGACCCAACTTAAATCTGCTTGGCAGACGCGAACCCCAAATTTATGGTACCTGCACGTTAAACGAGATTAATCAAAAGTTAACACAACAGGCCCAAAATGCAGGCCTTGCTATATCTTGTTTTCAGAGCAATTCTGAGCATGAAATTATCAACAAAATACATCAAGCACTGGATGAACAGATATACTGTATTATTTTCAATCCTGCTGCGTATACGCATACCAGCGTTGCAATTAGGGACGCCTTATGCGCTGTTGCCATACCCTTTATCGAAGTACACATCAGCAATATTTATTCCCGTGAACCATTTCGCCAGCACTCCTACTTTTCCGATATCGCTAAAGGAACAATAAGCGGCTTAGGAGTAGAAGGCTATAAATTGGCACTTGATTCGATTATTAATGAATTAGAGAGATCTGCATAATGGATATTCGTAAAATAAGAAAGTTAATTGAACTGCTTGAAGAGACTGGTATTTCAGAAATTGAAATCAAAGAAGGCGAAGAATCGCTGCGTTTGAGTCGTTATAGCAACCATGGACCTGACGTACGCTACGTATCTCCTCCTCAAATAACTTCAGCACCACAAGTAATATCAAGCGCACAATCTACAGAAGCTCTCATCGAAAATAAAGCGAGCACGCCTACCACTAGCAATAGCGCTGGACATAAAATTCGCTCACCCATGGTAGGAACAATGTACACTTCACCGTCACCAGACAGCGCACCTTTTGTTACCATCGGACAGTCGGTTAAAGTAGGTGATGTGCTCTGTATTGTTGAAGCCATGAAAATGTTTAACGAAATTGAAGCCGATCGCGCAGGAAAAATCGTTGATATCCTGATAACAAATGGCCAGCCAGTGGAATACGATCAAGTTTTATTTATCATCGAATAAGGTGCACGCATGCTTAGTAAAATAGTAATAGCCAACCGCGGTGAGATTGCTCTACGCATTTTGCGTGCTTGTAAAGAGCTGGGTATTCAAACTGTAGCGGTACATTCAGATGTCGATAAAGACCTGCTTCATGTACGACTTGCTGACGAAACAGTTTGCATCGGACCGGCACCAGCGCAAAAAAGCTATTTAAATATACCGGCGATAATTTCAGCCGCTGAGATAACCGATGCTGTTGCCATTCACCCAGGTTACGGGTTCTTATCAGAAAATGCTGATTTTGCTGATATCGTCGAACAAAGCGGATTTAAATTTATTGGCCCCAGAGGAGATACTATTCGCTTGATGGGCGATAAAGTATCCGCTATCCATGCCATGAAAGCCGCCGGTGTTCCTTGCGTTCCTGGTTCTGATGGTCCGCTGGGTGATGATGAAGAACGCAATCTGGAAATAGCCCACCGTATAGGATATCCCGTAATTATCAAAGCAGCAGGTGGCGGTGGCGGTCGCGGAATGCGCGTGGTTCATAGCGAATCCAATCTCCTGAGTGCTATTGCACTCACACGAAGTGAAGCTAAGGCTGCTTTTAATAATTCCACCGTATATATGGAAAAATTTCTTGAAAATCCTCGTCATATCGAATTTCAAGTATTGGGTGATGGTAAAGGACATGCGATTCATTTAGGTGAACGTGATTGTTCCATGCAACGACGACATCAGAAAGTAGTTGAAGAAGCTCCTGCTCCGGGAATTAGTCAGGATTTACGCGATACGATTGGGGCTTCGGTAGTAAAAGCATGTAAAGAATTACAATATCGCGGTGCAGGTACTTTTGAATTTTTGTATCAAGACGGGTGTTTTTACTTTATCGAAATGAATACACGAATTCAGGTTGAACACCCAGTAACCGAACTAATTACGGGTATTGATTTGGTCAAAGAACAAATTAAAATCGCAAGCGATCTCCCCATGTTTTTACAACAGCATGACATAAACTTACGCGGACATGCTGTTGAGTGTCGTATCAATGCTGAAGATGCACGAACATTTATGCCCTCACCAGGAACGATCAAGCTATTGCATCAACCCGCAGGACCAGGCATACGCTTTGACTCTCATATTTACAGTAGTTATACCGTGCCGCCTAATTATGATTCAATGATTGGTAAACTGATTAGTTATGGGGCAAATCGTGCTGAGGCTATAGCACGTATGCGTAATGCTCTTGACGAGATTATTATTGAAGGGATTAAAACCAACATTGAGTTGCATCAACGCATTATGCATGATCAATCGTTTGTTGCAGGTGGCACCAACATTCACTATCTTGAAAAAATGCTTAAGGACTAATATGTGGTATCAGTTAACGATTGATAATTGTCCGAGCGAAACCATTGAATCATTGAGTCAAGAGCTTGAGGATGGCGGTGCACTGTCGATTACCTATAGTGATCGCTTTGATAATCCTGTGCTCGAGCCTGAGCCTGGCACTACGCCTTTGTGGCCGGAAGTTGTTTTACAAGTATTGTATGCTGAAGAGGAACAGGCTCGCGAAGTGCAAGAATCTCTACTGCTGAGCCATCCCCAACTGATCATTACATTGGAAATAATCGCAGATAAGGATTGGGAACGGGTTTGGATGGATGATTTTAAACCCCAACGATTTGGTAATCGTCTCTGGATTTGTCCTACGTGGAGTGAACCACCTGAACCTTCGGCGGTGAATCTTATCCTTGATCCAGGACTTGCGTTTGGAACGGGAACTCATCCCACTACTTCCTTGTGCCTTACCTGGCTCGACCAAGCGCAACTTGTTAATAAAAAACTAATTGATTATGGATGCGGCTCAGGTATTCTCTCGTTAGCGGCAGTTAAACTAGGGGCAGAGAAGGTCTACGCCGTGGATATTGATCCCCAAGCGCTTCAGGCAACGCAAACCAATGCCAAAACCAACGAGATCACTTTAAATCAGCTCGAAATCATGAGCCCAGAGCAATTACATCATCCTGTTGATTTTATTATTGCAAACATTCTATTAACCCCCCTGCTCTCCTTGAAACAACGATTTTGGGATTTACTTCACCCAGAAGGACAGTTGATTCTTTCAGGAATTTTGACTGAACAAGCAACTGAATTAGTTGAACACTACTCTGATGGCTTTTTAATGAGCACACATCAAACGGATAAAGAATGGTCTTTACTCGTTTTCAATCGTAAAACATAAATTTTTTGGGTGCTTTGAGCACCCAAATTCAATACCTGTCTGTATATACTTGCTAAACCTCTATAAAGATCCCACAATGAATAATTGAAATCAATTTGCCCCACAGGAGCCTTGGGATGATGCATGATAGAGAATTAGGCGAGTTAATGCAGGCTGTTGCTGGTAAGAGCCTCGAAATTATTAATGAAATTCAAAAGAAGCCCCTTCAAATTAAGTCAATAATTGAGCAATATATTGATTTAACAAAACATTTTCAAAATGTAATGACGGTTATTTTAAATAATCCGGAAAAAGTTTGGGATATGCAAATTGCTTATTGGCAAGATGCTGTTGAACTGGCGCAAAAACAGTTTATGCATTGGCTTGAAGGAACGCCAATGCCGGTAACTGATCATCGCTTCAACAGTGAAGATTGGCTAAACAATCCTTTTTTCAGTCTATTAAGTCAGCAATATCTTCTGGCCACGCAACACATGAATACCTTGTTTGCTGAAATGAACTATCCCGATGCGAACACCGCACGACGCATCCAATTTTTCACGCGACAGTATTTAGACGCGCTATCTCCCGCTAATTTTTTGCATACGAATCCACAATTAATGGATGAAACACTCAAAAGTCACGGAAAAAACTTACTTCAGGGTCTACATAATCTGCTTTCTGATTTAGAAGTGGGCTCTTCGCGTATCGCAATTAAAATGACGGATATGGAAGCGTTTAAATTAGGGGTTAATCTAGCAGTTACGCCTGGAAAAGTTATTTATCGCAACCCAATGATGGAGTTGATCCAGTTTACTCCTCAGACCAAAAAGGTAAAATCAATTCCCTTGTTAATTATTCCACCGTGGATTAATAAATACTACATTCTTGATCTGAGTCCACATAATTCATTCATCAACTGGATTGTGTCGCAAGGAATTACCGTGTTTGTTATTTCATGGATTAATCCTGATGCGCAATTTGCCGATAAGAGTCTCTATGACTACTTAAAAGAAGGACCGCAAGAGGCAATTTCTGTTATCCAGAATCAACTAAACACCAAACAAGTCAATACCCTAGGGTTTTGCATTGGGGGAACACTACAATCTTTATTGCTCGCTTACAATAAAGCCCACAATGACAATTCTATTCACAGTGCAACGTTCCTTGCATCAATGATTGATTTCAGTGATCCAGGTGATATTTCAGTTTATATCGATGAACAACAAATCGCTAAGCTTGAAGAGGAGATGAAAGAAAAAGGTTATTTGGCCGGCAAATTTATGGCTTCAAGCTTCAACTCACTTCGCGCCAACGATTTGGTTTGGTCCTTTTTCGTAAAAAATTATTTACGAGGACAAAATCCCGTGCCTTTTGATATTCTTTACTGGAATGCCGATTCTACAAATATGCCTGCCACCATGCATTCTCAATATTTACGGTGGATGTATTTACATAATGACCTGGCCAAACCCAATAAGATCCAGATTAATCATACCCATATCGACGTCAGCACTATCGATATTCCCACTTTTTTCCTCTCCACAGAAAAAGATCACATCGCTCCGTGGAAAACAACCTATATTGGTTTTGAATTGATGAAAGGCCCAAAACAATTTGTTCTGGGTGGGTCAGGGCATATCGCCGGGATCATTAATCCGCCTACAGCGAACAAATATGGGTATAAAACCAATGATCAATCTCACTTAAATGCCGAAGATTGGTACCAACAGGCGCAGGAGCATCCAGGCTCCTGGTGGCCCGAATGGATGAAATGGCTTAAGAAGCAGTCAGGTAAGGATGTTTCAGCACCCAACTTTACACATTTGGCTTATCCACCCTTGGTGGACGCACCTGGCGAGTATGTTTTGAACAAAGGGTAAAAGCCACATTAAGTGGCTTTACCTTTTAAATCGTGAAGCATCTCCGTTGACTCTTGAAGCTGTTGTTCTAAGGTCACATAATCAATTTTTCCCGAAGATAAAATAGGAACTTTGCTGTTGCCATAAATCTGCTGAGGGATGAGTAATTCTGAATAACCTTGTTCCTGCACTTTTTTGATGAAAGGTCCTCGCTCCGCATTTGCTGCCTCACTAAACAGTATAATTTCTTCGCCTTTTTTCACGCTTTTACGCGCAATTGCAGCATGCAATACTTCAGGCCATATCGATGCAGCAATTCCTTCGACTGCAGTTAAAGAAACCATTTCTCCAGCTATTTTAGCAAACCTTTTAGCACGGCCAGCAATATGAATAAACCCTTCGTCATCGACTGTTACTATATCACCTGTATCATGCCAACCATCCTGTGGTGCATTAATGATACCCCGCGCCTCTTGAGATAAATACCCCAACATCACATTTGGTCCGCGTAGATGCAGTCGTCCACCATGAGCAATCCCTTCAACAGGGGTTATTTTACTTTCTATCATCGGTAAAAGCATGCCGACACTTCCCGGTATAAATGCTAAGGGACAGTTCGTCGAAATGACTGGAGCTGTCTCTGTAGCTCCATAGCCCTCATATATTTTCACGCCAAAATTATCACTCCAGTGCCGAATTGTCTCGGGTTTCACTTTTTCTGCTCCGGCGAAGATATAACGCACCGTGTTAAAGTCATGACGCTCTGCGGCACGAGCATAACCTGTTAGAAATGTATCGGTACCAAACATGATGGTAGCGCCCGTTTGATAAACTAAACCAGGAATAATTTTATAATGTAAGGGTGAGGGATAAAAAAAGCAGTTTACTCCGACCATCAAGGGGAGTATGGATCCTGCGGTTAACCCAAAGCAATGGAAAATAGGTAACGAATTAAAGAAAATATCCCGAGAAGAAAAATCCACTCGCGAAGTTAATTGCCAGCAATTAGCAAGGATATTCGCATGACTTAATGCAACACCTTTAGGCACTCCTTCAGAGCCTGAGGTAAATAAAATTACTGCAGGTTGCGCGGCATTTACCGGAGAGCCCAATAACTTATAAGCTAATAATGGGAAGGTGCCTTTGAGCAAACCCGCTAGTTTATTGCCTAAACTAATGTGTTCTTTAAAATCCTCTAAGTAGCGGATAGTTAGACCTGCATCTTTTAATTCGTCGATTAATGTCTCGAGTTTCGCGGTTGCGATAAATTGTTTTGAGGTGTAAATGGTTTTAATTCCTGCGGTATGGCAAGCAGAAAACAGATTATAAAAGCCCATACTGAAATTGAGCATGGCGGGTAAACGTCGATAGGCATGTAATGCAAAAAAAGTCACCATCCCTGCGATGGTGGTTGGCATCATAACCCCAACATATTCGCCTGCCTGCGTTTGATCTTTAATTTGTCGCCCTAAAATGAAACAACGTGCAATAAATTGTCGATAGGATAAAGGCGTACGATTGGTATCCTCAATTTTACATTGATGCTTGCTGCCCAGATAAGCACCTTCAAGCAATGCTTGAAACAGGGGTTGCGGACGAAAGCTATTGGCGAAGGATAGCTCACTGATAAGGCGAAATAAACGCAAACTCACGCGCGCGCGGGCTGCAGACTCTTTAACATCTGTGGTGAATCGTTGCGTGGGTAAAATGTTTAAAATAACTTTTGGAAAAAGACGGGTACGATGCTTGTCTTTACTGATTGAAAAAATACTATGTTGCGGCCCATCAATACGCACAGGAATCACGGAGGCTCCGGCCTTTTGTAAAACCAATGCCGGACCATCGTATACGCGAAGACTTTCCTCCTGCAGGCTGATACCTTGTGGGAAAATAACGCAACGTTTTCCTGATTTAATCGCTTTAATCAAGGCACGAGCCGCTTGGGCACGGGTCGAATCGACTTCGATTAAATCCGCGAACATCCCCATGACGCTCATCCATAACGTTCCAGCCGCTTGCGGATGAATGGCAACGGTTAAGCGTTCCGGTAAAAAAGCTGCCAACAGCAATAAATCGATTTTTGAGGTTCGATTAGCAATAATCACTGAGTTCGTATCAGGATGATATTCACCACGGACTTCCAGACGAAAACAGTGGAGTAAAAGCGATTTAATCCATTTTTTTGCTTTTTCTTTAAGCATTTCTTTCCAATTTTTTTGATCCATAACCTTTATTCTCTATAGACGAATGATGCTGGTTATACCCAAACCCAGGATTATTTGCAAGATTGTATGTTCCGCGTGGGTATATTAGACTAGTTGTTTAGCATCCATCGGAGTTAAAAATCCAAGTGCACATCCGTAAACCCGTCCACTCAAAATTATTTTATTTTGTACCTGCGTTGCTCTTACTAATATCCATGGCTGTTTTATTTCAAAATTATGCTCGAGAAATCATCCACTGGGTTGAGCTGATGGGTTGGCTTGCTCCAGTCCTGTTTTTGTTTATTTATTGTCTTGCAACTTTGCTCTTTCTGCCAACTATGATTGTTACTTTAGCTGGCGGCGCACTTTTCGGCCCTTTCTTGGGAACAGCGCTTAATCTTGCAGGTGCGACGCTGGGCGCAACTTTTTCATTTTTAATTACGCGCTATCTGTTTCAGGAGCAATTACGCAAACAGCAGGGTTTAATTTTTAAAATCGTTCGCAGTGTTGAGCAAAAGGGCTGGCTTTCTGTCGCCTTCCTGCGCCTCTTTCCCATTGTCCCATTTAATTTCGTAAATTATGCTCTGGGTGCAACCACGATATCGTTAAGAACTTATCTTGTTACGACCATTGCCTTTTTGCTGCCTCCAGAAATAATTTATACATATTGTGGATACGCAGGCAGGGACTTTGCATTAACGCCAGATAAATATCGAGCCAGCGGCTTATTAATCATCGGGTTAATTTTTTTGCTTTACTGTTTAAGTAAAATTTATTTAAGGATAAAAAAACTACCTCAAATTAAAGAAGTAGAGACTGAATTTTTTCAATAAATGGATGGGTCGTAGGCCAGTTAATATCATCCAGTGCTTGAACACAACGTATCCCTTGCAATGCATTGGTTACAAAAACAGCCTCGGCTTGCATGAGTGTCTCGAGCGTGATGGACTGCTCCATACACATTAAATTTATATCTCGGCTTTGGGTCAACAGTATTTTTCTGATAATTCCAGAAACTAAACCATCAGCTATAGGCGGTGTTAAAATTTTATTTTGATGAATTACAAATAAATTGGCACACGAAGTCTCTGTTGCGTGTTCCTGTTGGTTAAAAAATAGCACATCATCAGCACCTGCGCGCTGGGCATATCGCTGCGCAAAAATCCCTTCGAGATAGCTCATAGCTTTTACTTGATAAATAGGGTTTAACGCATCGCGTTGCCATGTTGCCCGCGCAACGCGAATAGGGTCGCGAGATGGCTCATAAATAAAAGTCTGTACCAGCAGTCGGTTATCTTCGCCTTGGGATAGTAAACCACGACAGGCCACCCCCCCCGTTAATATCGCTTTCACTCCGCCATTAACGAGGTTATCGTGTTTTATTTGCTGCTGTAGCGCTAAATGCCAAGTTTCAAAGTCCGGGCAGGCTCGATACCCCATAAACACAGCGGAATGTTGCAAACGTTGCCAATGACTTAAAGAATGCTGCGCGATACCTCCCTGAACACTTAGTGTTTCTATTAATGCATCTCCCAGGAAAACCCGCTCCTGAGGGGAAATAATCCAGGGGGTAGCAGCATTATGACTCGGGATAGATAATTCGCTCTTTGTCATGGGACTCAAGCAGTACCTGTAACAGAGGGTACTGCAATAGACCTGAATAAGTTAATAATCACCAAAATCATCGAGCTCATCACGGAGTCGTTTTTCATCAAGCATACTCTCTAAACGTCTTCGTGCATCTACGCCACGATGAGATTGTTCGTCAATATCATCCTCAACCTCAACTAACTCTTCATCAATATCCAAAAACTCATCACCCACTTCTACATCGGTGTCATCAGTATCTTCATCAAATAAATCGCTCATTTTTTTTCTCTCAATGATTTATTGTCAATACTCGAGGTCAAACTCGTGCTGTTAAGATTAGAGAGTTTTCAATTCCTATGACAACACTCATTCACAGCTCCTTCCATACACAAGCTCAGCCTCAGAATCCATTACTTAAAAACGGCTATATACCTTATTTTTATTTTTTTGCCTAGCCCTTAATGATATTTTTTCACCTAATGATACAATGAAGCGACTTGCACTTTTTCAATAAACTAAAGATAATTAAAGAAAAATATCTTATTCCGGTACCCCGCGTTTATGGCCGACCCCTTACAAACTGCGCTTCGTAACACGATAAAACAGATTAGACAGCGTTTACCGCATGAATATCATATGAAAATATCGAGAAAAGTTTGTTCACGTATTCGCAACTTACGCGAATATCGTTATGCAAAACGTATTGGTCTTTATTTTGCGGTGAATGGTGAAATTGATTTAGAGCCTATTTGGCGAACCGCACCTTATCAAGGAAAATTTTGTTACTTTCCCGTTATCAATGAGGATGGGATAACCCTGTCCTTTTTACCAGCAACCCCCGCGACACCCTTCGCTTTAAATCGCTATGGTATTCCCGAACCTGAGGTATCAAGAGACCAGGCTATATCCCTAATTGACCTAGACATAATTTTTGTGCCTTTGGTCGCTTTTGATGCTCACTGTACCCGGTTGGGTATGGGAGCTGGATATTATGACCGTACATTTGCACAACTTCAGGCCAATTTATTTGGTGTTGCCTATCAATTCCAACAGGTTGATTATATCCAACCTTATCCCTGGGATATTCCTATGAATGCCGTGATTACTCAAAATGGCATTCAGCGTCGTGTTGAATCCTGATATTTAAGTCAAAGCATCGGCACCTATTTCTCCGGTACGCACCCGGATCACCTGCTCTAAATCATAAACAAATATTTTACCATCACCAATTTTCCCAGTAAAAGCGGACTTACAGATAGCCTCAATGGCTGCATCGACCAGATCATCGGGTAAAGCCAATTCAATTTTAATCTTAGGTAAAAAATCAACCACATACTCAGCACCACGATATAATTCTGTGTGTCCTTTTTGCCTCCCAAAACCGCGAACTTCAGAAATCGTAATACCTGGTATATTGATATCTAATAATGCTTCATGCACATCATCTAGTTTAAAAGGTTTAATAATCGCTGTAATCATTTTCATAATCTATTCCGCTCTATAATGACTTTTGTTAGACTCAGTATAAAAATAAAATGGAGTAATAATGTTCGACCCCAAATATTTCGATGATCTGGCCAAAAAATTAATGGCAGCATTACCTACAAGTCTACAGAATATTGAAAAAGACATTCAACAAAAATTTAAAGATGTTCTGCAAGCCGCTTTCTCACATCTTGATTTAGTGACCCGTGAGGAATTTGATGTGCAAACCAAGGTCTTAGCACGTACCCGTGAAAAATTAGAGCTGTTACAACAGCAAGTAAATGCGCTTTCCATGGAACAAAATTCAAAAAAGCCGTCTGATAAGAAATAAGCTGCATTGGCGTAAGGAAAATACGTCCATTCGAAAGTCCAACAACTACATTTAAGGAATGTCCATGAACCTTGCCTGTGTGCAAACGCGCAGTACTTTAGGTATAAGCGCTAAATTAGTATCTGTTGAAGTTCATCTCTCAAACGGGCTACCTGCTTTTACTCTGGTGGGGTTACCTGAAACCGCCGTTAAAGAAAGCAGGGATCGGGTGCGCTCAGCAATAATCAATAGTCAATACGAATTCCCGTGCCGCAAAATAACGGTCAATCTAAGTCCTGCTGATCTACCTAAAATTGGCAGTGGATTTGATTTACCCATCGCCTTGGGAATTTTAGCCGCTTCAGGACAAATCCCGCTTGCCAATCTGACTGAGCATGAGTTTATCGGTGAACTCGCATTAAGTGGCGATTTACGGGGAATAACAACCATTATCCCTACCGTCCTTGCAGCCCATAAGGCACAAAAAATATTGATCATTCCTCAAGCAAATACAGATGAGGCCGTATTGACCAGCTACCCAAACATCCTCATCGCCAACAATTTACGCGAAGTTTGTGCTTATTTAAACAAAACAACCACGCTCCAATCTTTACCGCCAAAACCAGAAATCGCCTTACCGAATTTAAACGAAGATTGGTCGGATGTGAAAGGACAATTTCATGCGAAAAAAGCTTTGGAAATTGCCGCGTGTGGCGGACACAGTGTTTTACTTTCAGGAGCTCCGGGAAGTGGTAAAACCATGCTTGCCAAACGTTTTCATTCGCTGCTGCCTTTAATGTCAGAGGAGCAGGCATTAGAATGTGCCGCTATAAATGCTATCAAAGGTAAAAAAACTGACTTTAGTAATTGGCAATTACCCCCTTTCCGCGCCCCCCATCATACGGCCTCTCCAGCGGCCTTAGTCGGTGGCGGCAATCCTCCTAAACCTGGAGAAATATCGCTCGCCCACCATGGGATATTATTTCTGGATGAACTTCCGGAGTTTAATCGTCACGTGTTGGAAACCTTGCGCGAACCCCTCGAATCCGGGGTAATATCTATTGCACGCGCGGCAACACAAACGGATTTTCCTGCTCAGTTCCAATTTTTAGCGGCAATGAACCCCTGCCCATGTGGCCAATGGGGAAATAAGCAAGGTAATTGCATCTGTAGTTCTGACCGAATTAGCCGTTATATAGGCAAATTATCTGCACCACTCCTAGATCGAATCGATATGCATATTGTAGTCCACGCATTATCCCAGGCTGAGTTATTAGCACCAAGAGCAGAAGCTCCACCGCAAAGCCCTATCATTCGCGCTCAAGCCGCCTCATTGCGGCAACTGCAAATTCAACGTCAGGGATGTCTTAATGCACAACTTAATGCACGTGCCTGTGAAGAAGCATGTCAATTAGATAAAGAAGAATTAGCTTTTTTGAGCCAGGCTTTAAATCAATCAAAACTGTCTGCCCGAAGTTATCATCGGTTATTGAAGGTTGCTCGCACTATTGCGGATATGCAGGAACAACAGCAAGTAAAAATAAGCCACTTGCAGCAAGCTTTTTCATTTAAACAGATGTTACGTGCACCCAGTTAAAATCAAGAGCGGATATTCCTGACTTTTTAATCAACCGCGCGAAGACGTGATTAATGTATCAAAAATCGCCATTCGTGCGTAAATGCCATTTTTTACTTGCTGAAGAATAAGTGAGTTATTCCCATCTGCAACTTCACTATCTATTTCTACACCCCGATTGATTGGTCCTGGATGCATAACCATAACCTCAGGTTTCGCATACTGTAAATGCGCCTCGGTTAAGGCGAACTCTTTACGGTAGGTATCTATATCAAGGTTCTCCTCAGGCAATAGGCGCTCTTTTTGTACTCGTAGGCACATAATTATGTCTGCGTGTGCCAAACCCTCCTTGATATTATTGGTTACATAGCCATAGTGAACAACCTCAGGCTGCCAAACGAGTGGGGCAATTAATGCTAATTCCTTAACACCTAATATGCGACACAGACACTGGAAAGAAGAAGCAACTCGAGAGTGACGTAAATCACCCAAGATTGCAATTTTCAAATCAGCGAATTGTTTTTTATGCTCATAAATAGTGAGTGCATCCAGTAACGCTTGACTGGGATGGGCATAGGTTCCCGCACCAGCATTAATGATCTGTACTCCATTCGTCCACCGGTTAGACAGTTCTAAATGAAGCGTATTACTTTGATGTCGAATGACAAAATAAGGAATATCCATCGCTGCTAGAGTTTGTACCGTGTCGGCAACGGTTTCACCTTTATTTTCAGAGGAAGTGCTCAAATCTAGATTTACTACATTTAGGGATAAATTTTTTGCAGCGAGCTCAAAACTAACTCGAGTGCGCGTGCTGTTCTCATAAAATAATTGCGCTACATGAAGATGAGGATAGGCGGGAAATTTTTTATTTTGTTTGAACGCTAAACCTTTTAATATTAGATTTTCGATTTCTACACGTGTTAATGTGCTAATTTCCAGAAAATGTTTCATAGACTATCGTTTGGATACTGTAACCACTGTTCGAGTATAACACAGGCGGCAATTCCATCCACGGCAGATTTTTTAATTTTCTTATATCCACCCTGCGCGAACAGTTGACCACGAGCCTCTACTGTTGATAATCGCTCATCCACTAAATGCACCGGCAAACCATAACGCGACTTTAAATCCTGTGCGAATTGTCGAGCAGCAGATGTCGTAAATAATTCTGAATCATCGATACAGGTTGGTAAACCAACAATTAATGCTTGAGGATTCCATTCTTTGATAAGACGCGTTACACCATGCCAATCGGGCACGCCTTCTTGCGCCTTGATGGTAGGTAGAGGTGTCGCACTGCAGGTAAGCATTTGTCCTACAGCGACACCAATTCGCTTAAAACCATAATCCCAACCTAAAAAAACACCTTCAGGCATGCCCCATTCCACCTGTTAATTGTTCCATGCGCACACCAAGTGTTTTTGCAGCATATTCCCAACGATCTTCAAAAGGGATTTCATACAATATTTCTGAACGATAAGGACAGACAAGCCAAACATTTTCAACAATTTCTTTTTCCAACTGGTTCTCTACCCAACCACTATACCCCAGAGTGATTAATGCTTCTGGTGGTCCTTTATCCGCAGCTATGGCGCGAATGATATCATTGGAAGTGGTTATCGTCACTTCCTGTTGTAAAAACAAACTCGAGCGCCACTCCCCCAGTTGTTTATGAACAACGAAACCGCGCTCAGGTTGTACCGGTCCACCAAACATTAACGGTTGCTCGCTTGTTTTAACAGTGGTGGGCTTTAAATCCAATTGCTCAAATACTAAAGATAAGGAAAATTGCATGGGACGATTTACAATTAACCCGACCGAACCTTCCTGTCGATGTTCACAGATATAAATCACTGTTTTTTCGAAATTAGGATCATGTAATGAAGGCATTGCGATTAATAGATGATTGGCTAACGTATTAATAGTTGCCATGCCGTCTCCTCAAAAGATTCAGGTCTTTTCTAAGTATACACTATGCACACTTTGCTTTTAAAATTTACCAGCCATCAGCCCCATTAATGCTGTTTCGAGGGCGATTTTCATCACGTGCACGACCATTATTTACAATGCTAACTTTTATATAAACCGTCGCTTGTTGTGCAAATGTATTACCTGCAGTAGCATAGGAGGATGAATTATCCGTATCCTGGGCTCCTTCAGGGTTCGCGAGTGATACCCATTTATTTAGTGGAACCATCACTGTAGTATCCACTTTTTGACTATCAAATTGTTGCCCACCCGCGGGATTTGCTTGCTCCCGTAATCGTCGCACACTAAGTTGCACTTGTGAGCCACGCAACACGGGACGTACCAAAAATCCATTATGAATTTGATGTTGCTGATAAGTAATGCCCGCAAAATATCCCCCGCCCACAGAAGTGACAATAGGCACTTCCTGATCCAGAGCAACTAGTGCTGAATCCCCACTCATAACATTGACTGATTGATCCTGCAATAACTGCGCCTGTTGTTGGGTGCTATTGACTTCAGCATTATCATTTTGACTACTCAGCCACTGAGGATCACCTTGATGTACGGATATATGAAAAGTTACCGGGGGTATATCAATTTGGTGTAAAACAGAGCGAATCTGGGTTAAAGTTGAATCATTAACCTTTACCATTAATGTTTGCCCCGAGCCACTTAATGACTCACCCGGCTGCAATAGGGGTTGCATCAATTGTATTGCCTTCTCTGCGGGGATATATTGCAGCGGAATTACTTTGGTAATCATATTTTGAGCATACAATGACGAGCTCATAAGTACCACGAGAATCCATCCCCATTTCATTCTGACCCCCTGTCCGTTTTTCTGAATCTATATTTGGTTGTTAAATGTATAAGACGATTTTGTCTAACATTTTCTTAGTGTAGCACCTATACAGAAAATGAATGGGTTTTGTTCTGATAAAAGTTTGGGTATACTTCCGCAAAATATTTTGCTCGAGAGCGTTATGGGTGGCATTTTTAATATGTTTGGTCCTTCTCCAATCAGACCAATCGAACAGCATATGCGTAAAGTTCATCAATGCGCAAAACAGTTGTACCCATTTTTTGAAGCCATCTTAAAAAAAGACTGGCCTACCGCTGAAGCGATCAAAAATAAGATTTCTTTACTCGAAAAAGAAGCCGATTTGATCAAACGTGATTTGCGACTGCATTTACCGACTGGACTTTTCTTACCTGTTTCTCGCACTGATTTGTTAGAGTTACTCAGTGCCCAAGACAGTATTGCTAACAGGGCGGAAGATATTGCAATCCTTATCATGAGTCGTCAGATGACCATTCCTGAAACATTAACTCCATTGTTTATGCCTTTTTTAAGCAGCTGTTTGGATGCCTCAAAACAGGCATGCAAGGCAATTAATGAGTTAGACGAATTACTCGAGACCAGTTTTCGTGGCTCTGAAGTCAAGATTGTAGAAAAAATGATCATGACTCTTTACGATATCGAACACAAAAGCGATGATTTACTTGCTGAGGTGCGACATCGTATTTTTGAAATAGAAAAAGACCTGTCTGCTATAGAAATCATCTTTCTCTATAAGTTGGTCCAATGGGTTGACGACCTCGCCGATAATGCTCAAACTGTGGGCAGTCGGTTACAAATTCTAATTGCGCGGTAGTAAGTTTTATGGATTATTCTCTTTTGTATCTTGTTGTTGCCATTGTTCTTTGTTTTATGATGACTTGGGGGGTGGGTGCAAACGATCTGGCTAATGTCATGAGTACCACAATGGGCTCGAAAGCGGTGACCGCAAAACAGGCTATGCTCATTGCTATCATATTCGAATTTGCCGGTGCCTTCCTTGGAGGTAATGGGGTTACTGAAACCATGCGGGATGGGATTATTAACAGCAGCCAACTATCTGACCAGCCATTAATTTTAGTTGAAGGAATGCTCGGAGTATTACTCGCTTGTACCATTTGGATGAATTTAGCCAGCTATATTGGTGTACCTGTATCCATTACAAATGCTTTAGTCGGTTCAATGGTTGGCTTTGGTGCCGTAGTTTTAGGCAGTGATGCAGTCCACTGGGATCAGGTGGGCCGTATTGCAATTAGTTGGGTTACATCACCAATGATTTCGGGCATTACAGCGTATTTACTATTTATAAGTATTCAGCAAACGATTTTCATTAAAAGTAATCCGTTAGCAAAAGCAAAACTCTATATCCCGATCTACCTCTTTTTAATTGGATCAATTTTATCTTTTATTACTGTTTTTAAAGGCTTAAATCATTTTGATATCCATTTAAACTTTAAACAGAACCTGGCAGTTACTCTAGCAACAAGTATTTTTATTACACTTATTGGCATGTTTTTTATTCGCCGTATCCCTGAACACCCACGAATCCGTCGACGTGAGCGTTTTATTCATGTTGAAAAATATTTCGCTGTCCTTATGGCTATGACCGCATGTGCTATGGCTTTCGCACATGGCTCTAATGACGTCGCTCTTGCAGTAGGACCTTTATCCATCATCTATAGTCTTTTATGGCATTCACAACAGGCCTTTGATGCAAATAATTACCCTTCCTGGATCATCTTGCTCGGTTGTATTGGTGTGGTCACGGGTCTGCTTATGTATGGACGTAAAGTAATTGAAACCGTAGGGAGTTCGATTACTGCATTGACCCCCAGCCGTGCTTTTGCCGCTACATTAGCTGCGGCGACAACTGTAGTGGTTTCTACAAGCACGGGTATTCCGGTTTCTGCAACACAAACTCTGGTGGGTGCAGTACTAGGAGTAGGATTGGCTCGCGGTATCGGTGCTTTAAACTTAATTGTTATTCGGAACATATTCATGTCCTGGATTCTAACCTTACCTGTGGCCTCAATCCTGACAATTTTATCCTACAAAGTGTTGCATTGGTTTTTAGGTTAAAGAGTGAAACGATAGTAACTCTTTTGGTCGTTTGATGTGTCATTCAATGGGTATCCGTTCGGCTTAATTCACTCGATACATGCAGTGTGCACTGCGTTTGGATGACCTAGTCTTTTTTGATGATACATTAGAATTAATGGTTCCTGGATAAAGCAAATCAATTTTATCCATCGTTTCATACTGTATGCAGGAGATCCCCCACTACGTTCGGCATGACTTAGTTCTTTGTGGTGATGGATTAGAATTGATGCCTCAGAATTAGGCTCAGGTTTGAAAGGCATAGGTAAAAAGCAACAGTACTGGTGTCTTTAGGCCTTTCCGATTTGAAATGTTTGACTTGAACAACCAAATTACCTTCTTGCTTCAGTTCTTTAATCGCCTGACCATAAGCTGGGTTTTTATCCGTATTGATTACGCTGATATCACAAGTCGGATTGCTTTTTATTAGCTTCTTAAGAAATCGTTTGGCTGCAATAGCTGATGCCGTATTTACAATACCAATTCACACATTGCATAATGACTTCTCCATGGAAGTGACGCTATTTCAACGCTGTAGGTTTTATGGAACGCATTTCTAGTCCTGTATTCGACAAAATTGCCTTAAGTTTAGACTAGGTCTCGTTTTTGCAACGGAGCCAGATGTATTTCAGGAGGTTTTTGGCCAGGTATGAAAGCAGGAATTTATGC
>JAFKHV010000109.1 GCA_017306715.1 Legionella sp. | reverse complement strand
CACTAAGAGACTTTCCTTGAGACCATAATGACCAAATCGTGCTTTGCTGGTACTCTGTAAAACTCCGTTTTGATACCGTATATACCATCGTACCTCCTAAAAAGTTAACTATAACAAATTAGGTGTTGCAATGAACGGTTGAATCTGCAGCCGCCTTTTTTAGAATGGCTAGATCCTCCGCTTCTTCGGCCTATTGCCGTTTAAGCTTGACCACTTCTGCTGCAAGTGACGCTTCTCGCTCGCTGGTGCTGGCTTTCTTGGCCAGTTTGGCTCGCCAATCGTAGATTTGTGATTCATAAATACCTAGTTCTTTTGCGGTTTTACCGACACCTTACTTCGCAGCCAAATTTACGGTTTCTTGCTTGAACTCTTGTGTGTGAATCTTATGTGGTCTTTTCGCTTTCATATCATACCTCAGTTTATTAATTTACTAACTTAACCGAGTGTCCGAAAGTATTGCAGGGGATCATTATAACGATAGAAAATATCTCTGGACAGCCCCATTACCTTGCATGCTTTTGACACATTGCCAAGTTCTTCTGCGAGATTGAGTAATCCAACTTTATGTTTAATGATTTTAACGTTACTATTTAACATGAGAGTGTTCCTGTGTTATGATTTTAAGTTCGCAATACTATCAAAACCGGAAACTCTCACCTTTTCAAGTGATGTGTCATTAAATCGGAACTAATACACATGAGGCCTTTAACAAAGGATTTTCTACATCCTTATCAAGCCCTAAAAGGTATATAAATCTTTTTCAAGGGCATTCTCGTATAGATTATCATTATCCAATGAATAAGGCACAAAGACCGCATCAATCGTATCATTCAATTGCAATCCTGGCGGGGTCGATTTCATACGAACTTGGAGGTTTTCATTAGACAACCCTCCTTCAAGAAGCTCAAAAGCCGATGGATTTTCTATTTTCTTGTTAAAATCCCCACCCATGATTACACAATATTTTTGGGCTAACTGGGCTATATCCAGCATGAGGTGTTCATTTTTATTTTGATTGATGGTGGCATAATCCGCATGATAACTGGCAGCCAGAAAGACTTCATCCTGATTCTTTTTCTTAAAGGCACAAACACTTAATTGCCGCACCGAGCCCTGGCCTCCTGTTCCACGAATCAAGCCGGTAAATTCAGCAATAAACTCGTTTACTCGGAGATCCGAAACCGGTTCCAAGAGGTTTTTATTGTAAACGATCGCAGGGAAACAGGAAGACCCTGCAATTTTTTGATAATGAATGCCTGCTGTTCCGCTGTTAAAATGAAGATGAATGGCATCCATTAATGTGTCCACGGAAGAATCATCATGGTGTAGTTCCTGGAGCGCAAAAAAGACCACTTCCTGTTTTAAAGTGGCAGCCTGCATTTTTTGACCAATTAACGCGCCGAGTGATGACAGTCTTTTTGTATATTCCTCTTCGGTCTCCAAATACAGTTTATCGATGGGGAGCCCTTGTGCGCGAAGTTGGGTGGCGCAGTCCACCAATTCAAGCTCTTCTTTAACAAACAATTTGGGGTTCGCGGCTTTTCGAAGGCGTACACCATACTTTAAAAGCTCTTGATTGATGTCCTGCAATTTTGAATTCATAATCCAGGATAGGGGACAATTTAAGCGGACATTGAGCTCGCCGCCCGTTTGTGCCGGACGAAAGGTCATGCATTTTCGGGTCAGCAAATTATAAGAATAAGCATGAACCACTCCAAGAGACGTTGAAAAACGATTATCGACGAGCTCATGATCGGTTAAGGGTTCAGCGTTGCTCTTTGAGGCGAACAGTGTGTACGCTTGAGTACTCGAGGGCTTAAAAAGGTATGGCTGTGGAGGGTTAACTTCAACTGCCTCAGCCTCTTCCATTCCTTTTGACCTATCTGAGAGCGCGGCGGCTAAAGATTGTTTCAACTCCGAGGTTAAGTCTTCAAGTTTTGGCGTTGTATTAAAGTCCGGAAGGACCTCAAGCTGTGGTTGAGGCGCGTGCGTTAGGGGAAGGGTGAGTGGACGCTGGTTTTTATGCGCCCAGAAACAATGGGCAATGGCGGTAACGCTTTGCACCTGCGGATATTTGGCTTTAATCGCCTTGATGAATTCAGGTACGGTACAGGCAGTCTCTAAAAGGCCAGCCCATCCGCGCGGGGCTTCCAATAGGTTCCAAATTTTTTGCCTTGTAGCAAAGGCTACAGTATCTCTGAGTCTAATATCCGAAAGAAGCTCACGGATTTCCTTTTCGGGCAGCAACACGGTTTGCATCGCAAATGCTTCACGAGCACCCAGTGTGAACTTCTGCTCCGGATGCAGAATTTTAAATAAGGCGATTTCTGCAAAGGGTTTATGTTCTAATTTATCCAGGCTGTCTTCGAGCAGACTTAAGATCAACAGCTGCTCTTCAGAAATTAGGTTCTGAGTTTCAAATACAAAGCTTAACGCACCGGAAAATAATAATTGAAGCATCAGTTGCCGAATTCCGGCTTGAAAGGGTGGATGTAGAAAGGGGGCTAAATTTAAAAGGGAGCAGAATTTTTTCAGCGGACTTTCATCGATTGCTTGCGCACGCCCTTTAAAGTAGGTGAGCAGATAATACGCCTGTTGCGGGTAACTTTGACTGGTCAATTGATGCAATTTAGGAAGTAAGGCTTCCAGGGTTTTTAAACAAGGGTCGATGACTGCGCCATCCGTAAGCCATTCACCAGCAGCAAGCGCATCTATTAACGGTTTTAAACAATTCGTAAGTTGCTGATTGCGTAGTAAGTAAGCATCGATTTGTTCATCCCGTTCAACCTTCACAAAGGATTCATTTTTTAAAATCCGGTCAATATTTGCTCGAAGAGCATCCCATGAGGTATTTAAGGAGTGATTAAAAGCCGTAATTGTATAATTCTCTTTAAGTGCGTCCCTTATTGTTTTTTTCGCTTCTGGACTCATAAGGTGAAATTCTGCGATTTTGAGCTCAAGCAGCGTGGAGTTTGTCTTCAATGCATTCGCGAGGGCGCTTAGACCGGCTGCGTTAATTTTTTCAATGATTAAACAAGTATCCTTCGGCTTTATATCTCTTGGGTTAAAACTATGGTCTATTTCTGTTAAAGCTTGTTCCCATTGTTGTCTTTCTTTTAAGGCTTCTTCTCTTAAGGCTTTTTTAAATTTCTCAATTTGAGATTGCATCTATGAACTCCCCTTTAGGAGGTAATACAAAATATTGTCTATATTATATGCATTGTGGTTTATTGTAAAGCATTTGTGTTTTTTGAATATCATTAAGGGGTCCTGTTGAAGAACCCCCTAAAGTGTTCGTTCTGAGTTAAGTAGTCCTCCAGAAGTATTGTCTTAAGTGTATCCAATTCAATTTTGGGTGTAGATAATGATTTCATTGGTTTTGCTGTACAGATACATAATGGCCATGTAATAGATAAACTATCAGGAATCGCTCTAGGTAAAGCCATCATACACTTCTTCTGATTTTCGAGGCGAGTTAAACTCAATGCTACGGGTAGATATAAGCTTGCTCTAGGCAATTTAATTGGACCCGTTAACAACTTTAACAAAAGAATATTTCGTTCTTTAGAATCTAAAGGTATTAATTCATGTTGCGTAGTGTGTTCACCTGCATCCTTAGCCTCATTGGTAAGAAAAACCTGCTGTAAATAACTACTATGACAATCAGCATAAGAAAGCGCAATAAACTCGACTGTGCCAATAGGATTCGTACCTGTTTATCTAAATGAAAGAGCAGTAATTTGTGGTTTAGAGAACTTGAAACGTAATTGATTTGTACCCTTAATTCCTACAAGCTCTTCTTCTAATTCAGTGGACGCAGTCTCAACAACTAAATTACTCCCATTATGAAAATTCAGCTTTTTTCTTCATCATGAGCTTCTAGAAAACCACCTGGAACTGAATATAATCCAAGAGCGGCTCTTTGTAATAACATCGACATGCCGTTACGGGTTATCAATGGCGCAAGAACACCCGTCTTAAAAAAATTAAGCTGATAAAGCATACTATTTTCCGGGAATTTTTTATTACTCAGCGCAACAATAAAAGAGTAAGGCACTTTTTTAGCCTCCAAATAGAGCGTATTAGCGCTTTCATTGTAGGTTACACCCATGATAACCATTTGTTTGCCATCATAAAAACGGGGATTTTTGATTTTTTGTTCGTCAACTACGTTTAATCGAGCCGCTTCTTCTTCAGTCAAATTAACCT
Organism: Legionella sp.; assembly: GCA_017306715.1. GTDB lineage: Bacteria > Pseudomonadota > Gammaproteobacteria > Legionellales > Legionellaceae > Legionella. The sequence goes on along the minus strand of JAFKHV010000109.1, from coordinate 1,263 downwards.
CTGGTAAATCATCGTAAAAATCAGTGGGTTTTAAAGTTGAGCTGTTTTTACAAAGATAACCTTTGGAGCCTTTGCAAATTCAAAACTGGATTGGGTTGTATTCGTATAAAATTAATTGCGGCCTGTTGGGTATCATGAGCATAAGAACGAGAAAATGGCTCTGTATGGGTATGTTGAGATAACGTATTTTCCCACAAACGAATCAGGTCGAACATAAAAACTCCTGTGATATGCACATAAAAAATGCAAATATATCATAATTAACATTAATGAGTATTGTCCGTAAAGTTCAACATGCTATCTTATTTATGGTTATCAAGGGCAAGATATCGATAAAAACTAGCTCGAGATATTTTAAGTGTTTTGCAAATATCATCGATGCTCATCCCATGATTTTTATGCATACGTTTAGCAGTAAGCACTTTAGGATTATCTGGTGCAACTTTTTTCTTCCACCACCTCGACCTCTTGCACGTGCGGCATCTAAACCAGCCTTGGTTCTTTCTTGAATTAGCGGCGTTCAAATTGAGCCAAAGAAGAAAAAATATAAAAAATTAGTTCTCCAGAAGCTGTTGTCGTATCAATGGCACCATCGCAAAGTGACCGAAATCCAATCCCTTTCTTCCCTAAGTCTTCAATTAAAATCACTAAATGAGTCATTGAACGACCCAATCGATCTAGTCGCTATATCAAGAGTATCACCAGCCTCCAGTTGGCCTATACATTTATCTAATCCAGGTCTTTCAGTACGAACCCCTGAAATTTTGTCAATAATATTTTGTTTTTTGCGCAACCTGCGGCTTCAAGCGCATGAAGTTTTAATTGAACATCCTGATCGTTTGTGCTTACTCGAGCGTATCCCACTAGTTTTGACATGGTGTTATCATATAATTAGATGATCAATTGGAAAAATAATACTTTGTTTCCTAAGATGGATAGACGATACACTTAAGGACCCAACAAACCAATAAAATTTTTCTTAGCCGTCATCTATTTAAATAGAGTTATGCTCGAATCTGGTGTATGGAAAAATAAATTAGGTGGCGTATCCTGTTGAACGTTCCGCAAGAACAAAATCAACAAAAGGAAATACGCCATGAAGGATTGTAATCTTAAAGAAGTATCCACGCCAGTTCAAAAAATCATTGATCCGTTAACTGAGCTATTAAGGAATGGAGCTCGTGATTTAATTAGGCAGGCAGTTGAGTCTGAGTTAGAAACCATGCTATCGGAGTACTCAGATTTAAAGTTATTGAATGGAAG